>JBDSDX010000001.1:0-795370 GCA_039920285.1 Saccharimonadales bacterium (SeqCode) | reverse complement strand
GGGGGAGCACCTTCCAAGGGTTCGGCTGTTCGCCGATTAAAGTGGTACGCGAGCTGGGTTCAGAACGTCGTGAGACAGTTCGGTTTATATCCGGTACGGACGTTAGGAAATTTGAGAAGATCTACCCTTAGTACGAGAGGACCGGGGCGGACGAACCTCTGGTGTATCGATTGTGGCCACCTGCTGCATTGTCGAGTAGCTATGTTCGGAATAGATAAGCGCTGAAAGCATATTAAGCGCGAAACTAACTTCAAGATTAGATTTCCCTATGAGGACACAGAAAGAATATCTGTTTGATAGGTGCAAGGTAGAAGCGTGGCAACACGTGTAGCTAAAGCATACTAATAGTCCCATTGCCTTTTTATGTCCTTATCACTGGTTGTTAAGATTCGTCTTAACAAAGAGTGGTGAGGTAAAGACTTAACTAGTATTTGGTGTTAATCACACCTGAAGAAACGTCAATTTTAAGTTTTCTTACAGTAAATCCGTGTACCATAGTAATATTGGTATCGAAGCAAGGTTTTTTTGACCCACTGATGAATATATATCAGCGCAAAGCGTCAAAAACGCCTTACTTCGGTGCCCATGGCGCTGAGGAAATACCTGTTCCCATTCCGAACACAGAAGTCAAGCTCAGTAGCGGCGATTATACTGCCACAAGTGGGAAACTAGCACGGTGCCGAATTATAAAAAGACCATCCGAATAGGATGGTCTTTTTCTTTAAATTTTTTTGTATGCGTCTGTGAAAGCTTTGATGAGTTTCGTTCTTTCGTCAGTGGCACTCGTCTTGAGTGTTTCAACTTTGCCATAGGCGGTCTTGAGATTATCAGTTGCCGTATCGAAAGCAGCTTTGTCTTCTTTCGAGCTCGCCGTGGCTAGATCGGCATAAGCGGTGCTGATAGTTGTTGAAACATCGATTACTTGTGCTCGAGTGGCTTTGAATTCGTCATTTTTACTGAGGTCAGGTGAGCTTTCGACAGCTTTCCAGCTGGTACTTGCTGCAGCGTAATCGTTCGGTTCCTCGGTGTTTTTTTGGGTCTTTATGAGGAGGTCAGTTGCTTTTTGTTGGTCCTCTAGATATTGTGACACTGGTTTCATGGCTGCAATCACTGCTGTCGCGGCACTCAGACGTTGATCACAAGTACTTCGAAGGTCTTTGAGTGCTGGTACGATAGTTTGCCACGCGTAAAGTGCCGAGGTCTCACAGGGGTTTTGGCCAAATTCTTTGTTAAAATTGGTCACGACCGTATCAATCTGCTGACTCGCCGGAGTTTTCAAGGTATTGTCACCGAGGGATAGATTGATCGCCTCATATAAAGAATGAGCGGCAGTATTGCTGTGACGGTCGTACGTTTGCCAGTAGAGCGCACTGAAGATGCCATAAACGGCAAGTACGGTGATAACGACCCCTGATAATATAAGAACAACGAGTCGTTTCGATCTTTTGATGCCGTGTCCGTGGCGGGTGGTTATCGCTTTGAATTTCATATTAGAATCTCGAGGTCCATAGTTCACTATCCAGTGGCCAAGGATTGAACTTGCAGCTCTGAAGGTCAATCGATTGCTGTTGCATAACAGAGGCGAGATTGCCTGCACCGGTACAGAATTCGTGTCCGTGACCGAGCCAGTGGCCAGTTTCGTGGTTGATCACCATGTTGCGGTAGTCGCGGAGTGAGCCACCGGCGGCATTCCAGCTGTCTGAGGCGCCCACCCAGCGATCATCGTTGATAATGACCGTATTGCCAACTGTACAGCTCCAGTCGCTTGAACAGCCCGATGAGTAGCTAGGTAAGAGTGATGATTGGGCTAATACGAGGTGAAGTGTGCCGCCAGTCGTAACTTTCACGAATTTTGCACCCAATCGAGACCAACCCTTGGCATCATTTAAGGTCTGATTTGCCAGTGTCGCAAAAGTATTGATGTCGGAAACGGAGCCGTTCGAGGCGACTGTATAATAGATAGTAACGTTGGTGTACCAATCTGGCTTTGGAATCGAGGGTGCGGTGCTCGAGATATCACCGAAAGGGGTGCTGTTGGTGAGCGTTCCAGTAATTTCATCGGTAAGATCACGATTGAGGATCGCTGATGCGTGCGAAAGGGGGAGAAGTGCTAATGCTAAGACAATAACAACAGTAATTCCGCCTACAAAACCCTTCTTAAAGCTCATACGTACTAGTTTACCACGCTAAAAAGGATATAAAAACGACCCATCTCGCAGATCGGGTCGTTTGTTTTTGAATCAAATTTGGATTCAAACAGGTGCTTATCTATACTATCGCAAGCCTGACGTATCTGCAACAGTACAAATACAATAAAGAAAAGCTTATGTAAACATTGACATAAAGCATAAGCTATGGTAGAATGCATAGTATACACATACCATGTGTGAGGTATAAATGAGGGTTTCTACGCAGTAAAACGCGTGGAAATCTTTTTAATTAAGTGCATCGCTTCGCGGTGACAGAGGAGAAATTCTATGGCAGGAACAAAAGCAGGCGGCCAAAAGGCTGCAGCTAAGAATTTGCAACGTGACCCTGACTTCTACGCTAAAATCGGAAGCAAGGGCGGCAAAATGGGCCACACTGGTGGTTTCGCAGCTAACCCTGAACTCGCACGTGTTGCGGGTGCAAAGGGCGGCCGTATCTCACGTCGTAGCAAAAAAGTCGCTCAGATCTAATCTGACGATCAACTAAAAATAACCCCTTATTGTAAGGGGTTATTTTTTTAATGAATAGCGCTTGAGACCACAGAGACGGGCTTCGTTGACGCGCCATGAGGCGGCACATGCGACACAGTGGTATGTGTCTTTTTCTGTCTGGTACCCGATTGCTTCACAGGTGGGACAGCTACTCCGAGCGTGCATCCAGTCACGGTAGGTGTCGAGGTTATCTTCAATGTCGTCTTCGATAATAACTACTTTGTAACCCTTTGCGAGTTCAAGTGCTTTATTCCAGGCTGCCGCTTCCATCGCAAGGAGTTCGACATCACGGGAGTAGCGACGGTGGTCCAAGAGACCGTGTGAGAGCTCGTGCAGGAAGAGTTCGACGTTGGTCGGGTCTGCTTCATTGTAAAAGACTGTTTGCCGGCTGGGTGACCACGAGAAGAGCTCACCAGGGAGAAAGGTTATCTGGGGGAAATCGACAACTAATTTAGGCAGTAGTGAGTGAATCGAGGGCATAGTAGTAACATCCATAAATAACGGCCAGTTCGGGGTGTTTAGCTTGGATGATTAAAGGGGTGGGAATGTGGTCAGGCAGGTGCTCTTTGAGTAATGCGACGAGGTCTTTGCCGTACTTTGGAAAATACGTACCGATACTGCCACCTAAGATGATGATGTCGGGTTGCAAGATAGGGATCATCGCAAGGAAACCACGGCTAATACGATCGGCAATCTGGTGCCACGTGCGTTTGCTTGTGATGTCTTTGCCGTATTTACCATAAATTCTGTAGATAGCTTTTCCAGAGGCGAAACTCTCCCATTCACGGACAATACCGTCATATTCGACGATGGCACGACCGGCTTCGCTGTAACGAAGTGCTGGGTCGATGCTTCCGTTACTGATAACACCACTTCCGATACCGGTGCTAACAGTAACGTAGAGAGATAATGAAGGGATGTCTTTGAGCTGACGTGTTTCAGCCAGACCGGCAAGGTTGGCATCATTTTCAACGAAAATTGGTGCACCACCAAGGATTCCTTTAAAGGCAGCGGCAACATCAAAGTTAGTCCAATGAAGGTTGTTAAACCAGACACCGACACCGTTTTTTACAATAGCCGGTATGCCGATCACGATCGCTTCGACGGTTTCGGTGCCAAAATGGTCTTCAAGGGCTTGCGTCAGTACTTCGACGTATTCTTTGGTGGTTTTTGGAGTAGGGAACTTGAACTGTTCACCGATGGTACCATCTTCTAAAAAGCTGGCAATCAGCGTTTTTGTGCCCCCAGTATCTACCGCCACTAACATAGCTTCAGTTTAGCACGCAGGCGAGTAATCGAACACTGATTTTATCCAAGTTCAGATTTTATACTGTCAAAAAATTCAGATACAAAAAGTTGGTTCCAGGTCAAAAAAAGCGGCTCGGGGAGCTCATCAAAAGTGAACCAGCCTTGTGCGGTGCATTTTTCAGGTTCTGTGATGGTTTCCGTTCCCTCAGCCCAATCACTGAGCATCCAAATCGTGACGTAGTGCTTGTTTTCTTTTTCAAAAAGGTCGTTAGTAACGGCTCCGAAACGGATATTTTTGATCTGTAAACCGGTTTCTTCGGCAACTTCACGTATTGCTGTTTGTTCAAATGATTCACCGAAGTCAAGGTGACCACCGGGAAGGCTCCATGTTCCTTCACCGTGCGACCCCATGCGCTGTTGCATGAGGAACTTGCCATTCTTAAAGATAAAAACTCCGACTCCGACACGCGTCTGTTGTTCTTGCATGCCTTTATTGTATCAAAAATGGGCATTATTTCTCGAGCAGTGTACAATAGAGGTCATAAAGGGAGACGTGTTATGGCTATATTTAATGGATGGCGAATAACACGAACAGGTGTGGTGTTCGTGATTGGCGTGGTAGTACTCGCCGGATTAGTATTTGGGGGGATTTGGATGGTGCGTGATCGTGGCGAACAAGCGCGTCGTCAGGAAGCAGTCAAAATCGCTGAGCAAAATCTTGAAAATCAATCAAATGCACCGGCTGCACGAGACGATAGCACGACTTCGAGCACTGATGTGGCAAAAACTGACACGACAAAAACAGCGACCACGACAACAAAGGTGCCTACCGCAACGACAACTACGGCGACCTCGACCTCGACGCAACTTCCAGAGACGGGCGCAGACTCATTCACGATCGTCATTGTGGCACTTTTGGCACTGGCTGGTAGTTACTACGTGACCTCTCGTCGTGCGGTCCGTGAGCTCTAGACTTATCCTCTCAACTGAGGTACAATAAGGCCTAATCGAGGAGGTTCACTTATCTTTAGTGTGCCCGCGAAATATTACATAAGGAAGGAGTCTGAAAAGACTTATGGCAACAAAAGCCGCAATAACAATGGATGAGCTGCTCGCAAGTGAAGATAGCAGCATCAAACAACTAACCCAAGGAGAGGTGATTGATGGTCGTGTCCTCACGATCAAAAAACACGAAATCCTCATCGATCTCGGCCCACATGGTGTCGGATTGGTACCTAGGCGAGAAGTTGGTTTCTCACGTGCCCTCGCAGAGGGTGACGAAGTAACCGCAAGTATCGTTGATTCAGAATTAGAAAATGGATACGTCCTCCTTTCACTCCGTAAGGCAGCGAAAGATAAGGGCTGGGATGAACTCGCAGCCAAGATGGAAAGCGGCGAAATTATCGACGTTTCTCCATATGACGCAAACCGTGGTGGTTTACTCGTTGAATACGATGGTGTTCGCGGATTCCTACCGGTTTCTCAACTTTCAGCAGAACACTACCCACGTGTTGGCTCAAGCGACAAAGAAGAAATTCTCCAACGCTTGAACTCACTGATTAACCAAAGCTTGAAAGTTCGCATCCTTGATGCTGACCGTAAAGCGAACAAGCTGATCTTCTCTGAAAAAGAAGCAGTCAAAGAAGGCCTCGCGGCTCGATTTGAAAAACTTGCAATTGGTGACTCTGTAAAGGGTGTCGCAACTGGTGTTGTCGACTACGGTGTCTTCGTTAATGTCGAAGGTATTGAAGGTTTGGTTCACATCTCAGAAATTAGCTGGGAACGTGTCAACAATCCTGGTGACTACGTCAAAGTTGGTCAAACAATCGATGCGAAAATTATCGCTATCGACAAAGATCGCCTTAGCCTCAGCATGAAGCAGCTGACTGAAGATCCTTGGATGAGCGAAGTCGACCAATTCAAAAAGGGCGACAACGTTGAAGGAACTGTCACGCGAATTACGCCGTTTGGTGCCTTTGTCCAAATCAGCCCAGCAGTCGAAGCACTGGTCCACGTGAGTGAACTTGGTGAAGGTGATACTGCTGATCCTGAAAAAGTATTTACGCTCAATGAGCGCAAAGCATTCGTCGTTCTCGACGTCGAAAAAGAGAGTCGTAAGATTTCTCTCGGCTTGCCCGGAAAAACCAAGAAAACAACTAAATAATTCTGCATTTAATCCACCCTCTATGTAAGGAAAGAAAGGAGCGCTCACTATGGCTGAAAAGGTCTTAACAATTGCTGATTCAATTACCGTAGGAGAACTAGCTGAAGCGCTTAATCTTTCTGTCACAACCCTAGTAGGTGAGTTGTTTAAGAATGGTATTGCTGCCACGATCAATCAACGGATTGATTTTGAAACAGCCACGATTATTGTTGAAGAGCTCGGTCTCGATGTTGAACTTCAGAAGAAGGAAACATCGACCGGCTCTGAACGTCGTGTCCATGAATTGACCGATAAGGCTGTCGATCGTCCACCGATCGTTGCCGTTATGGGTCACGTCGACCACGGAAAAACTAGTTTGCTCGATGCAATTCTTGGTCAAAAAGTTGTCGACGGCGAAGCAGGTGGTATTACTCAGCACATTAGCGCGTACCAAACGGTTCGCAACAAACGTTCGATCACATTACTAGATACGCCAGGTCACGAAGCCTTTGCCGCTCTGAGGCAGCACGGTGCTGCTTTGACTGACGTTGTTATTATCGTGGTTGCAGCCGATGATGGCGTGAAGCCGCAAACGATCGAAGCGATTCGCTTTGCTCGTTCAGCAAACGCTAAAATCGTCGTTGCAATCAACAAGATCGACAAAGAGACTGCTAATGCGCAACTCGTTCGGACGCAACTCGCGACTGAACACAATTTGAATCCTGAAGAATGGGGTGGCGATATTGTCATGGTAGAAGTCAGTGCAAAAACTGGCCAAGGCATCGACAAGTTGCTCGATATGGTCCTTCTAGTGGCTGATCTCGAAGAGCTAAAAGCAGATGTTGACGTTCCAGCTGAAGGGCTTGTGATTGAATCACACATGGAAGTTGGACGCGGTCCTGTTGTCGGCCTTCTTGTCGAACAAGGAAAATTGACCCCTGGTTCATTCCTCGTTGCCGGAACTACCTATGGTAAGATCCGAACACTTCTCGATTTCAACGGAAAGCCGATGAAAGAAGCTGGCCCTGCCACTCCTGTCACTATTACTGGATTTAAAGAATTGCCACAATTTGGTGATACATTTGAAGCTGTCAAAACCGAAAAAGAAGCCCGTAGCCGTACAGACGCTGCTCGTATTGATCACGAACGAAATGCTGCCAGCACCAATGTCACCGGCGCTGACATGTTGAAATTAATGACGCAAAAAAATGAAGCCGAAGAATTTAACGTTATCGTTAAAGCCGATGTTCAGGGTTCATTGACATCAGTGATGGACAGCTTGAAGCTGATTGAAACTGGCGGCGAAGTGGTACTCCGTATCATAAGTAGCGGTGTCGGTAATATTACTGAGAATGACGTTCGTCAAGCTGCCGATGGCAAAACGGTGATCTATGGTTTCAACGTTGATTTGGCTCCGGCCGTCAAACGTCTTGCAACTCGCGAACGTTCTGAAGTCCGTTTGTACCGTGTGATCTACGAACTTCTCGATGATGCTCGTGCCTCTATGGAAGCATTGCTTGCACCTGAAGTTGTCGAAACAGAAATCGGCGCACTCAAGATTAAAGGAATTTTCCGAACTTTGAAGGACCAAGTTATTGCTGGTGGTGAAGTCATTCGCGGTAAAGTGGTCAGTAAAGTTCTCGTCCGCGCACGACGTGGTGATGAGGTTATTGGCGAAGCAGAAGTCACGAGTGTTCAACGTGAAAAACAAGAAGTGAAAGAAGTATTCGAAGGTGAACTTTGTGGTATTAGTCTGAAAACCCGTAAGAAGTTAGTCCTTGAAGAAGGCGATGTTGTCGAATTCTTCACCCGTGAAATCGTACAACGCACCCTTTCGTAAGAGAGTGGCATGCTACAATAAGTGCATAAGCAAGGAATAAAGTAGATGTTTCAACTTGACGATCAATTTCTCATCGATGTAGGCCTCGGCGATTTGCCTGAAGCGCAAAAAAAACCCTTTTTGCAACACACCTACGACCAACTCGAATATAAAGTCGGTATTCGTCTCAGCGAAGGTATGAGTGATACTCAACTCGAAGAATTCGAAGCGATCATTGATCGTAAAGAAGAAGTCGTGAGTAGTTGGTTAGCTGCACATGCACCAGACTTTCAAAACGAAGAAGTCTATCAGCGATTACAACAAGCCAGTGGGTTACCTGCCGGCGATGCTGGACTTCGTGCAGAATTTGCAGCCACAAAATGGTTGGAAGTAAACCGTCCTGACTACCGTGACGTCGTTGCGCGAACACTCGATGAACTCAAACAAGAGATTCTTCAGAACAAAGACGCGATTATTGGCGGCAACGCGCCTCAAGCGCCAGCGGCGTAACCGTTAAGGAAGCCACGAGCATCCATTTTTCGCCCACTTGGGCCAATCAGTTCATCAATAGATAAGAACTTCCCATCACCGCATTCAATATCGAGTGCGGTGGTTTTGGTATCTGAGACATGTGATTTTGTCACAATAACAGTCTGGTCAAGAATGGTTGCGCGGCTTTTTGGCCAGCCTATATATGCGCGAACTTCACACTCCAGCATGTCAGCAGGCTTCGACCAGTCGAGGATACTATCGTCTTTAGTGAGCTTGCGCGAAAAAGTAACGCGGTCCGGGTGAGGTTGGTTTTTTAGTGTGATTTCATCGTTCAAATAGCAGGGGAGATATTCATTGAAAAGATCGTTACTGAGTGCAATTAATTTTTCTGTTAAAGACGGTGTCGTATCGTCTGGAGCGATGTGCAATATTTTTTGGGTGATGAGTTTGCCTGTATCAAGCCCTGCATCGATAACCATCAAACTGACACCGGTCTTTTCCTGACCGCTCAAGATTGAGAAGGTGATGGGATCAGCACCACGCCATTGAGGTAATAGACTAAAGTGACTGTTGATAATGCCATAGGGGAAAGAATCAATGACCTTTTGAGAAATGATAACGCCATAATCGACAACAATCCCAACTGGACTGGTTAAAGATTGATTACTCATCAGATCATCAAGCTCGTTTTTGGTACTCGCGAAGAGAAGTTTCAAGCCGAGTTCGTGAGCTAGTGTTTCAACTGGTGCGATGCCTTTGTGGTGAGCGGGGACGGCCTTTGTAACGACGGCTTCGATTGAAAAATTCGCAGCGAGTGAGCGGAGTGATTCAGCGGCAACAGGTCCGCTACCAAAGAATACGACTGTTTTTGACATGTTCGTCATAATCGAGCGGTATGAGCTCGCCTTTCTCATCGAGAGTATAGAAACTTTTCACCTCGTCTTTAATATGGTCGATAAACACGATGCCATTAGTATGGTCAATTTCGTGCTGGATAACGCGTGCAAGGAAACCTTCGGCTTTAAAACGAACTTCCTGACCATCGATATTCAAAGCACGAACACGAATCTTGGTGTGGCGAGGTACTTTGCCGTAGACGTCACTGACACTAAGGCAGCCTTCGTAGTCAGCTTCGATAACCCCTTCGTATTTGACGATTTCAGGGTTGATGAGTGCGGTAAACTCTTTTGAACCTTTGTCATCAAAGTCACTACGGACGATGACAACACGTTCGAGGTGATCAAGTTGAACAGCGGCAAGCGCGGCGCTGATTTCGTGAGGCCGAGAAGCTTCCCAATCAAGTGCAGCGGCAGTCATCTCGTCGATGAGTGTCGTCACAGCTTCGGAAACATCACGAATTTTCGTCGATTTTTCACGCAAGTGCGCGTTTGGAAGAGTGATGATGTCGTCTTTAGTCATTCCCGCCATTATACCAGAGGTCGTTAGAGGAGGCTAGCCGGGTCGAGTTCACTTTGCCAATGTGTTGGCGGGACATGTTCGAGCGCACTGATAAGATACTCGCGTTTCGGACTCTTCAGGACAAGTTGCCAGCGATAGCTATCGCGAACACGTTCGTAAAATGCAGGAGTTGGGCCGAGAATATGAACATCGGGATGAATTTCTTTTCGTAAGGTTCGGGCGAGTGCTTGGGCTGACCGAATAGCTGCTTGCTCGGTTTTATATATCGTCGTTAGTTTCAAAAGATACGTGAAGGGAGGGAAGTACGCTTTTTCGCGCTCGGCGAGCATATACGGGTAAAAGGATTCGTAATCTTGATGTAACCCAAATTGAATAACTGGGTGAGTCGGCTGGTATGACTGCACAATGACCTCACTAGCATGTTCATCGCGTCCAACCCGACCAATCACTTGGGCGAGCAGTTGAAAGGCGCGTTCGGCTGCTGCGTAGTCGGGCATTGAAAGACCACTATCGGCCTGGATCACGCCAACCGTACGAAGTTTGGGTAAGTCGAGACCCTTCGCGACGACTTGAGTACCGATGGCTATATCGATAACTCCCTTATACAGATCTTCGTAGAGACTATTCACCGTCTCGTCGGTTTTATTGTCAGAGTCGAAGCGTGCAATGCGAGCTTTCGGGAAAAGTTTTCGTAGTTCGCTCTCGATTAGTTTTGTTCCGATTCCTTTATGAATGATATCGGCTGACTGACAGACAGGACAGGCGGTCGGGACTTTTTCGTGATACCCGCAAATGTGACAAGACAACTGGAAGGTATCATTATGAAGGATTAATGGGACAAAACAGTGAGGGCACATCGCCGTCCAGCCACAGTTTTCGCAAAGCGTAGTACTGGCGCTGCCGCGACGATTATGAAAGATGAGGGTCTGTTTTTCATTCTGCATATTCCTCTCAATGCTTTGAATCAGGAGGTCGGACAAGAAGCGGTGCTTTTTGAAACCACCACGCTTGGTCATATCGACTAGCTCAATGTTCGGCGTTTTGGCGTTACTGCGAGCGGGGGTATCCATACGAACAATTGGTCGTTTCGTGACTTCTGCGAGGTAGCGATCAGCGATTGAGGGCGTCGCACTCCCTAAGATAACTGGTGCGTCAGATAATTTTCCCAATACACTGGCAGCCCGAAGCGCTGAATAGCGGGGTGATTGTTCTTGTTTGTAGCTTGGCTCATGCGATTCGTCGATCATGATAACGCCCAAGTGTTTTAAGGGGAGAAAAAGCGCCGAGCGTGGCCCAATCGCGACGCGCGGGGTCTCGGAATCGAGGGCTTGCTTCCATGCCAGGTGACGCTCAGCTTCGCCCATGTGAGAGTGGGTGACGATCATGTCAGGGAAGTCAGTGACAAATTCGCTAATTAACTGCGAGGTGAGACTTATCTCGGGGACGAGCATGATAACAGACTTGCCGGCGGCAATAGTACGACGAGCAATCTCCTTATATATCTCGGTTTTGCCCGAACCGGTGACTCCTTGTAAGATGATCGTTCCTCGGCTCGCTTCAGTAATTTCTTTGAGTGCACGGAGCTGTTCATTATTGAACACAATTTTTGTTCGATCTCGAATTGAGATCGATAGTACTTCGGCACGAGCGCGACGTTTTTTATTAACTCCACGGGGGAGAATTGTCTGCAAAACGGTTGCCAAGGGTGTCGTATAATACTCTGCTAACCACAAGGCAAGTCTAACGAGAGGTTCAGGAAGTGGTGTCTTCTCGATGACCGAAGAGATTGGTTTAGTGGCATAGGTTGGCTGGGCAACATTACTCATGACGAGTCCAATGAGTTCCTTTTTGCCGACTTCAATCGTGACGATCTGACCGACAGCCAGCACTTGGTCGGAGCTATAGGTAAAAGTCGAGCTGCTAGCGCGAATAATCCGGATGGGTGCCACCTCGTAGTACTGCATACTCCTTAGTATACCGCTCTCGCCGTGCTAAAATAAGCATATGTATTTTGAGAACCGTGAGGAAGCAGGTCAAAAGCTTGCTGCCCAGCTTTTAGAGAAGTACCGCTACGAAAACTGTGCGGTCGTTGCTTTAAGTGATGGCGCGGTTATTGTTGGTGAACAAATCGCCACAGCACTGCACTCAATTTTGACTATGTTATTGGTCGAAACGATTGAAGTACCGGGGGAGTCGACCACTTTCGGTGGTGTCTCAGAGAATGGCAACTTTACGTACAATGGAATGTTCTCAGCTGGTGAGATTGAAGAATATACCAGCGAGTACCACGGTTATTTGGAAGATCAAAAACGCGTCGCCTTCGAAAAACTCAATCGATTACTCGGTGATGGAGGCCTTATTAACAACGATATGTTGCGTGATCACACGGTCATCTTGGTTTCTGACGGCCTTGATAACGGCGCATCGGTTGATGTGGCTGTCGATTTCTTGAAACCAATTCGTATTGCACGACTGGTCATCGTCGCGCCAGTTGCTTCAGTTCCGGCTGTCGATAAATTACACATGTTGGCTGACGAGTTGCACATCCTTGATGTGAAAGAGAATTACCTTGGTACAGACCACTATTACAACCAGAATACTATCCCGAGTCATGAGGAAACTGTTGCGAAAATTAATAAGATTGTCCTGAATTGGCGTTGACCGCTCAGGGCAAAAAAGTGTAGAATAAAAATCAACGTATGAGGCGTGTGTGTATTAAGCAAGGGGAGCTATGTTAGACGTTTTTATTACATCTCGGGTGCGACGCAAGATTGTTGTGGTCTATGCTAAATATCCTGATTTCCGTACACACGTTCGTGGCCTCGCTAAATTGATCAAAGAAGATCCAGGTAATATCCAACGCGAACTGAAACGTCTCGAGAAAGTTGGTTTTTTGACCAGCGAACGCCAAGGTAACACAAAGATTTATGCTACCAACAAACAGTTCCCAATCTTTAAGGAGCTCCAGAGCATCGTGATTAAGTCACAACAGCAAGCGACGCGACCGAAACGTTCCACTTCCGAAGTTGCATAATGACACTATTCGATCGAATTTTATCAACCCGTGGAATGTCGTCCTCTGAGAGGGCGGTTTTTTTATCACCCGACTACGAAACCAAACATGATCCATTTCTACTTCCTGACATGCAGGCGGCAGTCGATCGACTCGTTATCGCTCGTGACAAACAAGAACACATCACTATTTATGGTGATTACGACATCGATGGATTGACCGCAACCACCGTATTACTTGATGCTTTGAAAAGCTTTGGCTTTGAACACGTGAAAGCCTTCATTCCAAATCGTTTTGTCGAGGGCTATGGTCTGACGGTTGATGCAGTCGAGCGTATTGCTGCCGACGGGGCAGAACTCATCATCACCGTAGACTGCGGCAGCTTGAGTCATAAAGAAATTGCGCGCGCCAACGAATTAAAGGTTGATGTTATTGTCACGGATCACCACAACGTGGCTGAAACGCCACCCCCAGCCGTAGCTACGATTAACCCAAAGCGGACCGATCACAAGTATCCGTTTATTGATCTCGCTGGTGTCGGTGTTGCCTTTAAACTTGTTCAGGCATTACAAACAAGGCTTGATGGGTTGCCAATTGGTCAAGAGAAATGGTTGCTTGATCTCGTCGCGCTCGGGACAGTCTGTGATGTTGTCACGCTCGTTGATGAGAATCGTACCAATGTGTATTGGGGTTTGAAGGTGTTGTCGCAGACTCGCCGGCCTGGCTTGAAAGCGTTAATGGCGGTATCGGGAATTGAACCGCGGACCGTCAACGCTCGTAGTCTTGGCTTTGGCCTAGGGCCTCGTATGAACGCCGCAGGACGACTCGAAACAGCTGAGTATGCGTTGAACCTACTTACTTCGACTGATGGCATGGCAGCCCTGACAATCGCTCGCCAGCTTGATGAAATGAATAAGGCTCGTCGGGCCGAGCAAGACAAAATTTTAAAAGCAGCAGTTATTCAGGCTGAGACCTTTATCAACGACCCAGTGCTTGTGGTGAGTGCTCCGAGTTGGAACCACGGTATTGTTGGCATTGTTGCCGCAAAACTTTTAGAGAAATATAAAAAACCGACCTATGTTCTTGAGGAAATGGGTGAAGAAGCCAAAGGATCGGCTCGTAGTTATGGCGATTTTAGCGCGGCCGATGCGATTCGAGCCGCCGATGACCTCATTACAAAAGGTGGGGGACATAAGCTTGCGGCAGGTGTCACTCTACCTACAGAAAATATTCCGGCTTTTCGAAAAAGAGTGAATCAATTCTTTAAAGATCAAAAACTACGTGACCAAGCGAGCCTTTTGTTGCCAAAAGCAGATACACAGGCTGATCTCGCAGAGCTCGACGAGGTCTTGGTTGAAGCGGTCCGTACGTTGGAACCGTTCGGGCACGGCAATAGCCAGCCGATTTTAAAGTCGGATGAACTTCTTGTGATAAACCAGCGCAAAATGGGTGCAGATAGTCAGCACGTGAAGCTTACTCTTCAGGGTCCACTCGGGCAGAAGATCGATATGATCGCTTTTAGCGCACCGAAACATTTCTTTGTCGAACCGGGTGAACGTATCAATGCATGGTACACCGTTGAGATCAATGAGTGGCAAGGCCGACGCAACGTCGAAGGAAGTCTGTTGCATCTCGAAACGATTGAATAGTGGTTGACCTCTTGTTGAACATGCCTCTATCTGTTACAATACATTCCATATGGTACAAGTAACACGTAAAGATGAACGCGAAGCAAACGAAAATATCATTCGTCGCTTCAACCGTAAGGTGCTGCAAAGCGGTATCCTTGCTGAAGCGAAAGCTTCAATGCGATTTGCAAAGCCAATCAGCAAACCTGAGCGACGTGTCAAAGCGATTATTCGCAAAGAACGTAAAGCTGAAAAGCTGAATAAAGCCCGCTTAGGTCTCCGTTAAACGTGGCCCTCAAAGCACAAATCGAAACTGATCTTAAAGCCGCCTTACTAGGCGGCGATCGTTTTCGTGGAGAAGTTCTTCGTGGACTCAAAGCTGTTATCTTGAATGAAGAGGTTGCTCAAGGCAAACGCGATACAGGACTCGACGAAGCAACGATCGAAAAATTGATCGCTCGTGAAGTCAAAAAACGCCAAGAAAGCGCCACTATTTATGATGGCGCTGAGCGTCCTGAACTTGCCGACAACGAACGTGCTGAAATGAAAATTATTGAAACGTATTTGCCTGAACAACTTTCAGAAGCAGATATTAAAAAAGCCGTTGATGAAACGGTTGCTCGTCTTGGTGTCACTGATGCGAGTGGTATGGGTCAAGTTATTGGCGCAGTCAAAGGTGCACTTGGTAACGCCGCTGATGGTGGAACGATTGCCCGACTTGTTAAAGAAGCATTGGCATAATCTTAATCGGCCGTATATCATAGAGGTATGATTGTATTTTTCGGTCCCGCTGGTGCGGGCAAAAGCGTCCAGGGTCAAATGTTAGCAGCGCGTATGAATTGGCGTTGGTTAAGTGCCGGACAACTCCTTCGTGATACCCATGATCCTGCGATTATTGAACACTTACAAACTGGTAAGCTCGTTCCAAACGACATGATTCAACGCATTATGGGCGAAGCTTTGAAACGTGCTGAGACAGTTAACCATGTCATTCTCGATGGGTTTCCACGCATGCTTGACCAAGCGAAATGGCTTATCGATAGTCAGCCAGAACACGGCCGTGCAGTGAATGTGATCGTTGTGTTAGAGGTGCCGCGTGAAGAATTATTGAAGCGTCTTGAAGTGCGTGGTCGGGCCGACGATACACCGGAAGCTATCGACGAACGACTGAATATTTATCGCCAAGAAATCTATCCAATTTTGAATTATTTTACCGAACAACATATTCCGATTGCTCACATTGATGGCATGGGGAGTGTTGGTCAAATTCACGATCGTATCGCTAAAGAAATCACTAGTCGAGGCATTGCGTAATGGTTCAACGTGAAAAAACAGCGGCTGAAATTGAAGCAATGCGCGAATGTGGCAAGAAGCTTGCAACGATTTTTGAAGGTTTGCGTACGCGCGCCGTCCCGGGTGTGAGTGAAAAAGAACTCGATGCGTGGGTTGATAAAGAGATCAAACGTCTTGGTGCAATCGCGACCTACAAAACATCTGAAGTTGATTTCCCTGGAGCAATTTGTATCTCAGTTAATGAGGCGATTACTCATGGTATTCCGACCGATTACGTTCTTCAACAAGGTGACTTGGTTGGTTTCGACCTCGTCATCGCCTACAAAGGGATGAAGACCGACAGTGCGTTTACGATGGTAGTTGGTGAAGAGCCAACAGGTGCCATAAAACACCTCTTGAGTGTCACAGAACGTGCACTTTACGCTGGTATTGATGCCGTCAAAGGCCCAACCAAGATTGGTGATATCAGTGCTGCTGTTGAAAAAGTACTGAAAGCGGGCAAAGTGGGTATTATCCGCGAACTCGTCGGTCACGGCGTTGGACATGAAATGCACGAAGCACCTGAAGTGCCAAATTACGGCCGTGCGGGAACAGGGCAGTTACTGACTCCTGGCGACACGATTGCGATCGAACCGCTTACCTCACTCGGAACAGAGAAGATCATGGTTGAAGACGATGGCTGGACACTCTCGACTCGCGACGGAAGTCTTGCGGCACAGTTTGAGCACACAATTTTGATCACTAAAGACGGTGCGGAAATCTTAACGAAACTCTAGTATGTTAGTTGATGGCTATCTCTATCTCCTCGGCTCAGTCATCGCACTCGCGATGGTTACCGTCATATTTATTATGAGAAAAGATATGCGTCGCTTTATTGTTCAGGCGGGAATCATTGGTGGCTTTTTGAGTGTGATTACTGAGTTCTGGTTCTATAAAGACTACTGGCGCATTCCAAGTACTGCCGGGATAGCCACCCCCTCGATTGACGATTTTATTTGTGGTTTTGCCTTCGTGGCGCTCAGCGCAACTGTCTATCCTTTCATTTATAAATTGTCTTTTAAGTCTTCGAATGGGGGATGGCGTCCGTTCATTATTCCTCTTGTCGTTTTTAGCTTGGCATCAATGGTACTATTCGTGAGTATTCTCAAGGTGAATTCTATTATATTGGCATCGGCGATCCCACTCGTTGTCACGGCCTATGTACTTATCAGAATGCCAAACCTGTATAAACGAGCTATCTTCGGGGCAACCTTCCTCGGCATACTCGCTTTCGTGACGTACGGTATCTTATTTGGCATCGTCAGTCCATATTATATTGATAATTATTTCCTCTTAGCGCACCACCCTTTGAACCCGAATCCATTTGGGTTTATTCCGTTATCTGAACTGATGTGGTTCATTTCAATGGGTGCTGTCGGAGGTGTGTTATATGAGTATATTGTTCACTCACAGTCACAAAAGACGATAAAAAAGTAGCTCGCAGCGCAAAATAACTTTGCAACAACAGACGTAAGCGCTATACTTAGCTTCATGCAAGAAGGATCACAATACGCCGTCGGTATCGACATTGGAACAACCAAAGTCCGCGCGGTTGTCGCACACATTGATAGCACTACGGGTGTACCGACGATTGTCGGTGTCGGCCAAGCTGTTAATAGTGGCATGCGCAAGGGTGTGGTCGTTAATCTTAACGGGCCTGCGCAGGCTATCGACGATGCGCTCGGTGAAGCCGAACGAATGAGTGGTTATCAAGTTGACGCTGCCACGGTCAACATCAACGGTGCACACATTTTGAGTACACACGCTGACGGTATGGTTGCCGTCGGTGCAGCTGACCATGAAATTACCCATGATGATCTCGCTCGTATTGAAGAAGTCGCGACACTAGGAAAAGTCCCAGCCAATCGCGAAATCTTGGATGTTATCCCGCATGCCTACAAGCTGGACGGCCAAGATAATATCAAAGACCCGATCGGTATGACAGGAACACGCCTTGAAATCGATGCTCATGTCATTTCAGCACTGACTCCGTACCTAGTAAATGTTCAAAAAGCCGCAGAAACGGCTAAAGTGACGCCACATGCGGTTGTTGCGACTGCTATCGCTGCTGCGCGCGCTGTGCTTGGTGAACAACAACTTGAAAATGGGGTCGCATTGATTGACCTCGGCGGCTCGACAACCAGTATCGCTATCTATGAAGAGGGCGATCTGCAATACACTGGCGTTATTCCTATCGGTGGTATCAATATTACCAACGACCTTGCGATTGGTTTAAAGACTGATCCTGAAATTGCCGACAAGATTAAGCTTGAACACGCCTCGGCGATTGCACGTAAAGAAGATGCGGGTATCAGCATCAAATACGCTGGCGAGATTCATAGTTTCAAAACAAGCGATATCGATGAAATTGTCGAAGCTCGACTTGAAGAAATTTTTGAAGCGATTCAACACGAGCTGAAAAAAGCCGGCCGCGCTGGCAAACTGCCAAGTGGTGTCGTCCTCACAGGTGGGACTGCTGAACTGAAACACATTACCGAATATGCCAAGAATTACCTCGGTCTGGCTGCTCGAATTGGCAAGCCAACCGGATATGGTGGTGTCGCTGACGAGATTGAAAAACCTTCGTTTGCAACAGCTATTGGATTGATGTTAATTGATGCAGAACGGATCACAACTGGCGGTCCGAACAAAAAAAGTAATGTGTCCATCAAGAGCGCGAGTGGAATAGTGTCTAAATTATTTGCTCGCTTTCGCGCGTAGTATTTTCCTTTCGCATCAAAGTGTTATACTAGGACAGAAGAACAAGAGACTATAGGAGTTTACAGACACATGCCTGAAGTGAAACCAAGTGACATACAAACTTTTGCCAGCATAAAAGTGGTTGGTGTTGGTGGCGCCGGCGGTTCCGCTGTTAATCGTATGAAAGACGCAGGTCTTTCTGGTGTCCAATTTATTGCTATGAATACTGATGCTCAAGCGTTGCATAACAGCAAAGCTGACATCAAACTCCACCTCGGAAGCACCACTACCGGTGGTCTTGGTGCAGGCGCTGATCCATCAGTTGGTGAAGCTGCCGCAACTGAATCTCGTGCCGAAATTAGCCAAGCTCTCGAAGGTGCTGACATGGTCTTTGTGACCATTGGTGCTGGTGGTGGTACTGGTTCAGGTGCTGGCTACGTTGTCGCTGAAGTCGCCCGTGAACTTGGCATCCTTGTCGTTGGTGTTGCGACGAAACCTTTCAGCTTTGAAGGTGAAAAACGTCGTCAGAATGCTGACTGGGCGATCAATCAACTCCGTCGTCACGTCGACACGTTGATTACGATTCCTAACGATCGTCTCCTCCAGACGATTGACCGCCGTACACCGCTCCTTGAGACCTTTAAGATCGCCGATGACGTCCTTCGCCAAGGTGTTCAAGGTATTTCAGAACTCATTACCGAACACGGATTGATTAACCTCGACTTCGCTGACGTAAAGGCGATTATGAGCAATGCCGGCTCAGCCCTTATGGGTATTGGTCGTGCAAGCGGTGACAACCGCGCCGCCCAAGCTGCGCAACAAGCTATCGAATCACCACTTATTGAAGTTTCAATCGATGGTGCGAAGGGTGTTCTCTTCAACGTCACCGGTGGCTACGATATGAGTATGAGTGAAATCCAAGAAGCTGCTGAAATCATCACCAGTGCGGTTTCACCAGACGCTAACATTATCTTTGGTGCAACCTTGAAGCCTGAAATCGAAGATGAATTGATCATTACTGTCATTGCGACTGGTTTTGACTCAGCATATTTCCACGAAAGTGACGAACCGTCAGAAGAAAAAGAAGCTGAACACCAAGTCAGCGACGAAGCCGTTAACAGCGTTGATCTCACACTCGACCACAGCGAAGCCGCTGCTATCTTTGCCGAAGAGAACAACGAAAACATGTGGAACCATTCAGTCGAACAAGACGACGAATCAGATACACCTGCGTTCCTTCGCCGCCGTAAAAAGCACCACAAGAAAAACGAGGAGTAGTTCATGGCTCAGTACAAAATCGGAGACAGCCGCGTTGTTGAATCTCGAGAAGTAGGGGATGGTGTCACTATTCGCCGTCGCCGTGAAGCACCAGATGGTACTCGTTTCACAACGTACGAACGTATTGAAAAGCCAAACCTTGCAGTCATCAAAAAAGACGGTGCTCGTGAACTTTTTGACCGCGACAAACTTGCAACTGCTATCAAACGATCTGTCGGTAAATTCTTTAGCTCTGAAGTAGAAGTTGAAGAAATGATCGACGAGATTGAAAGTGGTCTCTATAACCTCGGTGAAAGTGAAATTACATCACGTCAAATTGGTGATAAAGTCCTCGACGAATTAGCGGTCCGCAACGAAGTTGCCTATGTTCGTTTTGCCAGCGTGTATCACGAATTCAAAACACTTGAAGACTTCGTCAAGATTCTCGAACAAAGCAAAATCCAAAATAAGGCCTAACTATGAAAGTGGTGGTGGTCTTCAAGGAACAAACTGATTACGCCCGACAGGTACTCGATTATTTACGTGATTTTGAACGTCAAACAGGTCACGTGCTTGAAACAATGGACCCTGAATCTCCGGCCGGTGTCGATTTTTGTCGAACCTATGACCTTATGCAAATGCCAACAATGATTGCTTTAGCCGACGATGGGTCGCTACAAAATACATGGCAAGGGTTGCCACTCCCAACAATAAGCGAGGTAAGTTACTATGTTCAATAAACTCGTTCAATGGCTTAAAAAGGGTAAGACAGACCAACGTTCACACAGCTTTACGTGGGGCATTATGCTCGTCGGCGGACTCGCTGCATTAGTGGCTGCATTCACACTCACTGTTGAGAAATTTCACCTCTATGATGATCCAAATGCGGTTTTATCGTGTAGCATTAATGTCGTTTTGAACTGTGGAACCGTCATGCAAACCTGGCAATCACATGTATTTGGCTTCCCGAATATGGTCATCGGGTTGATGGCGTACGCAGTCATTGTGACGTTTGCTCTCGCCGGTCTTTCGGGAGTAAAATTTCCACGTTGGTGGCTCATCGCTGCTAATATCGGGGTCTTGCTCGGCCTGATCTTTTCTTACTGGCTCTTTTTCCAGAGTGTCTATGCCATTCAGGTCCTGTGTCCATGGTGTTTGATCGTCACCACTTCGACGACACTGATATTCTCGAGTCTATTGCATTACAATCTGAAATCGAACACCTTTAAATTATCTGAAAAAAATAATGCCCGCGTCCAACGATTCATAAAAGGTGGCTATCATCAGATGATCGTCACCAGCTGGATCGCCTTGATGGTGGTACTCGTTTTCCTCAAATTCGGCCAAGCGCTCTTTGCATAAAGCTCGTTGAAAGAGTAAAATAAACTGTAGAACGTTTGAGTGGTTATCAGCCACGAGTTTTCGGAAGAAATCGAAGAGAAAGTAGAACCGAACGCGATCCGCTGCGATAAAGCGACAACCAAGCGCTAAAAGAATCACTTCTTTTGGAAGTCAGATGGTACCGCCCTTGAAAAAGGGTTCTGACAGACAAAAGCAGTGATTTTTTATGTTAAAAAGGACAATCATGAAATTTAAAGCCAATACCCGTCGCCGTGCCGCCGAATACGAAAAAGACATCATCCAATATTGGAAAGATAATCAGACGTTTGAGAAGTCGATTGCTAATCGACCGAGCGATAATTCGTATGTCTTTTATGATGGTCCGCCATTTATTACCGGTGTCCCGCACCACGGCACACTCCTTTCGAGTGTCGTCAAAGATGCCATTCCTCGATATCAAACGATGAAAGGAAAGCACGTCGAACGCGTATGGGGCTGGGATACGCATGGGCTGCCAGCTGAAAACTTTGTTGAAAAGAAACTCGGCATTACTGATCGTCATGAAATCGGTACTCGGATTAGTTTAGAAGAATACATCACGACTGCTCGCGAGAGTATGATCGAAACTGGCGACCTATGGGAACACACCATCGATCGTATTGGTCGCTGGGTTGATTTCAAGGGTGCCTACAAAACCATGGACAAAGATTACATGGAATCGGTTTGGTGGGCGTTTAAACAGTTGTATGAAAAGAACAAGATCTATGAAGGTGAACGCGTTCTTATGTATGACACCAAGTGGGCAACACCACTCTCAAAGGCTGAAGTCACGATGGACGCTGGTGCGTACGTCGAAGTGACTGACCCGAGTGTCTATGTGAAATTTAAACTTGTCGACGAGGATGTTTCACTCCTTGCGTGGACAACGACACCGTGGACACTGCCTGGAAACACTGGTCTTGCAGTCAATCCAGATGTTCAATACGCCGAGATCGAGCTCGACGGCGAACACTTTATTATGGCCAAGGACTTACTAAATACGGTCCTCACCGATGAAAAACACCAAGTCTTACAATACAAAATCATTCGCGCCATCTCAGGTGAAGATTTAATAGGTAAATCATACGAGCCATTATTTGAAGACCGTGGTGAAAATGCTCACAAGATTTGGGCCGCTGACTATGTTACGACCGAATCAGGAACGGGTATCGTTCACCTTGCGCCAGCTTACGGCGAAGAGGACTTCGAACTCGCGAAAGCGAAGGGGATTCCTGTTGCGCACGTGCTCGATGAATATGGCATCTACAATCAAGGTCCATGGGAAGGCCTCGAAGTGTGGGAAAACAACAAACTTATTGCCAAGACATTACTTGAACAAGGCATGGTTTGGAAGATTGACTATATTCGCCACGAATATCCACACAACCCACGTACCGGCCATCGCCTCATGTACCGCGCCCACCCAAGTTGGTTTATGGATGTCGACGGACAGCGCACAGAAATGCTCGAAGAAAACTCAGAGCATATCAACTGGTTTCCCGAACACATTAAACACGGACGGTTTCAAAAAACTGTCGAAACCGCACCAGACTGGAACTTGTCACGTGACCGTTTCTGGGCGACCGCAATGCCTGTCTGGAAGGGGAAAGATGACGACGGCAACGAACACATTAAAGTCGTTGGTAGCTATGCCGAACTCAAAGAACTCAGTGGTGTCGAACTCGAAGATTATCACCGTCCATGGGTTGACGATATCGAATTTGATCTCGACGGTGTGCATTACACTCGCATCGATAAAGTCCTCGACTGCTGGTTTGAATCAGGCTCGATGCCATTTGCGCAGTTCCATTATCCATTCGAAAATGTCGAAAAATTCGAACAAAATTTCCCAGGCGATTTCATCGTCGAATATATTGGCCAAGTTCGCGCTTGGTTCTATTACGTTCATGCCGTGAACGTTGGTCTCTTTGGTCATAATGCCTACAAAAATGTGATTGTGACGGGAAATGTTGCCGGTAACGATGGCCGTAAGATGAGTAAAAGTCTCGGTAATTTCACCGATCCAAATGAACTCATGGATAAATTTAGCGCCGATAGCCTACGCTTCCTCTTGCTTTCAAGCCCATTACTTTCAGGTGAAGACTTCGCACTTCAAGATAAAGAAGTGGGTGATGTTGCACGGAAGCTCAGTATGATCTGGAATATGTACGACTTCTTTACGATGTATGCCGATGTTGATGGCTGGGAATTCGACGGGGAACTGAAAGACCCTTCAGAATCACTCGAAAACCCACTTGATCAATGGATCGTTAGCCGCATCCACCAACTGATTGAAGACATCGAAAAGAACCTCGATATCTACGACGTCGCTAGTGCTATGAAACCAATTCTGCCGTTTATCGACGACGCCAGTAACTGGTATGTCCGTCGTTCACGTCGTCGTTTCTGGAAGAGTGAAGACGACACCGACAAGAACAACGCGTACCGCACTCTTCATTACGTGCTGGTTCGTTTGAGCCAAGCGATCGCGCCATTTGTGCCATTCCTGGCCGAAGAACTTTACCGAAACCTCACCGGCGAAGAGAGCGTTCACCTGACCGATTGGCCAGAGGTCGGACACGTCAATGAACTCGTCGTGAAAGACATGGAAACTGTCCGTGAATACGTCAATCAAGCATTGAGCCTTCGTGCTGCTAATGGTATGAAAATCCGTCAGCCACTCGCACAGCTCACTGTTCCGACCCTCGGTAAGTTTGTGAATTTTGAGGACATCCTGACAGAAGAATTAAATGTGAAGAAGGTAGTTGTCGGTGAGACATTAGCGCTCGACTTTGAGATTACCCCAGCACTGAAACGCGAAGGTCTCGCTCGTGAAATCATTCGCTATGTTCAAGCCGCTCGTAAAGACGCCGGTCTTAATGTCGATGATCGCATCGAGCTTTCGCTCACCACTGAGAATGAAGACTTACAAAAAGCTACAGATGAGTTTAATGATGAAATCACTCATGAAACCCTCGCAACCAGCACTGGTGTTACCGGTGATGCATATGAAAGCACCGTCACGATCGACGGTGCAGAAATCCGAATCAAACTTCGAAAGGCCTAGTGTTTAATGTTGATGCCGCCAAGCATAACATCACCAGTTATCACAAGTGTAGGGCAATTCTTTTCAGTTGGTGCTTCCAGAGCTCGACCATCGACACCACCAAGTATAGACGTCACATTTGATTGAATCTTCCAACCTTTCGGGACATACAGTTCGATACCGCCCATAAACACGAACACATTCAACGTAGAAGTGCCTTTCATTGTTGCATCGCGCAGGTCGATGTTGATGCCTCCGAGGATCGAAGAAAGGTTACCGCCTTTATAATTTTCAGAATGATTCTTAATATCACTACCAGATAATAGTGCTGAGATCGTCGTCGTATCTGCACTATTTGGTTTGAGCTTTGTCCCTGTTTTATTCATTAAGATTGACGCACCAACCCCAATAATCAAGATTGGCCACACCAGATTCCACACAGCGTAGTTGGCGAGGTCGAGACTATCAATAAGGAAGAGAGTACCGATAACTGCTAAGAGGATACTCCATAGTAATTGACGTCGATCGTTCATATATATCAATAGTCCGCCGATGATTACTAGAATTGGCCACCAGACGCTAAATATGGCACCAAAGTCAAAAGAACCAATGATACTTATGATGGCAACGACGCCAATAACGATAATAATTATTCCCGTAATGTTTCGTGTTATAGATGTATTCTTCATGAAGCCTAGTATAGCACTCGGCGGAGAGGGAAGACTGTTGACATTTAATGTCGTTTATGCTTAAATAGCTTCAGTTATTATTTAACACAAAAAAATATGTCAATTTACAACTACCTCCAGCTACAACCAGTCGACCCGCGAGATGACGGCACTACCAGTGATCTCGATGAATACGCAGCCGACGAAACGATCGATCTTAAAAATGATATCGACGAGCAAACACTCAACGAATCATGGGATAAGGTCATCCAAGACCTCCAAAAAGATCCTTTGAACTTCTCAGGCAAGTAATAATAAGCTATACTTATTATAGTAATGGAAATCACTGACCAAGCCTTCGATCAACTTATCACCCGTGCTATGGACGAGTTGCCTCAAGAGTACATTAAAGGCTTAGTAAATGTCGCCATTGTCTACGCCGATGAGCCCGATCAGTATCAAGCAAAGAAAGCCGGTCTCAGGGAAGGTAACTTACTCCTCGGATTATATGAAGGCATTCCACTCACCAAACGTGGTGCTGGATATACCTTTGTCTTGCCAGACAAAATCACTTTATTTAAATGGGCAATCATGACGGTATCCCACGACGAAGCGAGTTTCTTTGAACAAATCAAACGAACACTGTGGCACGAGATTGCCCATTACTACGGATTGGATCACGATCGTATCCATAAACTCGAAGGCAGACACCACCCGAAAAAAGATTGAACAACTTTGTAGTTCTCAACGTGCTCGTGGTATAATAAAGAAACGTTACGAAACTGCGTAACATCCGAAGATGACCCATCCTGCGAGGAGCAAAAATATATATATTTTTGTGAGGGAATACCGTTTTACCGATGCACAACCGTATCTTTATATTTCGACCACTCTTGGTCGAGATTTTTTATTCCCCCCACTTAAAACATAGAAAGTAAGTCATAGCGTTCAATTATACGTGTCTATTGTCAAGCAGGACGATTAGTGGTAGAGTTAAGAAAAATACAAAAGTTGAGAGTTGTATGAATTAACTAGTCGATCGGTGGATGGTCGTTAAGAGGAGAATCTGCGCGATGAGTGTGATGTCTAATAGAGTATATAAACGAGTTACTAATATTAGCTTTGCGCTAGCGTTGGTACTAAGCACATTGGCTGCCGCTGCGGGGCCTTTTATTATATCTAAAAGTGCGAGCGCTCTGTCGTCGGCGGTTGTATATGACGCACTTCCGAGTGTTGTTCCTTCAACTAACTATCCAAGCTATGGGCTTCAAGCACATTCAATTAAAGAATTTGGTGACCAAGTACAGCTCGGTGGCTCAAACCGTATGCTTAATACTGTTACTGTAACAATGTCGAACTGGGCTAAATACTCAACATACGCTTCAGATGCTCGATACAGTGGCAATACCGAAAGCTGGTCTCACCCAATCAAGATGAACGTATATGACACAAGTTTAAATCTTCTCGCAACTAAAGAACAAAATGTTTCAATTCCTTGGCGCGGCGAAAGCGATCCTAGTTGTGGTACAACCAGCAACGGCAATGGATGGAAAGTTGATGGCACTTGTTATGACTTCAGTGGACTTGCATTTAATGCTACGTTTGACCTAAGTAATCTCAACGTTACGCTTCCTAATGAAATTGTTCTTGGTGTTGAATATGATACTAACACCCGTGGAGACGCCCCAATCGGTGTCACTGGTCCATATGATTCACTTAATATCACTTTCCCAGACTATCAAGCCGTCTCTGTTGGTGCTGACAGCAATGTTAATGACGCGTACGCTGACGCTGATTGGAATGAAGGCTACGGTACTTTTGCTGCATATGAAGCATATCCTGGCTACGGAACTGTTGCTTTCCAGGTGACTGCAACTCCAGTAGACACCACCGCACCAGTTGCAACTATTACCAACCTCGCTGGACAAATTGTGAGCGGTAACACTGTAACGATCATGGGGTCAGCAACTGATGAAACAGACTTCAACTATTATTACTGCTACCTTTCACTTCCAGGTAGTTCAGAAGTTGGTGTTCGAGACGGTAACTGTGTTACCACTTGGCACGATGTCTCAAACGGCACACTTGGAACCGTTGATGTTTCAGGACTGAGCGATGGCAACTATGAAGCTCACTTAATTGCTTACGACAAAGCAGGCAATCATAGCGACCTTAACTACTCGGTTGCATTTAAGCTCGACAACACGCTTCCATCAACTCCAGTTATCTCAACCCCATCAGCAGAACAGTTCTTTAAGACAACTCCGATCACAAACTCATGGAGTGCTTCAACTGACGCAAATGGGATTAACAAATACCAAGTTGAATACATCTACGACGATGGACACACCTTTGCTGGCGGTCCTTACCGTGACGTAAGCGGTGCAACAACATCTCGAAACCACTCACCAAGTCTTGGTGAGCAAGGTGGTGTCACGATTCGTGTTCATTCGATGGACAACGCTGGCAACTACAGTGCTTGGAGTAATCCAGTTCATTATACTTACGACGCAACTAACCCAACCGTTTCGATCTCAGGCGTTTCAGTCAATCAAGGCATCGCGACTATTAACGGTATCGCAACTGACACAAACTTTAACTACTACTACTGTTACGTAACGAATGCCGGTGGTGAAGTAGGAATCCGTGACGGACTATGCCAGACAGCATGGGCTGCAGGAACACCATTCCAATCAGCGTTTGCTCCAACTGTAAATGGACAACCTGGTGGAGTTATCGGCTCAGTTAATCTAGCCGGACTTCCAACTGGTAGCTACACTGCGTACTTAGTTGCACATGATAAAGCTGGCAACATTGGTCAAACAGCTGGCTTCACATTCGAAGCTGACAACACCGCACCAACCGTTGCATTCAACCCAATCACTGACACATCAAACACCCCAACTATTACTGGTACTGTAGACGACACTACTGCAACAGTAACCTTGACGGTTGATGGCGGTACACCAGTAGTCGCGACTAATAATGGTGACGGAACATGGTCATACACATTCACCACACCTCTCGCTGATAACACCTATACTCTTGAAGTAACTGCTGAAGATACAGCAGGGAACACAAGTACTGATACTGCAAACTTGGTCATTGCAACGACGGTCATTGTTCCAGCGAATCCTCAGACAAACACACCTGCAACGACAACGACAACTGCGACAGTAACTCCTCAGATCGTTGCTCAATCTGCTGTCCTCGGTGCAACAACCGACAACACTTCAAACAAAGCATCTGACGATAGCGCCGTAAAGGGCACAACTGATGACAAGACTGCGAGTATTAACACTGATGCAAGCGGTTCAATCTTCGGACTCGCTTGGTACTGGTGGCTCTTGATCCTTGCTGGTGCCGCTGGCATCATCTGGGCAATCATTGCAGCGATTCGTCGCCGCAACGCAGAATCATAACAAACATTTTCTAAATAACGAAAAGCCTCTGTAAAAAGAGGCTTTTCTTTTTAATAGTGGTATAATAACCGTAACCGTGACAAAAACAAAAAACAAAAAAACCAGCGGTAGTACACTTCGTCGTCATATACGACATACTTTTGTACCCCACAAGGGGAATCATTACCGTCCGCACCTTCTGCGTTTGCATGGAATTACTGTCGTTATCGCTCTGGCACTAGTGATGCAACTCGTCTATGGCTACGCTACAGCCGGCCGTTTAGAGGTTCTCGGACGTGTTTCGAACATTAGCGCCAGTGATCTTTTGAAAGATACTAACGCCGCGCGTAAAGACGCGTCCTTACCGGGGCTCAAGATGAACGATACACTCAGCCAAGCCGCTTTTATGAAAGCGAAAGATATGATTGCCAATAACTACTGGGCACATACGTCACCGAGTGGTATTACACCGTGGAAATGGTTGGCTGATGTTGGTTACAATTATGATGTAGCAGGGGAGAACCTCGCCAAGAACTATCCGACCGCTGACGCAACCTTTGAAGCTTGGATGGCGTCCGCATCGCACCGAGCGAATATTTTGAACGGCAAGTACCAAGACGTCGGATTTGCAGTTGTGGACGGTATGCTCGATGGTCGCGATACGTCGCTCGTCGTGGCGTATTATGGTGCACCTGTGACGACTGCAGCTGGGGTTCAAGGGACTGAAGATAGTAAGATAGTCTACGCTCCAGCGATCAATAACGGCGTTGGTAACCCTTTGACATACTTCGGTTCAGCACTGCAATCACTGAGTCCTGCAACATTAGGCGGGCTCGCGTTGCTCGGTCTCGTGGGGCTAGTCGCCATCATTGCACATCAGTATCGTCGTAAGCTTCCGGTTGCGTGGCGTCGAAGCTGGAAGCTGCACCACGGCATGTATACACTCGTTGGAGTGATCGGACTTGGTCTGGTTATTGTGCTCGCCACAGGTGGCGGACAAATCTAACTTTACAGATAGACTCATCTCTGTTAAAATAGGACACTGATCAATATTATATAAGGAATCATATGACAAAAGCAGTCGTTAAGATCGGTGGCAAGCAATTCCTCGTCACCGAAAAAGAGACCCTACTGGTGGACCTCCTCCAGGAAGGAACTAAAGAGCTCACACTTGACGCGCTACTCGTTATCGACGGTGACAAAACCACTGTTGGAACGCCTATCGTAAAAGATGTGAAAGTTACCGCGAAGGTCATCGATGACCTCGTCAAAGGTGACAAAATTCGTGTTATTCGCTACAAAGCGAAGAAGCGTGTTCACAAGGAAAATGGCCACCGCCAGAAGTACTCAAAGATCGAAATTACGTCGATCAAATAATGAATCAAACCTCGCTCTCGCAGCGAGGTTTTTTCATAGGCACCATGCTATAATGAGTCCAAATGAGCAAAGGGTAAATAGACCGTGACGACTGTTATTGCTGTCACAAATCAAAAAGGGGGAGTCGGCAAAACAACGACTGCTATTAACTTAGCGTATTTCCTCGCGAAAGCTGGCAAAAAAACGCTTTTGGTCGACTTTGACCCACAAGGGAATGCCAGTAGTGGCCTCGGTATCGATAAACAGGCGCTAACGCTAACGATGACTGACGTCGTCATGGGCTCAGCACCCATTAGCGCGATCGTTCAGACGACTGAACACAAGAATCTATGGGTTGCACCGACGACGTCTGTACTTGCAAACACTGAAGTTGAGCTGGCGCAGGCCGATAAACGCTTTTCACGGCTCAAAGTTGCGATTGAAGCGACGGGTGATGCCTACGATTTTATCCTCATCGACAGTCCTCCAAGCCTGAGTCTCCTGACGGTTAACGGCTTGATTGCTGCCAAGTATGTCTTATTACCGGTCCAAGCTGAATTCTACGCACTGGAAGGCTTAGGACAGCTCCTTGAGACCATGAAACTTGTCCGGAAGGGAATGAACCCTGCGCTTGAACTTCTCGGTGTCTTACCGACCATGCTCGATAGCCGTACGACCCTGAGTAGTCAAGTCCACAACGAGATCAAGCGACACTTTCCAGGTAAAGTATTTAACATTACGATCCCTCGCAATATTCGTTTAGCCGAAGCGCCGAGTCACGGTGTCCCAATTGGTGTCTATGACAAGTTTTCAAAGGGTTCACGAGCGTACAAAGCACTTGCTAAAGAAGTGATCGATCGTACCGGAGCCGCAGCATGAGTGCGCTAAAAAAAGGTCTTGGTCGCGGTTTTGAATCGTTGATCCCAATGGATCTGCTCGATGATGACTTTGATCCGACCGCAAAGCAGGATGAAAAGATCAGCCAACTGCGTGATCTTCCTTTGCTTAAAGTTCATGCTGACCCAGACCAACCGCGTCGCTACTTTGACACTGAAGCTCTCAACGAATTAGCTGAATCAATTCGTGAGCACGGTATTTTGCAACCGATTATCGTGACAGCTGATGGTGACGGTTTTCAAATCGTTGCTGGTGAACGTCGTTTCCGTGCAGCTGGTATTGCTGGGCTTGCAACCGTGCCGGTTATCGTCCGAACACTGACCGACCAACACAAACTCGAACTATCATTAATCGAAAACCTACAACGACGCGACTTAAATGCGATTGAAACGGCGACAGCGTATCTAAAATTGCGTGATCAGTTCAACTTATCGCAAGATGAAATCGCAAAGCGTGTTAATAAATCTCCCAGCGCTGTCAATAACACGATGCGCCTACTTCGTTTACCAAAAAGCGCCCAAACGGCGATCGCTGAAGGCAAGTTAACAGAGGGACAAGCTCGTCCGCTAGCTGGTCAAGACGAAACGTTTGTTGAAGAAATCTTACCGCGCATTATCGCCGAAGAGTGGAGTTCTCGTAAAGTTGAACAGTACATGGTGAATATAAAAAATCTTCGTCGCGAAAAAACACCAACTGAGTCGACTGCTGCCGAATCACAACACGAAGCTAAGATTGTCAGTCTTCGTGATCGCTTGAAAACAGACGTTGATATTCGCGTCAATGGTCACGGTGCTGGCCGTATCATTATCAAATTCCAGAGCGAAAACGATCTTGAGCGTTTGCAAAAACTACTTGGTGAATAACTAGAAGCTACGAATGCCGTTGAAGGGGAATATCCGCCAACTGACGGGTCCGACGACGTCATAGAGTGGAATTGTGCCAAGACCATTACGTGAGTCGAGTGAGAAGCTACCTTCTCGGTGGTCACCTGATACAAAGATCTGGTCTGCAGGAACAATTTCATCAACTTCGCCACTGGTTGGACTTCCAGGTTCACCATGATTCAAAGAGTCAGGGTCGAAGCCATTGGGGTTTTCAGTATTGAAGACAGTGTAGACACCATTTTTTAGCGTGACTCGTTCGCCGGGCAATCCAATGACACGTTTGACGATATATTCATCTTCGAGTCCTGAACTGTAGTGAGGGTTTTTGAAAACAATCACTGAACCGCGATCAGGTTGATATGGTTTTCCCATTAAATTTGCCCAGGTGACAGGCAATCGGTCGACGATGAGGCGATCACCGGTGAATAAAGTCTTTTCCATGCTTGGTCCAACAACATGATAGCTTCGGAAGACGAAAGTATTAATTAAAATCGTCCCAAGAATGACGGCGACGATGAAAACGAGGATACCAAGAGCATCTTTAACAAAAGGGTGGCGGGTGAAATACGATGCTTCCATTACTCGACCTATTATACGCTAGTGAGAGCAATATGGTTATAGTAATGCTTCATTTATGAGCCTACATTGGGTATACTAGTACGAGTATTTATGAAGAATAACAGACCTTCAATCGATGGGTTTATCCCACGTCGGCCCGGAAGTCAGATCGGTGATCTGCATTCTGTTCGCAACGCTGATGCTATGGTAACGCCGATTGATCGGTCACTTCATACAGGTGATAACGTTGCCGCTGAGGAAGTCGGAAAACCTCGAGAGGGAAAAGTGATTGGACGCAGCGATATAGATGAATCACTCCGTGAGATCGATTCAAATGAACCAACTAAGAAGTCTCGAAAAGCACGACGTGCCGCCAAGAAGGCGAAACGCCCGCGCAATAAAGTCCTCCGTACTATTAAATGGATACTTATCTCATTGCTTATTATTGCCATTGCAATTGCGGGGTACGTCTTCATCAAAGCTGCACTTGCCGGAACGAGCGTCTTCAAAGGAAGTATTTTCGATTTCGTACAAAGCGAACCCTTAAAAGAAGATGCAAACGGCCGCACTAACTTTGTGATTTTCGGAACAGCCGAAGATGATGAAGGCGGTAATCACGGTGGGCCGAACTTGACTGACTCAATCATGGTCATGAGTATCGACCAGGATGCTAAGAATGCCTATATGCTTAGCCTTCCTCGTGATCTCTGGGTACAATATGAAGACTCATGTACGGTTGGCTATCAAGGAAAATTGAACGCGCAGTATTTCTGTGGCTCAAATGATGGCGAAAATGAAGATGCTGGAGCGACCGCCCTTGAAGCGAAAGTCGGCGAGATTACTGGACTCGATATTCAGTACTATGTCCACCTGAACTTTACTGCAGTCAGTGAAACAGTTGATGCTGTTGGTGGTGTCGATGTCACTATTCAGAGCGAAGACCCTCGTGGAATTTATGATCCAAACTTCGACTGGAAGTGTAACTACAAGTGTCACTATGTTGATTACACGAATGGTCAACAGGTCCACCTCGATGGTGCTCATGCACTTGCCTTAGCTCGTGCTCGTAACGCTCAAGGCGGCTACGGTTTACCAAATGGTAACTTCGACCGAGAGAAGAACCAGCAAAAAATCGTCAAAGCCCTCCGCGAAAAAGCGGTGAGCGCCGGCACACTGACTAACGTTGGTGCAATTACCGGATTGATCGATGCACTGGGCAAGAACCTTCGTACCAATATCCAGACCAAAGAAGTCCGTACACTTATGGACTTTGGAAGTAAACTGAAGAACGAAGACATCATCTCACTCAGTCTTGTTGAAGAAGGCAAAATGCTTGTGACGACAGGTTCATATAATGGCCAGAGTATCGTTCGTCCAATTGCCGGACTGCTTGATTACAGTGCCATTAAAGCCTATGTTCAAAAACAAGTCAGTAATGACCCTGTTGCGAAAGAAACACCGCATGTCACCGTTTTGAACGGGAGTGGTACGGCAGGCGTTGCTCAGACAGAGGCTGATAAGCTCGAATCAAAAGGCTTCACGATTGATTCAGTAAGTAATGCACCCGATGGTAGCTACGGGAAAGCGACGATCTATCAGATCAATGCCAAGAAAACGGCCAGTGCTACCAAACTTAAAGAGATCTACGGCGTCACACTTGTCACCACGCCACCACCATTCAGCGTTGTTGGAGAAACAGACTTCGTCGTCGTCATTGGTCAGGCAACCCAGTAACCAGTCTGACTTCGCGCGTGGTATAATAGACTCAATTATGGAGTTTTTGAAACTAGTCCGCCGCCGTTCGTTTTTGAGCGAAGCGGTCTATATGGTCCTCAACATCGGCTTGGCGCTTGCTCTGCTCGTCGTGATTCGATATACCGGTTCGATCCCACTTGCTATCGGCCTCGTCCTTATTAGTAAATGGCGTGTACTCGCTGTGAGAGCGCGCTATTGGGTTGCGAATATTCGTTCTAACCTCATCGACTTCATCGTGAGTATTGGCGTCGTCCTCAATCTTTATATGATTAATGATGCGAATATTCAGGATGACAACAAACTCGCGCTCATGGTCATCCTCTCAGTTCTGTATGTCGGGTGGTTGCTATTCCTGAAACCGCGTTCAAAACGCTCATATATGGCCGCTCAGGCGGGAATAGCGGTACTATTGGGTGTCGAAGTCTTATACACCTTGTCATTTAACTGGCCGGTCTCGATTGTTGTGCTAGGAATGTGGCTCATTGGGTTTGCCGCCGCTCGTCACGTGTTATCGACATATGATGATGAAACACACGCGCTGTTCGTGAGTTTGGCATTCGGGGTCGCATTCGCTGAAATAGGATGGGTTGCCTATCACGTCACGATCGGTCTTCACTTGCCGTTTATTCAAACGTTGCAATTCCCTGAGGTAGCGATCATTGCTGTCTTGTTGAGTTTTGTGGCGTATAAGGCGTATGATTCGTTTTATCATCACCAAAAAATACGTATCAACGATGTCATTCTTCCGATTCTTTTTACGGTGAGTCTGATGGTTGTGCTTTGGTTTGTATTGCCATCGATTCAGTGTGACAAGGCGACTGTATTATTGTGTTTGCAGAATCTCTAGCTTAATTTTTGTAACAAAATACCGTAATATTTTTGGTCTTGCACGAGCAGGCCATACTTTTTTGCTTCAGAAATAATGGCAGGATGTTGCTCAGGGTCGGCTTCGAGCAGAAGGTACCCACCTGTCGCGAGTTTTGCTTTTGTTTGAAACAAGAGCTTAAAAATCAGTGCTTTACCGCCGTCCGCGGCGAAGAGGGCTTCTTCTGGTTCGTGCTTCGTTTCCTCTGAGCGGTCCCAGTCCGGATCAACGTACGGAAGGTTCGCGATAATGATATCTGCCACGAAAGGGAAGTTGGTTAAAAGATCACTTTGGAGCGCTGTTACTTTTGCATCTAAGTGCTGTGCATTGTGTTCGGCGATCTTGAGCGCGTGTCGGCTGATATCAGACACCGTCACGTCGAGTTCCGGATGGGTGAGCTTTGCGGTAATGCCAAGGATGCCACTGCCCGTACCAATATCGATCAATTTTAAAGGTTTCTCATCGAGAAGTGCAGTATTTTTTGGCACTGCTTGATCGAGTAATTCAATTAAAATTTCTGATTCAGGGCGGGGAATGAGCGTTGCGGTGCTGACACGGAAGCGGCGACCATAAAATTCTTTATGTCCGATAATGTAAGCGACGGGTACATGGTCAAGGCGTAGATCGAGACGTGCATTGGCGATTTCAACAGTTCGTTCCGACAATATTTCGTCGTTGTGCGCGTGAAGATAGCTACGATTTTGACGCAAAGTATGCGCGAGCATCAACTCACTATCCAGGCGGGCGCTGGCAATCTCAGCAAAGACTAGTTGACGCGTTGCGTCGTCTAGCCAATCCTTAATTGACAGAGTTTGCGGCGAATTCTCGTTCATACGCCTGTAAGTTCTCCACTAAATCTTCGATTTGACCGTTCATCGCCTGCGGGATACCACTTCGACTATAGCCAATGCGGTGGTCGGTAATGCGGTCCTGCGGGAAGTTGTAGGTACGGATCTTTTCCGATCGGTCACCCGAGCCAATCAGACTCCGACGTTCCGCTTCAACTTTGGCATTTTCAGCGTCAGTCTTTATTTGGAGAAGACGGCTTCGAAGGACACTCATTGCTTTTTCTTTATTTTTGAGCTGTGACTTTTCATCTTGGTTGATCACCACTAAGCCAGATGGAATGTGGGTGATACGGACAGCACTGTCGGTTGTGTTGACTGATTGACCACCGTGTCCACCAGATCGATAGATGTCGATACGAAGATCGTTGGGGTTAATTTCAAGATCAGTTTCTACAGCTTCTGGAAGGACCGCAACAGTGACCGTGCTGGTGTGAATACGTCCTTGTGATTCAGTGGCAGGGACGCGTTGAACGCGGTGAACACCTGATTCAAATTTGAGCTGCGCATAAGGAGCGTCACCTTTAACAAGGAAAATAACTTCTTTGTAGCCACCGGTGTCATTCATGTTTTCACCTAAAATTTCAGTTCGAAGATTGTGTGTTTCACAGTAGCGAAGATACATACGGAAAAGTTCTGCGGCAAAAAGACTTGCTTCATCACCACCCGCGCCGGCGCGGATTTCGATGATGACGTTCTTTTCGTCGTTAGGGTCTTTTGGTGCTAACATGGCGAACAGTTCGTTTTCAAGATCTTCAAGTTTGGCGGTTGTTTCATCAACTTCAGACTTGGCCAGTTCAGCCATATCGTCGTTACCACCGGCTAATTCTTTCGCTTGCCCGAGTTGGGATTCAAGTGAGACGCGGAGGTTAGCTTTTTCGAGGATTGTTTCAAGCTCACCAAAACGTTTGTTGTTTTTTTGGAAGTCTGGGTCGCTATAGGCATCGGGACGTGCCAAAAAAGCGTCGAGATTGGCTCGTTCGGTAGTTAGTTCTTCGATGTTTAAGCTAATCTTTGGCATATTATTTCTTTGTTGCGAGTAACACGATGCCAATGATGATCCCTGGGAGCCAGGTCATGACACTGACGGCACCGGTAACGAAAAGAAGGATATTGGCTATGGTGATGCCGATAGGTGTCGGCGCGAATGCCTCTGTGTCAGGGGTTGGCCACATAGTCGGGTTGAATACCCAGTTGATAATTGCAAAGAAGATGAAGGTAATAATAAGAAGCCCTGTCGGTGCGATCAGCAGCCAGAGTGCGCCTTTTGTTCGTGTGTCGAGCTTCGCCATGGTATTTCTCCTGTTAAGAACTATCTCTATTGTAACAAAAAAGAGCTTACGACAATGTAAGCTCTTTTTGACGATTGCTAGTTTTCGCTAGTCGTTTTTTTGGCTTTAGTTGCAGCAGCTTTTTTGGCTTTGTTTGCCAGTTCGGCTTTACGTGCGTCTGCAGCAGCAGCACGGTTCTTGAATCGGTCGACACGACCTTCGGTGTCGATGATCTTCTCTTCACCAGTGAAGAACGGGTGAGAGGCACTTGAGATGTGAACCTTCACGAGTGGGTACTCGTTGCCGTCTTCCCATTTGATAGTTTCGTTGGTCAGCGCTGTTGACTGTGTCAAAAAGCTAAAACCAGCAACCTCGTCGGTGAATACGACAGGGCGGTAGTCAGTAGGGTGTAAATTTGTCTTCATAATCTGAACCATTGTATCTGTTTTCGTTTGATTTGTCTAGAGGTAAGAGGTATTATATAAAGATAAAAGATGTGTGACAAATAATAAACATATGACAGAAACATTCCGATCAAAACGAAAAGCCGAGAAAAACTCGAACGATGTTGAGCCTCTGAGGCAAGACTTGACGGGCATTGCTCGCTATTTTCATGATGCTCCTTCGTTACGGTCAACGTACCCTCCCATCCATCACGGAGACTCTCTCGAGACCGCACTCAAGCAGTTAGGTCTTGATCAGATTGTTCCGTACGAAGGCGAGATTATTCCCGTGGATGATAGCATTGCTGAAGCCGTAGAGGGGACCTATAAGTTTTCTGCCGTAATGGGAACTGTTTCTCGCGAAGCTACTCAGGGTACTACTTCGCCAGAAGGAGTTAGATATACTGATCTCGTTCGCATGGCTGCTGAAGACTACCGACAAAAAGTGGCCGCGATGAAATGGCACACCCTTACCTTAGATGAAGCAAACTATTTACTTGGCGATATGCATGCTGTCGAAACGGCGAAGGCTCGTTTTTTTGAGGACAATAAATTTCTCGATCTTGATAAGGTAAGTGTTGCAAACCATTTGACAACAGGCGCAATGCCATCTGATATGCTCAGAGATCTCTACCATCGCAAAGAATCCTCTCTCAAAAAAGTCCTTGGCTCGCAGATTCTCGCTCATAACAATCGGCAGACACCATTGAGGGCAATTGTGACGCTATCGAGAGTATTCGGTGAAACGGGCATTGATCATGTTGAACCAGGCGAGGACGCATTGCTTGATGCGGCGAAAGGAATGCTAAAACCAGACGACATTTTCTTACTTTCAATTCCGGAAAAACCCGTAGACTCCTCTCCTAAAGCTGTCTTTGAATTTAACACTGCCGTCAGTGAACGAGCGAAGCAAGTGTTTGCTAATCTCGGCTTAGATCAAGATACATATAAACAGTTTTGGCTCAATTCTCGGCAGCGTATGATGCAACGCACGCCCGAAGGCGAGGGGGCAGAACTCAATTCAGATAAAGTCAAAGCAAGGTTGCAAATAATCCGAGCAAATGTAAATGCGATGGGTGTCGATCGCCTTAGCGGATTACGAGAAAAACTTGGGACTGTCAACTTAGACCTTTATAGCAGAGGAATGCTAACGAGTCTTCATTACTTAGCGATTGAACATGACGAACATATTGAGCAGATCAAACAGAATGATGTGACAGTGGTATTTACCGATGGAAGAGGTGACTATAATGGTGCCTTTGAATCAGAGTTTTATCGCTATCAAACTTCAGAAGTGTCCTCACTGCTTCCTTTTGAAGTTCATGGACCAGAAGATATACAAACGCGTATGGAGATGCTAAAGAGATTAGGTATAAAGCCAAGTACATTGGTTATCGCCGGTCATGGTAATCCTGGGTCAGTGCAATTTGGTGATGCAATGAATGGTTTTCAGCTTGATCACCAGTCTGTCGCATCGTTGGTAACCGAAGAATATATGCAACCACACAGAGGTGAGCGAGCAGGAAGTGAATTAAAAGGACGGATCCAGGTGATTTTCGATGCGTGTAGTAGTGACAAACAATTTGATGATGGAGCACTCAGTACTGCAGAGTCAGTGTTGAAAAAAATTGGTCGTCTCGACGTAGATGTTTACGGTGCGACCGAAAAAGCTGCCCTTGATGGCAGTCGTGAAAAAGGGACGCTGCGGTTAATTGGTGTCGACGGTGAAGAGATTGCTTCAGTGAGTACAAAATTATCACTCAGTGCTATGGGACGCGTACGACGACGTCCGATAGAGGTTATTCCGACCGATAGAAATGAGGTAGTATGAGAGAAATAAAACGATCTGGTATTTTTCCTGAAGGGCGTTTGGACGTCATCGTAAACCAAGTCGAGCCAACAACTGACGCAGAACTCGATTTATTGACGACCCGTATTGATCAAGGAGTGTTTGAATTTCGCCAGACTCACGGCGATGAACCAACAACCGATGAGGCTGTTGTCGTGGAAGGTATTGAAATAGGTCAAGATGGGACATCGGTCGTTAAAGTTGAATCTCCTGCTGAAGGAGTCGTCTATGTCGAAAAAATAGATAAAGAAACCGGTGAAATTGAAGAACGGATAGTCTATGAGGCTGGGGAAGTCTCTCGAGATGGCGAAATTGACGATTCATCTGAGCCAGAAGCTATCCCGCTGAGCCAAGGTATTTTAAGTGCGCTTCATATTGTCCAAATCACTGAAGAGGAATCGGAAGACGCACAAGCGAGTGCCGACTAGACACCGACAGGGGTGCATGGTATAATTACGGGGTAACAATATTTTAATGACACAACCGTTTGAATAACTCCTGAATATTCAGGTCAGACGGTGAGGAAACAAGGAGTTCAATAATTATGGCAGTATCTGTCGATATTAAAGCGCTGCTCGAAGCGGGTGTTCACTTTGGACACAAGACGAGCCGTTGGCACCCAAAAATGGCGCCATACATTCACAGTAAACGTCAAGATAGTCACATCATTGACTTGACTAAGACAGTTGAAGGACTTGAGAAGGCTTTGCCATTCTTGACGTCAGTCGCTGCAGCCGGCAAACCAATTCTGTTTGTCGCGACTAAAAAGCAAACCAAAGACGTCGTGAAGGCAGCAGCGGAAAGCCTCGGCCAACCGTACATGACTGAACGATGGCTTGGTGGAACACTCACCAATGTCCAAACCGTTGGTGCTCAAATCAAGAAACTTCGTGATCTTGAAAAGCGGATGACTGCGGGCGACCTCGACAAACGTTATAGCAAGCTCGAAGTTCAACGTTTCCAAGAAGAAATTGACGAACTTAACTTGAAATATAGCGGTATCAAAGACCTTAACGGTAAACCTGGCGCACTCTTCCTCATCGATGTTATCGGTGACATGAATGCAATTAAAGAAGCGAAGACTATTGGTGTTCCTGTCGTTGCTCTCGTTGACACCAACGCTGACCCAAGCCTAGTTGACTATGTTATCCCAGCAAACGACGATGCGATTAAAGGTGTAAATCTTTTGCTCGACTATGTTGGACAAGCGATCATTGAAGGTCAAGTCAAAGCAAAAGTAGTCGTAACAGACAAGGGTGAGGAGAAATAAATCCATGGCAAGCGTATCAATTGATGACATTCGAAAGCTGAAAGAACTAACAGGCGTTGGTTTGACTGATGCAAAAGTTGCGTTGGTTGAAGCTGAAGGTGATTTCGACAAAGCACTGACTGCGATGCGAAAAAAAGGTCTAACAAAAGCTGAAAAGAAATCTGACCGTGAAGCGCGTGAAGGTATCATCGACAGCTATGTACACAGTGGTCGCATCGGCGTTCTCGTCGAAGTAAACTGTGAGACTGATTTCGTTGCTCGTACTGACAACTTCAAAGAATTTGCTCACGCAATTGCGTTGCAGGTTGCTTCAATGTCACCAGTTTACATCTCAGAAGCTGACATTCCAGCAGAAGAAATCGAACGTTTCCGTACAGAAGCCAAAGAGCGCATCGTCGCTGAAGGCAAGCCTGCAGAAATGGCTGACAAAATTGTTGATGGTCAGGTCAAGAAGCACTTCGCTGAAAAGGTTCTCCTTTCGCAAGCGTACATCATGGACGACACAATGACTGTTGAAACTTTCTTAAAAGAAAACATCGGCAAAATGGGCGAGAACATCGTTATCCGTCAGTTCAAACGTATTGAACTTGGTGTGAACGACTAACACTGGTCTCCATGGCTCAATTATCTGAAGAAGCAGCACTACGTCACGCAGAGAAGATCGGTATCTTCTCTGATCGTGTCGTTGAACGTGCTGAAAGCAAATTTGAAAAAGGTAAGAATTTATTTATGGCCCGTACTATGCTTTCCAGTATTGCAGCGAGCCTTACATTCAGTGACTATTCGTCATTGAATTATGCGTTTGCCCGTGCAAATGAAGGTATTATGTCGATGCTCGAAACACATGGTGCCGAAGGGGAAGTCTATGCCGTTCGAGAAGATCTTGGTAATGGCTATCAGGATTCGACTGATTTTGTTCGTGTGACAAAAAGAGGTGAAGCGGCAACTCATGCGATGCGAACCCCAGGACAAAGTATCGTAATTCGCGCTCTGACACCAGACACAACAAGCAATTAAGGTATACTAGAGGTACTATGTTTGATACAAAACCCTACGAAGAAAAGTTTTCGACCGCTGCCGCTCACTTTGCCGATGAATTAAAGAAAGTTCGCACCGGACGTGCTCACCCGAATATGCTCGACAGTGTATCTGTTGAAGCGTACGGACAAAAAATGCCGTTAAATCAAGTCGCCAACGTCACCGCACCTGAAGCGCAACTGCTAACGGTTACTCCATTCGACCCAGGTAATATTCAAGCGATTACAGCCGGTATTCGTAACGACCAAGCACTGGGGCTTAATCCAAGCGATGATGGTCGTGTGATTCGTGTCCCAATCCCGCCACTAACTGAAGAACGTCGTAAGCTACTCGTGAAGCAAACCAGCGAAAAGGTTGAAGAAGCTCGGATTGTTCTTCGAAACGTTCGTCAGGATGCGTTAAAAGAAGCTAAGCGTAAAAAAGAAGCCAAGGAAATGACTGAAGACGACGTGAAGAGTGTTGAGAAGACGATTGATGATCTTGTGTCTCGTTACAACAATGAAATGGATGCGACGTTTAAGGACAAAGAGAAAGAGATTCTGACACTCTAATGTCTGATGACAAGGCCGTCCTCCCACGGCACGTTGGGTACATCATCGACGGCAACCGTCGTTGGGCAAAAAAACACGGTTTACCGACCTACGAAGGTCATTTAGCAGGCTATAACGCAGTTAAAGAAGTTGCGTTTGCGACACTTGAATCTGGTGTCGAATATATGAGTATCTACGTATTCTCAAGTGAGAACTGGAGCCGTAGCCAAGAAGAAATTAAGAATCTTATGTCATTGGTGCTGCGCCTTTTTACCACCGACTCACATATGTTTGATGAAAATGGTATTTGTTTGAAGGTACTAGGTATCCGCGAAGGGCTTAATCCACGTATTATTAAAGAGATTGATCGTCTTGAAAGCCGCACCAAAGATAATAAAAAAGGCACACTCGCCATTTGTTTGAACTATGGGGGTCAGGGCGAGATCGTGGACGCAGTCAAAAAAATTGTTCAATCAGGTATTGCACCTGAAAACATCGATGAAACTCTGATCGCTGAAAATTTGTATGGAGCTGAAGTCCCACCGGTTGATGTCATCGTCCGTACCAGCGGCGAAAAGCGTCTCAGTAACTTTATGTTGTGGCGAGCTGCCTATAGTGAGTTTATTTTTCTTGATAAAATGTGGCCGGATATGACAAAAGACGATGTGCTCGGTATAATGGAAGAATATTCGCGTCGACATCGACGATTTGGAGGGTAAATGGAACTGTTTATTGGTATTGTGATTGGGTTGTTTGTTCTTGTTGTGCTGGTTGTTCTGCACGAACTCGGTCATGCCATTGTTGCGCATCGTAATGGTGTCGTCGTTGAAGAGTTTGGTGTGGGTTTCCCTCCGAAGGCTTGGAGCAAGAAGCTCAAGAATGGCGTCGTCTTTAGTGTGAACTGGCTACCAATTGGCGGTTTCGTTAAATTGAAGGGCGAAAGTGACTCAGCCAGCAAAAAAGGTGATTACGGGGCGGCCACCTTTTGGCAAAAAACAAAGATTTTATTCGCCGGTGTTGTCGTTAACTGGTTGGTTGCTGTTGTTCTTCTCACGATTCTGGCACTTGTTGGCCTTCCGAAAATCGTCGACAACCAATTTTCAATTGCGAGTGATACAACAATTATTAATGCGCCGGTTCAACTCGGTTCAGTCTCGGCCGACTATCCAGCAGCAAAAGCAGGCCTCAAGAGTGGTGACACCATCGTGTCATTCGCAGGGGAATCAATCGATACAACTGATCAATTTATCACTGTCAGTAAAGCCAACCGAGGCCAATCGGTTTCAGTTGTCTATAAACGTGACGGGACAGAATACACAACAAAGGTTGCTCTTCGTGATGCCGATAAAGCCGTCTTCGGCTCAACACTGGGTCAATCTCAGAAAATTCGTGCCACGTGGTCAGCGCCAATTGTAGGAGTGGTTACCACCGCGCAGTTCACTTGGGTGACGATTCAAGGGCTTGGTCACCTCGTCAGTGATTTCTTCGGCGGTCTCGCTGCACAGTTGAGCTCCGACAAAACAACTCGTGAACAGGGAAGTGCCAGCCTCGACGAAGCCAGTAAGAGCGTCGCAGGCCCAGTTGGAATTCTCGGTACAATCTTCCCTCAAGCAGGGAAAGGTGGCGTGGCTGACGTCGTCTTCTTATCGGCGATCATTTCCCTGACACTGGCTGTCATGAATGTTCTGCCTATTCCTGCACTTGATGGCGGAAGTTGGTTCTTGATGGCGATCTTCAGAGTTCTGAAAAAACCACTGACTAAAGATCTCGAGGAAAAGATTAAAGGAACTGGGTTCTTGATATTGATGGCATTAGTAGTATTGGTAACAGTCGGCGATGTGGCAAAACTTTTCGCATAAATTCGTCGAACGAAAAAGCTGGATGGGACTTGTCCTTCCACTTTGGGTATTGGTAAGTTTCTTCGTCGTTCAAATCGTCGTCTATCTTATCTTGCACGGTCTCAATAGTGCCGGCGTTCCGATCACTAAATTGAATGCTTCGGTCCTCAATACACTTTCCAGTTCGTTGATTTACATCCTGACCATCGCGATGGTCATTGGTTTACCGTGGCTGATTAAGAGGTACCGAACGTCTAAAGAAGATCTTGGCCTGAACAAGTGGCCAAGTTGGCTCGATTTACTCCTTGGTCCAACTGGACTTATTATCTACATGATTCTTTCAGCAATTCTATTAGTCATTACACCGATTATTTTGCCATTTATTAATCTTGAACAAGCTCAAGATATTGGTTTTGACCGATTGTTCCACCAATACGAATATGTTTTTGCTTTCTTGACATTGGTTGTTATTGCGCCGGTTGCTGAAGAAATCTTATTCCGCGGGTACCTATTCGGAAAACTTCGAAAACACATGCCGCTGTGGGTTGCGATTGTGTTGACGAGTCTATTGTTCGGCTTTATCCATGGTCAGTGGAACGTTGCTATCGATGTCTTTGCGCTGAGCGTTGTTTCCTGTCTGTTACGAGTTGTATCGAAAAGCCTGTGGCCGTCGATCATGCTTCACATGCTCAAAAATTCCATTGCGTTTTATTTCCTCTTTATTAATCCGACACTTCTCAGTACACTGGGAGGGTAGTTAATTATGAAAATTTCTCACTTATTTACCAAAACCACTAAAGATGCGCCAAGCGATGAAGTCGCCAAGAACGCGCAGCTATTGATTCGTGCCGGCTTTATTTATAAAGAAATGGCAGGGGTATATACGTACTTACCACTTGGTAAAAAAGTTCTCGACAACATCGTGAATATTATTCGTGAAGAAATGAATGCTGTTGGTGGTAATGAGATTAGTATGACCGCCTTGCAAAACCCAGAAGTCTGGCAGACGTCAGGGCGTTGGAACGACGACGTGATGGATGTGTGGTTTAAAACTCAGCTTGCTGACGGTAAAGAACTCGGCCTGGCGCCCACGCACGAAGAACCACTGACGAAATTAATGAAAAACTTTATTCATAGTTATAAAGATTTGCCTGTGTATCCATACCAATTCCAAATCAAATTCCGCAATGAACTTCGTTCAAAGAGTGGACTCATGCGCGGCCGCGAATTTTGGATGAAAGACCTCTACAGTTTCAGCCGTACTCAGGAAGAACACGATGCTTTCTACGAAAAAATTAGTGAGGCGTATGTGAGAGTGTTTGATCGTCTTGGACTTGGCGAAAATACCTACAAAACATTTGCCAGTGGCGGGAGTTTTGCAAAGTTTAGTCATGAATTCCAGACGGTCAGCTCAGTTGGTGAAGATACGATTTATATTCATAAAGAAAAACGTATTGCGATCAACCTTGAAGTCTATACCGATGACGTGTTGGCGGAACTTGGTATCTCTAAAAACGAACTCGAAGAAGCAAAAGCAGTTGAAGTCGGTAATATTTTTACGCTTGGCACGCGCTTTAGTGATCCTCTTGATCTTAATTTCACAAACGAAGAGGGAGCGACGGTCCCGGTCATCATGGGAAGCTACGGAATCGGTCCAAGCCGTCTTATGGGACTTATCGCAGAGCATTTCGCAGACGAAAAAGGTCTGGTCTGGCCAGAGAACGTTGCACCAGCTAAAGTCTATCTCGTTCGTATTGGTAATGAGGATGCAATAAAGGCTGCCGACGACTTATATGAGCAATTCACGAACGCGGGCATTGAAGTATTGTATGATGATCGCGAGGAACGACCAGGTACTAAGTTCGCTGATGCTGAGCTTCTTGGTATTCCGTATCGCGTCACTGTCAGTGATCGACTACTCGCGGACGGAAAGTTCGAACTGACCCCTCGTGTGAGTGGTGAAACAGAGCTATTGACACCTACTGATCTGCTTGCTAAACTAATCTAAATAGAGATGGTTCCATGGTGTCCTACGCTACATATAGCGTGGGCCACTCTTAAAAGAAGAATTTGAACCAAATCTTGTTCAGAAAGAGAATTTATGAAAAAACATTATCAAATCACTCAAGACGGAAAAAAAGAGCTCGAAGTCGAGCTCGAAACTTTGAAGGCTCGCCGCGGTGCGGTTGCTGATAAGATTGCTGATGCTCGCGACTTTGGTGACTTGAGCGAAAACGCCGAATATGATGCAGCTCGCGAAGAGCAGGGCCTCCTCGAGACTCGTATTGCTGAAATTGAAGATATTATCAACAACGCTGAAATTATCAAAAGTACCCGTAAGAAAACAATCGACCTTGGGAGCAAAGTCGAATTGAAGACAGGCGGGAAAGTCGTCGCTTATATCATTGTTGGTCCAGTTGAAGCTGACCCATTGGCTGGCAAAATCTCAAACGAATCACCAATCGGCATGGCTCTTTACGGTAAAAAAGTTGGTGACAGTGTCCTTATCAACACACCACGTGGTGACGTCACCTACAAAATTTCTCAAGTTAGCTAGTTTCACCTCTAGTGGACTTCTGATATACTGGACCTACTATGGCGACTTTAAAAGATTTCCGCGACGAGCGACTTCGTAAACTTGACCGGCTCAAAGAGCTCGGTTTTAACCCGTACCCGGCAGAAACACACCGAACACACAATGCCGGTGAAGTAGTTGCTGATTTTTCAAAGCTTGAAGGGCAAACAGCGACCGTTGCTGGTCGTATTGTTGCGATCCGAAAATTCGGAAAGCTCGCATTTGTGGTGATTAAAGATTTCAGTGGCCAAGTCCAGCTGTATTTAAACGAAGCTGACGTCGTCGCTCGTGATGTCGCCAAGAACCAACTTGGTATTGAAGATTTACCACTTCTTGATACCGGTGATTTCGTTGAAGCAACTGGTGAGATCAAAAAAAGCCAAAGCGGCGAAATCTCAATTTTTGTGAAGACATTAAACCTTTTGACTAAAACGCTTCGCCCAATGCCAAGTGCGACTGAAGGGTTCACTAACAAAGAAGAACGTATGCGTCGGCGTTACGTCGATATGAACGTCAACCAAGACGTTCGTGATCGTTTTGTCCGCCGCAGCAAATTCTGGCAAGCCACCCGTAAATACCTTGATGACCACGGCTTTATTGAAATAAATATCCCCGTCCTAGAACATACGACCGGTGGTGCTGATGCGAATCCATTCGTCACTCACATGGACGCGCTCGACGAAGACTTTTATCTTCGTATCAGCCATGAGTTGCCTCTAAAACGTTTGATTGGTGCTGGTTTTGAAAAAGTCTATGACCTCGGTCCTCGTTTCCGTAACGAAAATTACAGCGACGAACATCTTCCTGAACATATCGCACTCGAATACTACTGGGCTTACGCCAGCTGGAAAGAGGGGATCGTTTTCCAAGAGAATATGATGAAATATGTCCTCAAAGAAACCTTTGGGACACTGAAGTTTAAGCTAGGAAAATTCGAGGTTGATCTTGATCAAGAATGGGAGCATTGGGACTACGCTGAAACCATCAAAAAACGATACGATATCGACATTTATGAATGTAGTCTTGAGGATGTCCAAAAAGCATTGAAGGAAAACAAGCTTGAAGTCGAAAAGGCCGACAATAAAGCCCGTGGTATCGACAAACTCTGGAAGAACATTCGTAAAGATGTCGCCGGCCCTGTCTGGTTGATTAATACACCGCTCTTTATTAGTCCATTGGCGAAAACGAATCTCGATGACCCTCGGACGACACAGCGTTTCCAGCCAGTCATTGTGGGTTCTGAACTTGGCAATAATTTTTCAGAGTTAAATGATCCAATCGATCAACTCAACCGATTCTTAGAACAACAACAGATGCGCGAAGCAGGTGATGACGAAGCGATGATGATGGATATTGATTTCGTTGAAATGCTCGAGTACGGTATTCCACCGACTTGTGGCTTTAGCTATAGCGAACGTCTTTTTTGGATCTTTGAAGGGGTGACTGCACGCGAAGGTGTGCCATTCCCACAACTACGTGTTGAATACGACGAGACAACTCGCGCTATTTATCCTGATATTCGTTTCGAATAAAAAAAGAATCCCTTAGGATTCTTCGAGTGAATTGATTTCATCGCTATTTTCGACGGCTTCACCGAGAACAATATCGATCTCATCTTGAATGATTTGATCGAGGTCGGGGACATTGGTATTCAGCCATTTTCCAAGCTCTTCGTCACTTGCTGTTTCTTGTAGGAGTGATAGCGCTTCGATATTCTCTTCAGATAAACTTTCGGTAATTGCTTCACCAATTCGTTCTGTCAGAAGCGTATTGAGATGCTCTAGGTACGCTTCGACGTCTTCATCTTTAATGTCGATGCCGGTGGCAGCGAGCATAGTAGGGGTAATCAATGGTTCCATATATCTATGATAGCATTTTCTAACAGTTAGGCGGCGCGACGGGCATTATTGTTTCGAATTTCTTGAACACGTTGAGAGGCTAGTTGTGAACGATGTTGTTTCGATTGTGATCGACTTTGCGCACGGGTAGCTTTACGACGTTTTGCGACCTCGCTTTTACGAATCAAGGCATCGGCGACATTGGTCGTGAGGAAGTCAACAAATTGAATCTTTGACTCTTGATATTTTTTGGCAGCATTGCCAGGAAATTCGTGAATGTTTTTCGATACTTCGGCCATTTTCTTTTGACCTTTGTCGACGTTACTCTCAATGGTATCGTGAACTTTCTCCTTCGCAGTCAGAAGGGGATCAGATAGGTAATCTTTTGCGCCAACAGCGCGAAGAATACGAAATTGTACCATAGCAGCTTCACCGACACGACGAAGAGCCGAAGGGTTCGGGGTTTTCGCTTCAGAAGCTTCAGGACTAGGAACATGTGTCTCTGCGACAGGGGCGCCGACGTACGGTTCAGTCTCAGAGCGTTCTTCGTAATCGCTGGCGCGGAGTGGTTCGTGAGAGGAGTATTCGGATTCAAATGTCATGTTTTTATTTTTTTGTGTTGGATTAATACTCTTTTTACCATACTCCTTAATTGCTTAAATGTCAAGAGCATGAAGTGATCTGAAAGGTTGCAACAACAAAAATATTTGCTATACTAAATATAGTAATAAAAAAGGGGACATATGACAGACATTGCTGTTTTCGTGGGAAGTATTCGCGAGAAATCATTCAACAAACAATTGGCGCAACATATCGAGCGCTTGGCACCAACCGATACGACGTTCACGTATGTCGATATTGCGAGCTTGCCGCATTTTAACGAAGAGCTGGAAGCTGAGTATCCTGCCAGTGCGCAGGCTATCAAGGATATAGTCGAGAAAGCTGATGGTGTCCTCTTTGCGACACCAGAATATAACCGTGGTATTCCGGGTGTGTTAAAAAATGCTATCGACTGGGCATCACGTCCCTGGGGAACTAATTCATTTGCAGGGAAACCTGTGGCAGTTGTGGGTGCATCAGGGGGTGCTTTAGGGACACTTGCTGCGCAGACACAACTACGGTCAGTCATGGTCTATCTTGATGCGAAGATTATGGGGCAACCTGAAGTGTACGTTACGATGGCAGGTTCTGTCTTTCACAATGATGGCACGATCGATGAAGCGATGACTGAACGGCTTGCTAATGTCGGTGCGAAGTTTGTGGAACGCATAACAACATCAAAATAAATAAACTGAAAACTGCTGCTAGCTATAGCAGCAGTTTTCTTCTATAGTGGATAAAGATGATTGAGGTTAAACATATCACCAAGACGTACGGCAAGAAGCAGAATGCTTTCTTGGCGCTCGATGATATCACGTTCTCAATTCCGAATGGTATGACGGTTGCAATCCTTGGTAAATCGGGCAGTGGTAAATCAACACTTATGCATGCCATGAGTGGGTTAGACCGTCCCGAAAAAGGAAAAGTGATCATCGACGGCGAAAATATCCTGACTCTAAAACCGCGTCAAGTTGATGCATTCCGGGCATCAAAAATGAGTTTCATTTTCCAGAGTTTTTTTATTCAGGCAAATGAGACTTGTTATGACAACGTGTCGCTACCACTCGAAATTGCCGAAGTCCCACTTAGTGAACGACGCGCCAAAGTTGAAGCAGCTTTGGCCGCAGTCGAGCTATCGGATAAAAAACGCTCACGTGCCGGTAATCTTTCTGGTGGTCAAAAACAACGTCTCGCGGTTGCGCGTGCGATTGTGAACGAACCCAAGATATTATTTGCAGACGAACCAACAGGTAACCTCGATAGTGTGACGGGTGGAGTTGTCGAAGATTTCTTGTTTAATTATTCAAAGAAAAATAAAGCAACTTTGATTGTAGTTACCCACGACCCAGATTTGGCTGATAAATGTGATGCACGTATTGAGATTAAAGACGGAAAGATTCATAGTATCCGTGGTCTTAAGGTTGAGGTTAAAAAGTGAAGATAACTGATACAGTTCGACGTGCGGGACGAAGTTTGCGTCATGCAAAAGCGCGGACGCTTTTGACGAGCCTCGCGATTGGCGTTGGTGCTTTTACTATTACATTAAGCTTAGCAGGAGGGCAAGGCGGCCGTCAGTACGCCGATGCGATCGTCAACTCCAATACTGATGTCCGTGAACTGTTGGTGTCAAAACAATCAAAGCAAACGTCAGCAATTGCTGAGTACAAAGAAACGGGTCCTGGAGCAGTCCAAAGTGCGGGGCCGTTCGCGTCTGCTAAGGGTCTTGAATATATCAGCTCAGCCAATTTAGCTGATATTGAGAAAATCGATGGCGTCGACAAAGTTACTCCGAATTATTCACCATCGGTAAACTATATTACAACCACTGGACAAAAGAAGTACCAAGCAACGGTGAGTACATTTAGCCCGAGCGTGACACTCACGTATGCTGCCGGTTCAGTATCGGGCGACCTGGGTGATGACGGCATTATCCTCGGCGAAGATTATGCGAAAGTACTCGGTTTTACGAATACACAAGATGCGATCGGCAAGACTGTTTCTATCGGAACGACGAAACAATCAACACTCTACACTGTTCCACAGAAGAAAGAATTTAATTTCGTTGTACGGGGTGTGAGCAGTGCGTCTGGGTTAGCCTTCCGTTCACAAGGCTCATTGCTCGTTACCGACGCAGCCGCCAAAGAAATGTACGATTATATAAATACTGGGACACCACTTTATAACAAGTTCTTTATCGTCTCCGTTCATGTTGCGAATGCTAACGATGCTCAAAAAGTAAAAGATGTATTAGTAGGCCAGGGATATACCGCGCAAACTGCAGCTGATATCTTGGGCACGATTAACACCTTTATCAATGTCTTGCTTGGCGTCTTGCTCGGATTTGGTGCATTGGCTGTTTTGACCTCTATCTTCGGCATTATTAACACGCAGTACATTAGTGTCCTTGAACGAACACAGCAAATCGGTCTGATGAAAGCACTTGGTATGAGTCGTCGTGATGTTGGACGTTTGTTTAAATATGAAGCTGCCTGGATTGGGTTCCTTGGGGGAGCAATTGGCTCGGGTCTTGCATTTGTCGTCGGCACAATCGCTAATCCATACATTAGCGATGCATTGGGACTCAAAGACATTTATCTCTTGGCTTTCACACCACTGCAAATTATTGCTGTCATTGTCGGTTTGATCGTCGTCTCAGTCGGTGCGGGTATTCTCCCAGCACGTAAAGCATCAAAACTTGATCCAATTGAAGCACTCCGTACGGAGTAATCTGGTACAATAAGGCATATGTTAGATATCCGTTTTATTCGGGAGAATCCTGAACTCGTCCGTGATAATGGTCAAAAAAAAGGCTACACGGTTGATATTGAGAGTTTACTCAAGCTTGACGATGAGCGTCGAGGCCAACAACAACAAGTCGATGCGCTTCGTGAACGTCGTAACGCACTCTCAAGCCAACTCAAAGCTCAACCTGAACCTGCGGTGATCGAAGAGGTTAAAGCGCTGAAAGAAGAGCTCAGTACACTTGAGACTGCTTTAAACTCAACCGAACCAGCCTATACAAATTTTTTGCACAGTATTCCTAATATGATGCAAGACGGCGTTCCTGTCGGTGGGGAAGAAGACAGTGTTGAAATTAAACGCTGGGGTGAACAAAATAACGGTGCAACCGATCACCTCGATTTTGCTGTTGCACGCGATTGGGTTGATTTCGAACGTGGCGCAAAAGTTGCTGGCGCAAAATTTTACTTCCTTAAAGGCGATTTAGCGCTTCTGGAGAGTGCGATTACACACTACGCACTCGACCTTGTGACCAAAAAAGGCTTCACATTTTTGACGGTGCCTCATATGGTAACAAGCCGTATCGCACAGGGCGCTGGTTTCTCACCACGAAGCGATATTGAGAGTAATGAATATTATATCGAGAACGATGATTTAATGTTGATTGGTACAGCTGAAGCACCTTTAACCGGGTATCATGCGGATGAAATTCTCCAAGAAGCAGATCTGCCATTGCTGTATGTTGGCTACAGCCCTTCATATCGTAAAGAAGCGGGTACATACGGCAAACACAACCGCGGTCTTTTCCGAGTTCACCAATTCAACAAACTTGAAATGTATGCCTTTGCGCTCCCAGAACAGAGCCTTGAGATTCACGAACAAATCCTCGCGATTGAAGAAGAAATTTGGCAGAGCCTCAAGATTCCTTATCACGTCATTAACATTGCATCAGGTGACCTCGGCGCGCCGGCAAGTAAAAAGTACGATCTTGAATACTGGTCACCAGTCGATCAGATCTACCGCGAACTGACTAGTGCTTCGAACTGTACTGATTACCAAGCCCGTAATTTGAATATTCGTGTCCGCCGTGAATCGGGTGAGGTGCAGACTGTCCATACACTCAACGGAACGGCCGTTTCTTTGGCTCGTTCTCTCGTTGCGATTCTCGAACATTATCAAAACGAAGACGGCACATTACGAGTTCCGGATGTTTTGAAACCGTATATGAACGGCCGCGACGTACTTTAAGAGAGTATAATAGGTACAGAACAAAGTACTTAAAAAACGGAGGGTCATATGATAGCATCAGTCGATATTACAGGGGTGAAATATACCATTGACGATACAACCATGAAATACGTGACGCGTAAGATTGCGAGGCTCGACCGTTTTTTGCCCAAACATGCCCGCAAGAGTGTGACTGCCGACGTCAAACTAAAACAGGTCAATCGTGACCACGGCAACAAATATGAAGCAGAGGTTATTTTGACGGTTCCTGACCACAAACTGACCGCCAAAGACTCAACCGTCAACATGTTAGCTGCTATCGATATTGTTGAAGCGAAGCTCATGGCCCAACTTCGAAAATACAAACAAGCGACATTGCTTCATGTTGGTCGTCGTAAGCTGCTTTCACGCGGTAAATAGCTTGTTTCAAACCCCTGTAGACCGTATAATATACCTAAAGAGCAATTACTGAAGATTTTCCGAAAGGCGGGGTGAACATGATAAGTAGGCAAGGTGCGCTCACTAAGATTTTTGGTGACCCGCAAAAGAAAACGTTGAAACGACTCCAGAAAAAAGTCGATGCGGTCAACGCACTCGAAGAGAAATATAAGAAATTTTCAAAAGCAGACCTTCAAAAGCAAACAGCTATCCTGAAGAAGCGTCTCGCAAAGAAGACCGAATCACTTGATACGATTCTTCCCGATGCATTTGCATTAGTACGTGAGTCGAGCGACCGTGTTATGGGCATGCGCCACTTTGACGTGCAGCTGGTTGGCGGCATGGTTCTCCATGAAGGCAACGTTGCTGAACTCCGAACAGGTGAGGGTAAGACCTTGATGGCAACACTGCCAAGCTACCTGAATGCACTCGAAGAAAAGGGTGTACACATTGTCACTGTTAACGATTATCTTGCACAGCGTGACGCCGGCTGGAACGGCGAATTATTTGATTTCTTGGGTCTTTCGACAGGTGTGATTATCAATGAAGCTTCATTTGTTTACGACAAGAACTACACAAATGAAGCACACGATGATCCTCGTATGCACCACTTGCGTCCGTCAACACGAAAAGAAGCGTACGCAGCTGATATCACGTATGGAACGAACAATGAATTTGGCTTCGACTATCTCCGTGACAACATGGTGAACGAAGTAGATCTTCTGCGTCAACGCGACCTGCACTTTGCGATTGTCGACGAAGTTGATAGCATCTTGGTTGATGAAGCGCGAACACCGTTGATTATTAGTGCACCGGCAGCTGAAAATCCAGAAAGTTACCTGCAATTTGCTAAAATTGCGGCAAAATTAACTCCTGATGACTATGTGCTTGATGAAAAACGAAAGATGGTTGCCCTGAGTGATGATGGTATCGATAAGATTCAACGCATGCTCGGTGTCAAAAACATTTATGGTCCTGAATATGTCCGTTCGGTCTATCACCTCGACCAAGCACTCAAGGCACAAACGTTATTTAAACGTGATAAAGACTATGTTGTCACGAAAGACGGCGAAGTGATCATTGTCGACGAGTTTACGGGTCGTCTGATGCAAGGTCGCCGCTACAACGAAGGCCTTCACCAAGCGATTGAAGCAAAGGAAAATGTCCCAGTTCTTCAAGAAAGTATGACGCTGGCAACGGTTTCATTCCAGAACTACTTCCGTCTCTATAAAAAACTATCTGGTATGACCGGTACAGCCTTTACTGAAGCTGAAGAGTTCCAACAAATCTATAAACTTGATGTTGTGCAGGTTCCACCAAATCGTCCAACGATTCGTGACGACAGACAGGATCTCATTTATCGAACTGAAAAATCGAAACTGAAGGCGATTGCTGATGTTATCCAGGAGTACCACAAAGTTGGTCGTCCTGTCCTTGTTGGCTCAGCCTCTATTGCGAAGAATGAGCTTATTGCTGGCTGGTTAGACAAAGAAAAAGTTCCCTATGAAATTTTGAACGCTAAAAATAATGAACGCGAAGCTTCAATTATTGAAAAAGCTGGTGAAAAGGGCGCTATTACTCTTGCAACCAACATCGCTGGACGTGGAACTGACATTAAACTCGGTGAAGGAGTTGTTGAGCTCGGTGGACTTGTTGTGATTGGTTCAGAACGACACGAATCACGTCGCATCGACAATCAGCTCCGTGGCCGTGGTGGCCGTCAGGGCGATCCTGGATTGACTCAGTTTTATGTCTCAACCGAAGATGATTTGATGCGTATTTTCCAAGGTGATCGTATCTCAACTTTGATGGAACGTATCGGCATCAACGATGACATGCCACTGCAGCACAGTATGGTGAGTAAGACACTTGAAGCTGCGCAAAAGCGTGTCGAAGGTTTCAACTTTGACAACCGTAAAAGCGTTGTCCAATACGACAACGTCATCAACCGTCACCGCCGCGTCGTCTATACGATTCGCCGTAAGATTTTAGAGGGTGAAGACATTAAGGTTGAGATGGAACGCTTGATCGAGGCAAAAGTTCATGAATTGACCTATCTACCGGCTAAAAACAACAAGAAATTCAGCCAAGAATTTGAAATTGTTTTCCCGCTCGATGATAAAATTCTCAAGAACATCGGTGAAATCAAAAACGACAAAGCTCGTTACGAATTAGCACTTAAGGAAGTTCAAACATTCTACAAAGCGAAAGAGCATGAGCTTGAAACAGAAGTGCTTCGTAAAGTTGAACGTGAAATTTACCTTCAAGTACTTGATACACTGTGGATGCAACACCTTGAAAACATGCAACACCTCCGCGAAGGTATTCACTGGCGTAGTGTGGGACAACGTGATCCACTCGTCGAGTATCGTAGTGAGTCTCAGAAGCTCTTCGAAAGCCTTCAAGCGACACTTCGTGATGAAGTACTCCGTGTGGTGACACACGTGACCCCACGTGATGCTGTGGTGCGAACTGATGAAGACCATGATACCGAACTTACTCGTCTCGCTGAGCAATCAGTTGAAAAGGGCGTCAACGAAATCACTACTGGTGAGAGCGGTCGTGACCAAGACTTTGATGTTGATAAAGCTACCTCACACGCTGACGCTAATCACAAGAAGAACGCGGCCCGTAAAAAGAAAAAAGGCCAGCGCCAAAATCGTAAATCCGGCCGAAAATAATTGAGACTGAAAGAGACAGAGTATGAATCATAGCGTTGAAGAAGTGAAACTAAAAAATGGAGCCCGTGGCTTGTTGATTAATGTCCCCGGCGCTACCGTCATGAGCATGCAGTTTCAATTCCGCGCTGGCAACCGTTATGCAAAGAATAAAGATATCGAACAAGTTGCACACATCATGGAACATATGGCCTTTGGTGCGAACGCGCGCTTTAAGTCTGAACATGATTTCGAGTCTGAGTTTACCAAGAACGGGGCGTATCATAACGCCTACACGTCTGATCTTTCTATGGTGTACGAATCTGACTGCGCTGATTTTGAATGGGATCGAATTTTGGAACTCCAAAAACTCAGCATCTGCCAACCTCGTTTCAACGATTCAGAACTTGAAGCCGAAAAGGGGAATGTGCGCGGTGAACTCACAAACTACCTCAATGATCATCACCGTATTCTCTGGCCAAAAGTTCAACAATTACTGGGTGAAGATGTTCTGACCTATCGTCAATCACTGAGTACTATCGCTAATGTGACGATTGCTGACATCCGTGAACATCACCGCCGTACCCATACGACGCATAACATGCGTTTCGTGATTGCTGGCCGTATGCGTGGTCGTAAGACTGAAATCCTTCGTCAGCTTGAAACTTTTGAACTGCCTGATGGAGAACGATTCGAAGTTCCAAAAGACGAACTGAGTAGTGGTTCACCAACGATTATTCGCCGTAAAGATGCTTCAAATCTCACGTTTGGCTGGACGCTCAGCCTCCCGCGACAACTATCCGATGACGAACTCGATGCGATGCATAACTTGAACCACATTTTGACTGGTACAACGCATTCACGTATCTTTGGAAAGGCTCGTTCTAAAGGGTTAGCATACAGCGTCGGTGCTTATACTGGAGCTGGCTTTTACGACAGTGCCTGGGATATTTCAGGACAAGTAAACCATGATACAGCGCCACAGTTATTTGATATTATTGCGACTGAAATCAAATCAGTCCTCGACGGAAACCTGACAGACAAAGAAATTGACGCAGCAAAATCATTTGGCCTTGGACGCTATCAAATGGGTGCGCAGACTGTCTCTCAGATTAGCGATTTCTACACAAATCGTTACTTTGCTGATGATTTTATTAAAGATTACGACAAGATTCCTGACTTAATTCGTCGCGTGACGCGTGAAAAGATCATGGCAACTGCCCAAAGCTTCATAGACGCCAATACGTGGGTCCTCGCAGCTGTGAGCAGTGGCGAACGTCATGAGTTACTCGAACTTAATGATAAGGTAAGCGGATTGTTTGAATCCGAGGAAGAATAAGGCGATGAAGATAGCTATCGCAGGGTATGGGGTTGAAGGACAGGCGAGCTACGAATATTATTCGAAAGATACGAATAATCAGATCACTATTGCTGATCAAAACCCAGATTTTGTTGGACCTGAGGGCGTTCCGTGTATTGTTGGACCTGATGCATTTGAGAAATTAACAGATTTTGATCTTGTGTTGCGATCACCACCTATCGCTCCGAAGAAAATTAAGACACAGGGGAAGATTTGGTCGGTGACAAATGAATTTTTTGCCAAGTGTCCAGCTGATATTATTGGAGTGACCGGTTCAAAAGGGAAGGGAACGACTTCAAGTCTCATTGCCTCAATCCTTGGTCACACGGATCGTAAAGTATGGCTCCTTGGTAATATTGGTGAACCTGCAATTGCACATCTTGATCAGATTACACTCAACGATATTGTGGTCTATGAACTTTCGAGTTTTCAACTGTGGGACATTGAACGGTCCCCAAAGACCGCAGTCGTGTTATTTATAGAACAAGAACACCTTGATGTCCATGAAAGTATGGAAGAATATGTGAATGCCAAAGGGAACATCACTCGTTTCCAGAGCGAAGACGATATTTTAGTGTTTAATGCTGAAAATCAATACTCTCGTTCGATCGCGGACACCTCAAAAGCTCGAAAAGTGGGCTATCCAACTGCTCTGACGACGCATGTCGCAGATGGTCAGTTTATGAATGGTGAACACATTATTTGTTCAACAGATATACTTCAAATCAGGGGTGAACATAACGTGACAAACGCTATTGCCGCCATCGACGCAGTCTGGGCTTACACGCAAGATGTTGCTGTTATTACTGCAGGACTTCGTGATTTTAAGGGGTTAAAGCACCGTTTATCCTTTGTCGGTGAAGTAGAAGGTGTCCAATATTATGATGACAGTATTGCAACAACTCCTGCGTCCGCCATTGCCGCACTGAGAGCGTTTGAACAGCCAAAAGTGATTATTCTCGGAGGTTCATCTAAGGGCTCTGACTTTACTGAACTCGCAAAAGAGCTCATTCAGCATGATGTTCAGGCGATTTTGATAGGTGAAGAGGCCGAAGTGATTGCTGAGGCTTGTCGACAGGCTGGTTTTGAGAAATTTGAAATCATTGAACAGGCGACAGCGGCCTCGTTCGTTAAGCGAGCTTATGAATTAGCGACCGCTGGGTCTGTTGTGCTACTGAGTCCTGCGGCTGCAAGCTTTGGGTTGTTCAAAGACTACGCTGATCGCGGTGATCAATATACCGCCGCTGTCGAAGCACTCTAGTATTCAGTGAGAAGAGAGATAATTCGCTTGCTAATAGCCTCGGATGGTTCCAATACGTGCGCATGTCCATCAGCAGCCTTCAATGCGCGTTCTTTGAGCAAATGATAGTGCGTACAAGCGAGAACGATGACATCGACGCCGTCACCAATGAGTTGTTTCACGACTGTTTCAATGGGCACATCCTGAGTACGGTCATTTTCGATAAGGCTTGCCCAATTATGACAATCGGGCTCGCGAACATCGATACCTGATGCCCATTCCATTTTTAAATCTTTATATCGTTGGCTTGCAAGTGTGGCAGGTGTTGCTAACACCGCAATATGTTTTGATTTTGTCAGCCGTGATGCTGGTTTGACCATCGGCTCGATACCGACAAATTTCATAGTAGGGTAGGCTTTGCGGAGTTCTTTAATCGCGACGGTTGTCGCAGTGTTACATGCGATAACGATACTGTCGCATTCAGCGTCAATTAAAGGCTGGATCGCTTTTTTTGTGAGCGAAATAATATCGTCGTCTGTTCGGTTGCCATAGGGCATGTGGGCGTGGTCATCGATAGAAATAATTTCAGCATGAGGGATCAATTCGTGGAGTCGCTGGGCAACTGCTCGACCGCCTATACCGGAATCGAATACACCAATCTTCATTGCTTACAGTGTATCATAACTTCCTGTACAATAGAGGTAATGCAACCACTTATCAAACGTCTCAATGAACTCCGTCCGCAGATTGATGCTGCATTAGAACGACTCCATATTGCCGACAAGCAAGTCGAAATTGCGGAACTCGATGCACACATGGCGACACCTGAGATTTGGAATAATCCGACAGACGCACAGGCAAAAAGCAAGCAACTTTCGGCCATGCGGTCATTGGTTGACCCGTGGCTGACACTCCAAGCTCAAACGGCAGATATGATTGAACTTATGGATATGGGTGACGACTCAATGCTGGGTGAGTTCGAAGGACAGATTATTGCGTTAGAAAAGGAATTTCAGAGTTTACGTCGAGACTTACTATTTGATGGTGAGTTTGACGATCATAATGCGATTTTACGATTGAGCGCTGGTGTAGGTGGTACGGATGCACAAGATTGGACTGAAATGTTGGAACGTATGTATCTCCGTTGGGCGGAACGCGCGGGCATGTCAACGACGTTGATCGGGCGATCGAATGGAGAGGAGGCTGGTATAAAGTCGAGTGTCTTTGAAATCACCGGACCATTTGCGTACGGAAAATTACGCAGTGAAAACGGGGTACATCGATTGGTGCGCTTGAGCCCATTTAATAGTGACAACCTTCGTCAAACCAGTTTTGCATTGGTGGAAATCTTACCACAAATTGATGCACCCGACGAAGTGAAACTCGATGATAAGGATTTGAAAATTGATGTCTACCGAGCGGGTGGTCATGGGGGACAATCGGTCAATACGACTGATTCAGCCGTGCGCATTACACACATTCCAACAGGTATCGTCGTTGCAATTCAGAATGAACGATCGCAGCTTCAAAATAAGGAAACCGCACTGAAAATTCTTCGTTCAAAACTTGCACAGATGCAGATGGAGCAACATGCAAGTTCAATTGGTGAACTCCGAGCCGGCGAATCAGCCAACTGGGGGAGTCAAATTCGAAACTACGTACTACACCCGTATACACTGGTCAAAGATACCCGAACAAAGCACGAAACGAATAATGTTCAGGCTGTGCTCGATGGTGAACTCACGGGATTTATGGAAGCCTATCTCGAACTGCCAGAAAAAATATAAGGAGGGACTATGTCGCATATTCATAACGATTCAGGTCAACATGATCACACAGCAAGCATGTATATTATCCGAACTGATTTCGATGAACCGAAAATGATGCTGCATCTCCACAAGAAATTTCATATGTATTTGCAGTTTGGTGGACATATTGAGCTGAATGAAAACCCGACTGAAACAATCATTCACGAGCTACGTGAAGAAACGGGGTACGAGTTAGAACAGTTGAAGATCATGCAACCGGATGACCGTATGACACAACTCCATGGCGCTGTACTGCACCCGACTGCAGTAGTGCATAGTACTCATCAAGCTGGTGAAAGCCACTTTCATACAGATGTGGGTTACGCCTTTGTTACTGACCAGCCACCACTCAACGAACCCGACGAAGGGGAATCGCTCGACATCGAATTATTTACTCGTGATGAAATCGCAGAGCTGCCAAAAGATAAAATATATGAGAATGCTCGCGAGATCTGTCTCTACATTTTTGACCACACACTCAAGGACTGGCAACCAGTTCCCACCAGCACACTACTCGATGTCTAAAAAGTGATGCGCCAACAGGCTCGACGCAACAAGTTTATGCTATAATACTGAGAGCAATGATTCTGTTAGATAGGGTTACAAAGTCGTACGGAAAAGACAGTACACCAGCCGTGAGTCGGTTGAGTCTGTTCATTGAACCCCGAGAATTTGTCATCATTGTCGGCGCCAGTGGCGCTGGTAAATCGACTCTCTTAAAACTTCTCACTCGAGAAGAAAAACCAACCAGTGGTAAGATCGTCGTTGGTGGTATCGACTACGACACATTGAAAGATTCACAAATTCCTATGCTTCGTCGTAAAATCGGTGTTGTTTTCCAAGATTTCAAACTGTTGCCACAACGCACTGTCTTTGAAAATATCGCCTTCGCACTTGAGATCGCCGGCATGACCGGACGTGAAATCAAGAACACCGTGCCAAAAGTGATCGACCTCGTGGGTCTAACAGGAAAAGAAAAAAATTTCCCGAGCCAGCTTTCTGGTGGTGAACGTCAACGTGTCGCGATTGCTCGTGCGGTCGTTCGTCAGCCAAAAATTCTCATTGCCGATGAGCCGACAGGAAACCTCGACCCAAAACACGGCTGGGACATTGTTCGATTACTCGAAAAGATTAATAAATATGGTACGACCGTACTCCTGACTACTCACAACGCTGACATCGTCAATAAGTTGAAACGACGGGTGATTACGATTGAAGGCGGCAAAATTACCGGTGACCAGGCCGAGGGAAGCTACAGACAATAATGGGAAAGATTTTATAATGGCCAAGGGTAAAAAGAAGCTCGACTCAAAGTCGTTCGCACAGCAAAAACGACACCGACGACAGTGGGTGACATTTATGCGTATGCTACGGTATGGCGTCAATAACTTTACGCGTAACGCTTGGCTTACCATTGCTGCAACCGCCGTCATGACAATTACCTTATTTGTCATCTTCACGAGTTTTACCGCGCGAAATGTCCTTATTGATACATTGACTGATGTGCGCGACAAGGTGCAGATGTCGATCTACCTAAAAACTGATACACCGGGTGAAGATGTGACAAAAGTAGTCTCAGATGTGAGCAAATTACCGTCCGTTCAATCGGTGAATACGATTTCTCCGGATGACGCACGCAAGAAGTTTATCGATCAGAATAAAGACCAAGGTTCACTCAACGCTATTAAAGAAGCGACGAATAGTTTCCCATGGACCTTAAGCATTAAAGTAAAAGACATTAATGATACAACCCAGTTGGCGAGTTTTGTGAATGATAATACATACGCGAAAAGCCGACTCGATCCTGCACACGCCCCGTCATTTGCTGGGTCTAAAAAAGCGACGATCGAAACGATTGCTCGGGCTGTCGACTTCGCTCAGAAGGTGGGGATTGGTGCCAGTATTATCTTTGTATTGATTTCGACGCTGATTATCTTTAATACGATTCGCATGGCTATCTTTAACCGCCGCGAGGAGATTCAGATGATGAAACTGATTGGGGCCGAACGTTCGTTTATCCGTGGTCCATTTATTGTTGAAGCAATGGTCTACGGGTTCTTCGCAGCACTTATCGCTAGTGGGCTGGGATACGGCATATTGTACTTAGCGGCACCGTCACTTCAGAGCTACGCCATCAACATTCAACCGACCATCGACATGCTGACATTTTATTCAGGATTTGTATTGCTCGGTATGATTCTCATAGGATTCCTTATTGGCATCATCTCGTCTCTCATGGCGACACGTCGCTACCTCAAGCTCTAACCTTGACGGAGCATGCTGCTTATGCTAAACTTATAAGAGCATGAAACTGCGCACCACCACACCAGCTTCACACTTGAAACGCACCCGTATTTTTAGGGGAGTATCTTTCTCTCTTATCGCCCTTGTTTTTGCTTTTGCGAGCATTCACGCGACACTGCCAACCTACGCTGATGAGTACGATGACAAGATTCGTGCGCTTCAGGCAGACATGGCTGTGTACCAAGCTGAAGCGGATCGTTTGAATGGGGAGGCAGCCACACTCCAAAATGCATTGTCACAACTTGCCAACGAAAAAGCTGCTATTCAAAAGCAAGTCGATCTGAGTCAGGCGCAATACGACAAATTGGTTATCGATATCGCCGATACCGAAGCGAAGATTAAAGAAAACCAAGATGGTCTCGGGACAACCTTGGCTGATCTTTATGTTGACGGTGAAACATCACCATTGGAAATGTTGGCGAGTAGTCAGAATATTGGCGACTACCTAAATAAGCAGGAATACCAGAACTCTATTCGTGATCAACTCGCAACCACTATTAAAACGGTCAAAGATTTGAAGTCGAAACTCAGCAAGCAAAAATCTGATGTTGAAAAAGTCTTAAATCAACAAAAAACTGCCCGTGACGAATTGGTTGCCAAAGAAAATGAACAACAGACTTTATTGAATAAAACTCAAAATAGCGAATCTGGTTATCAAGGCTTGATTGCCAGCAGCCAAAGCCAAATTATTGAAGCTAAAGCAACTCAAGCGGCGATCCGCGCTCGCATTAGCGGTAGTGGTGGATATGTCTTGATTGATTCAGGTTCACTAACCGCGTATCCGTGGAATAGTTCGAACTGTGCCATGTGGGGATATCTTTCAACCGGTGGAGCTGATGGTAACGGTGGTGACGGACGCGGCTACGGCTGTCGTCAATGTGCCAGCTACGTCGCGTGGCGTATCGCTAAAGAAACAGGCGTCTATTATAACTGGGGTAATGCCGTTGAATTTACAGGTTATGCAAAACGTGCTGGCTATAGCGAAGGGGCTCCAATGCCTGGTTCAATCGCTGTGATGGATCCAGCAAAAGCAGGCCAAGGTTACGGACACGTTGCTTGGGTAGAATCAGTTAGCGGCAGTATGGTAACTGTGAGCCAGTATAACTATGATTATGGTCAGGGCTACGGTATGTACAGCTTGATGACATTGTCATCAAGCGCCTTTGACCACTACGTCAAAATAAAATAGCCTAAAACCGTAAACTTTATCAACGCACTCCACTATGGGGTGCGTTATAATAGAGACTAGTTTTAACTGAAAAAATAGGGGAGTCCGAGTGGTAAATAATCGTCGTATGCGAAAAGAAATGAATGATCGCGTGCCTATGGCTGTGTGGATTCTTGTGTTTGTGTTTATTGCAGGTGTCGGCTACGTCGCTGGTACATATAACAACCAAATAACTGGCGGTATTGCGTCGGTCTTTGGTATGAAGGGCGTCGGGTCAACACTCGATCTCTCCCGTGTTCAACGTGTCTATGCCGACCTCAAGCAGAACTATGACGGTACGATTGATGACCAGAAGCTGATTGAGGGTGCGAATAAAGGTATGGTGGACGCACTTGGTGACGAGTACACACTCTATATGAATAAAACTCAGACCGATGAATTTAATAATGACCTTAGCGGTAATATTGGTGGCGGTATCGGTGTTGAACTTGCTGACCGAAGTGGCAATTTGACAGTGGTTCGTTTACTTCGCGACAACCCAGCCGAAAAAGCCGGACTGGCTGTCGGCGATGTCATTACGAAAGTAAACGATGAGTCGACTCAAGGCAAAACAGTGACTGAGTCAGTCAGTAAGATTCGCGGTGAAGTTGGCACGACAGTGAAGTTGTCTATTCTCCGCAGTGCTGATACAAAGGAATTTACTATTACTCGCGCCCAAGTGAATAATCCAAGCGTGTACAGTAGTGTTGAAAATGGTGTGGGTATTTTGACGATTACTCGTTTTGATGACCAAACAGCAAGCCTCTCACAAGTGGCTGCACGCAGTTTCATTAGCCAAGGTGTCACATCGGTCGTTCTTGACCTGCGTGGCAACGGAGGCGGCTATGTGACAGCCGCACAAGCAGTTGCGGGGCTCTGGCTCGATCATCAGATTGTGGTGAGCGAACGCACTAACGGAAAAAGTGATAATCAACTCAGTACAGGCAGTCCAATTTTGAAAGGACTCCCAACGGTCGTTCTTGTGAACGGAAGTAGCGCCAGTGCGAGCGAAATTGTCTCTGGAGCACTTCAGGACTACGGTGTAGCGCAATTACTCGGGACAAAGACATTCGGCAAAGGAAGTGTACAGAAACTCATTTCACTTCCTGAAGGCGCGCAACTGAAAGTGACGATTGCTCGTTGGTATACACCAAAAGGTGTGAACATTTCGAAGCAAGGAATCACCCCTAATAAAGTCGTTGATATTTCTCAAGATGACATCACGGCTGGTCGAGATCCACAGCTCGACGCTGCTAAAGGGTTATTAAAGTAGGGGACTACTGGAGTTGTCGCTTGTGCTTGGAGCGATGACTGTAGTACAATAAATGCCATATGGACGCAAAGAAAAAAATCCTCCTTGTTGAAGACGACGAAGCCCTAGCGGCAGTCTACAAATCACGACTTGATATCGAAGGCTTTGAAACGAAAGGTGTGTTCAACGGCGAAGAAGCCTTGTCTGCAGCGATTGACTTTAAGCCTGATCTTATCTTGCTCGATGCAATGATGCCAAAGATCAGTGGATTCGATGTGCTTGATATTCTTCGCAATACTCCTGAGACTGCACAAATTCGTGTCATTATGTTGACCGCATTGAGTCAGCCAAAAGACAAAGAGCGTGCTGAAGCACTCGGTGTAAACGATTATCTCGTGAAATCACAAGTCGTTATCGGCGACGTCATCGAACGTGTCAAATTCCATCTCGGTATGTTAGAACAAAAACCAACCGACATTTAGAACATTCTCGGACATAAAAAAACAAAAAAATCATGACTGAACAAAACGAAAAAAATCTTGAAGCAAAACTCGTTAGGCGCACAAACGGGCTTATTACGGATATGGTGCCAACAGGCGAGTTCCATAAAGATGGCCGAGAATATTACGATTCGATTGAACCTGAAGAGTTCATTATGAGAGATGCAAATAAACAACCTATCATCGATCAGCAAACAGGGAAACCGAAGACCGAGACGGGATATGCAAGAAGGGCACTCTCAGCGGAAGATTTATCAGTTGATAATCAAATTGCGTTGATGAACGAACGAGCGGCGTATGACGAAAATATTAACGAGGAAACGAAACCTCGGGCTGAGATAAGCGCACTTACTTCAGCTGCAGAAGCACCCGCTGCGGAACCAGCACCTGAGACAGGACCTGTTTCTCTACCAGAAGTTGCTATTCCTGTCGAAGCAAAAAGTGAAATTGAGAGAGAAGAACAGCTTGAAAAGATAGGTGACGAAGTGCTCGATATTGCTGAAGTTGATGATCCGCACGACGTTGTTGCTGAAGCGCCTGTCGAGACACCACAGGTACCATTTGAAGCCGTATCAGCCGATGTGGTTCGTGGAACGATGGATATGCCACAAGTTGAAGCACCTTTAGAGCCTGAAACAACGGGTCAGAGTATGGCCGAGATTATGGGCGGCGAACCTTCTGAAGCGAAGTCTGCCCCAGAAAGTACCGAAACAGCGCAAACAGCAGAGATGCAAGCGATGACGGACGAAGCAAAAAGACGTGTCGAGAACATTGATCAAGAATTGGATCAAGTCGCCATGGAACATCAAGAACGAGTCGATCGTCTTACGAGCGAGTTGAACGTCCTTGTTGGCAATGGTGAAAATGGACAAGACGCTCTAGGGGACACTATCAACCGACAGCGTGGAAAACTTCGAAATATTATTGCACAAATTGATTCTCGTGACGGTGGAGTAGAGACACTACGAAGCGCAGCTAAACTTCTTAGTGAGATTCAGACGAGCGTTCAAGAAGCATCTATGGCCATTCAGGAAAGTGAATTCCACGTTGAACCTCTTCGAAAAAGAAGTATGGAAGCGAGAGTCTTTGCTGAAGATGATGCGCCGTATCAGCTTAACAGTGTTCGGGCAGGATTCTTCGAGGAAGTTAATCGTCGAGTAGGAGATGGAAATGAAGGCGGCCCTATTAAAGATAGGCTTGTCGACCTGACTGTTGCAACTCAGAATAAGGCCGATAGACTGAACGATGAACGTGGTTCGATGGTTATGAACGGTCGTCTTGATAATATAACAGCTGGACTAGAGCGATCTCGTTCTCAAACAAGAAATGTCCTCGAAATCGTTCGGAGTATCCCGGACATTGGACGCAATGGGATTAATACACAAGACCTCATAGCAATTGACAGCATCTTGACGCAATTAGGAGGCTCATTGGGGCAACTCCAAGAAGAGAATGTTCGACTCAAGGCGATACCGAAACCGCAAGTTGCATAAAATGGCATAAAAAAATCTCCCTCACAGGAGATTTTCTTTTTTAGATCAGAGCCTTAGACGACGCTAACTTGGGTGCGCATCTCTGTTTTACCAGTGAAACGGCTTTTCTTTATCTTCGCAAAAGTAACGACACCGTCTTTTGCAGCGTGAATCGTGAAGTTGCGGCTGATGAAGGCACCAGGTCCAGCGATCTTAGTGCTTCCAGTTTGACGAACGAGGACTTCACCAGTACGCACAACTTGGCCACCAAAACGTTTGACACCGAGTCGTTGACCGGCATTGTTGCGGTTATTTTTACTTGAACCACCTGCTTTAACGTGTGACATACTTTTTCCTTAAACTTATAAAATCAATCTGTATGATTGTACATGAAACGACTGTCGGCGTCAAGAGGTGAGTCCGCTAAACTCAGAACTATGTTTCGAAGAAGTTAAGAGTCCGTGTGCTACAATTTATGATGAGCACCAAAGAGGTGCATACCAACAATTTGGCAAGACCTAACCCTTATATATATGAGATATGGTTGTAAATCGCGTAAACAGTACTGATCCCGTCATCAGGCTCGTTTACGCGTCATGTTTGGAAACATTCATGGGGCCCATAAAATGGTCCGCCTTGTGGCGGGTTTTGTGTGCCCTTTCAAGAAACAAACGAAATGGAGGCGACATGACAGTACGTAATGATGAGCGAGAGATTCGACTAACGATGCCGATTATTATTGTCGGGAGCATTCTTTTAGTTATTGAGGCCATATTGGCCGGTATAAAACTTCTTTAGATCTTTGTTAAGACGAGCAGTTCGCGCGCGACGACTTGGTCAGGACGGAAATAGAGCAATTGCTCACTATTAACTGTATTGAACTCGACTTGTTGATAGCCGAGTTTTTCGAGCGCGTTAATAAATGGCAAGTGAGTAAAGCGACCTTCGGTGTCGCGCCACGCAGGTACCGCCAGCACGAGCGGGGTTCCCGACTTGAGTTGAGCACCAATATTCTTTAAGAATAGGCTGATAATATGATTACAGTTGCCGCGAACTTCGGTAAGTTTACCGCTCGAAGGAGGCGCACTAAATGGTTGGCCGAGGTAGGTTTCTGCAACGACAGCATCGATAACGAGGTCTTTTGATGTTCCACTTTCTAAACTTTTCCAGATTGTAGTGGCTGCGTCACCAACGGCGTATTCGGCAGCGAGTCCTTTGACTGCGTGAGGGTTCTGTTCCGCGAGCCAGGTGATATTTGCTTGAGTGTAGCTGACCATCTTCTCAGATAAGTCGCTTCCGAAGACGTCATATCCCATGAGAAGAGCTTCTTGAAGGATAACGCCGGTGCCGCAAAAAGGATCAAGGATACGACCTTTTTCGAGATTGGCGAGGTTGATCATAATCTGAGCTAACTTTGGTGGGAGCATACCAACAAAGGCATCACGCTTCGGACGACCTTGGTCTCGCGCAGCGAGTGCGGTGATGTTTTGAGCGCCGCGACTTTCGGCGATGATGATTCCTCTGCGTCCACGAACAACGAGCAGCTCGATCTTGTTGTCAGACAGGCCAAGCTTATTGTGGTGCGAGGTTGCGGTGCTGAGGGCAGATTCTTGGTTTGGGATAAGACGGAGACTCGCGGTGGTCGCTTTCAGTTTCGTCTTGAGGATGAGACCAGTTTTTTGAATATCTCGAATATCGGTGTCCTCGAAACCATAGGCGCTGATACCCAGAGTAATTTTTCCTTCATATTTAGCCCATTCTTTGGCATAGTGGGTGACGATCTTCATGCTAGCTTTGCGCCAGTCGCCGTTGGGGAGTTGAGCGATTACCTGGCCAATTTTTTGCGTCCCACCGAGGTTTTGAACATTGATACGATCAGCCTCAACAGTGGCAGTCGTGTCAGAAAACCAACTCACACCACCGTAAAGGCGCTCGAGTTCGGCGATAGAAATTGCTGGTTGGCGTCCGAGGATAGCGATGTACATAGGTTCATTATACCTGAATGGTATAATGATTGGATAATGCGAAAAGGATTATCAGCACGAGCGTGGATGACACTAATCACACTAGTTCTTCTAGGTGTGGTTATTTTTCTTGCTCATCGCGAGATTTTGAAGGCGTGGGATTTGATTGGTCAGATCAATTTATGGGTACTGGCGATACTGATTCCTGTTCAATTCTTTAGTTACTATGCAACCGGTGGTATGATTTTTAATTATCTTCGTTCGAAGGGTGATTTAAAGGATGTTTCACATTGGCGCATGACGCGTATCGCGCTTGAACTCAACTTTGTGAATCACGTTTTGCCGAGTGGGGGAGCTGCCGGCTTTTCATACCTTGGATGGCTCCTCAGTAAATATAAGGTAAGCGTCAGTCGCACGACGATGGCACAAATCATACGCTTTGCATTGACGTTTGTGAGCTTCGTGCTCCTGTTGATGGTGGCTGTCGGGATTCTCATTCTTGATCACCGTATTGATCGCGTTATTCTCTTGTTGTGTGTCGGACTTGCGACCGTTGCGATCGGTGCCACAGTTGGTGGTATCTTGGTTATTGGTAGTAAAAAACGACTTGATGCCTTTTCGGGTTGGTTGACTCGCCTTGTTAATACGATTGTCAGAAAAATAACTCGCGGTCGCAAGAAAAAGATTCTTAATGACACATTACTATTCAATTTCTTTAATGATTTGCACGAAGACTACATGGCGATCCGTCGTGATCGTCGTATTTTGATCCGACCATTTATATGGGCAGTCCTCGCCAATATTGCTGACGTTGCGTTAATCTGGATTGCGTTCTGGTCATTGGGCTTCATGATCAACCCTGCACTACTATTCGTCGCGTTCGGCCTCGCATCACTCGCAGGAGGTGCCTCAGTCACTCCTGGTGGTGCTGGTGTCTACGAAACGATCATGATTGCATTCTTGGCATCTGGTCACGTCTCCGCTGAAGTGGCGATTGCTGGAACATTGATCGCTCGCGTAACATTAGTCCTCGGAACGATTCTATTTGGGTATTTATTCTATCAATTAACAGTGAACAAGTATGGAAAACGTACTCCTTAGCGTCAGCGACTTCGTTGCGCTCACCAATCAAACACTCGAATACGCCTATCCGAGCGTAAGTGTCGAAGGTGAAATTACTGAATTCAAAATTAGCCAAGGGAAATGGGTTGTTTTTAAACTGAAGGATGCTGGCGCGGTCATTAGCTGTTTCATGGGTATCTATCAACTTCGGATGCCACTTGAAGATGGCATGAAAGTCATCATTACGGCTGCACCGAAACTCAATCCAAAGGGCTATTTTAGCTTAACGGTTCGTGCAGTGAAGCCAGTTGGTGAGGGGTCTATCAAAAAAGGGTTTGAACTTTTAAAGGCAAAACTCGAAAAAGAAGGTTTGTTTGCTGAAGAACGGAAGCGCCGTTTACCTGACGTCCCAGCATACGTTGGTGTCGTGTCGAGTACTGAATCTGCTGGCTATGCTGATTTTATTAAAATCATTAACGAGCGGTGGGGTGGATTACGAGTTGATGTGGCACACACGCAGGTACAGGGCGAGCCAGCCCCAGATCAGATGATTCGTGCGATCCGATATTTCAACAGTCTCGAAGAGTTACCTGAAGTACTGGTTATTATCCGCGGCGGGGGAAGTGCAGAAGATCTTTCAACCTTCAACGATGAACCACTCGCTCGGGCTATTGCCGAAAGTCGTATTCCAACATTGGTTGGAGTAGGGCATGAAGTAGATCATACGCTCGCAGACATGGTTGCCGACGTACGGGCTGCGACGCCAACAAATGCGGCTCAAATATTGGTACCTGATCGTAGCGAGATCATTCAAAATGCCCATCAACAGGTAAAGTCGCTTGGGTATTCATTGGTGCGCGCGATTGATCAGTATTCTGAACAGACACGAGATCATTTGATGGCGATTTTTAGGCGTGTTGAGGAAAAACTTGACGATACATTCGATCGATTGGGTGTGATGCGTGTTGCCATTTCGCAGTTGAATCCAGATACTGTATTAAAACGTGGATACGCCTTGATTCGGGGTGAACAAAAAATTGGTGCAAGCCTTGAAATTGAAACACTAGAGAACATACTAACAACGGAGGTAAAAAATGTCAGACCAAGATAAATCAATCCAAGATAAACTAAGCGAATTGTCCGAGCTCGTCGGCTGGTTTCAAGGCGCATCGTTTAAGCTTGAAGACGCTTTAACGCAGTATAAAGCAGCCGAAAAACTAGCTGAAGATATTGAAAAAGACCTGACCAAACTCAAAAACGATATAAAAGTCGTTAAAAAGAAATTTGACGTCGAGGCGTAAGTGATCTGGATTTACATCGTCGGCTCAATCGTCGTTTTTTTCACTTTCGTTGTCTTTTTTGGTGCACCATATGTACCAAGTCACCGTCGAGATATCCGAAGAGTGTTCGAACATTTAAAAATTGGTCCTAAAGACCTGATTGTTGATGTCGGAAGTGGTGACGGCATTGTACTTCGAATAGCAGCAGAGAGAGGAGCGACGGCCGTTGGCTATGAACTGCAGCCAGTGCTGGTATGGATTTCTCGATTGGCGTCTTTACGATTTCCTAAGGTTAGCATCGTACTCGCAAATTTTTGGCGCATTGAATTGCCGCCGAAAACGACGCTGGTGTACGCCTTTTCTGTCAGTCGCGATCAAAAGAAGCTAGCAAAAAAAATGCAGACTGAAGCTAATCGACTCAATCGATCGGTGAAACTACTCTGCTACGGGAGCCCACTAAAAGAGGTGACGCCAGATTCAACTTTTGAAGCCTATGCGCTCTACAGCTTCCACCCTTTACTCTCGTCTTAAGCACAAGTATAATGCAGATATGTATCCAAACACTCCAGCTCCTATGACTCCTGTGACACCACCCCGTCGAACGATCGACAAGTGGTTGATTCTTACGGTAGTCTTTATCGTCACAACAGTAATTGCTGGAGGTGTCTTAACCTGGGCATTGATCAACTATTTTGATCAAAAAGATAACGTTGATACTAAAGTTTCAACCGCTGTCGCGACGGCAAAAAAAGAACAAGCCGACTCTGATGAAGCAAAATTCACCGAACGTGAGAAGGAACCTAATCGCCAGTTTGTTGGTCCAGAAGATTTGGGTCGCGTTGTCTTTAATTATCCGAAAACATGGAGCTTATATATCGATAAGACAGGCGAGACATCAAATAGTAGCTATCAGGCATATCTCAATCCTGGCTCAGTTCCATCAGTCACGTCAAGTCAGACAACACAGTATGCACTCCGGGTGACGATTGAAAATAAAGATTTTGATCAGGTGATTTCAAGCTACCAAGCATTGGTTAAAAAAGGTGACCTAAAGACGAGTGCGGTAAAGGCTGATGATCAAAATGGGACAAGACTCGATGGTAGTTTCTCAAAGAACATTCGTGGTTCAGCGGTCATTTTCAAAATTCGTGATAAAACAGTGACTATTCGTACCGACGCTGACACTTTCAATGCCGACTTTAACGCCTTGATTCAGACAATTACATTTAATAAATAATTCATGACGCTCATCTTTGCATGGCTTGTGAGCTGAATGCTACACTAAGTGCATGAGTGGAAGCGAGGGAAAGCAGCCAATCAGGACTGAACTTCGGTCCTATGAATTGCCGACGGTAATTGCCGCCGCGCATGAGCTAAAGGCACCACTTGCGCTGGTGCGACAACTTGCACTGCGTCTTGAAGATAACTCGATCAGTGAGAACGAACGACTCCGCTTACTTGAACAAATTACACTCACTAGTGAACGAGCTCTGCGACTAACAAACGACCTGACAAAATCAGCGCGTCTTGAAGATGCGTTGTTCGAGGTTGAGCCAATTAACCCTGAACAGTTGTGTCGGGATATTGCAACTGAGTTGTCACCGTTGTTTGAAGCACATGGCCGTGGATTAGCCGTCGCACGCCGCCGCCATCCATTACTGTTGGTAGCAAATCGCGACCTGCTTCGCAGGATTTTAATGAATTTCAGTGACAACGCGCTTCATTACAGCCAACCGGGTACAGTGGTACAACTTCAAATTCAGGCACTGAAACAAACCGGTATGATCCGTGTTGGGGTGCGTGATTTTGGACCAGCATTATCGAGTGATATGTGGGAGAGTTTGCAAAAGAAATTATCAAAAGCCCCCCAAGCGATCAACGCTCGACCACAAAGTAGTGGCTTGGGGCTGTATATCGCCAGCCAATTTGCACTCGCCATGAATGGCCACATCGGTGCGACTCGCCACCGTGACGGAGCGACATTTTATGTTGATTTACAGGCATCGCAACAACTGAGCCTCCTATGAGCACGCAGCAAAAAATATTATTAGTTGAGGACGACCCATGGTTGGCCGAGCTGGAAGTGACGACACTGGAGAAAGCAGGGTTTGACGTCACACACTCACCACACGCTCCATCGGCAATCGTCAAGCTCGATGAAGTAAAGCCAGACGTGATGATACTCGATGTACTGCTGACCGGAAGTACCGCCTTTGCGTTGCTTCATGAGATGCAATCATACGATGACAGCGGAGCGCTGCCGATCATCCTCTGTACGAATATGGCCGAAAGTCTTGAGCTCGATGATTTAAAAAGTTATGGCGTCCGTCGGATTGTCGATAAATCGACCATGTTGCCGAGTGATCTTGTGGCTGCCGTCAAGAGTGTGCTGCTATGAAAACGCAACATACCCGAGCGATCATTCTTCGAAGAACAAACTATGGGGAAGCAGACCGTATTCTTCAACTCCTCACGCCAGAAGGTCGACGCAGTGTCATGGCGAAGGGAGTACGCCGCGAAAAGAGCAAGCTCGCCGGCGGCATCGAACTATTCGCCATTAGTGACGTCGTGCTGGGAGAAGGAAAGGGTGACTTAGGGATTCTGACGTCCGCACGACTGGTGCATTTTTATCGTCATATTATCGAAGATTATGACCGGCTACAATTTGGGTATTTCGCCGTAAAACATATCACGCGTGCCAGTGAGACATTGGATGAGCCGGAGTGGTTTGACATGCTCGGCGACATTTACATGGGGCTTGATGCGGTATCGATTCCTCTTGAGCTGACACAAATTTGGTTTTATTTGCACTATGCAGCGATGCTTGGCCACGAACTTAATTTGAACATTGATATCGAGGGTCAAAAGCTAGAGGCGACAAAACACTACCGCTACGACATGGGGGAGCAAGGCTTAGTCGAGCGTGCAGGTGGAGATATTACGGCCGAACATATCAAGTTACTGCGCCTCATCTCGACGAAATCATTAAAAATTTTGATGCAAATTGGTGGAGTGGATGATATCTTGCCAGTGTGTTTGATGGTTGCGCGCGAGCACGCCGCTATTTAGATATGGGAAAGGGCCCCAATCGCGCATGGCGATGGGGCCCGGTTTTGCTCACTTCCCGAAAAAACCTGCAGCGATCTTGAGGATCCCTGTCGGTACACGCTGAACGATCCGATACAGCCGATCGCCGCCGAGCATGATGACCTTGATCTCCCGATAGCGGGAGGTCTGTCCTGTCAGCTCGATGAGCGGGAGGGCATGGTCACGGACTGCAGCGCGTTCGCTCTTGGGCACTGCCCGCATGAGCGCGATGTCGACGTTGAGGACGTAGGTGTAGTTGACGGGTGTGAACCCTTCCAACTCATCTCGTGCCTCACGCATCTTCTTGGCAGCCGGCTCGTACAAACGCTCCAGCAGGTGGAGGCGGCCAATGTAGGCCTTGGTGATAGCAAGCTCTTCTGGTTCGTCGACGATCTTTTTGAACCCATAGGAACACTGCTGAAGTAGCTCGTAAGCATTCGTCAACAGAGACCGCCACACCTTATGAGTGTGAAAGAGACTTCGCTGGTACTCGGCCATGCAGTTGATCGCCAGATTGCGCCGAATCGTGTAGGCGGACCTGTCGAGCGCGTGCTGAGAAGCGAGAGCCATCGCCTGCACGAAGAGGAGCTCAGCAGTTGAGAACCGATTCATTTTCGTGAAGACGAGTGCTTGCTGCTCGAGCGCGTCAACCTTCTTCTGCATGTTGTTTCCGGCGGCACCGAAAGCGAAGCCGAAGAGGTTTGCAGCAGAGTTGAGGTTGTCGCCACTGTTGAACAGTGCGATGCCCTCAGCCATCCTATCTTCATAGGATGGTGGATCGTTCAGGATAGTTGTCATGGTACTCCAATGGGTCGATGATTGGGCGGGGTGAGACTTGTATATATTATATTCTTTTTATAGAAAAAAGTCAATGTAACCACAGAGACGATTGTGCTATAATGACGCTAGTTATGGCTGAAAAAAATGAAAAAATGGAACAGATCGTTTCTCTCGCAAAACGCCGGGGATTTATCTATGCAGGCTCTGACATTTATGGTGGTCTGAGTGGCACCTGGGACTTCGGCCCACTTGGCGTCACATTAAAGCGAAATATTATGCAACTTTGGTGGAAGATGTTCGTTGAAGAACGTGATGACATGTTCGGTATCGATGCATCTATTCTTATGAACCAAAAAGTCTGGAAGGCGAGCGGTCACGTGGACACGTTCACCGATCCACTCGTTGAAGATCTGGTGACTCACCGACGATTCCGCGCCGATCATCTCTTGAAAGATGCTGGCTATGATGTAGAAGGTTTGAACATGGACGACATGACAAAACTTATTGTTGAAAATAAAGTTCTCAGTCCTGAAAAAAACGAATTATCTTCAGTTCGGACATTTAATATGATGTTTAAGACGACTGTCGGACCTATGGACGACGAGTTGAGCATTAGTTATCTTCGCCCTGAGACAGCCCAAGGAATCTTCACGAACTACAAGAACGTTATGGATAGCTTTTATCCTGATCTTCCTTTTGGCCTCGCCCAACAGGGAAAGGCGTTTCGAAATGAAATTAGCCCACGAGACTTTATTTTTCGAAGTCGTGAATTTGAACAAATGGAAATTGAATACTTTGTTGATCCAAGTAAATGGGAAGAATCATTTGAGCACTGGCGCCAACAGGTGTGGAAATGGACACAAGCACTCGGCCTTGCTGATGAAAACGTGCACGAACTCGAAGTAGGTGAGGGTGATCGTGCCCATTACAGCAAGCGAACGATTGACTTCGAATACGATTTTCCTATCGGTAAAGAGGAGCTTCTTGGCCTTGCGTACCGAACTGATTTTGATTTAATGAATATCCAAAATGCGACCGGCAAAGGTATGGACTATACCATTAAGGGAACGAATACCAAGTTTGTGCCTCATGTGATTGAACCATCGTTTGGTGTTGAGCGGGCTGTGATGGCAGTACTTTCAAGTGCCTATACCGAAGACGAAGTGAATGGTGAGACGCGTGTGTTTTTGAAACTTCCTGTTCACCTTGCACCGATTCGATTTGCTGTTTCTCCACTCGTTCGTAATAAGCCAGAACTCGTTGAAAAAGCTCGCGAGGTCTACAGTACCTTGAAGCAAAAATACGGACACGTGATGTGGGATGATAATGGCAATATCGGGAAACGCTATCGTCGTCAGGACGAAATCGGTACACCAGCTTGTGTCGTTGTCGACTTCCAAACACTAGAAGATGGGACAGTGACCGTTCGTGACCGTGATACGACCGAACAACATCGGGTAAATCTCGAAGACATATAACTATGAAAGGGTGGGGGAACATGAGACGGCTGACAAAAGGATTTACGATTGTTGAGCTTTTGGTGGTCATTGTCGTTATTGGCATTCTTGCTGCAATTGTGTTTATTTCATATGGTGCGGTCTCAAATAATGCTCACGATACCGCAGTAAAAAGCGATCTTCAGAAGATTGATGATGCGTTTAAGCAATATACCTTGGATAATTCTGGATTATTTCCTAATACAAACATAAAGCTTGCTACGTTAGGACTGAAGCTTACCACAGGGTCATATACGACGACGAATAAAGCGAATATCTATGTATGTACAAATGCAACAGACACCGAGTACGCAGTTATTGCGATGTCGCAATCTGGCAAACGATTCATGGTCAAGAGCGAATCGGGCATTAGTGAATACACAGGAAGTGTGGTGTGGAATCCGACCACGGCAAACTGGCCAACAACCTGTGCTGATATTGACCCAAGCTATATACCGGCATCAGGGAATGCGACAGGAATGGTATATACGAATTGGACCGCTTGGACTGGTGCGCCGTCGATCACAAACCTCGTTGATAACCCAAGTTTAAAGACAAACGATACGAACTGGTCAGTGAACTCTGCATGGACAGGGGCAAGAGTCGTCAATAGTGGGATTGCTCAGTATTCGGTTACTCGAGTAAATACTTCTGCAGCCGGTGTCTATATTGGTAAAAGTGTCCTTCCATTTACAGTTGTTCCAAGTCAGACGTACACAGCTTCTGTCACGGTGACATCTTCAGTTGATGCGACGATTAGTATTAAAATTAGAGAAGGTACGTCAGCCACAGACCTTTCATCGACGAGCTATAGTTTAGTTGCTGGTGTTCCGCAGCGTATCAGTACGACTGGAGCGGTTACTCCGAGTACAACGACAGTTAGTCTTGCGGTGATTAGTAACTCGGGAGGGGCAGTAATTGGAGATAATTACGTAATTGACGATCTTATGCTCACACAAGGAAGTACTTTATACGAATATGCTGACGGCTCAAACCCGGGGTGGTTCTGGCAAGGGACGCAGTATAACTCGACATCAACTGGTCCCGCACTTTAAATCTGGACATGAGAGGTGCAGGGGCGCATACTAGCGTCATAAACAGGGTTAGTATAGTTAATGGTTGAACGACGAAATTTTATATCTTGGAATAGGCGATGGGTGGTTATTAAGCGGCACGTGCCGATCGTACTGCGGCCACTCGTTGTCGCTCTTGCCGGCGCAGTTATATGGAAATTCGTTTTTTTCGATCATAACATTTCATTTAATAAAGAAGCCGAAAATCCGTTACTTTTCATCATATTGCCGTTAGTAAGTTTTGTGTACGTTATCTTTGCAAGTATCGGTATTGGCTCAGTATTCGATGAATACAAAATTGTATCAAAAGCGGTCGTGAAGCGTGATCTTGAGACGTTTTTGTTGCACCGTGATGAACAGTTGCCGATCCTATTTCACATCTTGGTTGGCATTCCATCGATAATGCTCATTGCGCTAACAACACTCTTTCATTATGGGGACTGGATTGTCGGTGCCTGTGCGGTCTTCTCAGTTATTTTCGTGGTCGTGACGGCATGGATTGTCAGCACAGAGCTTGATGATTTCGAAAAGAGTATCTGGTTTAAAGAAAAAATACCCAAAGAATGGCATGGGATTGATGTCGAAGCATATTTTAGTAAAAAGGAAGGTAAGAAATAATGAAAGCACTATGGCGCGACGAGGTTGTCGCAGAAGCACCCGTTAAAGATTTAATTCGCATTGAAGGCAACTGGTATTTTCCTCCGACGAGTATTAAATGGCAGTATTTTGAAGAGAGTGATCATCACACGACCTGTATATGGAAGGGTGAGGCAAGTTATTATGATGTTATTGTTGATGGTTCGAAGAACGATTTTGGTGCTTGGTATTATCCCCAGCCAAAAGAAGGCTCTGTCGAACGAGTCAAACATGACTTTACGAACTATGTCGCTTTTTGGAACGGTATCGACGTAGTAGAATAGTAAGAATGATTATTTACTACACTGACGGCAGCTGCAGCCCTAACCCGGGTCCGGGTGGCTTTTCTGTGATCAAAGATATGCAACCCTATATCGCTGGACACGAACTGAACTCAACTAATATTCGTATGGAAGGGCAGGCATTAATTGCTGCCATGAAAGACGCTGACGGCGCCGAGTGCGAAATCTTTACTGATAGTGAATTTTGGATTAACGTTATCACCAAGTGGGCACCAGGTTGGGCGGCGAAAGACTGGAAGAAAAAAGGCGGCGAAATTAAAAACCTGGAGATTGTTCAGGAAGCCTATGAGCTCTACGGAAAGTCGGGAGCGATCTTGACTTGGGTTCGTGGCCACGAAGGCGACCCAGGCAACGAGATGGCCGATGAATGGGCAAACAATGCCCGCACGATGCGCTTGGATGGAAAAGTAAACCCAGAGAGCGTGTAGCTCGTTGTCATTATAATGACCCACATAGTTGTTCATGATCGAATGCAAGATGGCTATGAGTACGACCTGACCGAGCCAGTCGGCAAACATTTTGCTGAAGACTTTACGCCCGATCTCACCCCAAAAGAAATGCTAGAGTTGGGTGTTTTTGGAGGAGTGTACATGCGGGATTGCCGTGATGAGTTTCCTGATGAGTGGTTTACCCATGCACGATTTGCAGAAGATAAAAAAGATCCCAATTTAAACTTTTTCCAGGTTAACGCCAGTCAATCACTGGCTGAATGGCGTCGCAAAGGCTGGATCTATGATGAGGACCCGCGCGGGTGGTTCCAATGGTATTGCCGTTATTATATGGGTCGACGGATTCTGGGCGAAGATCAACGCCAAATTAAACGATGGAAGAACATGACTCGCCACACTGCGCAAATTAAAAAATTCTGTGCGCCAGGTGAATTGGATTGTCGTCGTCGTCAACGTCAAGCGGTGTTACATTGGGCGTACGATAGCCGGCAGCTCTAACAGTTGTATTTTTTATCGTTGCCACCGGCGACGCGTCAGCCTACAATAGTTCCTGTTGCTTAAACGGAAAGAAACATGAACGACGAACCCCAAAAAATCGAAGAGACCGAGGCTGAACGCCAACCAACAGACATTTTCTTATGGGCAAATACCACCGACGGTATAAAGAATGATTTGAATGTCGAATTCTTTTTGTTTAATAAAAATTACACACCCTATACGACGACTCTAGGGAATGAGTTAGATACTCAGATAAAACCAGTCTTTTTGTATGACTTAATTAACGAAGTAACGATGGGTGCAGGTACTGGCCTTTCGGTGCGCGAGTATGAGATGAGTGAAAAAGAAGACAACGTGTTGCTTCGCATTGAACTTGCGAAAGTTGGCCGTGCTGAAACGCTTATTCACTTGATCGAGAATGAACGAGCCGATATTGTTGAGTTCTCACACGAAGAACATGACTTTAAACGAATCAAAGGAATCGTGGCGCGTTTTACTCGAAAGGACGACTCGAAGAAAGCCTTTTATGCTATCAAACAGGTAAGCCAAGGCCAGGTGTTGCAGGGCGCAACCTCTTGGGAATTCCGTAATGGAAAGTTCGAAACTTTCAAGGCAGACTTTGGATGGAAGGTCCCGACCGATAATCAAGTCTTGATCATTGATGGTGATATCTTTGCTTTTAACTCGTCTAAATTTGAACGTCTGTTCAACTTTGAATATAAAAAACAGCTGCTTGCTGACCAAAAGGTGAGCGAAATCGAAAAGCACTTCAAGCTGAGTTTCCCAGAGGGTATGGATTTGCAATCATTGGTCCGTGAAACAAAAAAAGTCGTGAATAAACTACAGAAAATTGAGATTGGTCCTGTCAGTCAGAGCCAGGCAGTTGAGTATGCAGATGAAATGCAACTGGAGCTCATGACCGATGACGAGGGAGCGATTATCATTATGGATGGTCGTGACTTAAGTATGTTTGTGAACTTAATTAATGAAGATTATATTACGAGTGAAATCACCGGTCGACGCTACGAAGTGAAGAGTAAAAGACTTCTTAATGATCCTGAAGGCGAACCACCGCGCGGCTAGAAGTCGTTCGGATTTGTAAGGTATACTAGAGATAATGAATCAGGGGTTAGCACTCGAGATAATGCTCTCGGGAGAAAGTGTCTTATTGACCGGTCCAGCGGGGGCCGGCAAGACCTTTGTGTTAAATCAATTTGTTCGTCTTGCAAAACACGAAGGCAAACATATCTCCGTGACTGCGACGACTGGGCTTGCCGCAACCCACCTTGGGGGGACAACGATTCACAGTTGGAGTGGTATTGGAGTACTCGACCATATTCCTCATGGCTTTGCTGACCACGTCTCGAAAACACGGCGTGAAATTATCGAAAAAACTGACGTTCTTATTATCGATGAGATAAGTATGTTACATGATTTTCGTTTGGATATGATTGATGAAGTCTGTCGCTTGATTCGCAAAGTTGATGAACCATTTGGCGGCATCCAGTTGATCATGAGTGGTGACTTCTTCCAACTTCCACCGATTAACCGTGGTGATTCACGAGCTGGTGGCTTCGTGGTGAATGCTGAAGTCTGGCGTGACCTTGATCCAGTCATTTGTTACTTAGCTGAACAACACCGTCAAGACGACGAGACGTTACTCGACATCTTGAACGCGCTCAGAGCGGGGGAGTTACGTCGTCATCACGTTGAGACACTCTTAATGCGCTCAGAAGTTTTCCCAGACGAACTGGAAGTTCTCACCGAACTTCATACGGTCAACGTCGATGTCGATAAAATGAATAACGCCAAGCTTGAACAAATTGAAGGTGACGAAATTACTTATTCGCAAACAACGACAGGAAGCGAGAGTTATGTTGAATCGTTGCAGCGTTCAGTATTGGCACCAGCAGCATTGAAATTGAAAAAAGGCGCATTGGTAATGGCGGTAAAAAATAGCGCCGAACGTAAGTATGTGAATGGTAGCCTTGGTGTTGTGATGGACTTTGAACCACACACTGAGTATCCAATTATTGAATTTAAGAGTGGCAAAATCGTCTCGATGGTTCCAGATACATGGGAACTTCGCGACGGCGACAAGAAACGCGCCAGTATTACCCAGATTCCACTGCGACTTGCGTGGGCGATCACGGTTCACAAATCTCAGGGGATGACGCTTGACGCTGCTCGTATTGATCTTCGTAAAGCCTTTGTTGAAGGCATGGGGTACGTCGCACTCAGTCGTGTGAAGAACTTAAATAATCTATATCTCACCGGTATTAATCAAATGGCATTGAAGGTGAGTGAAGATGCGCAAACGATTGATGAAGTCTTGCGTGCCAAAGCTGCGGGTGATGTAAAACGATTTGCTGCGCTTGAAAAAAAGGCTATTGAACGGGCATCAAAACCCGAACCAAAGACACCCGCCAAAGGAACCGGTGGCTGGTCTGACAAGATCGCTAAAATGCGTGAAACCTACCCTAACGCCTATATGCCATGGGAAACAGTCCAGGATGAAGCGTTGAAACAAGGCTTTCAAAATGGTCTTTCGATCAAGAAATTGAGCAAGCAACTGGGTCGCCATGAAGGTTCAATCACGATGCGTCTGCAAAAACACTTCGGTGAGGACGTAGTACAATAAAAAGTATGACGACGCGGACACATTCTGGTTTTCCAAAACATTTCCTCTGGGGCGCAGCATCAGCCGCGCATCAAGTCGAAGGTGATCTTCATAACCAATGGACTGTTTGGGAGCTCGAGAATGCTCGTTCGCTGGCGGCACAGGCCGATTACCATATTAGCGACTTCGCAAGCTGGGAGCGTATTAAGGATCATGCCAAGAACCCGAACAACTATGTCTCTGGTATCGCGACTGATCACCGCAATCGCTACAAAGAAGATTTTGACCTTCTCGAAAAAATGAACATGAACGCCTATCGATTCAGTATCGAATGGTCACGCATTGAACCGGAAGAAGGAGTGTGGGACGCCGAGGCGATTGCACATTACAAAGCCTATATCAGAGAGCTGAAACGTCGCGATATTGAACCGGTGGTGACATTACTGCATTTCAGTTTGCCGGTTTGGTTTGCTGAAAAAGGTGGCTTCACGAAACGGTCAAACGTGAAATACTTCACACGATATGTTGAAAAAATGATGCACGAACTGAGTTCTGAACTAAGTCGTATTATTACGATCAACGAACCGGAAGTGTATTCATCAATTAGTTACTATGCTCAGATGTGGCCACCGGCTGAGCGTAGCCTCTATCGAACCTGGCGAGTAACTAATAATCTTATTACTGCACACAACCGCGCCGCTAAACTCATTCACAAAATGGGACGACGCTACAAAGTGTCGCTTGCCAAGCATTCCCTCTATGTGTACGCAGGCGATAATGCCTGGATTAGTCGCCTCACAGCCAACATTTTTCAGTACATGGAAGATGACTATATCCTCAAACGAGTCATTAAGAACTGTGATTTTATTGGATTAAATTATTATCAATCGATGCGTGTCTATGGGTATCGGATTCACAACCCTGAAACGCCGCGAAACGATCTTGATTGGGTGATGGCACCTGGAGATATTGAATTGGTCCTCGAACGGCTCTATGAAAAATACAAGAAGCCGATTCTTATTACCGAGAACGGTGTTGCCGACGGAGAAGACGTTTTCCGTCAAGATTGGATTAAAGATACGATCGTCGCAATGCAAGCAGCTATGAAAAAAGGCGTTGAAGTTCAAGGCTATTTACATTGGTCATTGACCGATAACTTCGAGTGGTCGTATGGAAAGTGGCCCCGTTTTGGTCTGGCTGCAATTGATTACAAGACACAAAAACGAACACTTCGTCCCAGTGCACTCTGGTTCGGAAGGGTTATTAAAAAGCTTCGCGGTCTGTAATTGACAAAGCATAAGCGCTAAAGGTACAGTGAAGGCATGCCTACGAAGAAAAAAACATCTGCGAAAAAAATTACTTCAGCCTCACATGTACCAACAACTTTTAATGATGCGAAGAACGCGGTACTTATCGTTTCTCTTATCATTAACGTGATGGTATTTGTTTTTTGGTTAATTCTGCGCTTCACAACCCAGTATGATCAACAAGTTTTTGATTTTTTGTTTACTCGTTAACAGGGAAGTAATTGACAAAGCATAAGTAGTATGCTATTATATTTCCATGACATTTGAAACACAAACACCAGTTCCAGAATCAAAAGCAACAATCGTTTAAGTTCCTGCTCATATCGCAGCAGGCCTCGCTGAAAGCGCACAGACGCTTCAAGCCCAGCAAGAACAAACACGTCAAATGGAAGATGCTCGTGCGGCTCAGATAGCTCAAGGAATCAACGAAAGCCGACCTGAGGGAGTGCCTTCGACATTGCCTGACCCAAACCATCAACCAGAAGACCATAAACTTGGTCCATCGAATGTGAATAGCCATAGTGGTATTCCATACCCGCCACACACACCGAGTCCCGAAGCCTAACATCTTCGTGCATAACAGTAAAAAATACGACGCTTTCTACGAGGCGTCGTATGTTATTTGTACCCCCGATGATGCTTATAGTTATCCGCAGTTCTGTGGATAAAGTGACAGACTTTTGAGATATTGTCAAAATTGGGGGTTGTAGTGGGTATTTGTGGGTAGTATGATTAGGCCAGTGGAAAAAAGAGCCCACTAAGACAAACAACACATTAAAAAAATAACCTTACAAAACTATCGGTAAACCCGAAGGGGAAGTAAACCAAGTGGCTAGTGTAGATTATTTTGAACGGAGACTCGACGATAAACGTCGTTTGACGATACCCGCAGAACTCCGCGAAGAATTTCTCTCAGGCGTGGTCCTTACCCGTGGCTTTGGCCAATACCTTCACCTCTACCCAAAATCTATTTGGGAAAGGGAAGTCGAACCAGCACTCAGTGGCGCTGGCAGTATTCTCGATGAGAAGATTGCTGACACGAACGTGCAATTTCGACGTGGTAAAACTGAAGCCGACCTTGACCAAAAACAAGGGCGGATTACGATTGAACAGCATCTTTTAGAGTTTGCTGGAATTGATCGTGACGTCATTGCTGTCCGGGCCGGTGCCTACTGGCGACTGATGGTTCCCGAAAAGTAAGTTATTTTTCTGTCGGTTCTTTAACAAATAAACATAGAAACACTCTCGAGATCAACTATCTGGTAGTGAGGCGTGGAATCTCAGGACACATTAAACAACTGAGCGTACCTTCCTCACAAAAAACACACCTCCCAAAACTCCACCTCACATAAGTCTCTCAACAAGTTGTAGCTAGGGTATGAGTTGCTTTTAGTAACCCCCAATCGCTACATCTGACTTTTTAAAACAAACATACCTTGCGAAAACAAACAGCTTCACTATCAGTTAGGTGATCTCGACAGCCAGTCAGTGTATACTGAGTGGCGATGAGTATTGAACATCCACCACATCATGTTCCTGTGCTACTTGATCGTACGCTTGAACTGCTCAACCCGAACAAAGGCGAGAATTATCTCGATCTAACGGCGGGTTATGGCGGTCACGCGGGCGAAGTATTAAGGCGCACGGAAAATTATAAGGAGAGCGTTCTGGTTGACCGTGATGACTATGCGATTGAGCATTTGTCGGACTACGGTGATAAAGGCGTTCGGTTACTGCACACCGATTTCGTGTCTGCTGCATTGCAGCTTATCGAAGAAGGGGAACAGTTTGACCTTATTTTGATTGATCTGGGGGTGTCGTCACCACAGCTCGATCAGGGCGAACGAGGGTTTTCTTTTACACATAGTGGTCCACTGGACATGCGCATGGATCGTCGGCAGGAAAAAACTGCTGCAGATCTTATAAATAGCGCCTCTGCCCGAGAGTTGACGACGATTATCCGAGAATACGGCGAAGAGCCAATCGGAAACGCGCGTCACATTGCCGATTTAATCGTCAATAACCGACCATTTGAAAGTACAGAAATACTCGCCAAGCTGATAGCTGAAAACCATCGTGGGAGATGGCAAAAAATCCATCCCGCCACGCGTACTTTTCAATCGCTCCGCATTGCTGTCAACGACGAACTTGGACAAATCAAGTTGGTGCTGCCAACACTTATTCCACTATTGAAAAAAGGAGGAAGAGTTGCAGTCATTAGCTTCCATAGTCTTGAGGACCGTCTCGTCAAACGCTTTTTCAAAGATCAATTCGATAATGGCCTTGAGGCCGAAATCGAACCAGTCACGAAGAAGCCTGTATCAGGAGCCACCGATGATGTTCACAATCCGCGTTCGAGGAGTGCAAAGCTTCGCGTCGCAGTGAAAAAATAAAACAAAAAAGGGAAGGGGCAAAACACCATGCCAATTCACATTACGGTTCAGTACTCGGATCAGCCACAAATCGTTGCTGTTCGCGTTAAGTAACAACCATGAATTAGTCTTTACCCTGGGTTACGGCCTGGGGTAGAGGCACCAAAAAACCAAATATAAACAGCAAATAAAAACACCACATGTCATATCAATCTAGTACTTATATCGCGTCTCGTCGCCAACAGAACTGGTCTCGTAATCAAAATACGACACGTTTTAAGTCGGCAATCAAACTTGGTCCCGTGGCACATACCGTGTTAGTGGCATTGATGATTACCGTCCTCGGGCTCATTTATTTGACCCAAGCAACTCGTGCAACCAGTTATGATTACGAATCACAGAAGATCGACAGTCAAATCGCTGATCTCAATGACCAAAAAAGTGATCTTCAGATCGAGAATGCTCGTTTAACTGCTCTTGAAACTGTCAAGAACTCAAGCGTCGCTCGTGAAATGACCACTGCAAGTAGCACACAATACGTCAACCAATAGAAACTATCTTTTTATGAAATTCGAACTGTTAAAAGGGAGTCGCTCACGCATACTTGCAGCCGTGATCTTTATAGTCATGGCTGTTTTTGTTGTCCGCCTCTTTTATTTGCAGGTCATTCAGCACGATTATTACGTCGGACTCGCGAATGAAGAACAACAGGCGCAGTTCAAATTACCAGCGAGTCGTGGGCTTATTTATGCCATGAATGGATCTCAACCAGTACAGCTGGTATTAAATGAGACGGTCTATACCGTGTTTGCCGACCCTGTGGTGGTCGACGATAAGGCTAAGATCGTCTCGACACTGAAAGAAGTTGCCGGTGGTAATGTTCGAACAGATTTTGATAAACTACTCGATAAAACAGACTCACGTTACCAGATTATTGCGACTAAAGTCACTCGTGTACAGGCCGACAAGATCAAAGCAGCAGAGCTCCATGGTATTGGGTTTCAGGAAGTAAGTCAGCGCGTTTATCCAGAGGGTCAACTCGGTGCGCAAATCCTCGGCTTCGTGAATACCGAGGGTAAAGGCAACTATGGAATCGAAAGCGGGTTAGATGATCGCCTCAAAGGTAAAGATGGTCTTTTGAAGACAGTTAAAGACGTCAGTAACGTCCCGCTCACTATTGGAACAGGCAATATTAACATTCCAAAAATTGATGGTGACAATGTCGTGTTAAGTATCGATCGTAATGTCCAATCTCACACTGAACAAGCGCTGGCTGCGGCGCTGGAACGAACTGGCGCAAAGGCTGCCAGTGCGATTGTGATGGATCCGCAAACAGGGAAAATCCTTGCGATGGCAAACTTACCAACGTATAACCCAGGTGAGTACAACAAGGTAGAAGATCCGGCCGCATTTAATAATGCGACAATTTCAGCTCCATACGAACCCGGATCTGATGTGAAGACGTTCACCATGGCGACAGGGATCGATAAGGGTGTGGTGAAGGCAACTGATACCTACAACAACACTGACTTTATTAAGGTTGATGACCGTACTATTACGAATGCAACATTGGGTCACACGGGTATTATTACCTTCCAAACTGCGCTGACTTGGTCACTGAATACGGGGTTTGTCACGGTTGCTGAGCGTCTCGGTGATGGCAAAGAAATCACTCTAAAGGCGCGCCAAACAATGTACGAATATTTCCACGATCGACTCGGTCTTGGTGAGAAGACGGGGGTTGAGTTGGCAAATGAGGCGAAGGGGATTGTGATCTCTCCTGATGAAGCTGACGGTAACGCCGTTCGCTATTCAAATATGGCCTTTGGACAAGGACTCGATGCAACTATGATTCAGGTTGCCAGTGGGTTTAGCGCCATTGTAAACGGAGGAAGTTATTACAAGCCGACTGTTCTCGCTGGTACGATAGATACGTCAGGTACCTATAAGCCTAATCCAACACCAACACCGATCCGGACTAACGTCGTTAATTCTTCGACCTCTGATCAAATCCGCGAAATGACCCACCTTGCACGATCGAGTGCATTCGGCCGTGCTGATAAACAGGGGTATTACATTGGTGGTAAGACGGGGACTTCTCAGGTTATCGTCAACGGCCAATATAGTAATAACGAAACCGTCGGAACCTACCTGGGTTACGGCGGCGTCGATCAACCAAAATATGTCATAATGGTACAAGTATCGGGCAAGAACCAGGAATTACAGGGTGCACGAGATGCATTACCGATTTTTACCGACATTTCCAACTGGATGCTTGACTACCTAAAGATTCAACCGAAAGGATAATATGAACCCAGCATTACAAACCCTCACGAACGAGCTTACAGGTGTCTTTGTCCTGAGCGTACTGGCATTCTTGCTTGCGATGTTCCTCACACCGATTTACACCTTTATAGCGTATCGCTTTAAGTTCTGGAAGCGTCAGCGAACGGCTAGTACGACAGGGGAGGCGTTGACTGTCTTTAGTAAGCTTCATGCTGAGAAGTTTAAACGTAACATTCCAACAATGGCTGGTGCAATTTTCGTATTGGCGATTGCAGTGATTACGTTATTCTTAAATCTTGACCGTCGTGAAACTTGGTTGCCACTGGCTGCTTTGGCGGGAGGAGCACTCGTTGGGTTGATCGATGACATTATAAATATTCGCGGAACAGGGAAGGGTGTCGCTGGACTACGCTCAAGTCTAAAGTTCCTTATGATTACCGCTATCGGACTATTCCTTGGCTGGTATTTCTTTGCCAAGCTCGGTATCGACACTGTACACATTCCATTTATCGGTGATCTCGCCCTCGGATGGTTGATTGTTCCTGTCTTTGCCTTTGTGGTTGTTTCAGCTGGCAATGCCGTTAATATCAGCGATGGTCTTGATGGTCTAGCTGGTGGACTCGCGGCGATCGCATTTGGAAGCTTTGGAATCATTGCGCTCCTCCAGGGCAACCCAATGATTGCCGGCTTCTGTTTCACTGTCGTAGGAGCACTCCTAAGCTATCTGTGGTTCAATATCTATCCCGCCCGCTTCTTTATGGGTGATGTGGGTAGCTTCGCACTGGGGACGTCTCTGGGCGTGGTAGCGATGCTCACCAACACATTGTTCTTGCTTCCGGTCATTGGTTTGGTCTTTGTGGCCGAAGCTGGCTCTAGCCTAATCCAGATCTTTAGTAAAAAAGTCTTTAAACGAAAAATTTTCTTGTCGGCACCAGTGCACCATCACTTGGAAGCAATCGGCTGGCCTGAAACCAAGATTACAATGCGCTTCTGGGTCATTGCGGCTGTCTGTTCATTCGTTGGAGTCATGATCGCCCTCGCAGGAGGCAACATCTAGCATGCGCGCTGGGGGGCACGAACGGACGACTGATGTCGTCAGGCGACACCGCCCTGACTATATGATCCTTTTGTACACCGGCATTTTGATGTTGATTGGGCTGGTGATCATCTATGCCATTGGGCCGCAACGTGCCAACGTGCTCAATAACGCCATTGGCAGTAATTTCTCTGACACCTATTTTTTCGTTAAACAGACCACTAGTTTGATGCTTGCCTTGGTGGCTTTTGCGATTATGGCGAGTTTGCCATATAAATTTGTCGTGAAACATGGCATGAAGGTATTAGTTATAGGGCTGGCAGCCTGTGCACTACTGTGGCTGGCTTCGGTAGCTCATCTTGGTATTGCTGAACAGGTCAACGGAGCGAGTCGTTGGTTTAATCTTGGTATCTTTGGTAGTTTGCAACCAGCTGAGATTCTAAAGTTTGGACTATTGCTGTATCTTGCTGTCTTCCTTGGTGCTCGTGTAAAGGAAGGGAATGTGAATGATGTTAAGAAGAGCCTTATTCCCACCGGTGTTGTCACTGCCATTGCATTGCTATTTATTGTGGTTATTCAAAAGGATCTCGGAACAGGTATCGCGTTAACTGCGATTGTGTTGACGATGCTTTTTATGGCAGGACTCAGCAAGAAGATCGGTATTACCGTGGCTGGTATTGTGCTCGTTGTCGGAGCGATCTTTATCGTCAGTGCACCACACCGTGTCGATCGTATCGCGACATATTTACAGGGAGATAGTAGCTCCGTTGATGATGCGGGGAGTTATCACATCCAACACGCTAAGATCGCTATTGGATCAGGATTTTTGTTCGGTGTAGGTATTGGTAATAGCATTCAAGCGACCGGTTATCTTCCTGAAGCGATTAACGACTCCGTATTTGCGATTCTCGGTGAGACTTTTGGGTTTATCGGGTTAATCATCCTCATGGCCATATTTGTGGCGCTTTTACTACGATTACTGAAGGTGATGGATCATTTGGTGGATATTCGTCTCAAACTTCTTGTCGCCGGTGTCTTTGGTTGGTTTGGCGCGCATGTTATCCTTAATATAGCGGCAATGATTGGAATTTTCCCACTGACGGGAATCACCTTGCCACTCCTCAGTTTCGGTGGCACCAGTATGATCTTCATCACGGCAGCACTCGGACTGGTGTTCCAACTTTCACGATATACTATCCATTCATCACGTATAAAGGAGACCTCAGATGCGAATCTTGGCAGTGGGCGGCGGGTCGGGCGGACACGTTACGCCAGTCGTAGCGGTTCTTAGAGAAATTCGAGAACGCAAACCTAAAGCGGAACTTCGCTTTTGGTGCGATACGAAGTTTGCTCCCCAGGCTCGATCAATCGTCGAAGCATTTGATGCATCGATTCCAGTACACACGATTGTGGCCGGTAAATTCCGCCGTTACAACCATTTGACCTGGTTTCAACAGCTGACGTGGGGCTCGTTGGTATTGCAAAATCTCCGTGACGTATTTTTCGCGGGCATTGGGTTTATTCAAAGTTTCTTTAAGCTTATTGTGTGGCGACCAGATGTCGTATTCACTAAGGGAGGCTATGTATGCTTACCGGTTGGTTTGGCAGCTCGAATTCTGCGAATTCCGCTGGTCATTCACGACTCCGATGCACACCCTGGTCTGACAAATCGTGTCTTATCAAAATGGGCGACCTCGATTGCAACCGGTGCACCACTTGAGTATTATTCATATCCAAAGAGTCGATCGAAGTACATCGGTATTCCTATTAGTGTTAATTTTCGTCCGTTTACGGCCTCTGAACAGAAAACCGCAAAAAAGGAGTGGGGGATGGATCCTGCTCGACCACTCATTGTCGTGACAGGTGGTGGCCTTGGAGCAAAACGTATTAACGATACCGTCGCAGAAGTGTTGCGCCCATTACAACAATACGGTGCCGTTGTATTGGTAGCAGGAGCAGGGCAGTACGATGAACTCCGTTCAATCATGCCAAAAGACAGTGAACATTTTCAGCTGTATCCGTTTGTCACCAATATGGATTCACTCCTGGGTGCGGCGGATGTTGTGGTGACTCGCGCCGGTGCGACCACTATCTTGGAACTCGCGGCATTACAGAAGCCCACGATCTTGATTCCGAACGCCAAACTTACGGGAGGGCATCAATTGAAGAATGCTGCGGTATATCATGAGGCTAATGCTGTTGTGGTGCTGAATGAAGAAGCTATGGTGCAAAATCCGCATCTACTTGTCGAATGTGTCCAGCAATTTATTGAAGATCCAAAACAAGCCGCATCGATGGCAAAACGCTTCGAAACTTTCTCGAAACCTCATGCTGCGAAAGATATGGCAACAATGATCCTGGCAGCTGCTAAGTAAGCTATAATAAAGCATAACGATGATGTTCTCTCGCAACAAAAAGCCGAGCGTTCCCAGCCGACGGTTGGCAACACCTGAACCAAGTTCCAGCGTTGATCGCGGGAGCCAGTTTCGACGTAATCGGACACTCAGTGGCGTCCGTCGTGATCCAATGGATCCAAGCCATTCACCGCGCTCTAAAGTACACCACTTGACCAACCAAAGGCGTAAGCTCACCGGCATCTTCCTGCTCGTAGTGATTGCTATTACATTGCTAGTACTCGTTATCACACAACTGACAGCTCGTGTGGTGATTGCTGGTTCATCAACGGCGGTCACGACTGCTATTGATAGCACCAGATATGAAAAAGTTATCAATGATTATCTAGGGGTGCATCCTGCCTCGCGATTCCGTTTTGCGCTCGATCAAAAAGACCTTAGTAGCTATGCTGCCGCAGCGGTACCTGAAGTGAGCCGCATTACTCAAAACGGCTCGACTCACCTCGTTGAAACGAAGTTTATCATTACTTTCCGACAACCAGTCGCGGGCTGGCAGATCAATGACAAGCAGTACTACGTCGACGACCAAGGCATTGTTTTTGAGAAGAATTATTATCAGACACCGACCGTTCAGATCATTGATGAAAGTGGCATTTCTCCAGAGCAGGGAAGCGCAGTGGCAAGCGCGCGCCTGTTGAGCTTTGTGGGAAGGGTAGTGGCGCTTGCGAAGGGGAGTGGATATGAGGTTACCCAGGCCATACTACCTGTTGGAACGACGCGTCAACTAGAGATTCGATTTAAGGATGTGCAGCCGCTTGTAAAATTATCGATCGACAGGGGAGCGGGGGAGCAGGTTGAGGATACGGTTCGGTCATTACGATTCTTAACGAGCAAAGGTCAAAGCGCAGAGTACGTTGATGTACGCGTGAGTGGCCGCGCAGTCTATCTATAGGCTGGTCAGAGTGTGGGCGTTGTCAGTAAAAAGGCTCCTCTCTCTCCCTCACCTCACTCACCCAATGTTCTATTTTTGTTCTTAATCTTTTGTTTGTAAAAAAACTATATAAAAATATACAAATGCGAATATGTCAAACAATGGGGTAGGAGAGGAGAATAGGGGGAGTGAAAATCTTTTCACGCAGCCAGCGCATACCGTGGCTAGGTGTGGATAACTTAGGTATGCAGGCATTAGAATGCGACATTAAATACAACACGACTATAGACCAAGGCCACTATATAGATAGTAGTAAACACACAGTAGTTAACGAGAAATATATATACAAACATGTGCGCGTGAGTATAACAACTGATAAACACTACTCTCTCGGGGAGTAATAGACGCATGAGTAATCATCTATTAAACATATGATTAATGTCGTAAAAGATATATTGTGCGACGTAAGAACTATGTTTGCTTTGTGGTTACGTATCCATTCTTTTGCGTTCTATATCCCACTCATTTTCTATTTTTTTTATGCATGCCCTACTACCAAGCTATGCACACTCGTTTTCGTTGGCCATGATACTGGCGTTTATAGTTTTATGTTAATAATCTCGTCATATCCATTGTTCTATTTTTGTTCGGTTTTATTTTGTTCGCGCATATCATGTATGTGAGTGTCGTGGACTCGTTTGGGTGAGTGACGATCAACTCCCCTTGCTTTCAGTAATGCCTCAATGACATCGAATTGCATCGTTGCAGTCGATGTCTTCCATGTTGGGACGAGATGGTCATAGAATGCAGTCGCTACGCGATCATTGGCGTAGAATAGCCGACGACGCTTCGTGCGGCCTTCGGGTGTGTGATCTCGAGGCGCGATCTGCCAATCGATTAACCGTGAGCCGATACTGACAAAGGGACGAGGCTCACCAGGCAGTGGGTGTTGTCCAATTTCGACCGTTCCATTATGAATCGCCTTAATGGCGTAGCCACCGACTTTATCGATATAGCCAAGCTCTGCAGCCATGGCATAGGTATCATCAAAATGAATAAATCTTCCGTCGTGAAAATCAGGGTTATCGAAATCAAGCGTATGAAAGACACCCGGAAATAATTCCGTTAGTCCTTCCCCACCCCGGAAAGTTCCGGAGTTATTCATTCTTAGCTGGTTGCTCCTGTGGTGCTGCACCATCGGTGGTTTTTTTGCGGCGTGATCGTGTTCGTTTTCGCTTTGGTTTCACCTCTTCACTCCCCTGCTCTGGAGGAGTGATGACTTGTTCAACGGCCTTGGCACCAGCGTCAATTGGCCACTGTGCTGCTTGGGTTGATGATTGGACTGGTTTTTGCATCGCCTGGAGATTCTGAGGTATTTTAATGGCGGTGGAAATCTCTTCTTCTACCTCTGCACGACTACGGCTGTAGTGGCGACGAGTATTTTCAATAATGCGACCACTGTTATCAATCTGTTCTGGAGGAAGTGTCAGAGTGGTGGCACTAAAGGCAGGAGCTTTTTCACCTGCAATCACCATGTTGATGATGAAGTGACGGTTGTGCATCTGGAGAAGATCTTGTGGCTCAAACTGAGGCTCGAATTGCTTTGATAGGATCGGCGCATCGTCAGCAGAAACACGGAAGGAGATCATTGTTCCAACGTTACCAAAAACGGCGTCACGGACAGTCTCAGTCATCTGTGAGATGTATTGGTTGGCGACAGTCAGGTTGAGGCCATACTTACGTGCTTCAGACAAGATAGTAGCGAATGAATCAGTAGCGAAGTTCTGGAATTCGTCGACATAGAGATAGAATGGGCGGCGATCTTCAACATTCGGGATATCACTTCGGCTCATGGCGGCGAGTTGAATTTTAGTGACCATAAATGCACCGAGAATAGCGGCGTTGTCTTCACCGATAAGTCCCTTTGAGAGGTTCACGATCAAGATTTTACCTTGGTCCATGATCTCGCGAATATTAAAGGTCGATTGCGGTTGTCCGATAATATTACGGATAACTGGGTTGGCTGTGAAGGCTCCGACTTTATTAAGGACCGGCGCAATAGCTTCAGATTGAAACTTCTCATTCCAACTAGCAAATTCAATTTTCCAGAAGTTCAAGACGACGGTATCGGTACAGTAGTCGAGGGTTTCGTTACGGAACTTTTTATCAGTCAGCATACGAGTAATGTCGAGCATGGTCGTTGTTGGACGATCAAGGAGTGCCAGGATAGTGTAACGTAGAATGTATTCCAAACGTGGTCCCCATGACTCGCCAAACATACGCTTCAGAACGCCGATGACTTCAGAGCTAATGTTCGTTTTGTGAGCTGGGTCAGTGACCTCTAGTGGGTTGAAACCGAGTGGGTATGCCGTGTCGGCTGGGTTGAAGTAGACAACGTCGTCCAGGCGACTTCCAGGGATAAAGCGCATGTTATTCACCGCAAAGTCACCGTGCGGGTCGATGATGGCATAGCCGTGACCATGGAAAATATCGCTGAGTGCAAATAGCTCAAGTGTTCCTGTTTTACCAGCACCTGTTTGACCAATGACGTAGACGTGACGTGAACGGTCACTACGGAGCATACCGAATTGGTGGTTGATACCGCGGAAGTTTGTTAGACCAAAAGCGCTGATATTTTCATCAATCGCTGTGTTTCCGGTGATGATCGGGAGCTTCGCTGGTGGTTCGGCAGTCTTTGAAGAAGCCCAGACGATGTTCGGTGTTTCAACGTTGGTGTGCGGCAAGTGGAAGACACTGGCGAGTTCTTCAATATTCAAAATAAATGAGCCACGACCAAAGAGTCGTTGGCGGTATTTGATCAGATCTTCTTTTCTAAAGCTCGCGCCGTTTACCTTAAAACCATTCAAGTTGGTGCTGTTATATTGCTTGAATGTTCCGACAATAGCCTGCATACGCTGACGGGCAGTCGTGGTGTCATTACCGAGGTACGCGAGTCGGATCTTGACTCGATAACCGAGCTTAGTTGCCTTCTTTTCGGATTCAGAAATACGAGTTTTATCTCGCTCAGACAGTTCTTTCGGTGCGCTTGTGCCAGCTTTTGCTTCTTCAGGTGGTTTCCAAAGTGCCTGGAGGATATTGCTAATCCATGAATAGCCACTTTTACTGAAGGTGGTTTGACCACTTTTGACACCCTTGATCCAGTGTTCAGATGACTTGTGCCAATCGTCGGCAATTGGCTTCGCAAGGATTTGAATCCAGATCTCTTCACCGGTTTCGAGTTTGGCTAGTGTGCCGGTAATACCGGCCAACGGGTCAACTTCGAAGCTTTGGAATGTCTTAATAGGAAGGACTTCATTGTCTGTCAGGGTAATCTCGGCAGTATGGTAGACGGTATGATCCCGTTCGTGAGTAACGTAGTCTTCTTCGGCATCGAGGATTTGTACAGTTGGGTACTGTGAATATATTTGGCTTTCAACGAAACTACGAAGTGTTTTTGGTACCCACGCATAGAAACGGATCTGCCCACTCACTGACGCCACCTCGAAGCTGAGGTGTTCTTGAAAGCCGTTATTACTGCGAAGCTCGTTGCGGTCTCTAAGGATACCGTGAAGGCTGGCAAACAGCTGTTCAGCGGCGAGCTCTTGCTTGTCGTTGGTCTTTGGAATCTCAAGGATCAGAAGATCACTTTCGACTTCGTTTACCGCTTCGACTTTGCGCCAATTGCGCCACGTTAAGAATCCGAGAAGGAGCACGATAGGCACCCACACATACCATTGCAGTAAGAAATTAATAATAGCGCCTATAATACTCATAATGTCTATGTTATATTCTCTCACCTCGAGGACAGATTGGCAACGTTACACTCCCCCTTGTGTTAAGAAGGGCTCGATATCAACCAAATACATCGCTTGATGAGCGAGTGGACTTCCCTTTTGACTGCGTGGAGTTCCAAAAACGTATTGAGCGGGACGATCGATATCATCGAGGGGCTGACCAACACTATGTCGTCGGTAGATTTTTAATTGTGAGCGTAGTGCTGCGTATCGTGCTTCTCGCTCGGGGTCAGTTGAGCGAAATGAATTACGGGGATAGATGTGAGGGGCTGGATCGATAATCTCGACTCGTGCCAGTGTGCGAATGCGCCCTTCAGGGTCTGGAAACACATGCCAATCAGTCGACGCTACTTTTAAGGAGGTGAAGGCTTCAAGTTGACGAAACTGCTCGTTAACCTCGACGAGACTCGAAACGATGGTAGCAAACGGATGTTCGACTTCTCGAAGGAGGTTCGCAGAGACATCAACTTCTCGAACGATATGGGTTAAGTGCCGGTTCTCTATTTGAGTGACGAGGTTCGCACGAGCGTCGATTCGACTGATCGAACCAATCCGACTTTGCGGCATCGTATCAGCCGAAAGATAGCGCCAAGCGATTGGCTGAGGTTCCCAGGGCGTGTCTATTTCCCGATAGTCCGGGTGTACAGGTGTGGTCATGAGTAAAATTACTTAACGTCGAGTGTGTAGGTCGCTTTTGCGACGCGCTTGAACTGAGGTTTGCTTTGAAGATTAAGCAAAATAGTGGTTTCTTTCACTTGGCGGCTCTTCAATACACGTTTGACGATTTCGTCGCGGTGCAATGGTTCGCTTGAGTCTTTAAGAACTTGAGAGATGATGTCAGAGACGGTTCCCTTGCTGTAACCCCAGTTGTCGAGGGCATAAATACCGCGGCCGATGAGGACAAAGCGTTTGTCTTTAATAAGTTCGTTGTGAATGGCTTGGGTGGTGACGTCTTTACGCTTAAAACTACTGTCTTTGATCGCTTTTGCGATGTCTGAGAAGTGTAATGGCTTCTTGTTGTCTGATAGAATGACATAGATTTTGTCACGGATATTCTTCGGGTTAACCGTTGGCCATTTCGTGAGTCCCCAACTGTCTTTGAGGTGTGCGAGCTGCTTGCTAATACTGGCAAGTGCACTAACGTGTGAAGGATGTTCGTAGCTGAGTTTGTCATGAAGTTGGTCGATACTCATCGGTTCGCCGTTGGCTTTGATGATACTGACGATTTCGTCAACGCGAGCTTTGACTTTCTTTTCGTCGCCGTATTCAGCGATGCCGACTGAACCGAAGTAATTGTCGTTTTCGTCAATAACAGTCAGGCCAGGCGCAAGGGTGGCAATAAAGGCAACGTGAGCACGTTCCTGTTGGTTGGTTGCTCGGCCGTAGAGTGTGTCGGCGAGGTCTTGGATACGAGCGACACGACCCATTTCACTGAGGGTGCGGATGAAAGTTTTCTCGAGGCCAGTGACGACTTCGGTCTTGCCTTCTTCGGCAGCAATTTTAAGACGGATAAGAATTGCTTTTTCAAGCTGACGAACGCGTTCACGAGTGATACCAAGGAGTTCACCGATTTGTTCAAGTGTTTCACGGCGGTCATAGAGACCAAAACGACGAGTAATGATCTCGCGTTCACGCTCTTGTTCAATGAGGGCTAAGATGTCACCGACACCTTGTTTCAGGTCGATTGGCTGTGTTGATTCAGTCGCGTCGCTCATATATCTCGGTCTTCCTCCCAGCCACACCGTAGGGATTACATTATTTTATAATATGCTTATCATTATACAAGATAGTTGGAATAATGTCAAACATTTTATAGATTAACTTCATTATAGCATGAAATAGACATACGCTGTAAATAGTGTTGTGAGGCTTTAGTTATCCACAAGATGTGGTATGCCACCTCTGTTGGAAGCATAAACATTTTAGTGTAAAGAAAATTATGCCATAAAAGAAAGCAGCCCGCGTCCACACCAGCATGAGCTGGGTGGTCGCGGGCTTGATGCCTTCCTACTGTTGGGTTATGCGGTCAACTAGCCGACTTCGACGGATGCAACGCTATCGGCGGCATCGTGGTCGTAGTAACTCCCTTTAGGGAAGCCGTATGACTGGACTAACTCGCCGTCGCCAATCTCCTCCCAATCAGTGACTGGGATTAGCGTGGTGTGGAAGCCGTCGGGATTGTAGCCGGTGCCGGCGTAGGCCGACATCGAGAGGTGCAGTTCAACCGCAACGGTCGAACGGTGTGCCTTCATGCTTCGCTTTGCTAGCGAGACCTCGAGGTAGTTCCGGATCTGGACGGTCCGCTTGTTGCGGGTTAGCCAGCGACGGATGTCCCACATAGCCTTCACCTCAATGAGGATGTCGACGTTCTGGTCGTTGTTATCGACAGCGACCCACATGACGTTGATACTCCCCTTTTTGAGGAGGTGACGCTTGGTACTGAGCGCTTCCGGGACGGAAACACCCAGGTAGAGACGGAGGTCATCGACGAGGTCGATAGAGCTCTCCATAACTCGGGCGGTAATGGTGGGCATAAGGTACTTCCTTGCAGTAGAAAGGGCGCGATTGCTCGCGCTGGTCCGTTTTGGCGAACTTGATGTATATTATAGCATAAGTAACATAAAATGTCCATATCCCCGAGTGCTGGGTGTCCAGAAAAGCGAAAATCCGCGACGCTCATGGCTGTATGCCAGAGCGAACGCGGATTTCCCCCGAAGGACTCGCGGCAGTGCGAGCGCGAAGCGGCCGTTAGGCCGAAGATACTTCCGTGAGGGTGTGGATGCTGTCGGACGCCACTGAGCTGTGCTCGTCGTCGAGCATGCGCTGCAAGATGCGGTCGAAGCAGTTCTGTAGCTCGGGATCGTGCTCGATCATCGGCAGATCTGGCGTGTCGTTGCGAACCCAACAGGGTTCGCCGTCGATGTCCAGACGGATGACGAACTCGGTACCGCCGACGACTGTCTCGATCGCCGCGGCAAGCCGTTTGGCAGTTTCCCACTGCTCGTGGTCAACCTCAACGGATGTCGGGGTGAGCTCGAGCATCATCTCGTAGTCCGCATCGCTGACGAATTGGACGGAGAACTGGTCGCGGGCGACCTTGTCGGGGAACTTCTCGACGCCGAGAAGCTTCGCGAACAGCTCCTGAGAGCAGATGTGGATGTGGCTCTGCGGGAGCCGGTCCTGGTCGTGCTTGAGTGTCAGGTTAATGGTCGTGGTCACGGTAATACCCTTCGCTTGTCTTTCGGGGGATGCGCACATGCGCAGTCTGTATTACATCAGATTACAATAATAATGTCAATTATTTCTTGCGAGGAGTGAAGCGTTTTTTAGCGGTTGGTGCATCAGCAAGCATCTTCTTGGCTTCTTCGTGGGTAATCTTTTCGGGTTTTGTGTCCTTAGGGATTTTGGCGTTCTTTTTGCCGTCAGTGATGTAAGGGCCGTAGCGACCGTTTAAGACTTTGATACCATCGCCAAAGTCTGAGATATTCTTCTCTGCCTCAGACTTTAATTTAGCTGCATAGAGATCAAGCGATTCTTTCAATGTAATAGTGTGTGGGTCAAGGGGTTTGATGCTGACAAAGAGCTTATCGATCTGGATATATGGTCCAAAACGACCGATGTTGGCTTTGATTTCTTTACCGTCTTCAGTCGTCCCAACGGTTCGAGGAAGTTGAAATGCAACCAGTGCTTGTTCGAGCGTGACCGTTTCAATACGGGCGCCGGCTGGCATAGGTGCGAAGCGAGGCTTTTCTTCTTTATCCTCAGTGTCACCCATCTGGAGCATTGGACCGAAACGACCAAAGCGAGCATAAATTGTTTTGCCAGATTTTGGATCTTTACCGATTTCAGTGGCTTGAGCGACCGCAGCACGATCGATACTGCCTGAGTTTTCAATGAGTGTGTGGAATGGTTTGTAGAATTTCTCAAGCATAACGTTTCGAGCAAGAGCGCCGGTCGCGATTTTGTCGAAGTCTTCTTCAACATCGGCGGTAAACCCGTAGTCGACAACTTGCTGGAAGTGATCGGTTAAGAAGTCAGCAATCATGTGGCCAATAGCAGTTGGCACGAGTTTTCCTCGGTCAGAACCTGTTTTCTCTTTCAAAATTTCACGAGTGACATCTGTTTTAGAAGTGACCGTAAAGGTAATAATGTCGCGTTCTTTGCCTTCATCTTCACCCTTGACCGCATAATCGCGGACTTGAATAGTGTTGATAATGGTGGCGTAGGTTGAAGGCCGGCCGATGCCGAGTTCTTCAAGCTTTTTCACGAGACTACCCTCGGTAAATCGAGCTGGTGGACGTGAAAATGTCTGCTTGGCAGTGGCTGTTTCGAGGTCGAGAGTCTGGCCAGATTCGAGAGGAGGCAGAATATCTGGGTCTTTTTTGCCAGCTCCGTAGACTTTCAAGAAACCATCGAAGATAATGACTTCACCCTTGGCTTCAAATGAAAGTTTTGAGGTGCTGATGGTAATAGTCGCAGTGGTTCGTTCCAGTTTTGCGGGAGACATTTGGCTCGAGAGCGCGCGATTACGAATCAGTGCATAAATTTTTTGATCATATTCACTACCGCTTCCCTTTTCAAGAGACATGTCAGTTGGACGAATTGCTTCGTGGGCTTCTTGGGCGCTGGCATTTTTGGTTTTAAATTGACGAACAGTTGAATATTCAGGACCGAATTTCGAAGTAATAAATTCTTTAGCTGCAGCAATCGCTTGACCGCTCAGGTTGACCGAGTCGGTACGCATGTAGGTAATTTTACCTTCTTGATAGAGCTTCTGAGCGCTCGACATGGTCGCACGGGCACCGAAGCCTAGTTTTGAGTTCGCTTCTTGTTGGAGGGTGCTGGTAGTGAATGGAGGGCCTGGATTTCGGGTTGCAGGACTAGTTACAATGTTTGAAACAGTAAATGTCGCATCTTTTAAGCTCGCAAGAAAGTCTTCGGCTTCTTTCTCAGTATCGAAACGTTGTGGTAGTTCAGCTCGGACTGTCCCGTCTTTATCTGTGAACTCAGCAGTGACGCGGAATTGGAATGAGCCTTCGAAAGCATCGATTTCACGTTCACGTTCAACCAAGAGACGAACGGCTGGAGATTGGACACGACCAGCAGATTTGCCACCAGGAACTTTTTGCCAGATGACTGGTGAGAGTTCAAAACCAACAAGGCGGTCAAGTATTTGACGGGCTTGTTGGGCTTGGACGAGTTGCATATCAACAGTGCGAGGGTCTTTAACAGCCTCTTCAATCGCAGATTTCGTGATTTCATGGAATACAATACGCTTTGTGGTGAGTGGATCAAGGCCGAGGACCTCACAAAGGTGCCAGGCGATAGCTTCTCCTTCACGGTCTTCATCAGTCGCCAACCACACTTGCTCGGTGGCTTTGACGGCTTTCTTTAGCTCGGTGATAGTTTTCTTTTTATCAGGGTCAACTTCGTATGTCGTCGCGAAATCGTGCTCAACGTCAATCGGTGGTGTGCCAGTCTTTGTCTTCTTGGCAATGGAACGGATGTGACCGATACTTGAGAGTACTTGAAAGTCCTTACCAAGGTATTTCTCGATGGTTTTCGCTTTGGCTGGGGACTCGACGATGACTAGGTTTTTTGGCATAAATTCTGGTTGTGGTTGCTTATCCAGCTAAACACAATGGCTGACTTTACACAAACAAACGCTATTTGTAAATGCCTGAAGAAAGTTGAAGCCGTCACTTGCGTGACGGCATACAACCCCTGAGTCTTCCCTTCTAGCTTTTGGGCGCGGTGCCGAGCTGTTCGAGCATGATGCGCACTTCGTGCAGGATTTCGGTGAGACGGACTTCTTCCTCTTCGGTGAAAAAACCGTTCGGAATGATCTTCTTGCGGGTGACCATGTAGTCGACATGCACCATGAGGGTGGCATAGCCTTCTTCGAGGTTGTAGTCCAGCTGGACGAGGTCCTCGATTGGGTCATCACGCGTCATGACGTTCGAAATGAGCAATTTGAGCTCATCCTCGGTCGTGTTGTATGAGACGTACTTGACGGAGTGTCGCGTTGACGACGATCCGTTAGGTGTGCCGTATACGGCAATCTCTGTGATGGTGATCACAATGCCTCCAAGGCGGGTTGGGTCAGGGGTCCGTGCGGAGCCTGACATATGAATGTTGGCTCACGCTTAAATACAATTATATCATTTTATGTCTAAAAAGTAAAGCGCCGGTCGCCCCTGGAAAGGGACGGCCGGATCGCTTGACTGACTTGCTAGAAGAGCTGGAGGGTGCCGCTGAACTCGTGCTCGAGCAACGTCTCAAAGACGTGTGCTGCGAAAGCATCGAGATCTTCCTGTGTCGCTCCATCGATGTACCAGAAGTGCAGCACCTTCTCGTCCTCCGCAACTTCTCCGGGGGGCGACAACTTGTCGTCGAGCTGGGTGCGGTGGATGGTGGCCGGGTAGGTCAGGTGTGTGCGTGCGACGTCGTCTTCGTAGCGAAGACTTCGACGCAACAGGAGTCCGTGTTTGAAGCTGATGGGCTCCGGTGACCTCACGGTACCGTCGGGTGGAACTTGCATCACGCCCCAGTACTGGAAACGAATGCCGGTGACGGTGTAAAAATCGTCAAGATGTGTCATGGTTCTCTCATTCTCTTGCAGGGTCTGTCAAGCTACCTTCCGGAGCTGACATACCTCTTGTGTGGGCTGGATGCGTGCGCGTCTCAGAATTATATGTAGCGTACCACTTTATTATATGAGGGTCCACTGATTCGCTCCGAGTGATCGGATGTGTCCGTTGATCTCGAGCATTGTCAGTGCAGTAAGGAAATCGCTGGTTTCGGCCCCAGATTGTTGCTGGAGGTGCTCACCGTCACGCACCCCTTCTACTATGAGTGTGATGAGTTTGTTCTCTAGAGGATTTGAGCCGAGCACGAGGCGGGTTTGTGTGATGAGTAGTTCGGGTGCAATCACCTCGAGGATATCATCAGCTGAGAGTGCGGGATGGGCACCTTGTTTGAGGAGTCGATTTGGTCCTACGGAGAGCAGGCTCGTGATTGCACCTGGGACGGCGAACACCTCTTTGTTTTGATCAAGTGCATGGTTGACGGTTGAAAGGGTCCCGCTACGTTCTGCTGCCTCTGTGACGACGACTGCGTCAGAGAGGCCACTCACGATCCTGTTGCGGGCGAGAAACTGAAAATCGCGGGCTTTGACGCCAGGCTCGTATTCACTGACTAATACCCCACCCTTCTTAATGATTTCTTTGGCTAATGACAGATGAGTTGCTGGATATATTTCATCTAATCCGTTTGCAAGAACGGCAATAGTCACCCCGCCTGCATCCAACGCTCCCCTGTGAGCAAGGGCGTCGACACCGAGGGCGAGTCCACTAATGATAACAACACCTTTGCGAGCAAGTGTGTAAGCTAAATCGTAACTCACTTCCCTACCGTACGTAGTTGGTTTGCGTGTTCCGACAATAGCGACTGAGGGTCGACGTTCTTCGGGTAATGTTCCACTGATATAGAGTTGCGTTGGAGCATGCGAAAGGTGCTTCAAAAGTTGAAGATACGGTTCCATTCCTGTTATGCTTCGCTTGATTTTCATCTACTTTATGTTCACCCTGAGATAAGTATTGACATTTAGTCAAACAAGTGCTAGAATGCATGATGATTGGTCGTTCCTGCGAGGATGACCAAGCACCTTATACCCCCTATTCTAACTGTGATATCTTAATTTTTTATTGGGGTATCACTCTATGTTAGGTTTCATACAAGGTGCCTGTATAGTAACTACCCTCCACTTTATGGGCTCTCTCTCGAGAGACCAGCTTTGTATGAATACTAATCCCTTTAACACCTTCCCTTCGGGGTTGGACCCTACAGGTTTTATCGATTAGCGACTATACAGTAGTGACCCACTTCGGTGAGTCAGGCGCGCATCATACATTTCTATCGATCGCGTACGCTTCGCTGATAAAACTCGGGTGGGTTAAAGGGTAAAATGGCACCAGGTGATGCCCACCCTTACCTGGTGCCTTTTTAGTTGGAAAAATAATCTGTCAAAATTGAAGTAGCCCCCGTCGTAATGACGGGGGCTACTGTTTGAGAGGAGTACTCGGCGAGAGGCTTATACCCTGCTGCGTGCGCTCGTGAGCATCGCAGTTAGGTGTGTATGCAAGTCGCTTGCTTGACGGTAGTTGAGCGCGCCGAGAGGGACTGTCGCCTTCGTCGACGTGATTTCTGTCGCGATCGTGCCGTCTTGGATCAGATACACGAACCCGATGTCATAGACGTGGCCGAGATGCCAGTGTTTACCACCGTAATTCGCGGCTTCGAGAACACCGGAACACTGCCCGATAAGACCGGGAATGGTCGTATCAACAAGCCTGCGGAGTCTCTCTGTTTCCGCAATCTTCTTCTCGCTTGCTTGCATACGCTCATCATCTTTGAGTTCGCGCATGGCATTGTTGTGCTCGCGTCGTTCATTAATCGACGCACGCAGACGGTAGTACGGGCCAAGCAGTGTTTCGCGCACGTGACGCGCGGTGATGCGAGTCATGTTTTTCCTTAATTTCTCAAACAGCCATTCCGGAGAATGGCTGTTTTTTGGCGGCTTTCTCAACGGAATCTGTGGCGTATTATCATCTTCAACAGATGAAAAGTCAATGGACCCTAGGTTTGCACAATTTCGGGAAGAGTGTCGCTGGTGGCTTCGAGTGTCCCTTTGAGGAACTGATCAATTAGCTTTATGACGTGAGGAAAGATATGAGTATCAAGTTTTTTTTGCTCATGTAAGTCAAATCTACCGAGTACAAAATTAACATCATCCATGCGGTCGCGCAGTTCGGTCCAAATACCAACACGTATACGCGAATAGAGTGGTCCGAGGTGGACGGTCAAGCTTTTTACTCCGTTATTACCTGCATCGCCACCTTTGACTCGGACACGAATAGTTCCGAGTGGGAGCGCGAGGTCGTCATGAATAACGAGGAGGTCTTTGGTTGGGTCGGCTTTGTAAAAATCTAATACGCGCCGGGCCACTATACCTGTATCGTTATAAAAAGATAATGGCTTGATGAGCAGGACTTTTTCACCATTAATAACGATTTCAGCGATGCGAGCATCAAATTTGTCGAGGTTCTTCCAGAGTGCACTATGTTCTTCACCAAACGCATCCAATGCCATAAAACCGGTGTTATGACGGGTACCGGCGTATTTTTGGTCAGGATTGCCCTGGGCGAATATAAACTTCATTACTCTCCATTGTAGTCTATTGATATTATTAAGTAAATATGCTATAATATAACACGTCCCTGCGATAGTCGTAGGTTTCAACGAGAAGGGCATTACCGTGGACCAATTTGCAATTGCAGCTTGGGTGATCGTCACCTTGGCTGTCGTCTTGCTCGTCGTCTTCACCCTGAAGGCGGCGTCCAACATCCACCACGAACTCAACCTGGGTAACCAGCGGTTCGCCAAGCATTCGCTTGATCTGGCGCGGTTGTTTGCCTGGATGGCATTCATCGCGTCGCTCATCTGGGGTTACATCGGTTTGCACGCACACGACTCCGAGCAGATGTTCTACCTCTGGCTCATAGGCGTTGCCATTGTGGTTGGCGGATGGATATTTTCCATCTTGAACCTCAAGGACGCTGACAGAGTGCTCGTCAAGCAGCAACGAGCAGAGCGCACGAGTGCGCCGCTCGATGACCGCTAGGCCTTCAGATCACCAGGGACAACCGGCTCGGCGAGAGAGTATCTCGTCGAGTCGGACACTCCATGTTCAATCAATAACTATTCGCTTACTGAAGATTCAGGAGCGATTTTTTCTTTTTTAGAGCCTGAGAGGGCTTCTTTTTTTGCTTCGTTTTTGGCTTTCGCCTTGTTGATAGGCTCTTTACCGGCGGCGACACGAGCGATGTTGTCTTTGATCTGGTGTTCATCGCGGAAGCTAAATTTAATAGGAGTACCGACGAAGTCAAAGCTTTCACGAACGTTGCGTTCGATGTAGCGTTTGTAGCTCCAGTGAAGGAACTTGAGATTGCTTCCGTGAATAACGAACCATGGTGGTGAAACGTCAGTCTGGACGACATAACGAAGGCGTGGGAAGGTGTTCTTTAGCCCAGCTGGTGGGTGTTTTTGAACAATCTTCTGCAAGAGGTCATTGAGCGCACGAGTCTTGATTTCTTGGTGACGACGAACGTCGATTTCCATGGCGAGATCAAACAGCTTAGTGACGTTTTGACCAGTAATGCTGCTGGTAAAGATAAGTGGTGCCCATGGCACGAAGTCGAAGGTTCGCGAGATCTTTGGAGCCAGCGCGTCGCGAGTGTAGGCGTCTTTTTCCATGACACTATCCCATTTACTGACAACGATAACGAGACCTTTGCCTGCTTCATCAATGATACCGGCAAGACGTTGGTCGAGTTGGGTGTTGAGTTCATTGACGTCCATGAGGAGGAAACAGATGTCGCTTTCTTCAATAGCCTGCAATGAACGCAGCACACTAAACTTCTCGATGCCGACTTCTTGTTTACCCGGCTTGCGCATACCAGCGGTGTCGAGAATTTCGATAGATTGACCTTTATATTTGACACCAATACGGTTGACGTCGCGTGTCGTACCGGCGATGTTAGCAACGAGCGCCTGTTGCTTACCAGCAAGTGTGTTGAAGAGTTGGCTTTTGCCCACGTTTGGACGACCAATGAGAGAAATGCGAATGACATCACCGGCAGGCTCTTCAGATTTAGCCGGAATCATGGCTGTGACCTGCTTTAAGGCCTCTTCGATACCAATATTGTGCTCGGCACTGGTTCGGATAATATCTTTGATACCGAGGCGTTTAAACTCGTCGGTTGGCAATGTGCCTGAAAGGTCGTGTTTGTTGACTAAAAGAATAACTGGCTTTTTGCTTCGGAGGGCTTTTTTCGCGACAAAACGGTCGTCATCGCTGACGTACTGCGTACTATCGACGACAACCAAGATGACATCAGCAGCATCAGCCGCTTCAGTGATTTGTTCTTGGATTGATGCTTCGAATTCGTCGTTTGGATCTTTCAATCCAGCAGTGTCGACCATCCAAAACATATGGTCGTTATAGAGGACACGGCCCAAAACGTTATCACGAGTCGTCCCCGCCTCTTTGGCGACGATCGCTTGTCGTGATCTGACGAAACGGTTAAAAAGCGAACTTTTGCCGACGTTCGCTTGACCGATGATTGCTACTGTTGGAAGTTTTGAAGCCATAAATCAGAGGTAATTATAACAGAGGTAGCTCCTTTTTGCGAGCATAACCACGATACGAAATATTAGATAGTCACTGGAATGAATGAACCGGGCTCTAAACCGTTCAATGCGAAGTTTCCAAAGTTGGTACGATGGAGACTAGTTACCTCGTAGCCAATGGCATGAAAGGTCCGGCGAATCTGTCGATTACGACCTTCAGTCATGGTGACAATCCAGTGCAAACGAGTGTCATCAGTACGCTCGAGGGTGAGTTTACTGACACCATCTTCGAGGTTAATACCGTGGTCGTTGATCATTTGTTGGTGTAATGGCGCCAGAGCATCATCAAGCGTGACGGTATATTTTTTGACTTTATAAAATTTCGGATGAGTCATTTGGTAGGCAAAGTCACCATCGTTGGTCAAAAGAATGAGTCCGCTACTGTTTTTATCTAAGCGACCGACTGGTTTCAGGGCATGATATTTTGCCGGAAGAAGTTCATAAATGGTGGGAACGTCACCTTGAGATTTACGCGAAGAGACGTAGCCAATAGGTTTATTGAGCATGAGATATTGTTTTGACTCGCCCGCCTGGATCGATTTTCCTTTGACGGTGACATTGGTCCCCTCTTCAAAACGAGCACCGAGGATAGCTTTCTTGCCATCGACGGCAACGTGACCATGTTCAATAAAGCCGTCGGCTTCACGACGAGAGATGCCTAATTGAAAGGCTAAATACTTATTGAGACGTTCACTCACGGCTTTTAGTATACCTTATTACAGAGCTGCGCCTGGTTGTGGCGGCATAGGAGGAACAGGTGGCTGTGGAGGCAATGGTGGCTCTGGAGCAGGTGCTGGAGGAAGTGGTGCCATTTGGGCAGCCAGCTCTTGGTTCATTTGTGTCGCGATATCATTGGGAGCACCAACCTGAAGGTTAGGATTCAATGGTGCGATGATGCGATCGCCGAGAGATGCTGGGGCTGGTGAAGAAAATGGCGCAGTTGGCTCAGGAAGTGCGAATGGTGAGGGCGCTGGCGCAACAAACGGTGCTGGAGCGGCGGGAGTTGGAGCGATAGGTGCTGGCATTTCTACTGGTGCAGGCATGGCAGGTTCAGGCATAACAAACTCTGGTGTTGGTGCGGGAATTGGTGCAGGCGGAGCCATAACTGGTTCTTCAGTCGGAATATTAATAACAGGAGGAAGTGGTGCTTCGACGGGAGCAGGAGCTACAGGGTCCGAAGTAACTGGGGCGGGCATAGCAACAGGATTGGGTAATGGTGCCGGCATAGCAGGCATTGGAGCCATAGGAGCGGGTGCTGCAACAGGCGCAGGCATAACAGGTGCCGAGGGGTTACCAGGTTGTGCAGGAGTCGATGAAAAGCTAGGAGCTGCAGGCGCAGATCCGGCAACACCGTCACCAAGGACGTCGTGAACAGTACGGACGACATCTTCGATGCCGACTTGAGACTTGACGAGATAACGGTCAGCTCCAAGAGCTTCACCGCGGGCACGTTGGTCGTCGCTGGAAAGCGCGGTCATCATAATTACCTTGATGTCTTTTGTCTCAGTGGTACTTCGAAGAATGTCGAGCATGTCGAAGCCACTAATTTTTGGCATCATGACGTCACTGACGATCAATGCCGGCGCTTCCTTAATAGCAATAGCGAGGGCTTCTTCCCCATCACCTGCTGAAACGATTTCGTAGCCTTCGGCCATGAGGCGGACGCCGTAGATTTCTCTTAGGCTCTTGTCGTCCTCTACCAGTAAAATTTTTGCCATATTCACCCTTATTCTATCTAATGCTTGTTAAAAATACTATAGTGCTTGTGCTTACGGTTGTCCAGCTTGCACTGGCGGTGTGGCCGCGGGTGTCGATACTGGGGTCGGCGCAGCAGGAGCTGGTGTTGTTGCATCGGCTGGTCGCTGAGCAACTGGCTGTTGTTGACGAGCCATTGCTTGAAGTTGACGAACATGTTCAGCAATTTGTTCACGACTCAAACTCTCACCTCTTGGAACAGTGGTCGCAGGCTTGATGTCACCAGACACAGACGGTCGAGCTGGCGGTAATGGTCCCATGACTGGTGGCATTTCTGGTGCAGCAGGGGCTGGGGCAACCAAGGCGTCGGCAGCGGCTTTTTGGGCTTGGGCTGTTTGCTGTTGTTTGAAACGGTCTGCCTCTTCACTCGTAATACGAGGAAGTTCGAGAAAGAAGGTACTTCCCGTTTTATAGACACTTTCAACCCAGAGACGTCCGCCCATCGCTTCAGCCAAACGACGAGATAAATAGAGTCCAAGACCAGTCCCACCGATTGATTGACGATCGGCGTTGTCGACGCGGTAGAACTTTTGGAAAAGATGCGAGACATCTTCAGGAGGAATGCCGAGGCCGGTATCTTTAACACTGACGGTGACTTTGTCTTCAGAGCCTTGGATGTCAACGAGAACTTGGCCTGTGGGTGTATATTTAATCGCGTTTTCGATCAGGTTGTCGAGAACTTCGCGGATGTGGTCATTATCTTGGTTCACGAAATAAACAGGGGTGATTTGCTTTTGACCACTTGCTTCAGTCGGTGTATAGACAAGCTGAAGGCCTTTTTCGGCTGCTTTGGCTTGAAGACCTTGAACGATAGTGCCAGTAAAGTTTGCCATGTCGACAACACGTTGCATGTTGGTCATACGACCATCTTCAGACTTAGAGACATCGAGAAGGTCCTGGAAGAGACGACCAAGGTGCTGGGCGGCTTCGTGGGCTTTCATAATGAAGTCGCGGGCCTTTTCGTCAATTTGGGCAGTGTTTGGGTTCAAAGCGAGGCCGAGATATCCTTCGATTGAGGCAACCGGAGTGCGCATTTCGTGACTGGCGGTGCTAATAAATTCAGCTTGTTCGCGTTCTTCGGCTTTTTCTTTCGTCACATCACGAAACACCGCAATCACACCGTTACCGGCATCACCAACGGGAGAAACTACAATTGAGCTGGTGATTTTCTTCCCGGTCTTAGTCACGATGGTGATGGCATTTGACCGTGCTTCTTGATTGGTATTAAGCACTTGTTGGATGGGATCTTGGGATGGGTCAAGTTCTTTATTATTCAAATCTGACAATTTCAGAATTGTTTTGTAATTGAGCATAAGTGCGTCTTGTTTCCCCCATCCGAGGATTTCTTGGGCGGCTGGGTTGATGAGTTGGATAACACCTTGAACGTCGACAGCGATCACTCCGTCACCGATGGCATTAATGACTATTTCAGATTTACTGGCGACTTCTGAGAGTTGATTGGCAAGATTTTTGACGTCTTTTGATGTTGTGTCATCACTCTGGTTGCGCCAGACGAACATACTAATAATAAGAGGAACGATCGAGGTAAACACCACAACTGCCACGAGGCCGGCTGAAAAATGACTACTGAGGTATTCAACAGCGATAAAGGTACCTGAAGCAAGGACAATTGGTACAAGTCCCCAGAAGGCGAAGACACCAGCGAAGAACGACACGAGCATCCATACGGCGATGAACGGAGAGCTCGTACCCCCTGTTTGTATGACCAAAAGTCCGACAGTTGCGGTGAATAACAGATAAATAATAAGCGCATAGAGATAGCCGGGTTTTTCAGGTGTCACAAGATAACACACGATGCTAGCGATGGCCGTAATACCGGCGCCGACGGCAACCCACAGGCTGACATTAAACAAGCCAGTCGGGGCAATGTTTGTAAGCAGAGGCACGACAAACAATATGACGATTGCAATCGAAAGCAAAAAAGCCACCTCATAAATGCGGCGGTGCCAGAATCGATTCAAGCTCAACGGTGTTATAGTGCCCTACCCTTCAGGTCAAACTACTTGTGGTTAGTATGACTTATGACGGGGGTAAGTGCAAGAGGTTTGCTTTTCGCTGTTTTCAGCTCATCAGCATGAACATACATTCATGTAAGCGGTGCGACAGACAGTCACGAATAACAAGTGTGTGGATGCCCTAGGGTGCTGTGACCGAAGCCGCAGCACCCTAGGGCAAGTGTTAGCCGCGCGGACGCAGCTCGATCACGGTGAAGCCGCGCTCGCCCATGAGATCTCGCAGGAACTCAGGCATGTTCGACGGGTCGAACGGCATGCCGGAACCAAACGGGTCCTCCGGGAGGCCGGCGCGCTGCACCTCCATCTCGATGAGATGGGAGACCGTGTCCACCAGGTGGTGGCTACGGAATAGCAACCTCGCCAGGTCGTGACCGATCTCGACTTCGATGCCGGGTTTGCGAACGGTCAGCGTGGCGCCGATCGTCAACTTGGTGCCGTTGACCTCAAGGGTCACCGACTGCTTGACTCGGCTGTAGCTCGACTCGACGACCTCGTCGAGGTTCGTCGTGCTCATCATGATGATGTCGCGCTGGCAAAAGACCTGGAACTCGCTCCAGACCTCGTCGATCACACCGAGCGTCACTGCTTCCGGGTGCTCGCCGTTCTCGATCAGCAAGCTGGTCGAGAGAGTGCCGCAGGAGAACTGCTGGCGGTTCTTGAGAGGGTTCTTCATGGATGGGTCCCAACTTCACCTGGCATTAGGCGCCAACCGTCCCTTTCGGGGCGATACTGTGTTATTCGTAAACACAAGGTGATATGTGGGTTCAACGGGCGAGCGTTCAACCCAGCTAACACCTTGTGTTTCACTGTCTGTCAAAGTACTTTGGAGGACGAAACCTCAACAAAGACGGTTGTAATTATAGCATATTTTACAAAAATAAGCAATATTCATAAGTTATTGAGAGTATAAAATAGCTCACAACAATGGCAAGCTATTTTCTTTGGTGACCTGATTAATGTAATTAAGCTGGGAGTAACCCGATAGATTGCAAGAATTGACCGAGTGTCTTCTGGCCTTTTACATAATCAGCTATTGCGACGACATCCACGGCTGCACCAAGCACGGGAGAAACCAACGTGGAGACTCCGGTGGCTATGATTGGAAGATCGTTCTTGTATGCACCGCTTGTCGACTGTTCCATAAATGCAAGTAGTTGCTTGCTTGGTGTTGGGGAGATACCACCACCTCTGTACGTCAGAATGCTCGTCTGAACACCATCAATCAAAACATTGAAGACTCCAGCACCTTTTTTGATAGTGACGGATTTGAGCGGTGCACTAAAGACTGATTGAAGCTTATTGTCATAACACGTAAAATTTGTACCATCAAAATACAAGGCACCAGGGCGGGCAATGCCGAATAAGTAGTTCTTGCGCCAATAGCCGAGGTATTTTTGTGGAGTAGATTTGGTGGGTATCGTATTAGAACTCATTGTTTTTATATTATCACATAAGAAATAGCTCAAAGCGTAATGCCTTGAGCTATTTCTTTGGTGATCCTTGAGCCTTCAATTTATAACCTAATGGTGGAGGAAATCGTTCGATGGAATGAGCCACTCCCTATAAAAATATTCGCACAATAGCGATAACGCCGATGAATGCCCAAAAAAAGTTTAGTATGACCGATTGAACAACACGCTTAGATGCGGCAACGATAAGTAACCCAATACCACCAGTGAGATTTAGTACCTGGTAAACTATCCCATCGCCCGATGTCCACGAGAAGCTCACTAAGAAGTAGGCAAAAATAAGGGCGATCATTCCATACCATCCACAGAATTCGGCGAATTTACCAGGTTTTATACTGAGGATAGGTTTTGTATGAACCATATTATACATCTCCATAGTTTGACGATTCAGTATTATCTTAGCATGACCATTAAATATAAAAAGCAAGCTTTTAGAACAAGCTTGCTTCAAGTGTGTGTGGTGGACCACTCCAATATTGATATTATTATATACAAGGTGTATTATGTCAATATGGAAAAATCCTTTGGAAACAATGGTGAGCTGAAAGCGAGAATCGGTGAGAGGATTGCTGAGCCGACAGTTAGGGGGCTTTATTATGATTATGAAGCTATTGGTGGTATGGATGAGTTAGTTGGAATCTCCAATAGGGTTCCAGAAGAACGACGAGGGCCTCTGCTGCTTGCGCTGGAGACTCATGTTACAAAGGAGAAGCCAATGTATGCAGCTGAGTTTGCTTTTAATGCTGGTCTCGATAAGCAGTCGGCTGCCTCGATTGCGGCCACAGTAGATATGCTGTGGGCACTTTCGTTGATGTACGACGATATGTATGATGGTGACGAGGAGCGGGCTGGAAGAAAAACGTCTTGGGTGCAGTTCGGAAAAGACGAGACACTCATCTCCGCGCAAGCAGGCTTAGATGCCACTATTAGCTATATTGATGAGCATTTTGGCTCAGCTTTGTCTATATATGCACTCGAGGCGGTATATCGAGGCGTTTCATCACTCGATGAACTTAAGGCTATGCAGCTAGATTCTTCATTTGAACAATTTACTACAAATTATGACAAACGGGCAGAGTTTCATGTCGAGCTACCTGTGCGGCTAGTGACAGCTCTGCAACCTAACGTCCCTGTGGAGACACAACGTGAGGCTATTATGGGTTTATATGAAATAAATCGTGCTGGACAGATATTGAATGACCTGAGAGATCTTCACACGAGTTCTCGATGGCTGCGGGAAAACTACTCGGATATGCGTAGTGGCACGCCAACGATTGCGTTGAAGCAGATGCTGTCTGCATGTAACGAAGATGAGACGAAGACATTCATGACACTTTTTAACAAACAATCGTTTGACGATTTTGATCAGATGCAGATGGAGTTATTAATAGAAAGGACAGGAGTATTTGGGAGTACTTACGGCCTTGTTATTGCAACGTATGAGTCGGCATATGAACATTACCATAGAGCTATTCAGGGTGGTGTTCATACAAAAACCTTCGACACTTGGATCGAGTATAAGATAGGTCACCTTGAGGACCTAGTTAGAGATTCGACTGCGTGAAAAAGAGTAGGAGTCAGATTATATATAATTATGCTCGTCAGTTACGTCTGGAGAGTGATGCACAGATGATCGCACGGGATGTTGTTATGAGCGTAATTATCCCAACGTATAATGAGGAGTCCACAGTTGGAGCATTGCTTGATTGTCTCAGCTTGCAGACTTCGAGATGTTTTGAAATTATTATTGTAGATAATGGCAGTACGGATGCTACATTGGATATTGTTGAAGATTTTTGCCTGACCAGCGAAATACCTATATTGCTTATTGCTGAAGAAAAGCCCGGTCCAGGAAATGCAAGAAAGAGAGGGATGGACGCAGTTGTTTCTCGGTTGGAGCTAACACCAGAAAAACTATCCAACCCGTACTACCTTATTACTACCGATAGCGATGCTCGCCCTCATGTAGATTGGGTTGAGTCTTTTCTGCGTTATCAGAAACAAGATTTCATAGGGTTATTATCAGGTGCACACTCTGCATCTAAAGAAATTGATACCCGGATTCAGGGAATATATGGCGTAACCGATTACTTTTTATCCATTGCTAAAGAGCATATTAAGCAGTCGTACCAACATCCATGGTCTATGAAGCTCTGTGGACCGAATTGCGCCTTTGAGATTGAAGCCTATTGTGCCGCAGGTGGAATGACACAGCCGCTCAATAAAGACGGGTCGTGCGGTATCAAGGAGATCCAGGAACTTGCGACTAAATGTTATATCTTAGGTTATCAAGCCAATCAGACAGGCTATATAATTGAGACTAGTCGTCGTCGAAACTTTTATGAACTGGTTTACGATGTGCAATCGGCTTATACTGTAGACCCTTCGGACACGCGTCGTTTTCTCACGGTGCGTGATTCAGAAAAAAGTCTTTTGAAGATGGGTCTGATGCTCCCCTATCACAGGTGGGAGCAGTATCATGATAGTGTCATGCAAAAGATAAACACTAACTATTAGCTACCGAACCTTATTTTGCAATAGATAAAAGAGCTTGGTCGATAATGATATTTAATTCTGGATAGACCAGTTTCTTCGCTTCCGTTATACTGCACCATCGGGATTCAATAATTTCATGATCTGGTTTGGACGATGTGCCAGGCGAAACTTCGCTCACATATAACCGCTGAACGCTGCGAGGATGGAATGGAACCATCGGGTAAGTGAAACTATGCTTGTAAGGCGTTGTAATAAGCGAATCTAGGGCAATCGAGGTCTCTTCTTCTAGCTCTCTGAGCGCTGCATTGAGAGGATCTTCTAACGGATTTATAAATCCACTTGGAAAATGAAAGAAATGAGGCGACGTCGTTGATCTGACAAGTAGCAATTCTAACTCTGCGTTTTGATCCTTTTTAAATAAACATACCAGTACGCCCGGTAATCCTCGATTTTGAAAAGTATCTATAATCCATCTAAGTAGGTTTTTCATAGGTATGTCCCATTTATACTAACATTATTCACGGGTAGTTGTTTAGAAGCCCTAAGTAGCTCTGCCTTAAGATTATCTGGTAGTGATATGCTTCGAGTCTGGATTAGCATAACTACAATCACTGTGAATGGTGTATGCGTCTGCTAAAACATTGAATGTTGCGGACTTCATAGTTGATTATATTTTGACAACCTTTCTACTTACTGGCTAGATACGGGTATAAGTAGATAGGAGCCAAACCATTTAACAGATAAAGGAGAATAGAGACTCATCGTTTGTGATGAATCTATATCTATTATCCAGCTTCGGTGATCCCACCGGGAATATCAAGATATACCATCGTCGTATTCAGAAAAGTAAACTTTTCTGTCTAGCTCCTCGTTATCGAACCCTCCGGCTTCGGGTTCTGACGAAACCAACCAAAGTAAAAACCCCATCCGTTGGATGAGGCATTTACTTTGGTGATCCCACCGGGAATCGAACCCGGATTGTCAGGATGAGAACCTGGTGTCCTAACCGTTAGACGATGGGACCGCGCAGATGAGAGAAATGAAAATGAGCTTGCTTATTTTCATTTCCGAATCAAGCGGTCCTCATCTCGAAGAGATGGGACTCGCAAAGCGAGGTCTGCCCTACTCTATCAAATAACAGAGGTTATGTCTAGGCCGGCGGCGCGAGTTGCTCGATGACAGACAGTAGTTTGCTTGGGGTGATTTCGGCTTTGATAAGGTATGCGTCGGCGTGTTTTTCCATGGCGAGTCGTGATTCGTCGTCTTGTTCAAAGTTTGTTAAGACGACTACTCTACTATGAGGGATGAGATCTTCTTTGCCTCCGCGGAGGGCTTCGAGGATTTCTGTGCCACGTCGTTCTGGAAGCATGACATCGAGCAAGATGAGGTCGTATGGTTTGTTGCGGGCTGCGATGAGGCCGTCGTTGCCGTCAACCATCCAGTCGACTTCGAAACCGGCCTTTTTGAGACTACGGACGTACATTTCACCGATAAAGCGGTCATCTTCAATGATGAGAATTGTTTTAATTGCCATGGTTATCCCCGATACATTGAGTGGTTTTTGATCCAGCCACTGTTTTGTTCTATTAGTTGTTCGTTACTATTATTGCCTTCTTTGAGCTTATCCGCAACTGACTTGAAGGTTGGCAGTGAGACGATAAAGGTTGAGCCTCGACCCTCCTCACTACGAACGCTAATGTTTCCGCCATGCGATTCGACGATAGCCTTGGAGATGTATAGTCCAATACCTGTGCCGGCAACGGTCTCGCGTGAACGGTGAGATCGGTAAAACTTCTGGAACAAGTTGCTCACAACGTTTCCGGGCATACCTATGCCGTGGTCCTCAATCGCTACTTCGACAGTATCGCCTTTGACGCTGGCAACAACATTGATAGCGCCGCCTTCGTTGCTGTATTTGATAGCATTATCGATGAGGTTACCAAACACCTCGCTGAGGCTGGCGTTGTCGGCAGCGATTGTGGGGAGACCATCTGGGATGGTGACACTGAGTAGGCGATTTTGGGCGCTGGCACGCATTTGCATGTCGTCTCGTATCGTATCGTAGACGCTGGCAACGGTAATTTCTGCTAAGTGCATTTTTAGGTGACGACGGTCGTAACGAGATGTGTTGAGAATGTTATTAATGTAGCCCGAGAGGCGGTTTGCAGAGACGGTGAGTCGGCGGAAGAGTTCTGCTTGATCATCTTTCAATACGTCTTTCAATTCGTCTTCGAGCACGTCAAGGTAGCCACGAATTACCGTGATTGGTCCACGAAGTTCGTGAGCAGCAAAGGCAATGAAGTCGAGCTCTTCTTCACCGACACTGTAGAGGCCGGTACGGTCAATAAGGGTCAAGACGACTTCGCTTTCAGCCCCCTTGTCATACGATGCGATGACGTCAAAGAAGCGACGATCTTCTTCGTCGGGCAATTTGTTTGGGACACGTGACCAAGTTTTTTCTGCGTGGACGGCATTCTTGTCACAATCCGCCAACCAGACGTCGAGTGTGTCCTCTCCGTTGAACAGGAGCATGAGAGATGATGTATTTTCTTGATCGACACGGATTGGTGCTGCTTTGTTTGAATAGGTAATCTTTCGGTCATGATTCATGACGACGAATCCGCAGATTGTGTCGTTAAGAGCTTTTTCGATAAGGCTGTTTGTCACAGCTGGTGTGACAGGTGTTGCGATGACCGCAGTTCCGTCACTTGGTGTTGAAGCGATGACCGGCGTTGTCGCAGGTGCAGTACTGTCGTTGCTCGCGAGTTGGTAGATTGTTTGAAGAACGTTTTTGAAACCACTTTTTTTGAACCGTGGGTCATTTGGGTTTGGTGGCGTACTGGAGGTTGGTTCACCAGCGACGTGGACAACAGCGGCGAGAAGATCTTTGATCGGACGACTCACGAACTTGTAGATAATTGCTGAGGTGATGACACCAAGAATCGTTTGGGCGACTAAGGTCCCAGCGAATGCCAGAGGGTTCCTTTCATAAAAACCGATGAAATATAACACAGTTGCAATACCAAGGAGGATTAATAGTTGCATAACAACGATAAGAATCGCGGTGCTTCGTCGGAAGGATGGCCAGAAATCTTTTGCAAGCTTTGGCGCCGTGTCGAGCTGAGGATCTACTGCCATGTGACGCCTCCTGTTGTACTAGAAACTGAGGTGATCCACGTTTGTCCTCGGGCGAGCGGGACATCTTTGCCGTCAGCACCAGTGAACATTAATTGATCAGTCTTACTTGTTTTACTCCAAGTAACTTCTGTTACTTCTCCATCTTGAAAGATGTCGGCAACACCGCTCCCGATAGCGTCGATCTGCTCTCGATAGCCATCTTCAAATACGAGACGTTCTGGGACTTTCATGACAATAACAACGCGCGGACTGATCTGACCACCCTCTCTATCTGCGTGGGCTGCGCCACCCTCTGAGCGGTCGTAGGTATTGGTCGTTGTGTTGTATGTGTACGAACTGTTATATAGAAAACTACTAATGGTCACGTCGATTTTGCTGGCAGTTGTGACTTTTGCAGCCTTCGAGTCTTTACGGGTAAACCCTGTGAATGTTGAGCTCGTGTAGCCTTTAGTGGCATTCAGAGCATCGAGTTTTTCAAAGCTGGTGTAGACGTTATGGGGTGCATAGCGATCGGTCGCGCGCCAGTAATAGCTACCGTTAAAGAATTGGTCGATGTCACGGTAGCTACCATTTCTGACTTCGGCTAATGCGGCCGCGCTTCCGCCAACGTGGGCAACGCTGGCATTAAAGGCTGCGAGCCAATCAACATAATACATGCGAACACTTCGAACGGGTCCGATGAGCTGTGGTTTTTGTTCTTGGTATAAAACGAGGAAGCGCGTGATACCACCTTCGGCAATGGCCTCAAAAACGACACCGCTATCTTTGAGTCCAGATTGTGGACGTGCGTCGGGACTGTTTTCGATCATGATAGCGGTTACAGGTTGTGTGGTGGCTGCTTGATCAGTGACGAGGTTACCTGTTAAAGGTGAGTAAAATTTTGGTGCATCGGGTGTTACAACTGGTTTAGTGACTTTTGCTGGTGTGTCGGCTTTTGGTTTTTGATTGAAAACAAATAAAGCAGCAGTAACTCCCCCACCAATGATGAGAACAGTCACGATGCTGAGAAGAATCGCTAACTTTCGGTGGCGACGGAACCAATTTGGAGTTTTTGGGCCCACTGGGTCCTGTTTATGTTGCTTCATAACTACCGCGTATTATAGCAAACTGCTTATGCCTTTGTCACTCAGAGGTGGAATCTGAGGTTACGCGATGGCTGTTTGGAGTCGTTGAATCACCGTGTCTTTGCCGAGGGCATTGAGTGTATCGTTGAGAGCGGGACTAAAAGGTGCCCATGAAACAGCCAGACGGATCAGACTAAAGAGAATGCCTGGTTTTTGACCAGTTGTTTCAAGCAATGTATTTAAAGTTTCTTGAATAGCATTAGGAGTAAATTCAGAATCTTTTAATGCATCAATAGCGTGACGTAATAGTTCTTTTAGTTCGTCTTTCGAGAACTTCGAGAGCTGTTTGTTATCATCAACCATTGTCCAGTCAGATGTTGGATCGGCGAAGAAGTATTCAGTGAGCATCGGAAGATCGGCCAATGTTTTCATGCGGTCCTGTACGAGCGTAAGGATCTCTTTTTTGTGTTCTTCGGTCGCATTGACAGCCGACGCAGGCCAGAAATCGGCGATACGTGTGTAAAGGTCGTCAATTGAAAGTAAGCGAATATGTTGACCGTTCATCCACTCGAGTCGTTTTTCGTCGAAACGTGCGCCACTGTGTTGAACACGATCGAGGCTAAATTTCGCAATCAGCTCATCAACCGTAAAGATTTCCTGTTCAGTACCGTCGTTCCAACCGAGGCTGGCGATGAAGTTGAGCATCGTTTCAGGCAGATATCCTTCTTTAAGATAATCGAGGACGTCTTTGGCGCCATCGCGTTTACCGAGTTTTTTCGTCCCCGCATCACCCAGGATGTGTGGCATGGTAGCAAGAATAGGACGCTCGATGCCGAGAGCTTCATAAATATTGAGGTAGTTCGGTTGACTGGCGATGAATTCTTGACCGCGAATGATATGGGTAATTTCCATTTCAACGTCGTCAATAATATGGGCGAAGTTATAGGTTGGAAAGCCATCAGATTTTATTAAGATGATGTCATCGATGACATCGGGCCCTGTCGAAAGGTCGCCCATGACTTCATCGTGCCATGTGTAGGCTTTTGGATCGGATTTGAGTCGGAGCGGCGTTGAACCATCCCAGACAGGAGGGTTTTCAGGTCGGTGATCACGGAATAAAAAGGCTTTTTTCTCAGTACGCGCTTGTTCTCGAAAACTATCGAGTTCGGCCTGCGTGTAAGGGTCGGCATATGCTCGACCTGCGTCGATAAGCTTCTGTGCCCACGCTTTGTAATGGTCGAGGCGTTCACTTTGTTTGTACGGTGCAAAGGGGCCACCAATATCGGGACCTTCATTGTAGTTGAGGCCAAGGGCGTGAAGCGCACTCATTAAGTGTTCAGCCGAGCCTTCAACTTCTCTTTTTTGATCGGTGTCTTCAAGACGAAGAATAAACTGACCGTTATTTTGACGTGCTAAGAGCCACGCAAATAAAGCAGTACGAACACCACCAACGTGCATAAAGCCGGTTGGGCTGGGAGCGAAACGAGTACGAACAACGTCAGACATTATCTCAAGTATAACAGATTAAAGGCTGGTTGCGATGTGGCGAATTTGTTCACCAGAAAGTGGCGCGTTGCTAACGATCTTGTAGAGCAAGCCGCCGTTTACCCAAACAGCTGTACTGTCGAATGAATAAATAGTCAGTCCACGTTCTTGAGTAGTGACGTAGTTGTCACCGGCTTTTTTACGAACGACGTTATCGAGGACGGCCGATGAGTCCCATGAGCTACGGGTTTGAGTAATGGTGTACCCGTTATCATTACTGTTTGAAGCAAATTTGAGAGTTACTTCTCCATCGCTGAAGGTCACTGGTTGTTTCAGATGAAATCCATCTGGCTGGTATTCAGGGTAGGTCGCATTAATACCTGCTTGAGATGAGGCGAATCCAACTGACAAACTAGGAATATTGAAGTATGTCAATGCAGCGGCTAGTATTAAAACGATGAAACAGGCGCTAATAATGGCAAAACGACGTGAGAAACGGAAACCAGTCTTTACTTCTTTGGACTCCCTATTCATTGGTGTCTTAGCTATCGCGGCAGAAATGGCGATATCTTTGACTTGTTTTGAACTCAACGCTGGTGCTGTCGCTTTTTGAGCTTTTTTCATCGCTCGCTGAGCGAGTGGATGAGTCTTGGGCATGATGTCTGACGCATCATCTGCTTTCTTGATAGTTACTGCGACTGGGTGTGGTGCAAAACGAGAAACTTTCGCACTTCGTGAAATATCCATATGGACGCCGGGTTTTGGTCGTTTTGGTACACCAGGCTTTTTTGTTGCGCGGCGAAGAAGAGTTTGTGAACGCTGCGGAGCTGCGTGGACCGATGCAGAAGGTACCTGAGATGCACGCTTCGCCTGAGCTTTCGTCATGGGTGTTTTGACGACGGGCTTCGAAGCCTTCGTCTCAACCGGAAGTCCGGTAACGGCGTCGTACATTCGACCGTTGATCGTGACTGTCTTGTTCGCTTGCATGTGGTGTTATTTTTCCTCGCAGGTCAAATTCGATACACTCTTTTGAGCGTATGCTTGAGTCTTATATTAGAAGTATCATCACGCTTATGCAAGCGGTTGGTTAAAAAATGTGTACAAGATTGCTATAATAAGCGTAATAATGTTTCGACGACCCTCAAAAAAGCAGCTACTCATCCGGCGCACCATCGTATCAATCGTTATGATTGTGGCTATTTTAACTATCATGACTGGTGCCGTGCTGTTTATTTTAGGATATCGACTTGATAGTCAAAAAGGTCGCCTTGAACAGGGTGCACTCCTCCAATTTGATTCAACACCGAGTGGCGCCTATGTCACGATTGACGGCAAAACTATCGGCTCACGAACGGCAACCAAGCAAACTGTTATTGCCGGGAGCCATACCTTTATTGTGTCGCGCGATGGTTATGAACAATGGGCAAAATCATTGACGGTTAAAGCGGGAACATTAACGTGGCTCGACTATATTCGGTTGGTCCCAAAAAACCTCCAGACGGACAAAATCTCAACCTACCCTTCACTTGTCGGAGAAAAAGCATCACCAGATTATAAATGGCTCATACTTCAGCAAAAAGCTGAGATACCTAGTTTTCAGCTCGTTGATCTTCGTTCACAGAATCCGCAAACATCAACGATTACTTTACCTGTCGGTACTTACAGTGATGCCACTACTGTCGGTGTGACACACACATTTACTCTAAATCAATGGGATGAAGGCGGTCGCTTTGTCTTAGTAAAACATGTCTATAACGAGAAAACTGAATGGATTGTCGTCGATACACAAGATGTCGGCACAAGTGTCAATATTACTCGCTTACTCAGTATTGGCTTGAGTGACCTAAAGTTCTCGGGTACGAGTGGAAATATTCTGTATGGTCTGACGAACGACGGCGTGATTCGTAAACTCGATCTTGGGGCAGCAACCATTTCTCGCGGTCTTGTCACAAACGTCAAAAACTTTGATTTATTTGAAACGAACATTATCACGTATATAGGTATTGATCCTGCTGATTCAACGAAACAAGTTGCGGGTATCTACCGTGAAGGTGATGAATCGTCACACATTTTGCGCCGTACAAGCTTCGATACTCCTCTTCTGATCGACGCGACGCGTTACTTTAGTGATGATTACGTGGCCATAGTTGAAGGACTGACAGTGACCGTATTAAAGGGTCGCTACCCAAGTTCGAGTGCTGATGAATCAACCAGCCTCCAAACTTATGCGACGTTTACTGCACCAGCAGCGGTTGACCAATTGAGCTTTAGCCTCGATGGCGATTATCTTATTATTCGTTCAGGACTTGGTTTTATTAGTTATGAAATTGAATACCAACGACAAACCAATGCGACTGTCGAAACCAGTGAATCAAAAGCCTATACCCTGAACTGGCTTGACGGTGCCTATGTGTGGTCTGTCTACGATGGTCACCTTTCGATACGAGAGTTTGACGGTACAAATGTGCACGTCATTGGTGCGGCAGAACCTGGCTTCGATGCCACGCTGAGCCAGAACGGACGCTATCTCTATAGTATTACAAAGTCTGGAGCGACCTATCAGCTCCAGCGTGTCAAAATGATCTTAGATTAATTAGCCTTTTGCGCCGAATAGTTTTTCGAGCAATGTTGGTGTTGTGCCAGGGATACTCGTTTGCTTACTCGTTGTTTGGGTCTCAGGAGCAACTGTCGCAGACGCAGGGTCTGGACTGACCTGTTCTGCAGTGACAAGGAGGCGGTTTAGAGCCGTTCCAAGTGGCGTACAGGTAATAAGTGTCAGGACAGGCTTTGTCGTCGGATACACGAGCTTATTGATCTCTGTGGGCTTGACTGTTTCAACCTTTGTGATGACATAGGTGTAACGAATACTCTTGTAGTTGGCATAGATACTATCGCCAGGGGCAAGTTTTTCAAGTTGTGCAAAGATAAATTTGTAATCGCCACTATCAAACAAGTCGTTACTACTGTGCCCTGCGATGGCAGTATTGCCGACTTCACCTGGATGGCTACTGGCGCCTGGTATTGCGAAGTGAGCAACTCCATTGTTCATCGCTGCCATTTGAGAGTTATAGTCTGAGCCGACGTCGTAAAATACAGGAACATCAACGTTAATTTTTGGGATAATGAGACGTGATTCAGCACTTACTTGAACGTCATTGGTGGGATCAACGACGATATTTTGTGGGTCGATACTGCCTGGTGAAACATACGCTTGGACGTTGGCGACGAAGATTTGGTTGTACTGAATGAAAACGAATCCAAGCACTACTAAGATGGCAGCGAGGATTGGAACGAAGTGGCGACTTTTACGTACTTTGCGTGCCGATTCTGAAACCCGGCCAAGCAGTTTTTGACGAAGCTCCAAGAGGGCCTGGTCTTTCGATAGGTCTTCAGTTGTTTGCACTGCTTCAGGTTGGCTTGAGAAATAGTGTTCGTTGCCGTCAGCTCCATTAGCGGTAGCGGAAGAGGTACCTTCGGCAGGTGAAGCTTGGTGAGTGTAATAACTCTCGTAATATTTCTGGTAATAGCCTTGCCACGCTGTGTGGTATTCTTTCCACTGCTCTGCTTCCGGCTTTGGGTGTGAGCTGTGGGTACGGTGGTAAGGGTTTGTGTCGGCTGGTTGTTGTGTTGCAGCGACAGCGGTTTGTCCGACGTCATGATGGTCTGTGGGTCGTACAGGGTCATTATAGAGGGCACTAATCTGCGAACGAATGACATTCGCCGCGTTGGATTGGATGTTAGGTGAGTTTTTTGATGTTGATGTATCGGACGGCGTTTCGGCCGGCAGATCTCCACCAGGACTGCTTGTATCGGGGTTCATATCTTTAATCCTACTGGCATCTATTGTACAATACATTAGTACTTCCACCGAATCGGTGGAGCCTTTATAAGAAGTGATGATTGGGCGAGTGGCGGAATTGGTAGACGCGCTAGACTCAAAATCTGGTTCTCTTAGGAGAGTGGGGGTTCAATTCCCCCCTTGCCCACCAATCATTTTTTATAACATTAGTCGATGGGTTCTGATTGTGTTGTGCGTGGGCGCAGTGATTTTAAAAATATTTCAGGTATTTTGGCGTCACCTAAGCGTCGAACTTCCGGGTATGGACCGGATATAGAGTGAACCTGCTCTTTGCGGGGCTTCGGCGCTGGACCCTTCAGTTGTTTCAGACGTTCAATAAACGGTTCTGTTGTAATGCTTTCAAGAGTGATAGTTGATGGCGCGTTGTTGTTGAGCCACTTCACCATATCACTGGTTGCATATGACGTTCCGACGTCGGCGATAGAAACATGAGGATCGTTGTGATCACGCCAGATCGTGTGACCAAGTCGCCTCATGTATTCACCTCTTTCATTGTTGAGGATACTTTCAGGATCATCGATAATAAGTGACAGTGCTCGGTGTGCTGAAAACTGGCCCATGAAACGTGCGTCGATCACCTCGAAAGTATGCTGTTGTCGACCAGTGTCTGGCACAGGAAATAGGATATCTTGCATTGGTAATCGGGGCCCTTGCACAGTTTGTTTGTCAGTTGAACGAAATTCCCTAGTACCTATAAGGGTGAGGTTTAATGCGGGACGCCCTCTGACTCCGCGATTAGGAAATAACGCTTCCACATCTTGAGCAAATTCAAGACCACCAAGACTTTGCTCGGCAACGGGTCGGATTATACGGATAGATTCGTGAGGACTGTTCATTTTGTCACATTATATAATATTATTGACATATCTGTAAGGATAATTTGTTTGTATGCTTTGGGCGATTGCCTCGAGAGGTTTCGAGAGATTCCAGGTCCAGTACGAGACGGCTCGTGCCGCAACACTCCCTCGCCATATAGCCATTGGGTTTCCCCATGGCTGACTAATCACTTCACCCTTGTGGGCGATCAAAAGACTGTCCTTGTGTAAGACGACGATAGTTGTTGGGTATGTAATGGTAAATTTATGGAGAGCATCAACAAGATTTGTGAGCTGCATACTAAAAGTCAGTACTTTTGGATAGTACACGGCTTGAAAAAGTTTTTGCAACTGAGCAAATGATGCAACGAGGACGGTATTTTCACGGTCGACGAGTGCTTGAGCATTGTTTTTAACTAAATCAATAGCGTCACGTGTGATGACTAGTGGTCCTTGGTAACTTTGAATGAATAGTTCGTAAGCAATGGCCGTTTCGCTACTCCGTCCGGCATCACCGACGAGTAGGACGCTGGTTGCCCATTCGCCGACGGCGTTCATCTCAGCAATTGCATCTTTCGTAAGACTTCCTGATTGATTGGTTGGTCCAAATACAGTGTCGGTAATGATCGGTGGAATCGTTTTTCTAAGTATATCTGGGAGTAAGACGCGAACTTGGCCGAGACCGGCATTAATAGCGACAGAATAAGCTTCCGCGACACCGGCGAAACCGAGTGAGTTCCCTCCGATGATGCCGAGTTTACCGGCGTGGCCTTTTTGCTCGGGTTTACTCCACTCAATGTCCGGATAAAGCGGTGTATCGAGGGCTTGCTTCTTCCAGTAATCGTAATCCATTAGACGGCGACTTTCATGGCTTCATCGTACATCTCGGCAGCAAGGTGTGTGAGATCTGGAGTTGCTCGGTCGGTTTTTACAATGCTAATCGCTATGTGTGCAGCGCCACGGATATAGCCATCACGGTTATGGAGCCAAGAAAGGGAGTTTTTTGGCTGATTCTGTACCCACTCAAGGCTTTGTATGGCTTCTGTGACTCGCTTGGTACGTTCTTCGCTTCCATCTGGATAGCGTTCTAAGAAACGGTTAATCCACTCTTCTCCATGGGACACGACGGCGATCTTGAAGATGCTTTTAAATGCGAGACGATCGAGATCGTTCACTGTGTTTGAAAGGACGTCGAGCATATTAAATTTGGTGTGATAATCTTCAGGGAAAGAACCGTAGAATTGTCCAGTAGTAGGATGTTGGACGTACTGAACAACACTTCCCTTTTCGATGCGTCCTAGGAGGGTATTTAATTCTTCATCGGTGTTGAAATATGTGTATCGACCACCAGTATCACGTGCTTCTTCGGGGCGTGTCGTAAAACCAGTAACCACGGAAAATTCAGAATGAAGAAGGTCAACTTCTCTTATGAGTGCTGATTTACCTTCTGCGGCTGGGGCAACGAACTCTACGATTGTTTTCGGTTCAATAATGGCGTTAGTCGCCTCGTTAGGAGCGTAAAGGGGCTGACCATTAGCAGCGTTGTTGAATCGTGTCAGTGTCTCGGGGTTAAGTATCATTATTCGCTGAACTCCTCCACCTCTTTAATACTGTGTGAAAGTATAGCATCTAAGGGGTCAAGTTTGAAGTCAGCGTTGATTTTTTTGCCTTCTAAAACTTTCGGGAGCCAGAGTGGATCGTCGGCCCACATGAAGGCATATGGGATGTCCTTAAGAGCGAACCATTGTGGTTTCATTTCATCACTTTCAATCGGTTCACCAGTCCAAGTAGTACAGATAAACACATGGACGTTCATGATAATTGGCTCGTTCTTAAAGAATTCGTCAAAATGAATTTCAGCAATTTTTTCGTAAGAATGTGGCGTGACGCCAATTTCTTCTTGAGATTCCCGGATCATCGCCATCTCTATTGTTTCGTTTGCTTCAACTTTTCCACCAACACCGTTCCAGCGACCTTCGCCAAATCCTCGTTTTTTCATTGCGAGTAATATCTGATCATCTTTACGTAAAAATAAAAGAGACAGTGTTTTTTGGTTCATTACAGCTCGAGTTCGATACTCACGGGGCAGTGGTCAGATCCAAGCACATCAGGATGAATCTTCGCTGAGGTAATAGCATCTTTGAGTGATTCACTGGCAATCCAATAATCGATGCGCCACCCAACGTTGCGGGCACGTGCATTTGCCCAATGAGTCCACCAAGAGTAGGCTTCGGTCTCGTCGGGATGCATGGTTCGGAAAGTGTCGATCAGTCCTGCTTTTTCAAAATTATCAAAGCCTTCACGCTCTTCATCAGTAAACCCGTGTTTGCCGACATTAGCTTTAGGGTTGGCGAGATCGATATCATTATGAGCAACGTTTAGATCACCACTGAAGACAACCGGTTTTAGTTTCTCGAGGTTTTTGATGTGTTCGAGAAATGCAGGGTCCCATTTTTTATGACGTAGTTCGAGACGACTCAGATCACCTTTTGAGTTGGGGGTGTAGACGGTGACGACCCAGAATTTCTCAAATTCAGCCGAAATAACGCGTCCTTCTTTGTTGGGGTCGCCGTACGTATCGATCGCTAAGTCATACTTCTTCACGATGTCGTCTGAGAAGCCTTTTACAACTTTGAGAGGTTTTACTTTACTAAAGATAGTCGTACCACTGTAGCCAGCTTTGTCGGCGTCATTCCAGGCTTCGTGGTAACCTTTCAAATCAAGTTCGGCTTGGCCTTCTTTAGCTTTCGTTTCTTGGAGACACAAAACATCAGGTTGGTGGTCGGCCATAAAAGTTTGAAAAGTACCTTTATTGATGACTGCCCTGATTCCGTTGACGTTCCACGAGTAAAGTTTCATGAATCTATATTATCACTTCGTGCGCAAGCTCTTATAGGTGTTTTGTGAGTTGCTTGCTGTCACGTTCTTGGTCGCGCTTCTTGATTGACTGGCGTTTGTCGTAATTTTTCTTACCTTTACCCAGCGCAATAACGAGTTTGATGTAGTTTCCTTGAGTCAAAAGTTTCAAAGGCACGATGGTCATACCTGATTGTTTTCGAGCGTAGAGGTCATCGATTTGCTTGCGACTCGCAAGAAGTTTTCGTGGACTGGTATCAACAGAGGTAGACCCATCGGTTTTACTATTTAAGGTGAGACTAAAACTGGAGTTATTGAGCCACAATTCGTCGTTTCGGACGGTGACGAATGATCCCTTTAGTTGCACTCGCCCATCACGGGCGGCACGGGCTTCTCTCCCTGTTAACACAACTCCAGTGACGAGTTCGTCATCGAGGGCATAGTCAAAAGACGCACGGCGGTTGACGATCGCGCGAGGTTTACTGGCTGTTTTCTTTTTTTGTGCCATGATGACCCTATTGTAACAGATATGGAAGCGGTATGAATTTGTAAAGAAAACAGCCGATGGTACACTTGAAAGAGTTTATGAAAATACTTATGTCGAGCGAAAGTTACTGGCCAAACAATGATGGCGGTGCTATTTTTGAGCGTCGATTGGTCCATCAACTGATCGCAGCGGGTCATGAAGTTCGTCTTGTTGTACCCGGTAAATCGTGGCGTGCGTACGAAGAGAAAGATGGCGGGTCACATATTTACCGCACTGCATCAGTTCGTCTGCCGCTCAATAAAGACTACAAAATTAGTTATTACGCAGGTTCGCAAGTTCGTAAAGCATTGGATGAATTCAAACCTGACATTATTCACGTTCATACGATCGGTGTGGCTGCACAGTCGCTGCTAAAGGAAGCAAAAAAGCGACATATTCCTGTCGTTGCGACCAATCACATCATGCCTGAGAACTTCCTTATGAGCCTCCCAAAGACTGTTATGGAGTCGAAACGCGTCAATGCGCACTTCTGGAAATCACTGGTGAAATTTCATGATAAATTCTTGGCTGTTTCGACACCGACCCAAACGGCGGCTGATCTTTTAAAGGATAATGGATTAAAACAGCCATTATTTGCTATCAGTAACGGCGTTGATACCGACTTCTTTCATCCTGCTAAAGTAATGTCTGATTCAAAAAAAGAGTTAGAACGATTTCATCTTTCGGAACGCTACTTTATATACCTCGGACGCGTCAATGCTGAGAAACGCATAGATATGCTGATTCGAAGTTTTGCTCTTGCAGCTCACAGTACACCTGAACTCGATTTTGTCATCGCAGGTACGGGTAACCGTTCGAACGAACTCAAAGAGTTAGCTGAAGAGCTGGGCGTTGAAAAACGAATTCACTTCCTCGGTCGTGTGACTGAAGAAGAAAAACGCGCATTGTTCCAGACCGCAGAATTCTTCGGTATTACCTCGCCTGCTGAACTGCAAAGTATTGTGACACTTGAAGCTGAAGCCTGCGGGTTGCCAATAATTGCAGTCGACATCGCTGCCCTGCGCGAACTGTGTCACGATGGTAAGAATGGTTTCTTGTTGAAGCTCGACGACACAACTGCGTGTGCGAAAGCGATCGAAGCATTATATAACGACGCAGGTCTTCGCAAGAAATTCGGCGCATACTCGCGGAAACTTGTTGTTGATCAGCATTCACAACAGAACACTCTTGACCAGTACGTCGCCTTCTATGAATTAGCTTTAAAGAAAGCAAAGTCGAACTAGCACGCGAGAATCGTCTGCTATAATATATCTAACATATGCGCATTGGCTTATTTACTGATAGTTACCTTCCAGCCGTCACGGGCATCACTTTTGTTATTCAAATAATGAAAAAAGACCTCGAGGCGATGGGTCACGAGGTCTTTATTTTTTGTGCTGGCGAAAGCGTCCGCCCTGTGAAGAAGAAAGATCGTGAAGATCATGTTATTCGTTTCCCGAGTATTCCTGATGCTTTCTTCGAAGACTATGGACTAACTCTCGTTTTTCCTCCTCGCGAACTGCATAAGATTAAGAAATTAAATCTCGACATTATTCAAATTATGACACCCGGACAAGTGGGCCTCATGGGAGTGTACGCTTCAGAAAAAATGAAAGTACCTCTTGTTGTGCAGCACAGTACGGATGTCGCTCAGTATATTCAACACTACCCGGGCGTTGTACCTGGCTTGTTGATTCTTGCCCTTTCATTCCCCGCAACCTTCCGTTTTAAAGGAAAAGACGTGAGAGAACTTTTGAAAATTTATCGCCCTCGTCGCGCAATGTCTAAATGGGGACGCGACATTGTTGAGAGCCTCTTAGCAATGATCTTTAGCCGTGCGGATGCAGTCATTGCCCTTAGTACGAAGAGCAAGAAGCAGCTTGAAAGTTGGAGCAATGGATATGACTATGACGTCAAAATGATCCCTACTGGTGTTGATGCGTTACCGAAACCTACAACCACTCAAATAAAAGCATTCAAACAAACGTATGGTATCGCCGAAGACGATGAAGTAGTGCTGTATGTTGGCCGTCTGGCAGCTGAAAAAAATCTTGATATACTCATCCCAACAATTAAGCGTGTGTTGAAGACTCGTCCAAAGGCTCGTCTTCTGTTCGTGGGAGACTTCGAATATAAAGAAACGCTTGAGCTCAAAGCTCGCAAGTCACGCGTCGGCGATCGGATCACTTTTACGGGACGCATCCCCCGTCAACAACTTGGTGTAGCCTACGCGAGTGGTGATATTTTTGCCTTCCCTTCTCTGACTGATACGCAAGGTCTTGTTTTACACGAAGCCGCACACGCGAGTCTTCCGTTTGTGATTACTGACCCTGGGGTGACGCAGGTAGTCATCGACGGTGAAAACGGTATCGTCGCAAAGGATACTATCGCTAGCCTGACTGATGCCATCATTACACTCCTGAATGACGATAAACTCCGTAAAACGTACGGCGAAAACAGCAAGAAACTTGCTTCGAAGTACACTGAATTTGCTCAGTCCAAAAAATTAGAGGACGTCTATACCGACGTCCTCAGTCGCCGAGTTCCCGTCAAGAAGCGACGAACTCGATCTAAAAAAGCGTAATTATTTAGTCGTTATGGGTTGAATGCCGTGTGCCTTAATGGCATCTTGAATCTTTGGTCGGTCAAATCCGAGAACGATATCACCAGCGATATCAGTCACAGGAACACCGCGGAAGTCATTATTGATTTTCGCCATCAACTCTTCGTTAGCAGCTGGATCAGCTTCGATATCTTTCGCAATATATGGAATACCTAAACGATCAAGCCATTGCATCTCGGTATGACAGAATGCACACCAACTTGTGCGGTAAATGGTGATTTGTGGAGTTGCCGTTGTCATAATAATTCCCTCTCGTCTTTCACTATACATTATACAGTAAATATTGTTGCTCGTAAATATGTTTACTCAATTCGCTTATGGTACAATAATGACAAGAATTTGAGTAGGGTTAACTTATTATAATGCAGTACAGGCAATCAGTCTTTCGCAAGGGTTTCGCACTGCCAACAGTGTTGATTGCTTCAATTGTCCTTATTAGTGTGTTGGTTGTTGCGGTTTCAGCCACAACTGCGATCCGAACAGCCTTAAAGAATCAGTACTATGCCCAACTCGCACAAGTGGCTGGTGAAGCGGGCGTTGCCTATGCAAAAGCGTGTCTCGCAGCAAATGGAAACGTCCCGCAGTGGACTAATGCAAAACCGCTTCAGCCGAACACAGATTGTAGTGGCAATCAACTTGCTGGTGCGGGTATTAAGGTATTAGTCGTTGCTGGTGGTGGTTCAGGTGGTGGCTCTACCGGTGGTGGCGGAGGTGCTGGTGGTGTTGTCTCGAATGATTCAATGACGATTACTGCGGGTACTTATCCTGTCGTTGTAGGAAATGGAGGTGCGGCTGTTGGACAAACAACCTCTGGAATTAGTGGTGCGAACTCGACCTTTAATGGTCTCACTGCGATTGGCGGCGGCGGCGGCGGTTATTCAACCGGTTCTGCTGCAGGTCCAGGCCTTCCAGGTGGATCAGGCGGCGGCGGTCAAAATTATTATTCATCGAGTGCTCCAGGTGCAGGTACGGCTGGCCAAGGTAACAGCGGTGGCCCACTAGCAGCCTATGCTGCTGGATCAGGCGGCGGTGGTGCCGGTGGTGTCGGTTTGGCAAGTGTAGCAACCAATAAAGGTGGTGATGGCGGCTCTGGTATTGTAAATACTATTACAGGTGGATTGGTTTACTACGGTGGCGGTGGCGGCGGTGGGAACGGTGGCACAGGTGGAAACGGCGGCGGCGGGAACGGTGCGATTAATGGCATTGCAGGAACGCCAAATACAGGTGGCGGCGGTGGTGCTGGGTGGAGTTACGCTGGCGGAAGTGGCGGTGCTGGCGGTAAGGGTGTGGTCATTGTGTCCTATCCGACTGACAGCGGTATTGTCGTCGACCCTAGCTCTGGAGGTACGTCAACGACGAATGGTATCTATACGGTTCGTAAGTTTACAAGCAGTGGCAACTTTAAAATCAATTCTACCTCAACAGGATGTCCAATCGACCTACGATGTTCAGTGAGCGTTAATGGAAATGTGAGAAGCTCCTTTAGTATAGGACTGCCGGTACTAAGCCAAGGTAAAGCTGTCTCAATCCCCTACAATGGGTTTGTTCAAATCCTGCGTAGTTCGAATGGCTCAGTCTGGAAAACAATTAGTCAGCCAAGTTCGCAATCAGCAGTCATTCCCGATCTTTGTACTGGTCAAACAAGTGATGCACAGGGTTGGAGTAGTGCTGTTAGAACCTCTGCACAAGATACACTGTCAGTCGCGCCGTCAGCTCAATCAATTAGCTTGGCCGATGCATCTGTGAACGCAGGCGTCATGTACTTTAGGCGTGATTTCAGTGTTACAACAGCAGGAACCTATAATGTCACTGCGTATACACCGTCGAATTTAGATTCAGCTGATGTATTTATTAATGGGACAAAATTATTTAATTCAGATGGCTCCCAAGGCTCTGGTTCCGTTGGCCTTCTCCCTGGCTGTAATACGATCGTGGTAGAACTGACGAATCAGACATTTGAACCTCGTGCGTCTCGTTTTATTGCTGCAATAAAGAAGTCAGATAGTAGTATTCCCTTGATTGTGACTGATTCTGACTGGCGTGTGAGTACAGGAGATAGTGAACATTTTAGCTCTCCAGACTACTACGCCGATCCTAGCTCGTGGCAACCAGCACGACTATGGACTCACCTTGCTTGGGCTGAAAACTTAGCCGCCAAGGGCATCACGACGCCCGCTGCAGCGGGTACGGGGTATGCCTACTTTAGGGATAATCGTAAGGTATCAGTATCAGTCGCAACGCCGGTAAATATAGGCTTTGCTTGTACATTTGATTGTGAAATATTTCTTGACGGAAATAAGATTGGTACGGGAACTTCGGCCTTTGTGACTCGATATTCGGTCACGTTGCAACCAGGTGACCATAGTTTTGCTGTGAAACAGAGAGCAGCCGGAGGAAGTCCTTACTTCTACTTCACGGCGTGGCGTGCCTCAGATAATTTAGTGCTCAGTCAGACCGACTATAACTGGTCGACGAACAATGTCTGGTTGCCAAGCAAAGATTATTATTCGTACGATGCGTCCTTCGTTCCGACACCTGACGCACTCGCTACGGGAACCGTTTCTGCTTTGGTAGTTGGTGGCGGTGGCGGTGGCGGCGGTGAGATGGGCGGTGGCGGTGGCGGTGGCGGCGTCATATATAACGGGACATACACAGCACGGGGATCTGTTAACGTTGTGGTTGGAGTGGGTGGTCCTGGAGCGCTTGCGGGCGCAGCTCAGTTATCGGGTAAGAGTGGAGGAAATTCGACATTCGGTTCTATCACCGCTTTTGGTGGCGGCGGTGGTGGCTCAGACTACTCAACGGACGGCTCATTAGGAAATGCTCCTTTCTCAGGTGCTTCAGGCGGTGGAACGGCTGGATGTAACCAAGTGTATTCAGCTGTCGGAGTCTTTGGACAAGGATTTAAGGGTGGCGCTGCGGGAGGTTGTTATTACCCTGGTGGCGGTGGCGGCGCAGGAGGTGCAGGCACAATTAACCCTGGCACAGGTGGCATTGGTGTCGCAAACAATATTCTCGGACCTAATTATTACTGGGGCGGTGGTGGTGGCGGATCTGGCTACACAGGTATTGGTGGAAACGGTGGAAATGGTGGCGGTGGCGGTGGCGCGATCGGGGTAACAACAGGTGGTGCAGGCTTGAACGCTGGTTCTCCTGGCGGTGGTGGCGCGACGGTTGCACAGGCCAATACGCCTGGTGGAAATGCTGGGGCGAACACTGGTGGCGGTGGCGGTGGTGGCGCACACTATAACCTCACTAATAAAGGTGGTAATGGCGGGTCTGGTATTGTCGTTATCTCCTATCCGATCGGAAGTATGACCGCAACAGGTGGAACAATCACGACAGTGGGTGGCCAAACCGTCCACACCTTCTATTCGAGCGGCACCTTCATTATTGGTGTGCTTTATCCTTCAGTAGATGTATTGCTTGTCGGCGGTGGTGGCGGCGGTGGCATTGCGGGGGCTTCAGGTGGAGGCGGTGCTGGTGGCGTTTTGACGTCAACACCTGCAATTACTTCAGTCGGTCTCTATAGTGTCACGATTGGCGCTGGCGGAGCTGCGCAAACGAACGGTGTCGATACAACCGTCTTTGGTCTCACGGCTGTAGGTGGTGGTGCGGGAAATTGGGCAAATGGATCGAACGGCGGAAGCGGCGGCGGAAGTGGGCGCGGCGCGTCGTCTACTGCATATCTTGCAACTGGGATTCCAAGCCAAGGAAATAGTGGTGGTACTGCAGGACAGTATAGCGGTCAATACCCTGCCTCAGGCGGTGGTGGTGCCAGTGGAGTCGGCGGAAGCGCTAGTACGCCAAGCCCTGGTACTTCGGGTGTAGGTGGTGCTGGTATTAGTTCTACCTTGTCTGGCAGTTCAGTTATATATGGCGGCGGCGGTGGCGGTGGCGGTGATTATGGCTGTAGCCGTGGTCTTGCACCCGGTGCGGGTGGTGTTGGCGGCGGCGGCGCAGGTGGCGCAAGTGGTACCGGTAATGGTATCAATGGTACCGCGAACACTGGTGGCGGCGGTGGTGGTGCAACGCAACTCGCGAGTTGTAGCGCCTCGGGCACTGGTGGTACGGGCGGATCTGGTATCGTTATTATTTCGTATCCTATAGGAACAATTGCAGCGACCGGTGGTACTGTTACAACTTCTGGTGGACGAACGATACACACATTTACGACAAGTGGCACCTTCTCAGTAACTGCACTCCATTAATCACGAGCCATGACTGTACAACTCCTCCCTTCCCTGTTAAAATAGGAACATATTATGTCTCAGTCGCCTCGTCCGATTAAACCGGTAAGCCAGACGACAAAATCTCCGCATGCTGCGTCGATGTTGTTGCTCGCTACTGCCCTAGACACCACCTGGAGGGCTTTTGTGCCAACCATCGGGGGAACTTTTTTAGGTATCGGAATTGATCATATGTTTAACATTGCCCCCTTCGCCACTATAGTCTTCATGATTATCGGTACGCTAGTGAGTGCTCTTCTGATCGCGAAGCAGATCCGTGATGTTAGGAAATCACGATAATGACATTTGCTGCACTTGATCTTCATATTTCGATTGCCTCTGAAACGCTCTTTACTTTTATGGGATTGCCAATCACAAATGCCATAGTTACTGGATTCGTGGGTGTACTTATTACGTTAGTGATCTTGTTCTACGTTTCTAGTCGTGTCAAACGTGGTAAATACAATCGTTTTGTCGGGCTGGTGCAGTGGGTCTTCGAAGGACTTCTTAAGCAAGTAGATGATGTTATTCCTGATAAAAAACTTGGTCGCAAAATAGCCCCACTGGCTATCACAATGTTCTTTGTGGTTTTGATCAATTATTGGCTCAGTGTTATCCCAGGACTTGATTCGATTCGATGGAATGGTGTGCCGGTTCTGCGCAGCTTAGCATCTGATTTGAACTTCACACTTGGACTCGCTTTGATTACTGTCGTGACCGTTCAGATGTACGCGATTAAACATCTTGGTATATTTGGAAATGGCCGTCGCTACTTTAAGAATCCTTTGAAAGATCCAATTGGGTCATTTGAGGGAGCACTCGAACTTATCGGTGAAGTTTCTCGTGGAACTGCCTTGGCACTTCGTCTTTTTGGAAATGCGTTTGCAGGTGAAGTCCTCTTGATTGTGATTGCTGTACTGACGAGTTACTTCGCGACGGTTACCTTGCCGTTCTTTATGGCCTTCGAACTCTTCATCGGCTTTATTCAGTCATACGTGTTCTTTGTTCTCACTTTGATTTTTACGTCTCTCGCCGTCACCTCACACGGCGATTCACCTGCTCACTCACCTGCGAAGCCTAAGAAGAAGGTCCTCGCAAGAGAATGATATAATTAAGCAAGTAATTAAGGAGAAATAATGGATCAACTAGCATTCGGACTGACCTACGCCCTACCTGCACTCGGTGCAGCCCTCGGTATTGGCCTCATTGGCGCAGGAGCACTCAACGCCTTCGGACGTAACCCAGAAAAACTAAGCGATATTCGTACCCTCATGATCACCGCGATCGTCTTTGCTGACTCATTGGCAATTATCGGTATCATCGTGGCAATTATTGCGAAATTCCTGTAGGCACAACACATGAATTCATTGAGCCAATTTGCTGAGACCACCGCATCGAAGAGCGATATTTTTGTCGCGCTTGGTATTGACTGGCGACTATTGATCTTGCAGATCATCGCGTTTTTGATCCTCGTATTTTTACTGGGCAAATTCGTGTATCCATGGCTCATGAAATCCGTTGACGATCGACAAGCGAATATTGACGCAGCGGTAAAAGCTGCAGCAAAAGCGCAAGAAGCGGTCGTGAAGAATCAAGAACAAGTCGCTGCCCTACTCGCAGAAGCGCGTAAGCAAGCAGCTGAGATTGTTGACACTGCGAAACTTGAGTCATCTGAGATTGTCACTAATAGTGAACAAAAAGCACGAACAAATGCCGAGCAGATTGTTGCAGATGCACAAGCTCAGATTGAAAAAGACGTTGCGAATGTTAAAAAAGACCTCTACAACGAAACGATTGAATTGGTTGCTATGGCAACACAAAAAGTTGTCGGTGCAAAGCTTACAAAATCAATCGACGCCGACCTGATTGCAGCAGCGATTAAGGAGAGTAAGTAATGGCTCGGAAAATCTCTCGTCGGAGCCTGTCACTGTACGTTGCCGATAACATGGCGAAAGACAGTCGTAACAAGGTGATCAAACAGCTAGCCGCGTATCTCGTTGAAACACGTCGCACCAAAGAACTTGAGCTGATTGTGCGGGATGTGAATTACTTCTTATCACAAAACGGCATCATCAGCGCGACAGTAATTTCAGCCTTTGATCTCAGTGCTGAAACCAAAAAAGCTATCACAGCATTCATTATGAAGAAAACCAAAGCCATGACCGTCACTGTCGATACAGCCGTTGACCCATCTGTTATTGGTGGTGTGAAAATTAACCTACCGGGCTATGAATTTGACCAGACCATTGCCCACCAACTGACCGTCTTTAAAACAAGATTCAAGAAAGCCTAAGAGGAATATTATGAGCGATTTATCTATTACTGAACTATCAAAAGATCTACGAAAAGCGATCGAGAATCTTGAGACCGACAAAGACCTCGACGAAGTTGGTGTCGTGATGCGCGTCGGTGACGGCGTTGTCTGGGTACATGGTCTACGAAACGCTGGGTATAGCGAAGTCTTACTGATTGAAACTGAAGAAGGCATTGTTGAAGCATTTGCTTTGAACTTGCTCGAAGATGAAATCGGCGCTGTTCTTCTTGACGAAGACTCAAAGGTTAAAGCTGGTCAAACTGTTCGTCTTAAAGGAACGGTTCTTGAAGTTCCTGTTGGCCCAGAACTCCTTGGTCGTGTGGTTGATCCACTCGGTCGCCCACTCGATGGTGGTCCAGCGATTAAAGCCAAACAAATGGGTATTGTCGAACGCGAAGCGATCGGTGTGATGGGTCGTAAATCGGTCCACGAACCATTGATGACTGGTGTTATGGCGATTGATTCAATGTTCCCTATCGGTCGTGGTCAACGTGAGCTGATTATTGGTGACCGCCAGACTGGTAAAACGGCTCTGACGATCGACACTATGATCAACCAAGCCAAACAAAAAACTGGCGTGGTGAATGTGTACGTTGCTATTGGTCAAAAGTTGTCTAAGATTGCTCGCCTTGTTGAACGATTGAAAAAAGAAGGTGTTATGGAGCAAACTATCGTTGTCGCGACGAGTCCTTCGGATCCGGCATCGCTCCTTTACTTGGCTCCCTACTCCGGGACTGCGATGGGTGAATATTTTCGAGACAACAGCCAACATGCGCTGATGATCTACGACGACCTCACAAAACATGCCGTTGCTTACCGTCAAATGTCACTCCTTCTTCGTCGCCCACCGGGACGCGAGGCGTATCCTGGTGATGTGTTTTACCTTCACTCTCGTTTGCTTGAACGTTCAGCGAAACTATCTGATGCACTTGGTGCAGGGTCTTTGACAGCTCTCCCGATTATCGAAACACAAGCTGGCGACATTAGTGCCTACATTCCAACCAACGTGATTTCGATTACCGATGGTCAGATCTTCCTTGAAACAGATCTCTTTTACCAAGGTATTCGTCCGGCAATCTCTGCTGGTTTGTCTGTCTCTCGTGTCGGTGGTGCAGCACAAACTTCTGGTGTGAAATCTGTCAGTGGTGGTTTGAAACTTGGGTTGTCACAATTCCGGGAACTTGCCAGCTTTGCGCAGTTCGGTAGTGACCTTGATGTCGCAACGAAACAGCAAATTGATCGTGGTCAACGTTTGACTGAGCTTTTGAAACAACCTCAGTACCAACCAATGAGTGTCTGGCAACAAGTAGTGAGTATCTCAGCAGTTATCAACGGCTACTTTGATGAAGTGCCTTCGATTAAAGTCAAAGATGCTCAAGCGGCACTTTTGACACGATTATGGGCTGAACACAAAAAAGAGATGAGCGAACTTGATAAGGGTGGAAAACCAACTGATGAGTTGAATAAACTTGTCGAAAAAGTTGCCCGCACCAGTGCGAAAGGATTTGAAGACTAGTAATGGCTTCAACGCAGATATTAAAGTCACGCATTAGGAGCGTCAAAAGCACTCGCCAGATTACCAAGGCGATGCAACTTGTTGCTGCCAGTAAGATGCGTCGTGCGCAAGATGCAACGAAGGCATCAGCGCCGTATACTTTAGCTGCGCGTCAACTTTTAACTGCTCTTTCGACCCACACGTCAGTTCGTAACCACGCGTTATTTGTAAACCGCCCAGTAAAAACTCGATTGTTGATTGTAATCGCTTCAGACAAAGGTCTGGCCGGTGCGTATAACAGTAATATCGTTCGTGTGTATACTAATGAACTTGTCAGCGATGATAAAGCCGGCATTAAAAACACCACGATTACCGTTGGCCGTAAGGCTGCTCAGTTCGCTGCTCGCATCAAAGACACACAGGTGCTGGGTGCATACGAAGAATTACCCGACAAGCCAGATGGTAGCGAGCTTCGCGCAATCCTCGATAGTGCCCGTACCCTCTTTACCAGTGGTCAAGTTGACGCAGTAGACGTCATTTATACCGACTTTATCAGCAGTCTTGTTCAGGAAGCAAAAGTTATTCGTGTGCTACCAGCTGGCTTTGAGCCAACCAATGAACCAGGAGTTGCGAGCGATGTCACCTATGAACCGAGTACCGAAGAGGTGCTTGATGGTGTCGCCTATCGTCTCGTTGGTGCACAGATATATCAGTCATTGCTTGATTCGCGCGCCAGTGAGCATAGTATGCGTATGCTAGCTATGAAAAATGCTACCGATAATGCTTCTGACTTGGTTGATGATTTGACTCTTGAGATGAACAAGGCTCGTCAGAGTGCGATCACTCAGGAACTAGCAGAAATCAGTGGTGGTGTTGAGGCCCTTCATGATTAATTCTGAAACAGTACCTCCAATTGAAGGGCTTCGTATCCCAATGCTCAATTGGACGGATCCTTCCTATCCTGGGCCGATCCGACAACTCGAAGCCAGCCGTGAAGTTGAGGCGACACTTCCGGAAGCACTTGGCCGCGAGCCAACCCCTGAAGAACACCACGCTGCATTCCAAAGAGCACTCGGAGAATTGACCGTCGAAGTCACACACGAACAAAGACGAGCAGCAGTGGTAAAGGCAAAAGAGCAGATTAAAGAATTAATGGAATTTGTTGAGAAATATGGAGGACAAGATGAGTAAAGCGACAGGAAAAATTATACAAATTGTGGGCGTCGTGGTGGACGTCGAGTTTGATGGCAAAATCCCATCTATTTATGATGCACTTTTGATTCAACATGATAAACGTGTGGTGACTCTTGAGGTTGCTCAGCACCTTGATGAGAAAACGGTCCGTGCAATCGCCCTTGCAAATACAGACGGTCTGAAACGTGGCCAAGAAGTCACCGCAACAGGTGGACCAATTAGCGTTCCTGTTGGTGAAGAAACGCAAGGACGTATGTTCAACGTTGTTGGTGAAGCAATCGACGGCCTGCCACAACCAACAACTGCCAAGCGCGCATCTATCCACCGTCAAGCACCTCCTCTTGACGAACAATCAAACAAATCTGAAGTCCTCGAAACAGGTATTAAGGTTATCGACCTCATCGCTCCACTTATTAAGGGTGGTAAAGCCGGTCTCTTCGCTGGTGCTGGTGTCGGTAAAACCGTCCTTATCACCGAGCTCATCAACAACATCGCAAAGTTCCACTCTGGTAACTCTGTCTTCGCAGGTGTTGGCGAACGAACACGTGAAGGTAATGACCTGTACTACGAAATGGAAGAAGCGGGCGTGCTTGCCAAAACCTCCCTTGTCTTTGGTCAGATGAACGAACCACCTGGAGCGCGTCTGCGTGTCGCTCTTTCAGCGCTCGCCATGGCAGAATCATTCCGTGACGATGGTAAAGATGTCCTGCTTTTCATCGACAATATCTTCCGCTTCACCCAAGCTGGTGCCGAAGTCTCAGCCCTTTTAGGACGACTCCCTTCAGCTGTCGGATATCAACCAAACCTCCAAGAGGAAATGGGTGGCCTTCAAGAACGTATTACGAGTACGAAAAAAGGTTCAATCACCTCTGTCCAGGCGATCTTCGTTCCTGCGGATGACTTAACTGACCCAGCCCCTGCAACTGCTTTTGCTCACCTCGATGCAACGATCGTTATGAGTCGTGCATTGACTGAAATTGGTATTTATCCAGCTGTCGACGTCCTCGCTTCAAGTTCAACGAGCCTTGACCCAGAAGTTGTTAGTGCTGAACACTACCGCGTCGCTCGCGAAGTCCAACGGGTCTTGCAACAGTACAAAGAACTTCAAGATATCATCGCGATCCTTGGTATGGAAGAATTGTCTGACGACCAGAAGCAAACAGTTGCTCGTGCGCGTCGTATTCAACGGTACTTGTCACAACCATTCTATGTCGCTGAGAAGTTTACGGGAAACCCAGGAACATACGTCAAACTCGAAGACACGATTCGTGACTTCGCTGACATTTTGGCCGGTAAATACGACGACAAACCTGAAGACTGGTTCTATATGGTATTCGGTAACCTTAGCGAAAAGTTTAAGACTGATTCAAAGAAGAAAGCCTAATTACGATGCATTTGCAACTCATCACCCTTAGCGGCGTCCGCGTCGACCAAGACATCTACGAACTCATCGCGCCGACATCGGCCGGTGAAATTGCAGTGTTTCCTGGTCACGAACCACTCGTCAGCCTTGTGGTGCCGGGTGCATTAGCAGTTCGTCACGACAAGAAAGATGAAGATTCAGATCTTGAGTATTTTGCGATTAGTGGTGGAATTATTGAAATTAGCCCTGAAGCTATCCGCGTCTTGGTTGATGAAGCCGATCATGGTGAAGATATTCTTGAAGCTGAGTCACAAGCTGCACTGGAACGTGCGCTGAAGCTTCGTGATGAAGCGAAAGACCAAGTCGAGCTTGATAAGGCACGCGAGATGGTCGACCGTCACATGGTACGACTCCAGGTTGCTGACTTGCACCGCCGTCGACGCCGCGGCTAGACGCCCCACTAATAGACTTTTTTATACATTTGTGCTATAATAACTATATACATGCGTGATTTGTTTATCAATCGCGGTGACGGTGGCACACCTAAAACTATGATTAACCCTAAAGGGCCAAGTCATTATTTATTTGGCTCAGGTGAGAATGATTCTGTGGCAATGGAATCAGGCCTCTACTCTCGACGCATCTTAACAGACGAAGAACTCCTAGCGTTCTCTGAAGTAATTGAAACCGACCCGGCTCGACTTACTCTTGAAGACTGGCAACTCTGGACACAACACGCCTGGAAAACAGAGCATGGGACGAGTGAATCGGCTGAACGTTTCGGAGAGAAGCTTATTGAAGAATACGCTGAAACAGATGCAGCAATGCTCGCCTATCTTGAAGAACCAACAGAGCAAAAACGTGTCGCTCTTTTATCTGAAGCGGGTGATGTGTTGTGGTGTCTTGCCGCAGGTATGAGCAATTCGGGTGTTTCTGCTGAAACTGCGCTCCAATCACATCTTATGCAGGCATCAATGGGTATACTTATTTTTAATAATCAAGGGCAGCCAACTTATCCCAAATGGCGAACAACAGCTATGGAAACAGCGCACAGAACTCTCTCACCAATATCATTAGCTGACGTCGATAACCTTATCTTAGCCGGATACGAACCGCAACCATCACTCGTTATGAACCTTGAGGAAGGTGATGAGTTTGATGGCGATCCAGTCGAGGCGTATTATCGGTGGCAGATTGATACAGCGATTCCCTACTCCGTTCGGAGTCTTATGCAACAACAACTCCCAAGTGAAGATAGCGGTTATCAAGGCTCGAGTTCGTATAATCGTTTTCGTGAAGATATTGGTCTGAATGCGACATATATTTTTCTTCGAACCGCCTTCATGTTGCGCGTTGTTGCCGGTGCGAGTCTCACTGACGCCGTCGCCATTAATTACGCAAAAATACACAGTCGCATCGCTGCAGGTCTCGTCGATCATAGTGACGGCGAGCGACCCGACGAACTTCTCTAAGAGGCTTATGATTGCACCCCCGTTAGATAAGGGGTAGTATCTCTATATGTGCACGACGGGGACTTCCCGCGTGCCCTTAACAAGCAAAGACCCTTGAGAGGGGTGAAACATGAGGCGGAACTTAAATTGGTTCCTGCGACGGTTTATCATCGGCAAGTTCGCCCGCGAGGTGTATCCAACGAAGATTACCGGCGCAGAGAACCTACCTGCTGGCCCTTGTGTGGTGGTCGCGGGGCCGCACAAGTCTGGTAAGGAGACGATCATCATTCCGGGCTACCTGCAGTATCGAGAGTTCACTATCATGGTCAAGGCGGAGCTCTTCAAGATCCCCGTTGTTGGCTGGGTACTCCGTGAAGGCGGGTGTATCCCGGTTCCGCGAGGAAATGGGCGTGGTATTGAAGCAGTTGCTCCGGCAATTGATGCGCTCAACCACGGCAAAACGCTCCTGATCTTCCCTGAGGCGACTCGTCGTCACGACGATTTCACCCACGTTGGCAAGACGGGTGCGATTCGCTTCGCGCTCAAAGCTGGTGTACCGATCGTCATCATCGCCCTGAAGGGCATGAGGGGGAACGGTCCGCGGGAAATGATCATCTGCAAGCCGTACGACCCGCAGATCGAACGTCGACTCATCCTGCGTAAGCTGGCTAATGAAGCGTCGGACGGTCTCGTGCTTCGTCTTCTGACGGCTGGACTCATGCGACGCATGGCGAAAGTTTCGGGGACGAAGTACATCGAAGACAAGCGGGGCAACAAGGCGTGATGCCTTATTGCCCCGCTTGTCGGGTGTCATCTTCTAAGGGTCTTTGCGACTATTTCAGTAACGCACGCACCTCATCGGTGCTTTTTGTATGCATTAAGGCATCCCGAAGTTCAGCGGCGCCATCGAAATCACGAACGTAAATCTTAAAAAATCGTTTCAGGGGATCGAACTTCCGTGGCTCTAATTCTTCTGAGTACTTATCAAATAAATCAAGTTGCTGTCCCAGTAAACCAAGAAGTTCTTCTCGACTGTGCTCGCGAATATCTTTTGAAAACGCATACGGGTTTGTGAAGACTCCACGACCAATCATAACGCCATCAACACCATACGTTTCGACGAGTTCAAGGCCATGCGCGCGATCACGGACATCACCGTTAATCGTAAGAAGTGTTTGCGGTGCGATTTCGTCGCGCAGTTTTTTAATCTCAGAGATTAATTCGTAGTGTGCCGGAACTTTGCTCATTTCCTTACGCGTACGTAGGTGGATGGTAAGGTTAATAACGTCTTGTTTAAAAATGTGAGTCAGCCAAGGGATAAATTCCTCAGTTTTGACGTCGCCGAGACGAGTTTTTACACTGACGGGTAACCCAGACTCCTTCACCGCAGCAATAAGCGCCGTCGCTCGTTCTGGATCGCGAATGAGTCCACTACCCCCACCTGTTTTAACGACATCTTTGGCCGGACACCCCATGTTGATATCGATACCAGCAAATCCCTGGTCTTTCAGACCCTTCGCCATAAAGCTGAAGTGCTCAGGGTTCGATCCCCATATTTGAGCGACGATTGGTTGCTCGTCTTCGGTGAAAGCAAGGCGACCTTTGGTGCTATCTCGACCCTTCTCGCTAAAGTAGCTGGCGGCATTGGTGAACTCTGTCATATAGACATCTGGTTCGCCAGCTGTTTTGACGACATGACGAAACACGACATCTGTCACGGCTTCCATGGGAGCCAAGATGAAGAATGGTTTTGGGAGGTTCTGCCAAAAATTATTCATTGTATATATTGTCTCATAAAGTGAAACGCTCAATCTACTCACAATAGTTTATGAATAGATTGAGCGGAGATAGTGAACCGCGCATTGGGAGGTGGCTGAGCAGATGCTCGGCCACCTCCCGGTGTGGTGACTGGCTTACTTCTTGCCGGAAGTAGCCTGTGCTGCCGTCGCTGCTCGACCAGCTGGGCTGGCGACCTTTGCGGCGCGTGCGACGAGAGCTGCCTCGTCGCGGTTGGCGGTACCGGCGGCAACTCTTGCGGTTGCGGCCGTGACCTGTGCGGCGTTTGCCATGTTTCACCCCCTTCCGAGGTGTTGATGGTGCATGGATCGCAAATGGTGCGAGTTGGCGTCCCGCCACCGTGTAGGAGTCCTGAGGAGAAAAACCACACGATGACGAGACTTCTATTCTTGAGTATAGACTCAAGAGCAGTTCACTATCTCAATGTACTTGAGAGGAAGTGGGATATGGGTATCACATAGCGTGCTACCAACGTCTCACTTCCTCGATCAATACGTCTCCTAATATAGCATTTTTACAGTGGTAAGTCAATGCTTAGAGAGTACCGTCGAGCAACGCATCTTCGAAGGCGAGGATGCCTTTATATGTTGATTCAAAGCCTGAAGTGTCAGGTAAATCAAGAGTTACGATTTTCTCCCATATCTTGCCGATAAGTAATGTGAATCGTTCAATTTCTTCTTTTTCAAATGACATTTCGAGTGTTGAAATCTCTCCCGTCTTTGTCGGCTCAATAAACTCAAGTCGGCCGATTTCAGCAGTGTAGTTGTGGTAATCGCGGGATTCTTTAATCATCAAATGATAAAACATAAGTTGCTGACGATATTTATGTAGTTTAATCTTTTCATTATCGTCACTGCCCTTCCAACTTGTGGCAGGCTTCCCTGTTTTATAATCAGTCACGATCATTGTTTTTTCTTTGGCGTTGATATCGACGACATCGATTTTACCAGTCAGGTGTGCATCATGAAGCATTACTTCTTGATTTCCAAAATCGAGTTCCGCCTTCTGTTCACGGTTAAAGGTTTCGTATTTCACTGCTAAGAATGCTTGTAACTGTTCGCTTCCTTTTTGGTGATAGGTATTGTAATCGAGCGAACTGAGACGAGCCTTTTTAAGATTGACTTCAAAATCTTGTAAAATATCTTCGAGTGGTTTTTGCTCTCCTGTAGCGCTTAGGTGAACGTGGGCATGTTGAAGGGTGTCATGAATCGCTGTTCCGTATGATGCCGACGGTGATTTTGTGCTAGGAAAATGAAGTAAGTGATTCAAGAGGAAGTGTTGCGGTCCTCCATGGGGAAGGTCGATAAAGGCGTTGAGATGAGTGGTACTCAGTCGATAATTTTGAAGCGTTGGTGCGAGAATCTTCTGGAGGTCAGTTGACGGTTCAACGAGTGGTGTATACCACGCAAGTTCTGCGGCGGTGGTGAGTTGGGTATCATTGAGTGCTGGGATATCTTTTGCGATGCCAGCTTTTTCACTCAAGAAACTCGCGATCAAGGTCGATTTATCACTATCATTAGTATCGCTGTAACTCATAACCAGTCGTGCTTTGGCACGAGTCATCGCGACGTAAAATAAACGCAATCGTTCATCAGCGGTGCCGCCAGCATCGGCGAAGGTCAAGTTCTCTGGATAATTGATTGAGCGACCGCGACTGATAGCTTTTTCGCCCCACACATTATCAACACCGTTGAAGATATAGACAGTATCAAATTCGAGTCCCTTTGATTTGTGAGCAGTCATGAGGTTAACGGCTGTGTCATCACCCTCAAGAGAGGTATGTTTAACCATAATGTTACTGCCGAGTCGACGATGCAAACCGATGAACTCAATAAAGGACGCCAAGGTCGGCGGATCTTTTGGTCGGTAATCACGAAGTTTTGAACGAATGGTTCGAAGTGCCGCAAGGCAGTCTAAATACTGCGTTGGTGTTTCGGCTAATTTGTCTGAAGCAAAGAAATATTCAAAGAATGGACTTTGACTGACACCATCTTCATTCTGACCGATCAAGCGATCAATCATCGGCTCCAATGCCATGTTTGGTGCTAAGGCAGCTAACTCAATTAACCAGCTATGAATAGCAAGGAAGCGTGGCGTTGTCGTCATAACCTCAAGCCAGTGCTGACGATTTTGGTAGGCAGTAGTGCTGAGTTCCCAGAGTTCTTTTGGGGTGATTCCCCAGGCGGAGTGTGCCAATAGACGCGGCAGTAGACTGTTGGCAGTGTCGTGTTCGCCCTTCCCTAGGGCAATCACAACATTGGCCAATTGTTCTAACGCGACAATAGGTGGTTGTTCAAGGACGTTTTCTTGACGTTCGTAGTTGACGGTGATGCCCGCTGCCTCAAAATACGGTAATAAACTTTTAATTTCGTGGTGACGTCGTGTCAGGACTGCAATATCTGCAGGCGCAGTCCCCTTTTTTATTGATTCAGCAACTGAGTTGACGAGCCAATGGCGCTCGCTATCGATGCTTGGTGCATGAATAAGTTCAACGATCGCGGTGAGGTTTTTTTGCGCAGTCAATTGCTTATCGATGTCAGGGTCTTTATTCTCGAGACGATCATTACCTTGAATAATCACTTCACGGGATTCAGCAATAACCGCTTCACCAGAGCGATAGTTATCTTTTAAGACAACTTTTGACACAGCAGGATAGATTTCTTCAAAACTAAGGATGTTACTAATGTCGGCACCTTGGAAACTATAGATTGCTTGGTCATCATCACCGACAATTAAGATATTAGGTAAGCCTTCGTTAACCGGGTTATCGGTTAGTGAGTGTAAAATACGTAACTGAGCGAGGTTGGTATCTTGGAATTCGTCGACCATGATATAGAGATATTTCTCTTGGAGATTGAACCGAAGATCATCGTTAACTTCCATGGCATGAACGACTTGTAGAATCATATCGTCGTAATCGAATAAGCTCGCTTGTTCCATACGGTTTAGATATTCATAGTAGACGAACGCCACTGCACGCAGTTTTATCAAATGTTTACGTGATTTAAAGACAAAATCACCACTTGCATTTTTTTCGAGCCATTTCTTTTTCCACGCAGTAATCGGCTTTGTAGGGTGTTCCGTTTGGGATAATTCAATTGCTGTTACAAGACCGCTATAGATCGCTCGTGCGAGTGGAGTTATGTCGAATAGTGTCTCTGACTCGGCAGCGAAAACCTGGAGCTCTGGAAGGATCTCAGTGAGGTTGTCGCGCACTTTTGCTGACACGGTACCGCTGAGGATCGGGGCAACCAGCCGTTCGGCGTTATCAAGTGCTATCTCACTAGCTTCGATGATAGCGAGGAGTTGATCGCTCGTTAATCCGCTCCGTTTTATTTCTGAAATAACTTTTGTTGCATCAGTTTGATGGGTGTATTCACCATTCATCATACTGGCGAGTGGGTTCTTGTAATCGAGCTCGTCAAAAATACCACGCAAAATTTCGTAACGACTTAAGTCATCGGCTGGTTCAAACATTGCCCCGCGGTAAAAATATTCACGATTTTGGTTGATGATCTCAGTACCAAAGCTGTGAAAAGTGTGAATCGCTACTTTATAGGCATCTTTGCCGATGATACCGACAAGACGTTGACGCATAGCGGCTGCACCACTTTCGGTGAAAGTTAAACAAAGAATATTCTCTGGGAGTGTGTCCGTTTTCGAAAGGATATTGGCGGTTCGGACGCTGAGAAGTTCGGTTTTGCCTGTGCCAGGTCCGGCAATGACCATGACTGGCCCGTCGATGTGATCAACGGCCTCTTTTTGGGCAGTATTGAGCTGCGTATACCTCTCTGAAAAATTCATTAATCTTATTATAACACCCCTGTCGGCTCATGAATTTGCTGATTATATCCTACTTCTTAGTTTGTTCAAGGGTATCAGGGGTGGTACAATGACAGACATGAATGAACAAGTCTACGACGACTTTGCGCTGGAGAAGATTGCAAAAAGTCAGTTTGGTGTTGATATTGACATTGATGCCGTTATTGGTCGCCGTTTTCCTGTCAGCCGTACCGCCGAAGCGACACTCTTTCTGACAAAAAAGAAACAACTCTTTCTGTATGTTTCGAGTCAGTCGAAGTTGCTTTTATCTGATGTTCAAAAAATAGTCTCACGCGTTGGTCTCAAAGCCGAACTTTACATGCCACCGAAAGGCCGTCCTCACTACTTCGATGAAGTCGGTACTGCGAAGTTTCGTGAAGTATTTCCTGGACGAAGCCATATTAACCACGAAGATATTATCTTTTATCGAACATTGACGCCGTATAGCCCGGCACTCATCCTTATTTCAGAAGTAAAGAATGGTATTTTGTATCAATATGATAGTGATAGTACTGGTGAATGGCGCCAAAGTACCAAATTCACGTATCGACGTATTAAAACTAGCTAATTGTTAGACTTGTTTGGCAAGTTTCGCGAGTTGTGTGAGGGCTGCTTTGCCTGTTTCGCTAGTGAATGATGCTGTTTCTGCTGATTGATGAATCGTGTATTCAACCGATGTTTTGCCTGTAAACACTTGCAGTCCAAAACTATTGATTGCCCCGGGTCCTTTGGCGGCAGTACTCGCGTTATAGAATGCTACATCGCCCAGCTGTTCGATTATCACTGATGTCGGGTCCAATTTTTGTTGTTCAATGAGTGATTTTGGACCAGACTCGTTACTGTAGGCTGTTTCTTGAATGATAAAGGCATTGTCTGAGTTGTACCCGTTCTTAACTGTTCCACCCGTATTAAACGCATAGATACACACCTGCGAATCTGAAACAATATCACTGACACCAGCACCAGCTAATTTATCTTGTGCTATACCCATATTTTGCGGTGCTTGAAGTGTGGTTGCGATAGTACCTAGGGCAGTTTTTATAGATGTTTCGTCAAGAATGCGGCACGCTCCATAATCTTTTGAAAGATCAGGGACGGGCACGACAACCGGAGTGTTGTTTGCGGGAACTTGCGTCGAGTGCTTCGTGAAATAAAGGACACCGATGGCGATTCCAGCAACAATAAGGATAACTCCGACACTGATAAGTACTTTTTTCATCATTAGTATGGCCCCGCATTTCCTAGATATGTATCTCCCGCACGAGTGCCTCCAACCTGACAAGCAACCCATCCTTGCCACCAGACCTGCCAGCTACCACTTCCCCCAACGACGTAGCGGTCTTGCGTGCCCCATGTCCAGTCCATGAGAGTCGCATTATTTGGTGACGTGTTATTCGAGTATGCATAGTATGAGTACAGTCTCGTTACAACTGTTGCACCTGGTGAGCAGGTTCCGGTAATATACATACCGTTTGTGTAGAATGTTGAGCCATATCCAGGGTCAGCGCCAGGCATCCATGGAAGGCCAGCACGGGCACGCACCATGTAGGCTTCGGCAGACCAGCCAACACTACTTGGACCGTTTACTCCTGTTGTTGCAGACGGACAGGCACCGTACAAACTTGAGGTAGAGCCGTTGAGCGCGGCAACTTTGAAGTAATACGTTGTGCCATTGTTGAGCCCAGGTATGGCTTTACTGGTGGTAACGATACCGCTAACAGTTGTTGCACCAGTAAACCCAGAGTTTGTGGCGTATTGCAATGTATAGCTCGTCGCAACAGCTACCGTGTTCCAACTAACCGTGATTTGGGTATTAGAGTTGACGGTCGAGGCTGTACAGGTAGGTACAGGAACGATTGTCGTGGCGTTAAAGGTAGATGACCATGAACCAGTGACGGTTGGAGCGACGGCCCGCATTTGGAAGAAGTACTGAGTTCCCACTGCGAGTCCAGTGACCACTTTCGTAGGGCTCGCCAGTCCTGTAAATGACGTTACACCTGAACCAAAGGTGCTGTCCAATGAATAGCGGACGTCGTAGGTTGAGGCATTGGCTACTGTATTACAGTTCGCGGTGATTTGAGAGCTTGAGTTGGCAGTTGCAACACACCCTGTCGGGTTTGATAAGAGAAGTGTTGTGACGGGAAGTGTATTTGACCAATTTCCAGTACTTCCGACTGCATCCGAACGGACTCTGAAGAAGTATGATGTATTTGAAGTCAAACCACTGACTGACTGTGATGTGCCGTTGATATCTGCGGTCGTTATGGTCGACACATCTTGAGGGAAGCTGGCGTTTGTACTTTGCTGGAGTGTATACTTCGTCGCGTTACTCACATCAGTCCAGGATAAGTCGACACTCGCAAAGCTGATGTTTGAAGCTGAGAGTGTCGAGGCACCAGAAGTAGAAATCGATGTATTGCGACGACTTGTCACTGTTTTAACAGCTCCTGTAGCTTCTTCTTTGTATTTCAGCGTGTACTGAAGACATGAGATGTTGGTATTACAGGCGACACTGTTATCTCCGGTGTATTCAAAGAAATCCGTCCCATTGGCGGTTAATAATGCTCCATCACTGGTACATTGAAGTGAATTTGCACTCGGTGTTGTATCGGCTTGAGGTGCAACAAGGGCGGTTTTGTCGATACCAACGAGGGTTGAGGTGACAACTGTTGTTGCCGAGCTCTTGATTGATGAACAACTCGGGTATTCTCCGTTGTTGTCATAATATTTTTCAAGTGCTTCAGAAATGACAGAAATGCTTGACGCGCGACGGGCGTCGCGCGTGTCTGCTTGATAACGAGATAAACCGATGACGGCAATTGTCGCTAAGATACCTATAGTCGCGATTACGACAATCAATTCTACTAAAGTAAAGCCCCATCTCAGCTTGCGCATACATTTATTTTAACAAACATAAACGCAATCACAAATAGAATTTAGTAGGAGAGCGAAATTTAACGGTTGTGTTGAGTCGGAACGAAGGTAAATGCTTTACCGCTTGCACCACCACGACCGGTACGGCCGATACGGTGAATGTAGTCTTCGTATGACGCAGGTTGGTCGAAGTTGATGACGTGGCTCACGTTTGGAATGTCCAAACCACGAGCAGCAACGTCAGTTGCAACCAAGATCTTTACCTTGTTGTCTTTGAAAGCCTTTAGAGCACGTTGGCGCTGTGATTGTGACTTGTTACCGTGGATTGCTGCAGACGTAAAGCCTTCGCGTTCGAGGTGGTCACTTAAGCGTTGGACACCAAACTTTGTTTCACCAAAGACGAGGACTTTTTCAAAGTCACTTGCTTTAAGCATTTCAGTCAGAATCTCAAGTTTCGCTTCTTTGGTTGGAGACTCGATGATGTCTTGTTCGACGTGTTCGCTTGTTTCAGCAGTACGGACAGAGACAGTTTCAGGGTCACGGAGGAATTGTTGAACCAAGATTTGAATACTTGGCGTAATCGTCGCACTAAAGAATAGTGTTTGACGAGACTTTGGAGTCAAACCAAGGATAAGTTTCATGTCATCGACAAATCCCATGTCCATCATACGGTCAGCTTCGTCGAGGACGACAACTGAGATGTGGTCAAGTTTGAGTTCGTTACGCTTCATAAGGTCCTTCAGGCGTCCTGGAGTACCAATAATGACGTGCGGTTTACGTCGAAGGTCACGGATTTGACGGTCGATGTTCATACCACCGACACAAATTGCAGAGTAAAAGCCGAGGCCCTTACCGTATTGGCGGAACTGTTCGTCAATTTGCTGAGCAAGTTCACGAGTTGGCGCCATGATCAGAACTGCAGGGGTCTGCGCGTTACGGTCGAGGTTTTGAATAATAGGCAAAGCAAAGGCAGCTGTCTTACCAGTACCAGTGTTCGCAAGTCCGATAACATCTTTTCCATCAAGGATAAATGGAATCGCTTGGTCTTGGATCGCGCTTGGGATAGTATAGCCCTTGTCGCGGATGTTCTGTTGGAGTGCTTCGCTCAAAGCAAAGTCAGTAAACTTGTGCTTCGCTTCGTAGACAACTTCTTCAGCTGCAGCAACGGCTTTGTTGATAAACTTGCTTGGGTGAATGTAAGCACCACGACGGTTGCCACCACTTCGTTGGGCATGTCGAGGAGGACCGAATGAACGGTTGTTTCCCTGGCCTGGACGACTAGTACGTGATCGTGAGTTAGAAGGTGATGAGTTTCGAAATGACATTAAAGTCCTGTCTCCCCTTTTCGGGGCATTATAAATAGATGTGATTGCGCTGCAGACGAACAGCGAGAACCTTTTGATATCTATTCAGATGAGATAGAGACGGTATCCATTCGGATGCAATGGGTTTATTGTAGCACAAGCTCGATCTTTTGTCCAGCATGATTGAATTATTTATGTAATTATGCTATAATATAGATATAACGACCCCAAACACCCCTGAGGAGGAGCAATGGATACGGCGTTGATTGAGGTGATCATGCTGGTGGCGGTACTTGCCATCTTTGCGTTGGTCGCATTAACAGTGTGGGGTGTGAAGAATAATGGCCTCCAGTTGCGGATTCCGATCATTGGGATACTCGCAGCGGTGATGGCTGTTGCGCTTGCAATCGACATGCTCAAGGGTGATGTCTACGCGAACTTCGCGAAGATAATCAACCGCACGGATGCCAGTGATGGCGCCATCTGGGTCTCACTCATCGAGTGGATTCTGATCATCGTCGCTGTTAGTTGCGTGTTCAAAGCCTTCGTGGACTGTGTCCACAAGAGTTATGAACGCGCACAGGAGCGCAAGCATCCCCACTAGAGGTGCGTGTCTGGGTGGGCCTTCGGGCTCACCCGGGCCGCGCCTCGACTACTTACCTAACGGTGGGTTTATTTTTTATCTAAAATAACGAGATGTTCGATATGTGGAGTGCGTGGGAAGAAGTTGTAGCCTTGGTGATGTTTAATCTCATACTTCTCTGCGAGCAACATGATGTCACGAGCTTGTGTGACAGGGTTGCATGATAAGTAAATAATTCGCTCAGGCAGCTCAGCCAGTAATTGTACGATGACATCTTGGTGGAGGCCAGCACGCGGCGGGTCAACGATGACAAGGTCGGTACTGTGAATATATTCGAGTGCTTTTTCGCTGGCTGCAAGGATTGCTTTGGCGGTAGCGTCGCGTTTGAGTGAGGTAATATTTTCTTTCATTTCACGCACCGCCGATTCGTTGAGCTCGACGAGCGTAACGTTGTCGCCACCGATAGTAAGACCGATAGTGCCGACACCACTATATAAGTCGATAACAGGCTTCCCTGGTGTGACCCATTCCTTCATGTCAGTGAGGGCTTGGCTGTAGACAGGTAGGTTGATCTGGAAGAAACCTTCAGTCGCGTAGGTAAATGGTACGTTCAAAATCGTGTCAGATAAGGTCGTCTCTCCCCAGCTAAATAGTCGCTTCGTAATGACGCTGGCAGGACTTTTTGGATTACTAAAGATGAGTTCAAAGCCTTTAATCGGCAATGCTTCAAGATCTTGATCTGAGGGACGACGGAATTCTTCGGTCTTTACATATAGTTGTGCAACAACATTTCCGTTTGCGTCACAACGGACCAACAGTGTCTTCAGGTCGAAGCCGCTGATACCTTTTTTGATCAAAAGATCGCGAATGGCTTGACCAGCTTCGTTGATGGCTGGGTGTGCAAGTGACGTATCCTGAATAGGAATCTTGCCATGGGTGCCACGGCGGAAGAAAGCGAGGTCGAGATAACGCGTTTCGGCATCAACCCACCAGCTAAACTCAACCTTGTTGCGATATTCATAGTCTTTGCCGTCAGTAAATAGTGTGACATCGTTTGGTAACGTAATGTCGTGGAGAGCGAAGGCTTCTTTAATAAGTGCTGCTTTATAGATTTGTTCACTTTCGAGCGACATAATTTGCCATGGACTGGTGGAAATGTAACTTTCTTCGTCGCGTGGTTCCACACGTTCTTTGCTGGCTTTGGTTACAGAGGTGACGTAGCCCTCAGCAAGTTTCGATTTCTTTTTAGTGAGTTGTACTTCGACGGTTTCGCTAGGCAAGCCACCCCAAACAAAGAGTTTTCTACCATCTTCCATGGTCCCCATTGCCTGACCACCTCCAACAATTTTGTCGAGAGTCACAGTAACGGTGGGGAGATCTTTTTTACGCATCAGTCCATTATACCAAGGTCTGCGCTATACTGGTGCTATGTCGACCTCTAAAACGATAATTCGTACGTATTTAACGCTTAATCTCTTCAATACATTGGCCGCCTCACTCATTTGGGGTATCAACACATTGTTCTTACTCGACGCAGGATTAAGCATCGTTGAGGCCTTTGCGGCCAACGCATTTTTTACTGTCGGAATGGTCCTATTTGAAATTCCAACAGGGGTCGTTGCGGATGCAAAAGGTCGTCGTCTGTCGTACTTGCTCGGTACGTTGACGCTGGCTATCACGACGTTCCTGTATCTCGTTCTCGCTTGGACCCATGCACCATTTGCGCTCTGGGCGGTAGTTTCACTCTTTTTAGGGCTTGGGTTTACATTTTTTTCAGGCGCAACCGACGCCTGGCTTGTGGATGCACTCAAATTTACCAAATATAAAGGCCAACTCGATACTGTTTTCGGTAAAGCCCAAGTTGTTGGTGGCATCGCGATGTTGCTCGGTTCGGTTGGTGGTGGGTTGATTGCTCAGTTTAGCAACCTCGGTGTCCCCTATATTGTTCGAGCTGGGCTTCTCGTCGTGACCTTTATTGTCGCATTCCTTTTTATGAAAGACCTCGGCTTCTCACCTGAAAAAGGTGTGAAATATTCAAAAGCTATTAAAGGTATCTTGGTCACATCGGTGAAGTATGGTTTCGGAAAACCAGCTGTTCGTTGGGTGATGATCGCTGCGCCGTTTATTTCGGGCGTCAGTATATATGTATTCTATGCGCTTCAGCCATATCTTCTGAATCTTTATGGCGATGAAAAGGCCTATTGGATCGCTGGACTCGCTGCGGCAGTTGTAGCCGGTGCGCAGATCGTTGGCGGCCTATTAGTTCCGACTATTCGTCGTCTGTTTAAAAAGAGGACATCAATTTTACTCATCGGCACAACACTCAGCGCCTTTATATTAATCGCACTCTACTTCATGCCGAACTTCTATCTCGTTATTTTAATGGTCGTGCTCTGGGGGCTTATCGGTGCTTCGGTGATGCCGGTCCGCCAAGCATATCTGAATGACCTCATCCCCAGTAAACAACGTGCGACCGTCTTGTCGTTCGATTCACTACTTGGTTCAAGTGGCGGCGTGGTGAGCCAACCAGGGCTCGGTAAGGTCGCTGATATACACGGTTATGCAACCTCGTATGCGGTGGCTGGAATCATCCAACTCTTTGCGATTCCCTTCTTGTTCTTGGCGAATCGTCAGCTTGAAACAGCCGACGTCAAAAAATCCGTCGTCGAGAATGTCGATACGTTAACCCCTTAGCTGTGGTAAAATAATGTGAGCTTTGGGATGTCGCCAAGTGGTAAGGCACTGGTTTCTGGTACCAGCATTCGGGGGTTCGAATCCCTCCATCCCAGCCAAGAATCCTATGCTATAATCATTATATGAGATCATATATCTTTATATACCGATCGGGCCCAGACCCAATACCATCTGACAGAGTTCAGGAGAATCGCCAGGCATGGCGTATCTGGAGTACTAATCTTCACGAACAATACGGTCTTAAAGGCTCTACGGGGAAAGTTGTTTCTTCTGATGGAATAGCCGATTATAGTGGCAACTTTCGAGGCGCATCTATGGTTGAAGCTGAGTCGCTTGATGCTGCAGTTGAGATTGCAAAAAAGAGTCCGAATATTCCCTATGGTGGCAGCGTCGATGTAATAGAAGAGTATCAGCGCTAGGTAAGGTTGAATTATGTTAGCTTCTGAGAAATGAGGGGTCACTGCTAAGGGCAGTATACTATATGATACATAGGTTCAGCTCGTAAGTAACACATCGGAAGTGGTCTTATCTAATAATTCACGAATTTCTTGAGTAGTAGACGCAAAATCTTTCTTGTTTTATCTCTTCGTCAAAAGTTCTATTCCAGAACCATCTCCCCAGCCAAGATTATTTATATAAATAGACTTCATTCGTGGAGTCTATTTGTTTTTGGTATGATTAAAGAATTAAAAATATACTTATCGAAGGTGATGTCAGTATTGGCTTACCCTAATAAGATGTATTGATCCTAATTGGGGTGTATCTTGCATGGTATGATTACGTGCTCATCTGGGTGTCGTGAAACTGGTATACTACGAGAAAGCTATGAAAGATAAGTTAATAAATGCACTACCTGATCTAACACTTTTGAGTACCATCATGGGTGCGCTACTTCTAGGTAAGTTGATTCCTGGACCTCAAGTTTTTCCAGCAGCCGTCAATTCCATTTTGGGTGCCATGCTAATTATCGGAGGAATAGGGTGTAGTGTTGCTATACTGGTATTTATGATACGCCGCGGAGGCTCGACGGACGTCGTTAAAACATCAGAGCAACTAATTACAAGTAAATTCTTTTCCGTAAGCCGCAACCCACTTTATCTCGCTGAACTTACTCTCATAGTTGGGGTGGCGACTTTAGTAGGTTCGCTAGCCGCGTTCATCGGCCCAGTCGTTTATTTTCTTGTTCTAAACTTTATCGTCATTCCATATGAAGAGAAAAAGCTTGAAGTAGCTTTCGGGAAATCATACACCCAATACAGACAATCAATTCGAAGATGGGTTTAGATCATCTGTACGGGTATGTTCGAATCCCTCCATCCCAGCCAAGATTATTATGTTTAAAATGACGAGTAATCGTCTTTTTTTGCTATCATGGGAACAAAGGGGCAACAATAAGTATGAAAGTCAATAAGCAAAGAGGATTTACGATCGTTGAGTTGCTTATTGTCATTGTTGTCATTGGTATACTTGCCGCTATTACAATAGTTTCGTTTACTGGTATTCAGAATAAAGCGAATAGAGCAGCAGTCACTACTGGTGTCGCGCAGGCAAGTCGAAAAATTATTGCTTATACACAACTAAATAATGACCAATTTCCATCAACACTTGGTGCCGCTGGGGTCACGAATGACGCAACAACCTATCAGTACATACTTAATACGGCTGTTTCACCGAATAATTATTGTGTAACTGCAACAATTAACAGTGTGAGTGCACATATTGCAAATAATGGTTCGATAGTACTCGGACCGTGCCCAGGGCATACTGGAGTATCGCCTACGACACTTGATAACGGCTCGTCATGCCCAACGAATTATATTGTCGTTCCTGGCTCGAGTCTGTATGGCACTCAAGCTTTTTGTGTAATGAAATATGAAGCAAAGAACGTGGGTGGCATTGCCACGAGCCAAGCAACGGGAACGCCATGGGTGTCTGTGACGCAATCAGACGTAACGACGGCGTCGTCAGCCGCGTGTAGCGGGTGTCACTTGATTACCGAAGCAGAATGGCTAACCATTACACAGAATATCTTTAATGTGAGTAGCAACTGGTCGAGCGGAATAGTAGGAAGCGGATATATATACTCAGGGCACAACGACAATAGTCCAACGACAGCAATTGTTGCAGACGTAAGCGATGCTAATGGCTATGCAAATACTGGTAATGTAAGTGGAACTCAGCGGCGGACGCTCACTCTCAGTAATGGCAATGTTATATGGGATCTGATAGGAAATGTGTGGGAATGGACAAGTGGTCAAACCACTGGTGGACAACCTGGAGGCTCAGGCAACAACTGGCGCCAATGGAACTCTTTACCAAATCTAGGTACTGTATCCCCAAATCCTAATCCAGCATATGCGAATGCAATAGCAGCAACACTAACTTCTCCTACGAACGGCATTGGACATATCCAGTCTAATAGCGATGATCTTTCTTTAAGAGGTTTTATAAGAGGTGGATATATGGATGACGCTGCCTATGCTGGGCTGTATCGATTGACCCTCGGGTATTCACCCACATTGACGAGTACATTAGTAGGATTTCGCGTAACTAAATAGCATTCGGGGGTTCGAATCCCTCCCTCTCAGCCAGATGCGACACATAGAATTGAGACCCGTATGGGTCTCAATTGCTTTTATGTACCGCAAGGTAATACGTTTACTCTGTCCTGGATTAGTGATTAAGATGAATACTCACATCCCGGCCCATATCCTAATTGATTAATTTTTCAAGCAGATCAAAGGTCGGGTAGTGTTGATCAAAATCACCAAAATGACCTTCGTCACAAACGATTTGCGTTCCACCTAAATTATCAAAGAGTACTCGACCTTGTTTTTCATCGCATCCATAAGGGTCATTAACTGAATTTATTATATATATATCACGGACATTGTTGCGCATCTTTCTCCAGTCGTAGGTAGGTTGCAAGACGGGTTCTTCACTCTCATTTGGCCGAGTTGAGTAGCCGGCCACTAGCATAGCTTGGGGTACTTGCACCTGAATATGCTCTAATACACTAAGAACCAGCGCAGCACCACCGGAATGGCCTATAAGTACCGTTTCCCCATCGATTGTATGGGCGGTTAGGACCTTTTTGATAAATGTATCGATCGGCTCTTTGTTCATCTCTGGAAAATAAGGAACTGAAACCTGGTAGCCTCGAGCCTCAAGTTTGTTGCGCAACCAAGGATACCAGCATGCTTGCGGATTACCATCGGTTCCATGAAATATGATTATCTTTTTGACATTCATGTAATTAGTGTATATGAAACTTGAAGATATATCGATCTATACGCTGGCTGATGAGTATAAGAAGAGTATTGTCAGAGAGTAGGTTCTAGACCCAGACACTCAGCCAAAATTATTATAGAAATGAGACCCAATTGGGTCTCATTTGGTATAAAAATAACACCCGAAGGTGTTGTTGGAGGGTGACCGAGAGTGTTAGCTCTCGGTCACCCTCTCTAATGATCGAGGATTACTCGACGACGGTTGTTGCCACTTCGTGCTGGAACAGTCCACGCGTTACGTGCACGCTATCCACCATCGCTGCCAACTCGGTGAGTAGAAGCTCGCCGATCGCATCGCGGTACGGCCAGTACCTCTGCGAGTGTCGACTCGAGCCGTAACCCGAGTTGTGCTCGTCGGAAACCATGCTGTATGCCAGTACATGCTTGGCTGCGATAAACGAGTGGGTGCGGAGAGCCTCAGTGGCTACCAGCAGAATCTCGTTCGGAGCGTAGTCCCGCTGGTTACAGAACTGCTTGACCGATGGATTCTTGAAGAACGTCGTTACTAGCTCGTCCCAGTCTTTTGGAACGTTGAACTTCTTCCCGACAATGTACCGGTAGCTGTTATCGTCGTACTGGTCAGCAAAGACCAGATCAGAAAGCTCGAAGAAGCTTGCAGCGTTACCGCTGCGGACCTCATCAAGGAGGAGCTTGGCATACTGCTTCATCCCCATTTTCCAGTAGTCGTTCAGGCTTGTCTCACCGTCATCGACGTATTCCGGACCTTCCGGTGCATCCTTGAGCAGTGCCCAGCGCTCTCGAACGTCGGTGAGTAGACGTAGTTTGGCGTAGAACTGCGTCGCTTCACCTGTGCGTTCGGCAAGGATTCGGGCCTCTTCTCGGACCTCAGCCTCATTAATTGCTTCAACCGCGGCGGCGGTCTCAGCATTCGCCCAGCGCTCGTCTGGTTTGTGCATCCAGGCGAGTTTCTCGTCCGTGTTCAGTGTCGCGAACTTGTCGAGCCACTCGGTGCGCTCTTGTAACTGCCATGCCTCATGTCGCAGTCTGCGACGTCTCGGCTTGATGACGGTGTGGTTTACGATTCCCCAGATAATCCACAGCACGATAATCGCGCCGATGACTCCTAGTACCCATCCGATTGTCATTGCATCCATCCTTCCATCTCGGGGTGCAATTGCTCAATTATTATGCACTTAAATTGCATATTTTTCAATATGTGGTGTGTTGTATGCTGACCAGTGTAGAGTTGCTTGACTTTTTCACAATTATAGTCTAAAATAATACTACTGTAGGTGGGACGCAGCGAACCTCACAATTCAGCACTATGTGACTATCTGCGTCCGCAGTTAGTTCCTCCAAATGAAAGGCTAGACCCTTGAACGATTTCTTCAGCTTTCTTTCCAGCATCGGTTGGATCATGGCTATTCCTATCGTGGTCATCGTGGCAATTGTCACCATGGTCTATGTTCGTGCACGCTACAAGATTGCGGACGCCAACCAGGCGATCGTGATCACCGGCGGCAAGGGCGACCCACTTATTCGAGTGGGTGGTGGTGCTTTCGTACCACCATTCCGTAAGGCCGAGTTCTTTGATCTTGGTCTGATGACGGTGACGTCGACCAACGAAGCGACGCAGACAACCACTATGGTCAACGTGATCGTTGAGTGGACTGCACAGCTACGTGCCGACACGTCGAAAGACGAGAACGGCAATCTCAATGAGTCGCTTCGCAATGCCATCCTCGGTTTTACCAACTACGAGGGTAAGATCGCAGACTCTCTTCAGCAGACGCTGGAGGGAGAAGTGCGTGCTGTCATTGCGACGCTCACCCCGGAAGACCTGGTCCGTGATAAGGCCGGTTTCGCCGAGAAGGTCAACACTGGTGTCCGGGATAGCATGGCTGACCTGGGCTTCAAGCTAGTCTCGCTCAATATCGGTAAGATCACCGATCCCAACGAGTACTACGACCACCTGTCGGCGAAGGATCGTGAGGAGAAGCGCACAACTGCTGCCAACCTCAAGGCTGACGCCGACCAAAGCATCGCAATCCGCGCTGCCGAGGCTGACAACGCCTCCAAGGCTGCGGAACAAAAGCGCGACCTGGCGGTCGTCGAACAGGCTCGTGAAGTCACTCTGCGAGAAGCAGCCGTGAGAGCGGAGACAGATCTAGCCCAAGCCGATGCGAACATCGCTGGCCAACTCCAAACAGAGCTTCGTAATCAGGAGCTCGCAACCCGAGAGGGTGCCGTAGCTGTCATCAAGGAGCAGCAGCGTCAAGCTGCAGCAACTGCCCGACGTGATGTCGAGGTGACTGAAGCGGAGACTGCTCAGAGGAAGCTAGAGATTGAAGCTGACGCGTCTGCGGAAGTGACGAGGCGGACGGCGCAAGCCGACGCCGACGCCGCGACTATTCGGGCGCAAGGTGAAGCCGACGCGATCAACCGCACCACTGAAGCACGTGCACACCAGACCCGTGAGACGGGTCTGGCTGCAGCTGAAGTGGCTCGGGCGCAAGGTGAAGCGGAGGCTGCCGCAAAGCAGGCTCTCGGTGAAGCCGAGGCGAATGCTCAGCTCCTGATGGCTCAGGCACTGGCGGCAGAAGGCGGCGCTAACCTTACGGTGGCGCTGGCAGAAGTCGAGGCTCATGCTCGTATCACCATTTCGACGAACGTCGGACAGGTGATGGCAGAAGTCGGCAAGAATGCACGATTCGTCGACATGGGTGGGGCAAACGGTGACAACGGAGACTTGGTCTCCAGAGTACTCGGTAACCTACCCGATTTGTTGGCGAAGATCGATGTTCGGAGCGAAGGTCTCCTCGATTCCACCATAGGTGGAGCGCTCGGGGCGACTCTCGCTGCTATCCGAAACGGCGGCAAGGTGTCTGATGTTCCGGCTGCGACTTCCGTCGCCGTCGAGTCGCCGACACCTGTTTCGACAGTGACCAGTCCCTCGCCCACCAGCGAGATGCCTGTGTCTGCGTCGGTAGCCGTTGTGCAGCCGATTGTCGAACCGGCATCTCCTGTCGAGCCGACAGCAACCGCACCTTCGACATTCGTCGAAGCACAAGAATCAGCCGCCCCTGTGGTGGCTGAAGTGGATTCGTCGCTCGATCGTGCAACGCTTGAACAGGCACTGGCGGAGGCAACCGAAAGTGGCGTTTCGGCAACTGACATTGCTGAGCGTTTCGGTGTCGACATCTCGGCCCTAGAAGGCCTGCTTGGTCGCAGGTTCACACCTGGTGAGCTGCTCGACGCTGGTCTAAAGGCCGGCAAGTCGCGTTCTCGCAAGAAGAGCTAACGCACGAGTATCACATAGTGTTGTTGGGGTGCATCGGTTTTCTACCGGTGCACCCCAACCCACTTACTTCAAGCGCGGTGTTATACCCTTGAAGTAAGCCAAAAAGCCCTACCGGTTTTGCCCGAGTAGGGCTATTTTAATTCCTAAATACATCAGTATTAAATAAGATTCACGACACTTTATGGACCATGAATCTTCTGGGTTTACTTCTACTTCGCTGTTAAACAGCGGTAATGACCTTAGACTTTTTTGGTTTTTTCACCGCTTTTTTGTGGTTGGTTCCTTTAGACACAGTACGCCCTTTCGTGTAATGATTTCATTATAGCAACAATCGATAGACAGCTGCTTATTATCTGGGGCAGATCAGTGTATCTATCTGCCCCACTCTGTTATTATGAATCGGTGGGAATAAGCACTAACATATTGACGGTTAACGTGGGGTCCTCGAGTATCAAACTCGCGGTTGTATCCATTGATGAATCTTTTGAAATTACTCCGCTCGCGACCGTTTCAACAAGCGGTGGCGATCACCAGCAGACTATCGAATCACTTATTGATGAATTGAATACAAAAATCGACACGTCGACTCTTTCGGCGGTCGGCTATAGGGTTGTATACGGTGGCCAAGGCCAAAGTGGCCCACAAGATATTGATGATTCCTTTATTCAACGACTTCAAGCTGATAATAAACTCGACCCTGAACATACCGTGCCGTTTCTGAAAGCGCTTGAAGTAGTGATGACGCGTTTTCCCGATGTGCGACATGTCGCCTGCTATGACACGACTTTTTATAATGACTTACCTCGAATTGCTCAACTCCTTCCGATTCCTCGTCAGTATCAATCTGACGGACTCCGTCGCTATGGGTTTCACGGGCTTTCATACGAGTACTTACTGTCAGCCGTAAAACACGAGTTTGGTGACGTGGTGGCTCATGGACGCATTATCTTTGCCCATCTTGGAAGCGGTGCGAGTCTGACTGCAACGAAAGATATGAAACCAATCGACACGACGATGGGTCTCACGCCTGCCTCGGGTGTGGTGATGAGTACGAGGTCCGGCGATGTTGATACGGGGCTTGTATGGTACTTACATAAAAAGTACGACATGACTATCGAACAGTATAACCACATGGTTAATTATGAATCTGGCTTACTCGGAGTGTCTGGTTCGTCGGCTGATATGCACACATTAATTGATGAAGCGTCTATTCGCCCAGAATCAGCTGAGGCTGTTGAACTATTTTGTTATGATGTCAAAAAAGCCATCGGAGCTTTGAGTGCGAGTTTAGGTGGTGTCGATAGTCTCGTATTCTCAGGTGGTATTGGTGAACAGTCGTCGGTACTTCGAAAACGCATATGCGACGGGTTGGAATATTTGGGTATTCAGATTGATGATGAAAAAAATGATCGACACGAACTGACGATTTCTGTCGATGGAAGTGGGACGGGTGTGCACGTGTTTAGTACCAATGAAAGTAACGTTATAGCCAGGATTGCCTATCAGCATATCCATCAGGAGGAAACAATATGAGTCCGAGCGATACCCCACTCTCAGAAGAGATGCTCAAGAACATTGACGCCTATTGGCGCGCAACCAACTATGTGACCGTTGGACAGATCTATTTATGTGATAATCCGCTTCTTAAAGAGCCGCTTAAAATTGAACATGTTAAGAAATTACTTCTCGGACACTGGGGAACCTCACCAGGCCAAAACTTTATTTATACACACCTCAACCGAGTGATTAAAAAAGATAATCTAAACATGCTCTATATTTCAGGACCAGGACATGGTGGACCAGCGATTGTTGGAAATGTCTACCTCGAAGGGACATTCAGTGAGTATTATCCTGAAGTGACTCAAGATGAGAATGGTCTTCGCAACCTCTTTAAAATGTCATCATTCCCTGGCGGGTTGTCGAGCCACGTTTCGCCACAAGTACCTGGATCAATTCACGAAGGTGGTGAACTGGGGTATTCTCTGAGTCATGCGTTCGGTGCCGCCTTTGATAACCCCGACTTGATCGTCGCCTGTGTGGTTGGCGACGGCGAGGCAGAGACCGGCCCGCTGGCGACCGCGTGGCACTCAAATAAATTCTTAAATGCCCAATCTGATGGTGCCGTGCTCCCTATCCTCCATTTGAACGGCTACAAGATTAGTAACCCAACAATTTTGGCTCGTATTGAACGTGAAGAGCTTGAGCAGTTATTCCATGGCTATGGCTGGAATCCTTATTTTGTTGAAGGTGACGATCCGATGGATATGCACCAACTGATGGCTACAAAACTCGATGAAGTGACTGCCGAGATTAAGCGAATTCAGACGAATGCACGTGATAATAACGATACGACGCGTCCCCGCTGGCCGATGATCATCCTCGCTTCTCCGAAAGGATGGACAGGACCTAAAGAAATTGATGGCAAAAAGATTGAAAATAACTTTAGAGCACACCAAGTTCCTATGGCGGTCGACGAAGCTCACCCGGGCAGTGTCGAACAGCTCGAGGCATGGCTCAAGAGTTATCGACCAGAAGAACTCTTCGATAGTAACGGACGTTTATTACCTGAACTTGCCGAACTTGCTCCAGTTGGTAAGCACCGTATGGGTTCAAACCCACATACAAATGGTGGTGATATGCTCCAGGAGCTTCATGTCCCGGATTTTCGTGAGTATGAAGTCGCAGTCGCTCGTGGCTATATGTCAAAAATGGGAAATGTCTTTGCGGCCGGTCCCTATTTCCGAGATATTATTGCACTCAATAGTAAATATAATAATTTCAGAATATTTGGTCCTGATGAATTGGTATCCAATCGTCTTGAAGCGGTTTTAGAGGCAACAAACAGGCAGTGGAATGCACGCGTCAAACCTTCTGACGAGTTCCTCTCAAATCGCGGTGCAGTTTTGGACTCAATGCTGAGTGAACACCAGGCTGAGGGTTGGCTTGAAGGCTACCTATTGACTGGACGTCACGGCTTACTCCATAGCTATGAGGCGTTCATTCGTATTGTTGACTCGATGGTAACTCAGCACGCAAAGTGGATCAAGATGGCGAGTGAACTCCCGTGGCGCAATGACATTGCTTCGCTCAATTACCTACTCACATCACACGTGTGGCGACAAGACCACAACGGGTTTACTCATCAAGATCCTGGCTTTATTGATCACCTGGTTAATAAAAAGTCAGAAATTATTCGAATCTACTTACCTCCGGATGCAAATACACTTCTCTCGGTTATGGACCACTGTTTACGTAGCCGTAATTACATAAACCTGACGATTACCGGTAAACACGGTAGCCCTCAATGGTTGAACATGGAAGATGCGGTCGCACACTGTTCTCGTGGCATTGGTGTATGGGACTGGGCGGGTACTGAAGGTGTCACTGATCCTGATATCGTCATGGTCTGTGCTGGGGATGTGCCGACACTCGAGATTATTGCAGCTGCTTCGATCCTGAAAGAGTACTTGCCTGATTTGAAAGTTCGCGTCGTGAATGTCGTTGACCTCATGCGACTTGAGCCAAATACCGAACACCCTCACGGTATGAGTGATCCAGAATATGACGAGTTATTTACGAAAGACAAAGAAATACTGTTTGCGTTCCATGGGTACCCTTGGTTGATTCACCGCCTTACCTATCGGCGACACAATCGTAATATTCACGTTCGTGGCTATAAAGAGGAAGGCTCGATTACAACGGCGTTTGATATGACGGTCCGTAACGACATGGACCGATTCCACTTGGTGATTGATGCCATTGAGTATGCTGGATTGACGAGCGAAGCTGCTCAAAACCTCAAGGAGCTGATGGACAAGAAGCTGATTGAACACACGAATTATATAAATAAGAACGGTGTCGATATGCCCGAAATTCAGCACTGGTCGCATCAATAATTCTGGTATAGTAATGGTATGAATATACCTAAAAGTACCGCAAGCTCACTGCGCAGATTCAATATAATTGCAGGATGTTTTCACCTCATCCTCGCAGGTGTCGTACTACTACTATCTAATGATTTCTCGCTACCGGTCACAGCATCGTATCTTGCGGGTCCTCCCGGAAGCATATTTACTGACCCGATTACACTCTTTAATATCCGTACAGGGTACGCCGTCGCATTGTTCCTTGGACTGTCGTCATTCTTTCACTTTCTCGTTGCTTCAGGACGAGTATTCCCTCGCTATATCAAGGGTTTAAGTGAAAATATAAATATCTTTCGATGGATCGAATATTCGGTCAGCTCATCATTGATGATTCTATTGATCGCACAAATCACTGGGATTAGTAACTACGGTGCGCTTATTGGTATCGTCGGTGTGAATGCTTCGATGATCCTTTTCGGCTGGCTTCAGGAACGTTACGCAAAACCAGGCAATGGCGACTGGCTCCCCTTCATCTTCGGATGTATCGCTGGAATAGTTCCATGGATCATCGTTCTGATTAGTGTCCTTTCGCCAAACTCACCGTCAAGCGCCACTCCACCAGCCTTTGTCTACGGTATTATCGTGTCAATATTCGTGCTCTTTAATACCTTTGCTTACGTACAGTACAAACAGTACAGCGCAAAAGGAAAATGGAAGAACTACCTCCGAGGCGAAAGAGCGTATATAGTACTGAGCTTCGTCGCTAAAGCAGCTCTTGCAATGCAAATCTTTGCAAATACACTCATCTAGATTCACCAAAAAATATCCAAAAAAAGTGTTGACGAGCCAAATTCGAGTTGGTAAAATATTGAGTAGGAAGATCAAGTGATACAGCACATAATCATTATGTGTGACCGATCAAGTTCAATAGTTCAGTTACAGCTCAGTTATTTAGTTCGTAGGTCACATCTGTTGGTGCAAATCTTCCCAGAAGAGAGACATGAAAGTGTCTCTCTTTGCTTGGGAAGTGTTTCTCTGCGCGTTTGATATACTATAACGATGAAGATCGTATTCTTAAATGTCTGGGGTGATAGTATGCAGGAGGGGTTGTTACCCTATCTTGAAGAGCAAGCTCGTGATACTGATATCTTTTGTTTCCAGGAAGCCACTGATGAAATGAAACATCATTGCGCAGACGTATTGTCTGGGTATAAAGAAGTGTGCGATTACAAATATCTTTCTGATAAAGATAATTTTCCACAATCGATGTTTATCAAAAAAGATATTGATGTGTTGACATCAGGAACGCTTATGGCAAGTGAGATGGATCGCGGCCTCGCTATATATGCAAAAGTGAAGATAAATGGAGTGCCTACCTATGTCTGCAATGTTCACGGAACCGCACATCCAAAGAACAAACTTGATAGCCCGGTAAGGTTAGAGCAATCTAGTGAAATCATCAATTTTTTCAAAGATAAAAAAGAACCAGTGGTAATTGGCGGTGACTTTAATATCTTCCCTGAGACAGAGAGTATTGAGGTGTTTGCGCTACACGGGTATCGAAATCTTATCAAAGACTTCGCTATTGAGACCACGCGGAACCGTCTTGCCTGGGATCGTTTTCCTGTAAAAATGCTCTATTCAGACTATGTATTTATTAACGATAAAATTAAATGTCAGAGTTTTATTGTTCCTCAGAATGAGATTTCTGATCATTTGCCTATGCTTCTCGAAATTGAAGTGTAGCGTTTACGTAAGCTCTTTTCATAGTAAAAACTAGTTATGCTTGCACAAGTTCTTTAAGGAATATTATGATAATGATATGCCTGTGACACCTTCAGAATATGAGTCGTCGAGCGATGATGACAATAAGCCGAGTAAGTATCTTGATCGTGTCAATTTTGTCACAAAAGAAGATCCACTCGATGCGCTGCTGATTCGATTCCAAAGACAAATAAGTAAAGAGGAGACACCTTCTCGTGCGCAACAAAAAGAAGCGGTGTTTGCACTTCGTCGTGGAGATTTGGACAAAGCTGATGATATTGTCACAATGAATAAAGGCATGATTGCAGCCCTCGCCTATCCGTACCGTGCGGTCTCGTTTGATAACTTTGACCAATTGATGAGTGTTGGTGAATCGGTGCTCCTTGAGGCGGCGATGACATACAATCTTCGCTCTACGACAACTATTTTCACAGAATATGCTGCGCTTCTGATTGATCAAGCCTTTCAAAAAGAGTTCCCTTGGACTAATGGCGATGCGTTTATCGGAGATAGAAAAAAGCCAACGGCGGCGCTCTACCAGTTTATGTCAACACTCGAGAGAGTTGACTCACTTGAGGAACGGAAGGCTAAGCAGTATCAAGATAATGAACCTACTCAGGCTGAGGTGTTGTTATCGCATGTCGATTGGTTACAGTATATTAATCTTCCGAATGTTGGTGTCGAAAAAAAAACCGGAATGGATATCTCGACATTTTATAAGAAAATGCGCACGGTCCAGAATCAGTTCAGTATCCCGAACCGGGCGACATTGGCACTTGCCTGTATCGATGCAGGGATTGTTTTTGATGTTCCTACGCTTCCTGAAGGAGTTATATTTACCGATAAACAACTCGATGTTATTTCTTTGACACATTATAGTTATGAGGATATCAGCGAAAAACTCAACACATCATTCCAGGCAATTAATGACATGACCACGTTATTAAAAAAGAAAATGAAAGCGCGAAGTCGTACAGAAATGGCTATTATGGCTCGACTTAATAACCTGGTTCCGAGAGTTGACGAAGCGCCAGATTATTTAAAGGTATTTACGTTGTTCCAGCGAGAAATCATTCCTCATCTACTACTAGAGGATACGGAAGCGATTATGAATGTGACGGGTCTATCGAAAGATGCTGTCGGCGGTGCGGTGAGTCGTATGCTTGAGCGTGTCGGCCTCGATAAGCGACGACAGTTAGCGCTTTATCTCTATGAACATGGCTATGAATTCAATATCCCTGAGCCGATCAAACCGATGGCTGACGCGTTTAATACTGATAGGTTATATATTTATCAGAATCTCGACTTAACTGACGATGAACTAGTAGAACGGACTGGTGTTGATGTTTCTCGACTTCATTACGACATAGCTGAAGGTTTTAGGAAAACAGGTGCACGTAATCGTACCGAACTTCTCTTAATGGCACGTAAATACGGTCACGGTGAGTTCGCGACGCCACCAGAAAAACAAACCAAGGAAGAGCGACTCGCTAGCAAACTGGGATTAGTCACACTTGATCACGATCACCTGAATGCCCTACTCGAAACAATCGGCGTCCGCGAACGGAAGCTTATTAAAGCCTATTATTTTACTGATGAGCATGTCACATGGCGAACAGTTGCTGTTCAATATGAGTTAGGACGAACACTTTCTATGGTCACAGCTCGAAATGGGGTGATGCGCCTCAAGCGTATGCTCGATGCAGAAAAGTTGATTGCGAAAACGACTGAGTAACATTTAGGGCTATTTATTCCCTTTTTCGGTATACTTATCTACAGAGATGAAACGCCTTTCACATTATTCACAGTATTTCCTTCGAAGTCCGGAGTTTATTAAAGAGCTTATAGGCCACACGTCGATTAAACCAAACGATGTTGTCTATGATATTGGAGCTGGGAGCGGTGCCATCACTGCAGTCCTCTCAACGCGGGCAAAACGTGTTGAGGCGATTGAGTTTGAGCCACGCATGGCCGAAAAGCTCCGCGAAAATATGGAACGCTATCCAAATGTCTTTGTAACTGAAGCTGACTTTCTTGAGATGCAGCTACCTGCAAAGCCGTATAAGATTTTTGCCAATATCCCCTTTCACCTCAGTTCACCAATTGTTCATAAAATTACCGAAGACCCCCACCCTCCTGTTGTCGCTTATTTAATTGTTCAAAAGCAGTTCGCGAATAAATTGCTCCCAAACTCAGATCGCTTTACTGGTGCATTGGGTATGATGATTGGTCCAACCTTTGGTGTACGCATTCGACGCCCGCTTAAACGAACCGATTATTTCCCTCACCCGAATGTCGATACTGCACTCATTGAAATCAAACGTCGCGATGAGCCATTTATACCTTTGAAGAAGATGGCCAAGTATCGTAAGTTCATCGAAGGTTCATTTTCGGATCCAAAGATATTTGCCCAGATGCCCCGTCAAGAAATAGGCCTCCCTGAGGGTATCAAACCGTCACAGATGAAACTTCATCAATGGGTTGAACTATTTAATCACTTTGACGTGCTAGGATAAAGCATATGGTTTCAATGGAAGATATCTGGATATTTGTATCTGGAAATGAGCGGAAACATGCGATCACAAGGGTACTCACGCCTTTGCTTTTAATTGCTATGGCTTTTTTTGGTCTCATTACCTACCTCTTAATCAGTCCATTTATCGTTAATGTCATTCATCCTGAATATGAAACAGTCAAGAAATACGCCGACGTAAAGATGTGTGCCGACCTGTCGGTCCAGCCAGTAGATAATGGTGTTTTTCAGCCAAGCTTGTGTTTGTCCCTCACTCCAGCGACGACGCTCGGCTGTGTGTCTACAGGCACCACCTATGTGGCCCCGAGTAGTGCTTCTGTAGACGAAACATTGGTCTGTCCGACATTAACGCCGCAAATAACCTCCGGAACATCCAACCCGGCCGTTCCTGTTTTCAAAACAGCAGTAACGTATTATCAAATGATCGCAACTATTATTGTCACCGCGTTTGTCACTACAACCTATGTCATCATTCGACTTCTCGTGATTCGCAGAGCACGCTCCAAAGAAGAACCGTCTGCATGACCACTTTAATCGGTCTTATCTCCGTTCTCATTGCCATTGTCAGCTACAGCTTATACTTTCGTGATATTTTCAAAAGAAAAACTAAACCTCATGCTATATCTTGGTTGGTCTGGGGAACTCTTAATACAGTCATCTGTATTCAACAACTAGCACACGGTGCGGGACCAGGAGCATGGGTGACAGGCGTCGCTGCCTTTGCTGACTTTGCTATCTTCTTATCTGCGTTCAAGTATGGTGAAAAAAAGATCACACGGCTTGATTGGATGTGTCTCGCAGTCGCAATGGTTGTACTTGTTCTTTGGGGTCAAGATAGTAACGATATCTTCACTGTTATACTTGCATGTACGATTTTCATCGTTGGAATGATTCCGACGTTTCGTAAATCCCTTAAGAATGCTCACGAAGAAACTGCAATTACTTTTGCACTAAATGGGACAAAATTCTTTTTAGCGTTATTTGCGTTAAATACGTTTACCCTCAATACCGCGCTCTACCCGATAACACTTTTCTTGATCAACGGAATCTTCGCAGTATTCCTTATTACACGCCAACTGACGACACGCGGTACCCCTGTTAAACGCACGCGTTAGTATTGACTTTTCATCACGTTTATGGTAATATGTACATCGTAGACCATCTACGCCTTAACAAATCGACACGCAACATTTGGGGGAATTCCATTATGACTGCAGTTCTTGAAACATATCGCCACACCAACCCTGACAACACCGTTGTCCAGGTGAAGATCGGCGGACGCTTCACTGTCGGTGAGCGCGTCACGATCGGTAGCAACGTCTGGTTCAAAGACGATGTTCACATCGGTGACGATGTCATCATCAAGGACGGCTGCCAGTTCATGGAAGTCGTCATCGGTGACCGCACCGAGATCGGTGAGAAGAGCATCCTTACGGAAGTAACTCTCGGCGACGACGTCGTTCTCGAGGGCAATGCCTTCATGGACTTCCACATCATCGTCGGCAACAATGTCATCCTTGGATCGGGAGCAAGAATCGGCGCTCACAGCCGCATCGAGAACAATGTTCTCGTTGGCATGGGCTTCAGCGCCGGTGACAAGCTCACTATCGCCAGGAATGCCTGGATCGGCGATCACACGACCTTTGGTCGTGATGTCGTCCTTGGCCCTCGGGTGATCATCGACAGGTATGTCACTCTGAACACCGGAGAGACGATCAAGGCCGGCAAGCGTGTCCAGTTGAGCACACCTCGCTCTGATGACAAGAAGCCCAGCTTCTTGTCTCTGTTGCGTCGTTCGTAGACGTGTCACGCACACACCCCGCCACTCGATAGGAGAACCCCCGTCGAATGTGACGGGGTGTTTTCCTTTTGTCATTAGCTTTTGAAAAGTTAAGGTGTTATGATATTTCATTATGACCGATCGAAGAGAGATATTTTCATCTCCTGACTTATCAAAAATTATACCTGGGACTTCGACTCTGGGTGTTCCGACGTTTCGCGATATTCTTCAGATCGCTCATATTCATACGAATAGGGATAATGCCATTGCTCGTCTTGAGTTGACACGACAAGATGATGAACTACTTATTGCACGTCAAGATGGGCGGCCAATTCAAGTTTGGATTAATGACTATAGTTACCATGAAGAAGACCCCAGTGGTATGAATTATCTTGCCGGATCGGTTGAAGTCTTTCGTGAACCAATCACTAGCTTTTCTTTTGAACACGAGGGTGGATTTAATTGGCGTGTGACGGGTGAAGGCGTTGAAACGGCACATATTGCTCGTGTAAAAAGATTAGCCGCCACTATCGGCGACTATGCGGTTGAGAAGCAGGAGAAAGCGATCAAACGTGCGTTAGAGCGAGAAGGATACGGCGTCTAAATAAAAATAGGTACTCAGTTGAGCACCTATTTTTCTAGCTTCAATTTCAATGATTTCAGCTTCTTTTTCAGGAGGCGTTTTCGCGCAGCTCCATGCCAGTTCTTGTGTTTGGCCATGTTTCTTAATCCAATCTTTTAGACTATTGATCCATCATACCACAAAAAAATGAATTCTCCCCTGTAAAATGGACAAAATCCTCTGACGATGTTATTCTAGATATAGCTAAATTCTTAAGTTGCGCTACTATCGCTACTGCACTTAATTCTTTCGGCGAGTAATCTACAAGGGGCCACAATGATTCTATCGAACGAACGACGCACGACCAACTACACAAAGGAGCTCGTTTAAATGGCACATTCTCTTCGAATGAAAGCATTCTTGGCATCCGACCAGGCTGAACAAATCCGAGTTATTTTGCAACAAATGGCTGATGATCCTGGTTTTAATACCAAGTCGACGTACTCACCTATCACAGCACCGCTTGATATGTTGTTCGTTGATCGACACATGAAATATCTCAGTGAACATCCAGCCGTGAATCCTGAACAGTACATCTCAAACCTTCGTTTGATTACCAAGTGTAACTAACTCTTAGACAAACAGTAACGTGAGTGTGATAACCGCACCAACGATATAATTAATCCAAATGAATCGTCGCCAGCCTTTATTGGTTGTTGCTGATGTCTTGTCACTGACGTGTAGGTACGGCAAGACATTGAGCGCGTAGAGTAACCCAACGATACCGATAAATATCTCATTGCCATTAATACTTATGATCATCGAACTAACGATGTAGAGTAAGAAGCTGAAGCCAACAGTGATGCGCGCTCCCAGTACGGTTGCGATAGACTTCAACTTCCCTTTTCGATCAGGAATAATGTCTTGAACAGCACCGAATGCATGGCTCGCCATACCCCATAGAAAGAATGCAATGACTATTGGCCAAGCTTGTGATGGCCAGTCAAAAATAGCGAGAGCTACCAGAAGTGGACCGATGAAGTGCATACTGCTGGTGATTGAATCGAGTACGGGGATTTCTTTAAAACGCAGCCCTTTGACACTGTATGCAACGACAAAGAATAGCACGACGAGAAGTGTCAGTGTTGCATACCAAGGTATTAAAAATGCCAGAGCAATGACAAATGGAATCGTCGAAATTAATGAAGCTTTAATGATGTAAGGGTGAAATTGCTTCGATTCAACCGCTCCTTCAATCGTTCCTTTTCGAGGATTTTGGACATCAGATTCATAATCAAATACATCATTAATGCCGTACATCAAAATGTTATAAGGGATGAAAAAGAAAATACTCCCTAATATGAAGACGAGATCAATCTGACCTCCGACAACTAAATATGCGGCTAAGAATGGATATGCGGTATTGATCCATGAAATAGGACGAGAGACTTTGAACAATTTGAGTAATTTATTTACCACGTGAGGCTCCAATTTTTTGCCATGCTAATGGAATTAATAGTACTGCATAGAGTGCGTAAAAGAAATCTTCAATTGGTGCGCCAAACCAATAGATACCGAGAATGTTCGTTGGATCATAGGCCACAATATGAAGCGCAATAATGATGGGGTCAAAGACAGCGGTTAATAAGAGAACAGCCGCAAGAAGAATCCACCACTGTTTGGTTGGTTTTTTAAATGTATTTGGAATGAAAAATATCAATGTCGCAAGAAATAATATATTCAATATAAGGTAGGTCATGCTTTTTTACCTTTTTGTAAGAACCGATACACAATTAACGTGACATAGGTCAGAAGGAATAGGAAGAAAAGTTCCTCAAGTGGAAATTCTGGCGCCAATCGAATAGGTAACGTAAAGTCTGACCCACCGTGAAAAAATATATGAAGACGAATACCCAGCACGTCCCACACGGTGAATAATCCGATTGCCACAAAGAGTGTCAAGGCAGTTCGTTTGCTATCAAAAAAGAATGCAAGTTTGTAACGCCAATCAATGAGTATTAAACAAATAATTGCGAACAAGAGTCCAATCAAATACCACAGCACTAGTCAGTGACCTTTTCTATTGCTGTGAGCGCCCCACCACGTTTGATACCCATAATTCGCTTATAGACAAGTTCTGCGCTAATCAAACACATCGGTAATCCCACACCGGGAACAGTGTTTCCACCAACGTAAAAAAGATTATCAAGTTTTTTACTTTTATTTGGAGTACGCCAAAAGGCACTTTGTTTTAATAAGTGGGAAACACCCAGGGCTGTTCCCTGCCAGGCACCGAATTTCGTTTCAAAGTCACCAGGGCCAAAGCTTTCCTGGAAAACGATACGATCTTTGAGATCTGGCTGGTCGATAGACGTCGATAGTTGTTCTATAAAACGTTCCGTAAGTTGGGCGGTCTGAATTTTAGAAATTTTGACTCCGGCAGGAAGCGGAACGAGGACAAAGACATTTTCATGTCCTTTTGGCGCAACGTTCGTGTCGGTTGCTGAAGGTTTACACACGTAAAGTGATGCTGACTTCGGAATCTCTTTTGTTTTATAGATCGCGCGGAAATTCTCTTTCCATTTGTCGACGAAGAATAGGTTGTGGTGTTCGAGTTGGGGTAAAGAGCCTTTGATGCCGAGGTAGATAAGAAGTGCTGAGATACCTGGCTCTCGTTTCCCCCAATAAGCTGCAGGATATGAACGTGCAGAAGCGCTGAGAAGTTTTGTTTCTGTGAAGTGCAGATCCGCATTGGAGATCACAATATCTGCGTCGATCTTTTCACCAGTTTCAAGTAAAATTCCCGTGGCGTGACCATTTTTATGAAGAATTCTTTTGACACCAGTGTTGAGCTTGTACGACACACCAAGCTCGCGGCCAGTCCATTCGAGCAACTGGATAATTGAATAAATTCCCTCTTTTGGATAATACACACCCTCCTTAAAATCGAGTGCGCTCATAAGACTATACATTGCTGGTGCTTTGAACGGTGATGAACCTAAGAACACCATTGGGTACTCAAGTATTTGTTGCAGTGCTTGGTTCGAAACAAAGGATTTTACTCTGCTATGAACAGAGGTAGCAAGTAGTTTTAGCATTGGCGGACCCTGTCTCAATATTTCCAATTTGACGAGATCAAGTGGGCGGTTGAAGTTCGTGTAGAGAAAGTGCTTCAGCGCAAATCGATAGATATGATTCCCCTCTTCAACGTAGCGCGCGAGAGCTTTACCGGCACCCGGCTCGATACGTTCAAACGTCGCGCTGTCGGTTTTTTGATTACCAGTTATAGTGATAGGCTGATGCGATTCATAGAATACCTTATAAGCTGGTTTCAATTTTTTCAGCCCTAATTCTTTATTGACTGACAGTCCAAACAAATCAAAATATTGTTTAAAAACTCCAGGCATAAGGTACCATGAGGGGCCAGTATCAAATGAAAAACCCATCGCTTTCTTTAACCCAGCTCGACCACCAAGTTGGTCATTCTTTTCATACATAGACACGTCATACCCTGCTTTTTGTAATAGATTAGCGGTCGCTAAGCCACCAATACCGCCACCGATGATAATAACCTTACGCTTCACGACGAGATGTCCCTACTTTTATAAAAAGACTCATTTTGTGAGCGTTATTAATACGGATACGATGTGTTTTGAGTCGCGATGCTGGGCTCTTCTTAATCTTTTCAAGTAATGTTGAATAATACGTGATGCTGAGCTCAACCGCACGACGAGATGTCTCCGGTAGCTGAGCAGCTGCTCTTTTGGCGAGTACGAAGTCTTTTTCGATATCTTTTATGATACGACCACGCACTTTATCATCAAATGTCATAAACGAACTGAACGGAAAATACCAACGACCCAGGGTTTCATGGTCAGCTTTAATATCACGAATGAAATTTACTTTTTGATAGGCTGCACCGAGATGTCGGGCACCGTCTTCAAGCTGCAGATACAATGCTTCGTCATCTGTGAACACTTTCAAGCACATAAGCCCCACGACTTCCGCTGAGCCGTAGATATAGGTCTCATACTTCGTTTGATCATACGTCTGAACCTGTAGATCCATGCGCATGCTTTTGAAGAAAGCGGTGACGAAACTATTAGGAATACTAAAACGATGTGCGGTTAACGCATAGGCGTGGATGATTGGGTTGGTACTATAGCCTCGCTTTACCGCAGCTTTTACTTCTTTTTCGAGAGTATCGAGAAGTTCCCGCTGGTCGGCTCCACTATAGCTATCAACGATTTCATCAGCAATGCGGACCATGCCATAAATTGCGTAGATGTGCGTTCGAATAGACGGAGAGAATAATCGCATGCTCAAGCTAAATGATGTTGAATAAGCATTTGTTAATTCACGACTAATCGCATAGCTGACTTTTTCGTAGAGTTCCATTAGCTTTCTCGATCCAAACTCTGCGCTATGAGAATGTTAAATTGTTCGCGGTATGGTTCGGGGATCGATAGTTCGGCGAGATGATCGATCGTTTGCTGTTTATATGAATCGATACAAGTTTCGATAGCGGCAACAGCTCCCGTTTCAATGAGAAGCTCGCGAACTGTCTGTATGTCGGTATCGGTCGCAGTCTGTGAGCCAAAGGTAGTTTCAAATTGAGCTTTTTGATCATCGTTTGCTCGTTTATAGAACTCATCGATCAAAAGTGTGCGCTTGCCTTCACGAATATCACCCTCGTTACTTTTACCAGTCACTACTTGATTACCAAAAATGCCTATGATGTCATCACGTAGTTGGTAGGCAATGCCAATCGAAGTGCCGAAGTGTTTCAATAGTCCTATTTGCACTTCGTCTGCGCCTGCCAGTGTTGCGCCCATTGTGAGTGGACCGACGAAAGAATAACTTGCTGTTTTTTGTTCGGCAATTGTCAGTGGATCAATGATACTCTCTTGAGAAAAACTCGCTTCAGTATCAAGGAGTTCTCCACCTACAACGTGGAAGACTTCCTGATTTAAGATCTGTTGTACTTGCGTTAAAATTTTTGGCTCTGTGTTACTTTTTGCAACTTGAATATGTGCTTCAGATATTAGTAAGTCACCTGCGAGGATAGCGCTACTGTCGGCAAAATGTCGGGATTCTGCCAGGTCTGTATATATATCGAGATACTGGCCTGAGATATTCTTTACATTATAGCGAACAGTATCACGGTCGATAATATCGTCGTGAATCAGCATGGCTTGATGGAGCAATTCTTGGGCAACAGCTGCCGGAAGAACATTTTCAACTGGTTTATCGGCATAGGCTTGGTACGTCAAGAGTGTCATATAAGGCCGTAAACGTTTGCCGCCAGCACTATATAAATTCTGAATAGCTTCCCAGAGACGTTTGTAGTTTCCATGGACTGCACTTGCCTGCGCGATTCGGTCAGCGAGTAAGTCTAACATATATTCGTCCACGAGCTGTTTAGCCTGTTGTGACGTTAAAACCTCTGTATGGGTATGAGTTGCTTGGTCTGACATGTATCCATCTATTGTATCAATGCCGGGTTAAATCTGAAATATCCTATATTTTTTGCCAATTTAAAAGGGCGACCTCACCTGGCAAAAGCCAGGCAGGGTCGCCCAGGTATCCATCTCCCCTAAGGGTGACGGACTCCGTACGTTTTTACGCGCGGTGCGAAGCAGGGAGAGCGAATCTCCCACACTTCTTCAGCATATTACGCAACCCAGCAGGTGCCAGCATTTGTCGAGCTCTGGTTTAACTTGAGCTTTACGACGATGTTCTTATCTGTTGCCAGCCAATCCAACCACCATGTAGGGCGGTCGCACGACTGCAGAAGAACTGTGTCCTCTTCGATCTTGGCACTGTCGTATTTATCGTACGTCGTGTCGAGTTCGGTTTTGAGCACATGGTCAATCATGCTGACATTGTAGCAGAGGAGACCCTGATCGGTAGTGATGGCAACAACGTCGCCAACTTCCACCGACTGAAGGACATTGAATGCCCCCAAGGGATTGCTATTCCATGGACTGGTGTGTCCGTCGATGCGAGGTGTTGTCGCGACATCGGTTCCGAAGAGACCGCCGCCAGCGACTGACGTATCGTATACGAGCGACCATGCCCAGTAGTCTCCGGGTTGGACCAGCCCATGGGCTGCATTGTCGTCTTCCGTTGACCATTCCTTGATCTTCTCTGTTTCATCTTTCGGGATGATCGCATCCGTGTCGAAACTAACCGACGGGATTTGTACCCTTAGAGGTTTTCCTGCTGGAACAACTTTGTCGAGCGGGGGTTCTACCTCGGGTGCCAACGCGGCCACCGGTGGCTCCACGACGACTTGCCGAGGAACCGGTGGCCGTGGCAGAAACATGTAGAGCAGCGTCAAAATACTCGCTACTACGACAGTCCCTGCCACGACCCTTACGATGGCGTTGCGGCGACCCTTACTCGGTGTCACTCACCACGGTGGTTGTAACGGCCGGTCCCTCAAGCACAAGGCTCGAGTTGCGGCGGCGTCCGATGATGCCGGGGAACAGGAGGAGGGTCAGTGCGACCAGCCCCACAGCTCCTACGCCACCAGCGACCCACATGAGCGGGCCGTTCAGGACTTCACCGTTAACCCCACCGTGAGGCGGGGGTGGCGGTGTCTGGCAATCAGTGTCGATGGTCAGCTTGGTGAGGGTTTTACCCTTCTCACCGAACTCTACCACAAGGCTGCCACTGTGGCTGTCCTCGGGGTACGTAACCGTCTTGGTGACGTCACCGTCACCAGCGTTCATCACGACTTCTTGTACGTCACCGTTCTCGTCCGTATACACGAACGTGACTGGCTTGATGAAATCGTTCTCACCCAACTCTACAGCCGGGAATGAGAACGTGTACGTGACCGAACCACAGGTCTGCGTTGCCGAGGATCCCGGAGTACCGGTTACCTCGTTCGGAGCACAGTCACTGCCAGCGGTCGCCGAGTCCAGCTGGACCGGTTCACGCATAGCGTCGGTAATCCACCAGAGTTCAACGGTGTGGCTACCCGAGTCCTCCGCGAAGGAGATCTCAATGGGCGGCGACAACGTTTCACCAGGATTCAGGGTGAAATCGTAGGTGTGATCCACGACTCCATCGACGGTCACGCTGTAATTCACAGCGGGTGTCGTTGTTCCTTCTTCCGGTGTAGGGTTTGAGGCGTTGATGACTGCCTTTGAACCCGAACCTGTTGTGTTGACGCAGCTGATGACAACATCACCAGTGGGCTTCGGCGACACAGGTGTCGGCGGAGCCACGTAGTGGTCGTAAGTGAAGTTGGAGCAGTTAATGACGACCTTCGTCACATTCCACTCCGTTGCACCGATACGACCGTAGTTCAGCGCCCAGTCCATCACCCACGCGTTCGGGATGTTGGTGAGCCACTGGTTGATGGTGCCGTGGTTGGCTGATCCGTTGCCTCCCGTGTGGGAAGGCGCGACTGCAGACAGAGCTGCATTCGATGCGGAAGTCGGAACCCAGAGGTCCTGACCGTACACCTTTTCAAAGACCATCGTCCCTCGATCGTTCGTGGTGGAGAGGTCTCCATCCATGTCGACGTAGAGATTCAGGCCCAGGCCATTGACTGTACCGCTGACGTTAGAGCCCAGGATGTCCAGGGTCCCGACGTTCTTCAACGCGAAGCCCGGGTTTCCACTCCGGAGGTTAACCTTCGCATTCCCGTCAAGTGTGACGATTTTCAGATAGCCGTTCTCGTACGAGTACGAGGCGTTACCGATCATGTCGTTCTCGATCATCGGGTTGTTCTCGGTGAAGGTTTCACCAGCTCCTGCGACACAGTCGTTGGTCGGCGGTTCGCAGTTTTCGTTGTAGCCCGCAGGGACTTGCGTCTGAATGCCGTCGATGTTTTTGCAAACATCGATTGGCGGCGGCGTGGTGCCCTTGCAGACGATCCAGTGTGACACGTCGGACTGGTTGCCCGACGAGTTCGGCGGCGATGCGTATGCGACACCGGCGACTGGGTGGATGATCACGTTGTTGTAGTCACTGCCGCCTTTGATGACAAGCAGTTCGTAGTGATCCCCGGGCCAATTTGCGCCGTAGGGGTTCAACGTGACGGTTTTTCCACCGTCTGTGATCGATCCGTGTGCGTTCGGCGAGTCATTCGCGTCATGCTTGTAGCAGAGCGCTCCATCGTGCGGACCGTAATCCGTCCAGTAGGAGGCCTGGTTAGTTGCGGATGACCATGGCAGCAGATCACCGGTTACACCGATGCTTGCCGCCACTGTTGCCACAGACTGTGACATTTTCGATTCCTCGGGCGCAGTGCCGTCGGTGGTCTCGTCGACTGGCGACGAGACCAGGTCTTCGCTGGGTGTCTCTCCGACAGGACCTGACTCAGGAGCCGGGTCTGTCGCAGGAGCAGGATCGGACGCCGGTAGCGTCTCCTCCATGACGGACACAGGGTCCGTGGCGGGGTCATCGGAGGTTAAGGCATTTGCAGCCGAAATCCCCATGGAACCTAGGAGTAACACTCCCAGGGTTAATCCAGTCACCTTCAAGGCGACTTTTTTGCGCGAAGTCCTCACGGGACTCCTCTCTGTATCCTATGGAGGATACGTAGTGGGGCGGATTGCGTAATTTACTAATTGTTAATGTGGCGTGGACGCCACAAATAGTAGCTCACACGCATAAAATACATTATAGCACAAAAACGACCAAATGTAAATATACTTAAGCACTATCTTTTCGTAAAGATCAACGCTTGACGCCTATGCTAGTAGGAGGAGTATACTAAGAACAGTCATGCGAGTACTTCTCTTTCGTAGAGATTTCCACTCTCAGGCTTATGAAGCCACCAACGATAGCACGCACACTGGTTAATCTAGAAACTAAGCGCCCCTGTTAATCGCACAATTCTAATCGTGATATTTGGTAAAAAGGACAGAGATCTACGCGGTTCTCCATCCCTCTCCAAATCACTCCTCCAAAATCCGCCGCTGATAACTCTTTTGTCAGCCTTTTTGCGTTAAATATAACCTTTTGGAGAAAAACTATGAATCGTATCACTATCAATGAAGAAATCGCTGTCACACGAATGGGGTTCAAGAAGGACTTGTCTGCCTACCCTCGTCGCATGGAATTCCGTGGCTCAATCTATGAGTTTATCGACGCTGGCCTCCGATGCCTGGTCCGTTCAGGAGAGAACTTAGCTGAGATCATCACCCTTTCAGATGGCCACTCGTTCTATCGTCTTCGCAGCGACAACCACGGAGGTAACTGGACGCTTTTGAGCATTATGTCTTAAGGAGTATATCTGTGAACATTTAAATGCCCAGGACTGCGAGCCTGGGTATTTCTTTTACTTAACGGTATGTGCAATGAAACGACGACCGAAGAATTTATGGATTTCCACGACGAGAATGACCACACTAAACCCAACGACACTCGTGAAGATAAGATCGTTCGCAGAGATCGGGTAGATATGCAGCGCTCCTCTCAGTGGGCCCAAGACCGCCAGAGCCTGCAGGAGGATTGAAATGCTCAAACCGATATAGAATGCCCCACTCCACACCCGAAGCCGTGAGAAGGCCGATTCGAAGGTACTACGGGCATTAAAGGCATTCGCCCAGACTAAGGCAATAATTAAGGTGAAGACAATAGTCTGGCCGTATTCAGTACCATATTTACCCTGATAGTACGCATATGCCACGAGGACAAGGACGCTCATAGTAAGTGCAACGAGTCCGATGCGAAACACCATGTACTTACTGAGGAGAGGTGCGGTTGGCGAGACAGGTTTTCGTCGCATGATACGTTTTTCGCCGGGCTCGAGCCCTAAAGGAATAACGACTGCCGTTTCACTGACGAGGTTGATCCAAAGAATTTGGACCGGTAACAGAGGCAAAGGTAAGCCAATGGCAAGCGCCATGACCATAATAAGAGCTTCGGCTGTATTCGACGACAAGAGGTAGATCAACATGCGACGAACATTTGAAAAGATGATACGACCCTCTCTCATGGCGCGTACGATACTGTCGAAGTTGTCATTCAAAAGGATAATACCTCCGGCGTCCTTGGCAATCTGTGATCCACTGCCCATCGCGATACCCACATGAGCGTTCGCGAGGGCTGGGACGTCATTTACCCCGTCACCAGTCATAGCGGTAATATCTTTCTTCTTTAATATCTGGAGAATACGAAACTTATTTTCAGGGGTGACACGAGAAAAAACACGAGCCGTCTCTATACGATCAGTTAATTCTTGTTCGGTCATTTCATCGATTAAACGACTATCGAACACCTGATCACGGTTTTTCACTAACCCGAGCTGTTTACCGATATGAAAAGCGGTCTCAAAGTGGTCACCAGTAATCATACGGACAGAGACACCAGCCTGTTGGGCACTTTTGATAGCTTTCTTACTTCCCGCCCGCAAAGCATCAGCAATGGCCAAAAAACCGACGAATTCGAGTGTTTGATTTGGCTTCATCATTTTAAAGCTACCGATAGGTGTTTTAAGCTTTGCGACAGCTAATGCGATGACTCGATAGCCCTGTGAGGTGAGGTGTGTGAGTTGTGCCTCGACGGCCAACTGACTTGCTTTAGTGAGCTGGCTACGGGCAATGATTTGTTCCGGAGCACCTTTGACTGCGAGTTGGTACGCTCCATTTTCTTCCCACACATTGCCACTCATGACATATGTGTGATCAAAAGGCAGGATGGCCAGCGAATCACCATTGCGATTAATCGATCGTTTACCATCAAGAAAAATATCGATAGCAGCGTCGAGGGGGTCACTTCCTCGCTCGCCTTGGTGTGTAATGGTTCGATACGCAGCCCCAAGTAAGGCGTGTGTATTGCCTTCTGGTTGCCAAGTTTGTTGAACGGAAAGTTTATTTTCGGTCAGTGTTCCGGTTTTGTCAGTGGCAATCGTGGTAATAACCCCAATTGTTTCAATTGCCTGCATTGAGCGTACCAGTGCTTTTTTTGCCGTCATGCGACGCATACCAAGTACCAGAATCACAGAAATGGCGACAGGTAACCCTTCAGGAACCGCAGAGACAGTCATTGCCATCACATAGCGGAGGGCCTCACTTAGTTCAATGCCTCGCACAAGGGCTAAAATGAATGCAATGAACGACAGAATTCCGACTACGACAACAACATATATGATTAATTTATCGATCTTCTTTTGGACAGGGCTACTGGATGACTCACTGGTTTTCTTGCTAAGTTCCGCAATACGACCAAACTCAGTCTGGTTACCGGTGAAAACAATGATACCAGTTGCATGCCCCGATACGATAAAAGACCCCTGGAAGAGCATATTTGTTTGTTCGTACACTTCTTTTTTGCCTGGAAGTGTCTCAATATGCTTTTCTACGGGTTCTGACTCACCTGTCAGAATGGATTCGTCGACACGCAGAGAGTCGACAATAGTAAGGCGAATATCAGCCGGTATTTTGTCACCTTCACTGAGCGTGACAATATCACCTGGTACGAGAAGACTAGTGTCGATATAGAGCGTCTCGCCTCCTCTCTTCACCATTACCTGTTGGGCGGATTTTTTCTGAAGTGACCTCAGGACTCTCTCGGTCGAAAAACGCTGAACATAATAGATTAAGGCGCTAATGACGATGATTGAGAGAATGATAAAGCCATCAAATGCGGCATGCTGGACGAAACTGATAACTGCAGCAATGACCAACACCACAACAAAGACATTAGCAAAAGGGTCGATCAGTATGCGCCAGAGAGGTTCACCTTTGATTTTAATGATATTTGGGCCATGATCTTCGAGACGTATTGCAGCTTCTCGACGAGTCAGACCGTCAGCCCCACTTCGAAATTCATTGTAGGTTTCCTCAACCGACTGATGGTAAAAAAGCATTACCACTATTGTAACAAAAATAGCCCCCGTTATGAGGGGCTATTCATATTTATTGCTGATTATTAGTTAATACGGATGAGGCGCAGTGTGTTGTTCTGAATTCCAGAACTCCATTCGACAATGTCTTTCACCGTTTTACCAACCAAGTTACTTCCGAGTGGACTGACGACTGAAATACGTCCGTCACTTGGGTTTGCTTCGATGGTATCAACTAATGTGTAGCGAACGAGCTGACCCTGTTGATCAATGAGATCAACGACAGACCCGATAGCGACTTTCATACGAGCACGCTTAGATGGTAGTAGTCTCGCATTGTTCAGCGTTTGATGCTTATCAACAAGCTCTGCTTCGATTGCCTCGAGACGGGCTAGCTGCTCAATGCGGGCTAGTCGGTCGTCGTGACCGGTGCTTTTATCAATATCGTGCAGGCCGCGGATGACAGACTGTCGGTCATGCTCGAGTAGTGCAATTGCTTTGCGTAGTTCTTTCATACCCTTCTTGCTGAGTAGGATAGTGTTGTGTTTAGCGGTGATGGTGGTGTTCATATGTTCACTCACTCCTTTTGTGCGAAGCACTTGTTTGTGTAGCTTTTTATTACTGCTACTGTTTATTAGTATCGCCTAACTTCCTGAGTTAATTCTTAAAAAAACACTTTATTTTGTTGTAATTTTGCCGTCTGTCGAATTGTTATGATTTTTAGGTTTTGTCTCGATGTCGATAGTCTTATGAATGGGGAGATAGAACGTGAAAACCGTCTTATTATCTTTACTTTTAACCTGAATTTCTCCGTCGTGATTGTCGACAATCTTTTTCGCGATCGCCAGCCCGAGGCCGTAGCCATTTTTTGTGCTATTAGTTCGAGAAGTGTCGCCGCGGTAGAAACGTTCAAAGAGATGCGGAAGCACTTCCTCTTTAATAGTCGGTCCGTTATTGATAATTTCGCATCCAATGGTGCGCTGTTTTTGGAATACACGAATAGAAATGCGAGAGCTGAGATCACTATATTTTAAGGCGTTATCAATCAAAATCGTTATAAGTTCAGAAATAGCAGCGCTGTTTCCGTAGATGGTGGCATTTTTTCGAGTTGTGACATCAAATCGTTTTTGAGATGCTTTAAACGATTTTAATGTTTCATTAAGCAGTGCTGGCATATCGAGCGTTTTCTTTTCGAGGTTGTCTTCATCAAGCCGCGATAAATTCAAAAGCATCTCAGAAAGTCGAATAAGTTTATCAATTTCTTCGAGGTTGCTTACCATGAGTTCACGCGCTTCATCTGGATCAATTTTCTTATCACGTAATAACACTTCAATCTCGGCTTTGATGACTGTCAGCGGAGTACGGAGCTCATGGCTGGCGTCACTCGTAAAACGGCTTTGTGCCTCATGAGCCTCCTCTATTGGTCTCAGGGTCCGACGAGCTAAAAGATAACTTCCGAATCCTCCTGCGACGAGGATAATGATATTAATATACAGCAGTGACATGACCATTTGTAAGGCAGCTTGATCTGATTGTATTTGACGAAGTTCGTTTCCGTTACCTTTTATAATGACGGTCCGAAAACCTTGGTTACTTACGAGGCCGTTCTCGAGGTTTTCAAGACGGATATTCACCTCATGGAAATTGATTTGATAAATAGCGAAACTGAAAAGGATGCTGATTATCATAATAATACCTAAATACCATGCAGTGAGCTTGAGAGTTGCTGAATGAAACATCTGCACTGCGTTACGCCTCAAGTTTGTATCCAAAGCCACGAACTGTATGAATCAATTCGGTTTTGAATGGAATATCAATTTTATTTCGTAAATATTTTATATAGACTTCAACAGTATTTGGGAGTATGTCGGCATCGTAGTCCCAGACATGGCTAATGATGACCTCTTTGCTTAGAGGACGGCCAGGGTTACGAAGCAGATATTCAAGGAGTGCAAATTCTTTGCTTGTCAGTTGGATCGGTGTGCCAGCGCGCTCAACGCTGTAGGTCACGGTATTTAGCGATAAGTCACCAATAGACAGAATAGTAGCTTGTTGTTCAGTTGGACGTCGAAGAAGAGCGCGAACACGAGCCAATAGTTCTTCAAGTGCGAATGGTTTCACGAGATAATCGTCAGCACCAGCGTCGAGACCAGCAGTTCGCTCAGCAACACTACCAAGTGCGCTTAAGAAAAGAACCGGTGTATGGACTTTTGCGTCGCGCATCGCTTTTACGATCCCGAGACCGTCGTATTCACCAGGGATCATGCGATCGATGATCGCAATATCGTAGGGTTCTGTGGTCGCCATCGCATGACCTTCATCACCATCAAAGGCGACGTCAACTGCGTAAGTCTCTTGCTCGAGCGCTTTTTTCAAAGCACGGGCAATCTTGTGTTCATCTTCAACAATCAGAACTCTCATATACTCAGTATAGGCTTCTGCTCCTTAAAAAATACTTAATTTTAGGATGATATTAAGAATGTCTTAAGCAGCGACGGGAGCATATTGATCACTCCACACTTGCATATCCTTAAGGATTGGCATGAGGTCACGGCCCTTTTTAGTGAGGCTATATTCGCAACGACTTTCAGATGTTGTTGCAGATTTGATAATAATTCCTTCAGATTCAAGCGAGTCGAGGCGCGCAGAAAGTGTTCGAGGGTTAATGCCTTCAACTAAATCTTGAATTTGGCAGAAACGAACTGTTTGTTCGTTAATAAAGAAACGGAGCAATTGGGGTGTCCATTTGTCACCAACGATTTTGGTTGCTGCTTTGACGCAGCCAATATTTTCGGTGCTGTTCATCGTCCTATTACTATACATTATCTAGCTATAGTCGTCAAAGGGGTAACTACTTGATAAGACCATTCGAGTTTTTGGTACGAATATGGTCCATACTGTATTCCCACGACGCATCGGTTTTCTTGTGGGGGTTAAATATGTAGTTAGGGTCAAAAATTTCTTTTGTGGCTTTAAAGATATTATACATATCGCGTCCAAAAACAGCCGGTAACCACGGGCCACGAACCATACCGTCGTTGTGCTCACCTGCCATCGTTCCACCATATTTCAGTACGATCGGAATGAGTTCTCGCATAACAGGCTCAAGTCTCAACTGATCTTTCGTGCTCGCAATATCCATCAATGGAATAACGTGGAAGTTTCCATCACCGAAGTGGCCTTGAATTGTGGCAGGGAGTTTATATTTTCTGATTACTTTACGAAGCTCAGGCACAAACAAAGGCGTATGCTTCGGCTGGACGGTCATGTCATCGATGAATGGCGATGCATATTTATCATGAACGCGGTTGCGAAGAAGTGCCAATGCTGCACGACGAATTTGCCAAAACGGGGCATCGGATGATTCGTCGCCTTCAATATCCATTTTTATTTTGTATTTTTTGAGAGCGTCGTACATCTTCGAAATTTTTTCGTAGACTTCTTCTTTTGTCTCACCTTCAAACTCAATCATGAGAAGAATGCTAGGTAAATGACCCTTAAACTTTGCAACAGTACCTAGGAGCCGAGCTTGTTGGCGGGCCCATTCTTTTATACCGAGCTGTTTTCGAAACGTTGAGAAATAACGAATGCCGAGATTGAAAGTGATATCATCAAAACCCTCAAACGTTGACGGGTTATGTTTCATAACTGCAGGAATAATATCTCCAAGATGTTTCAAAGATGGTAAATACGCAAGCAATAATCCTTCGTGTGTTGCTTTTGGGACGGCTTCGATCTTGATGTCAGTGATAATACCGAGTGTCCCCTGACTCCCCGTAAATAAACGAGTGAGATCGAAAATACCGGTGCCTCGGTCCCAGACACTCCATATGTTGTAGCCCATCGAGTTCTTGTTGACATGCGGACGAGCATTCTTAACAAGATCGTAATTGTTCTCGATCAGTTCGTATACTTTACGATAGAGTTCAGATTCGTAAGTTTTTTGTTTAAGCTTGACGTCAAGCTCTTTCTTGGTGAGTGGTTTCACGGTGTATTCTTTACCATCCGCTAACACTACTTTTAGTTCGCGAACCGAGCGTTCAGTATTGCCGTAGCGAAGCGATTGTTCACCGCCAGAATTGTTACCGACCATACCACCGATTGTATTGATGGCACGACTTGCGGGGACACAACCGAGCATAAGATTCTTTTCAGCTAAAAGTGGATCAATGTCACGCATATACACACCCGGTTGAGTGTGAAGAAGGTTTCCCGAGAGACCTTCTATGGTATTGAAATGTTTGAGCATATCGATAACGAGTGAGCCACCAATTGCGCCGCCAGACATATCTGTGCCTGCACTTCGTGGAGTGATCGAAAGACTTGGGTGAAGTTTCTTATTGTCATTAACGAATGTGACGAGGTTTTGAATGTCCTTGCTATCTTTTGGTGCCAAAACAGCTTGCGGCACTAACTCATAAATACTCGCATCGTGACTAAAGTTAGCACGGGTAGCGTCATCGGTTAAGATTTCGCCTTTGAAGATCGAATGTAGTGTACCGAGGAGTTGTTCCATACTACTGACACTATACCGTAAGCACGACCATGTTGTCGAGGGTACTGCTTTCAAGATATTGTGTGTATAATACGAATCATGAAGAATAGCACTGTACATATTGATACGCGAACATTTATACGTTTTTGGCTCGTCGTCATTGGATTGGGATTAGCAGTCTACTTAGCTTACAACGCCCGTACCGCACTTATTATTATTGGCGTCTCACTTTTCTTGGCTCTCGCCCTGAATGCTCCAGTCTCACGAATTTCAAAAAAACTCCCTGGTAAAAGTCGAATTGGTGCAACGGCGATTGCATACGTCGCGATCGTCATCTTACTTGGTGCCGTTATATTCCTCGTGATTCCACCGGTTGTCCAGCAAACAGCTAAGTTTGCACAGACACTTCCGACTTTTGTTGATAGTGCAACCAAATCATGGGATGGTCTTCGCGGTTTTGTTGATCAATACAATCTACAACCACAAGTAGACAGTGCAGTTAATTCGATTAAAGACAGTGCGGCTGGCTGGGCAAGTAATGTTGGTCAGAGTGTCATCAGCGGTATTGGTTCATTGTTCTTCTTCGTGATCTCACTCTTCTTAGTGTTAGTCCTTACCTTCTTGATGCTGATCGAAGGTCCGATGTGGATGGAACGCATCTGGTCTCTGTATCAGAATAAAGCTCGTATGGTGACGCACCGACGCATCATTAGTCGAATCTATGGAGTCGTTCAGGGTTACATTACCGGACAACTAACCGTATCGACTGTCGCTGCAACCCTCGCCGGGTTTACCGTCTTCGTCCTAAGTCTTATCTTCCATGAACTACCAGCTAACCTCGCAATGCCAACAGTCGCTATCACCTTTATCTTGTCATTGATTCCGATGTTCGGGTCAACTATTGGCGCGGTGTTTATTACCGCATTACTTGCTTTCAGTAGTATTCCTGCGGCACTTGTCTACATCATCTACTTTGTCGTGTATCAGCAGATTGAAAATAACTTTATCGCACCACACATTCAAGCACGTAAGAATGAACTCTCAGCCTTGGCTGTACTGGTCGCGATCACCGTTGGTTTGTACATGTTTGGACTGGTTGGCGGTATTATCGCGATTCCAATCGCTGGCACAATCCGAGTATTGATTGATGAGCACTTGATGGAACGTAATAGTAAAAAAGTTTCTAAGAAAGAATTAGAAAAAGCCTAAGCAACGTATTCCCAAATTGAGCCATTGGCGGTATCACGAACAGTGATGCCGCTCTTTTCTATTTCAGAACGAAGTGTATCAGCTTGGCTCCAGTCTTTGTTGTCACGAGCTCTTTCACGCTCAACAATAAGACGTTTGATATCATCATCAATGTCAGGCGTGGTTTTTATGAGTTGGAGTCCGAGAAGCTCATCAATAGTCTCAATAAAGCCAGTGAAAGCATGTTGGTGAATATCATCGACTGATGCACCAAGAATACGACTAAAGGCATCGTCAATGATCTTGAAAGCTTCTGGTGTGTCGAGATCGTTAGAGAGCGTTTCGACAAGGGCTTGTGATGCTGCGTAGAGTGACACAGACTTCTCGTCAGTTGATTTCTCGTTATCATCACGGAGCGTATCGTGGGTTTGATGCCGGAGTGCAGCGACACTACGCCAGTTAAGGCGGCGGTTCTTAGCAGCGTCTAGGTTTTCGTACGTAAAGTTACCCTCAGTTCGATAATGACTCTGCAAAACAAACAAACGGAAATCGAGCACATCGTAGCCTTTGGCTTCAATGTCATCGAGTGTTATACCGTTTCCGAGAGATTTGCTAATCTTGGTACCGTTCACCTTCAGGTGATTGTTGTGAAGCCAGTAGTTACTAAATTGAACGCCGCTTGCCGCTTCAGATTGGGCAATTTCATTGGTGTGATGAACAGGAACATGGTCAATGCCACCCGTATGAAGATCGAGCGTGTTACCGAGTAGGCTCATAGCCATAGCTGAGCATTCGAGATGCCAGCCAGGAAAACCTTGACGTGTTTCATTATCGTTGATGAGATCTGCAGGCGTTTCCCACTCCATGTCACGCGTTTCACCTTCTGGGGTAAACTTCCAGAGTGCAAAGTCGCTGTGGTTTCTTTTTTCAGGATTGAACTCAACTCGTGCGCCAGCTTTTTGAGCTTCAAGATTCAAATCAGCAAAGTCATCGTAGCTTGGGAATTTTGCAGTGTCAAAATATATACCATCGTCGATTTCGTAGGTGAAGCCTTTTTCTTTTAGTATTCGGACGAGGTCGAGCTGCTGCTCGATGTAATCGGTCGCTTTCGTAATATGTGTTGGCATAATAAGACCGAGGCGTTCGATCCCCTTCATGAAGTCATCAGTATAAAATGCAGCGATTTCCCAGGCTGTTTTGCCCTCACGACGAGCGCCTTTTTCGAGTTTATCTTCACCGTCATCGGCGTCGCTTACCAAGTGACCAACATCGGTGATATTCATCACACGTGTGACGTTGAGATTGTTCGCTTGGAGCACACGAATGAGAATATCCCAGTATACATAGCCAGACCAGTTACCGACGTGGGGGTAGTCATATACGGTCGGGCCACACGTATAGAGGCTGACTTGACCCTCTGCTTGAGGAGTGAACTCATCTACCTGTTTCGTTCGTTGGTTATGAAATCGAAGACTCATAGTCGGTCAATGCCTTATCGGTTGCAGTTAGTAGTTCTGGGATCATTTTGTCATATTCTTCATAGACGCGGAAGCCTGAAGAATAGGCGTGGCCACCACCACCAAAGAAGCCAGCAACTTGTTCGGATATGGGGGCGTTGCTGCGAAGTTTTCCGGTCAATTTACCGTCAGGATAGGTCTTGATAGCAATCGCCAGTTGCACCCCTTCGACGAGACGCATTTCATCAAGTACGAGAACACTCGGGTTATATTGGTCGCTAAATTCTTGAATTTCTTCCCATGGGATATGGATCAAGGCTAGACGACCGTCGAGGAAATATTCGATCCGTTCAATGAGGCGACCTTTGTAGTTGAGGATTTCGGCAGATTTTTTCATAAACTCGCGTCGTCGTGATTCGAGCGCATGTGGATTTGCTCCGAGTTTGACCAAACCTGCAGCGGCCTCATATGATTTATGGGTGGTTGTTTGGGTAGAAAGACCAAGACTGTCAGAAAGAATACCTGCAAGCATCGCTTCAGCTCCAGCGGCGTTGATGTTCCAGCCTGCCTCATTCGCGAGGAAGTACAAGAGCTCTCCAGTGGCAACAGCTTCTTCATTGAGAAGTGTATGTTCAAAGCTCATCGTCGATTCCACTAAGTTGTGGTGGTCAATGACAAGAACGGGATGTGTTTCGTAGAAATGTCGGACGCCAGGAAGATCAAGTGATTTACCGATTAAGGTTTCGCTACTCGTGTCGACAATAATTGCGAGGTCAGCCGAAGTATCAAAATCTTGACTCACACGGTCCCAACCGTTGATATAGCGAAGGTATTTCGGTGTTTCGACGTCACAGTAGAGACTCACCACCTTACCAAGATCGCTGAGGATTTCTTCGAGACCCAAAGCGCTTCCGAGCGAATCACCGTCGGGGTTTTCAGCCTGAATCACGACAATTTTCTTTGCCGCTTTCATGAGATCAATTGCATTATCGAACATTGGGTCTTATTGTACCAGAGATTAGAGTGTTCGTCGGCCTTCGAGGGCGTGTGAGAGTGTAATTTGATCGGCGTACTCAAGATCAACGCCAACGGGTATGCCTCGTGCTAGTCGAGTCATGATGACATCAATCTGAGCGTCGAGCACGTGACGTTGCAAAAAGAGTGCAGTTGATTCCCCTTCAACGCTCGCGTTAGTGGCGATAATCACCTCTTTTACGTGGTCATCGGTTAAGCGTTTTAGTAATTCAGGGATATGAAGCTGCTCAGGGCCGATACCATCGATAGGGCTAATAGCTCCTCCTAAGACATGGTATGTGCCTTTAAACTGTCCTGTGCGCTCCAGGGCGACAATGTCGAGGGGTTCCTCGACAACAGCAATCGTTGTTTTGTCACGATCAGGATCACTATACAGTGCAGATACGTCGTCGTCAGCATCAATAAGGGCAAAAGTGATAGGACAAGTCTTCACTTGTGCGTGAACATCATGGATAGCAGTAGCCAGCCCGTCGTTAATGCGCTGGTCTGCTCGAAGCAAGAAATAAGCGTACCGTTCCGCAGTACGTACACCGACACCCGGCAGACGGCCGAGTTCATCAATCAGTTTTTCGAGTGCAACGGGCAGCAAGCGTGCCACGACTACAGTCCTAGGTTGCCGAGTCCGCCCATAAGAGGCTTCATTTTTTCAGCAGCGATTTCTTGTGCTTTCACAAGCCCATCGCGAATCGCAATTTCAATCCAGTGCTCAAGTTCGCCGATGTCGTCGACATCAACTCGTTCTGCATCAATAGTGATTTTCTTAATTTTGATTTCACCCGTGATTTGCACAATGACAGCACCATCACCCGCTTCAACTTCTACTACTTCTTTTTTCAATTCATTTTGCGCTTTGCGCAGTTGGTTCAACATCTTTACTTGGTCAAAAGCCATAATTCTTAACTCCGTCTTTACTTACTATCTTAATTATACGTTACTGTACGGCCTTTTTATAGACATACAACCGGTCGCTATCGGATGAATAGGTTGTGGTGACGATTCGACTGATAACATACCCAGTGAAATTGTTCTTAGCAGCACGCGTTGCAGTAAAAGTTTTACCTGTTGGTTGCAATGCAACTTTGAGGTTCTCGCGGTGATGAGAGACGGCTTGATAAAACGGTAATTCATCTTGGGTGACAACGAGGAGTTTTGTGCTGGCTGGAATCAATGTTAAATCTTTTGAAAAATTAACCGCCGTGTTGGGGTCATAGTGATACCCGTAGATGAATCGGTCGAGCCCAGATCCCATCAAGACGACAACCAGAATAACTAACGGAATGAGTCCAGTGACACGTGCGTAAGGGTTGTGTGGGAATAAACGGTACCAATATCCTATAAGGCTCGTTAACCCGGCTGCGAGTAATAAGACTGATGGTAAAAATGTGACGCTCGTGAAACTTGGATTGATAAGTATTACTGGCACTAAACAAATGAGCCAAATAATAATGAGATAACTGCGTGTTGTTTCACGCGTCCGGATTAAACGGTAGAGACCAAGCCCGATCAGAATTGCTGAGCCAAGTCCAAAGACAGGTGTCATTAGGGTTGTTGTACTTGGTTTCCAGAAGTCGAAGTATTGGTGAACGATAACTTGGAAGTTAGCAGCAATGTCAGGTGGTAATGTTGCTGGGAAACCAAGCATCGTCAGGCTGATCTGGGGGTCGTGCCAAATAATCAGTCCAAGTGGCGCAACAACAACAAGGCCGAGCAAGATACTGAGAGATACTTGTATCTTTGATAAACGACGGACAGCGTTACGAAGATGTGGATGGAGCGCAATCGCTAAGACGATTGCCAATAATGGATACAGGCTCAAAGGCGTATAAAGGCTGAGAGCGGCCGATGTCGCGAATGACAATTTCCAAAATAGTTTCCCCTTTTTGGCGCGTGTAACCTGAGTTCCGAGAAGCAATAATACAACTGGCCAAAAAATGTACAGAATACCCGGTGTCCCATTTTGAGCGACGAACAAGAACTGTCCAGTCGTCACAGCGATAAGAGATGCAAGTACTGCGATGTTGGGTTTAAACCAACGGCGAAGCAGTAAGATGAGTCCGATTGCCGAAAAAAGCGCCAGAATAAGTGAGGGGAGCTTAATAGTGAACTCGTAGATGCCAAAGAGGTGGAAGATACCTGCTTGAAAGAGATAATATGGGAGACTGGCGATTGCGAGTGTATCAAGGTTCGTTAACGAGACAGCGTCAGCGCTGACTGTCGCTCGCATTTCCTCTGGTGACACACCACCCGGAACGAAAAGCCCAGCGAAGATTAGGAGTCCAGCAAGGAGCAGACCAATAGTGGCATACCCGACGATGTAACGCCATCGGTAAATAATGAACTTGTTTGGATCTAGGGACGCCATAGAATACTTTTGATTATACCACTTTACGCATCGTGCTTGCGGTCAAGCGACATGAAACGGAGGCGTTCAGGGTGGAAGTAGAGTTCTACTTTTCCAGTCGGTCCGTTACGGTGTTTTGCAATATAGAGGTCGGTAATATTACCTCGTTCAGTGTCAGGGTTGTAATAGGCTTCACGGTAGATAAACATAACGATATCGGCATCTTGCTCGATTGATCCTGATTCACGGAGGTCGGCAAGTTGTGGAATTTGTGGCGAACGAGATTCAACAGAACGAGACAGTTGTGACAGTGCAATAACAGGAACATTTAATTCACGAGCTAGCAATTTGAGGCCACGAGAGATCTCACTCACCTCTTGGACACGGTTGCCGTTATCACGGCCACTTCCCTGCATCAACTGCAAGTAGTCGACGATGATAAGTCCTAGTGGTTGCTCGTGAGCAGCTCGGCGAGCTTTGGTACGCATTTCAAGCACACTGACACCAGGCGTATCATCAATAAAAATCGGTGCTTCAGCCATTTCACCCATCGCTTCAGATAATTTACTAAAATCTTCATCAGAGAGGTTACCGGTACGAATATTCCACCCATCGACACCAGAAGCGTCGGCCAACATACGGTCGACAAGTTGTTCTTTACTCATCTCGAGGCTAAAGAAAAGCACTGGTTGTTTGGCGATGGTCGCAACGTTGTATGCCAAGTTGGTCACGAGCGTTGTTTTACCCATCGCAGGACGCGCTGCCAAGATGATAAGGTCGCTGCGTTGGAGTCCGGCGGTCATATTGTCGAGATCACGGTAGCCGGTACGCACGCCACGAAGACTCCCCTTGTTACGGTGAAGTTCTTCCATACGATCAAAGCTTTCTGTCAGAATACTTTCGATACTTACAAGATCTTGACGCAGTGATTGGTCGCTGACTGAGAATAGTTCAGCTTCTGCTTGCTCGAGTAATTCAGCCGTTGAAGTTTCCTCGTCAAAGCCAAGTTCTGAGATTTCAGCGCTGGCCTTAATTAAGCGACGTCGAATTGCTTTTTGGGCAACGAGTTCGGCATATGCCTCGGCGTGGGCAGCGGTCGGAACATAGTTGGTGAGGTCTGTTAAGTACGCTGAACCACCGATTGTTTCAATATCATTTTTTTTCTTTAATTCTTCAGTCAACGTGAGAAGGTCAACTGGTTTGTGCTTTTCGTAAAGACGCATCATTGCGTCATAGATCAAGCCGTGGCGCTTGTCATAAAAGTCGTGCGGTTTGACGTGTTCAGAAATATCAGACAGTGTTTCCTCATCAATCAAAACAGCACCGAGCAGACTCATCTCGGCATCTAAGTTTTGTGGTGGAATTTTCCCTGCGGGAACATCTTTCGTCGCCATAACCCTACACTCGGATCGCTACAGTTAAATCGCGACCTCTTCTCCTCCGCCCATAATAACAGCTATAGCAGCAGCCTGGCTATCTTGGGGAGGTTTAGTTGTGGGAATTGTGTGGATAGTGAGTTCATAACCAAGCGCTTTGAGTGACTCGTAAAGGTGTGAACTGTATTTAAGGTCATCAAGCTTCTTTTTGTAAAAAGTGTTGACGGTATATAGGGTTAAATCACTGCCATTGAGTTCAAAGGTACACTTAACGAGGACGCTATAGAGGGCAACGTAGTTCTTTTTTGTGTATGTAATCAGCTCGGTTGAGTCGAAGACCGCAAGTGAAGCACTTCTCTTTTTCAGGGGCCCTTCACTTATTGGCTCAACTTTTAGCGATGGCTTGATGCGCGTGGCTTGTTTCGAGAGTTCTTCGATGGTGGCCGTGATTTCGAGGACAGGAGTTGCGAGAGCTGCTGTTTTGGTGGGTTTGTTCTCTAAAGCAGCAGTGCCGAGTGTACTCAAAAGTTTCAGAGAGGGTTGGCTTGATCGAGCAACGTCGAGTAGACCGTCGAACAAGGGAAGGAATTGAGGTTTTTCAGATATTAGTTCACGAAGCTTCAGTGTGAGTTGTTGCGTTAACGTGGCGGGGCTAATGCCATCGGCTTCTGTATCACGTAAGAGTTGTGCGATTCTTGTGACGTCATGAGTCTCCACGGCTGCAAGCAGGTCGGCGACGACCGTCAGCGGTGCAAGACCGAGAGTATTGGTGACGAGATCTGCGGTGATACCAGTCTTTTCGTCGGCGAGGCTCGCTATTTGATCGAGTAAGCTAATGCTGTCACGGAAACTTCCATCACCACGAGTCGCAATAATTGCTAAAGATTCGTCGTCAATTTTTATCTTTTCTTCATCAGCGATAAAACGAAGATGTGTGATAGCATCGGGTTCGCTAATAGCACGGAAACTGTAGCGCTGAGTTCGACTGATGATTGTTGCAGGAAGTTTGTCGACATCAGTTGTCGCAAGGATAAAAACAACGTGTTCAGGCGGCTCTTCGAGGGTTTTAAGAAGTGCATTAAAGGCAGCTTTTGAAAGCATATGGACTTCATCGATAATGTAGACTTTCTTGGCTGCAGAGACTGGTGCAATTTGTACCTTTTCGCGGAGATCACGGACATCCTCAACACCATTGTTGCTGGCGGCATCAATTTCGATGATATCTAAGTGAGTCGAGTCATCACTGTACGGTAATTGGTTAATCTCGTGCGCCAAGATACGAGCAACCGATGTTTTACCAACACCACGAGGTCCAGTTAGGAGATAGGCATGCGAAATACGCCCAGCTTTAATTGCTCGGCTGAGAATATCAGTAATATGTGATTGGCCAACGATTTCCGCCAATGATTTGCTCCGATATTTTCGATACAGTGCTTGTGCCACGTTGCTTCCCCTTTGTTTGTTTTAGTATACCCGTTCGGGCTGGTCTATTTCGTTGTGTTTTTGGACGCTGCGAGCGCCTTCTCTGTTAAATAACATGTTCCGCAGAGCGAGTCGTACGTCACGCTCCCTTCACCATCAATTGCGACTTGTTCTCCTTCGAATATATACTGGTCGTTTACCTTGCGACAGTTAAACTCGGCTTGGTTGCCACAACGACACATCGTTGGGAGTTTTTCGATATTGTCCGCAAGTTCAATAAGGCGCTTGCTCCCAGGAAAGAGTTTTGTTTGGAAATCAGCTCTGAGTCCATAGGCTATAACAGATGTCTGGTCTTCTTTAGCAATCGAAAATAACTGATCGATCTGATCAGGAGTCAAAAATTGAGCCTCGTCGATAAGGATGCATGAGAGATGGGTAATGGCATTGTCTTTGGCGAACTTCTTTACTGCTATGCGGAGATCAAGGTCGGGTGTCGCGAGGATATCAACCGTGCGCTGAGCGCCACCACGAGCAATGATCTGTGTATCACCTTTTGTATCAACACTCGGTTTCAAAACAACGATTGAAAGGCCACGCTCTAAATAATTGTAGGCAGTTTTAATAAGCGTATCGCTTTTACCGCTATTCATCGCCCCGTACTTAAAATGAAGTTTCGACACCTATTTCCCCCATATTCTGTATTGTTCACACCCTTTTTGTTTTCACCTCAGTGATGAACTCACTATAGTGCTTATGCAGCCGTTTTGCAATAAAGTCTCTAAAAACACGTCTGTTTGACCTGTTGTTGGGGACTATGTCGATCCACCTCACGAAGAAGCGGATCGACCTGCCCTGTGCCATGTTCCTACTCAGCCTGCGCTGGGACCCTGGAGCTTCCACTCGATCATCCGCTTGGAGAGATCGGTGATGAAGCTCTTCGGGCAGTTGCTAGCCGTGAGGAAGTCGTCAAGATCATCGAGATCGAGTACGACGGCATCTGGCTTAACCTCAAGGAACATCTGGACCAGCTCCAGCGGCTTGTGAATGATCGAACCGGTGTGGTCCAGGCTGAAGTTCAGCACCACTAGGGGTGCATTGATCAGCGCGTGGTACATCGTGTCGATAAAGTCCAGGACGGACTCGGTGTTGTCGCGGAGACGCAAGTGGGCATGGTGTGCCCAGTTGAGCTCCGTGAAGCGACCGCGGATGTAGGCAGCGATAGGGCTGCCAACTCCCGAGGTGTTCATGATCATCATCGGTGTGTAGAGCATCAGCTCTTCCAGCGTAGTAACCTTGAGACGCTTCTTGATGATGTTGAGTGACAGCGGGCTGTCTTCGAACACAGTATCAAGTGTCATAGTCATGGTTTTCATTTGTACCTTCAGGTGGATTGGAACATGGAATGTACAGGGGCTCTCGCACCCCATACTTGGGGATTAAGTCCAACTATTATAGCATTTTTAAAAAACTAAGTCAATTCATCTAAAAGGGTTATAGTCTCTAAAAACACGTCATTGACCTGTTCATAGGGACGATGCCGATCCCGCCTTGTGAGCGGGGTCGGCTGTCCTGTATCTCAGCTCTTGATGAGGGCCGACTCGTTGATGACAACGGGAATGTCGAGATCCCACCGCTGGATGCGAGAGAGGTGTCGCGTCAGCATCAGTTCAATCACCGGTTCTCGGTCATCGAGCTGTGTGAACGACTTGCTGTAGCGAGAGAGTCTCACCCACTCGTCACCACTGAGCTCAAAGAGCAAAGCGGTGACTTCGCAGAAAGAAACACTCAACACCTCGCCGACTGTCGTCAGCCCCTGCTTCTCGCAGAGCACGGTCGCGACAGCACTTGGTTCGTAGCGTACTCCTTCCTCGCGCTGAGGGTTTTTCCAGTTGACCCAGACGTGGAGCAGCTCAGCATGGGATGCTTCCGTCACGGGCAGTTGCCCGTCGAGAAACACGAGTTTACGCTCCGAGAAATCACGCAACCGAAGTCCGGCAGTGTGAAGGTTTGTCTCGATGCGTTCGATACGACGTCGGCCGAGGCCGTAGATCGCCATCAATTCCTGATGGCTCATCATGGTCAGCGCGATCGTGTGAAAGACCCCGTGGCGGTTAAGCGCGTTGATGCTCGTGTGGTCGTTATTGACGATGTCGAGCAACAACGGGTATGTCGTAAGCATGATTATTTCCCCAGCCTTCATGTAGAGCGAGTTGTAACAGGACTAGCTGATTGCAAACGCAAAAAACTGAGGTGAATTATATCACTTTAATGGATAAAAGTCAATTTCAAGCTAGAGAGAAGCTTCGACTGCTGCCCACAGTGCGTCGGGGCTATCAGTTGGGATAATGATGGTGACTTGGTCGCCAACATTGATGCGGAAATAGGTCACACTTGCCAGAAGAATGCGGTACTCACGACCGTTCGCTTCAACGTAGTATGCACCGTCATGCTGGACGAGTGTTCCAATGATCTGTGTTCGTTCAGTCGGACCGATTTGTTTGTAGATAAAGCTGCCGTCATCAGCAATGGTAAGTTTGAGGATATCCCCTTCGACGAGCTTTGATTTACTGGCGTAGTTTGCGGGAACTGGGTATTCTTTACCGTCAGGACCGGCCATTTTTTGACCATCGAAGACACCCTCAACGACTTTGCCGCTGACTTCTTCGTTTGTGCCGCTTCTCGGGGTGATAACGGTACCGTCATCACCAATAATGCTAATCAGCAGTTCTTTGGCTGCTGCTAGGTTTGTTTCTGCTTCTTGAATCAATGAATGAAGTCGTTTGACTTGCTTCTCAGGGAGGTCAGACATGGTTACTCGCAATTTCCTTATCTGTGTATTTTTGAAATGGTATTACCTTATATATAACAATGCCTACGCTAAATGTCAATATGAGGTGTTTTCCACACCCAAATCAGAGGTATGTGAAAAAATGTTGTATATTTTGCCAAAGAAAATACCGTCCCAGTAAGAGACGGTATTTAAAGACTCAACAATGGCCGAATGATGATTAGTTGAGCTCGACGGTTGCGCCAGCTTCTTCGAGGGTTTTCTTCGCAGCTTCAGCTTCTTCTTTAGGAGCTTTTTCTTTAACGGTAGCAGGTGCACCGTCAACGATTGCTTTTGCTTCACCCAAGCCGAGGCCAGTGATGTCTTTAACAGCCTTGATGACTGCTACTTTTTGGCTACCAGCGTCCTTAAGGACGATAGTGTAGTCAGATTTTGCTTCTTCAGCAGGTGCTGCTTCTGCAGCAGGTCCGGCAACAGCGACAGCTGCAGCAGCTGGCTCGATACCGTATTCTTCTTTCAAAATGGTCTTAAGGTCGTTGACCTCAAGTACAGTTAAGCCAACGAGGCTTTCTGCGAGTTTTTTCAAATCAGCCATAGTGTGACTCCTTTAAAATTCGTTTAATGTAGTGTTGATTCAATTATTAACTGGTTGCTTTAGCTTCGATACCATCCAAAAGCGCATGCAGGTTGCCCTGAAGTGCATTGGTAATATCGTGAACTGGTGAAAGCAGTTGCGCAATGACTTCGCCAATAAGTTGGTTCTTACTTGGCAAGCTAGCGAGAGAGTTCACATCATCAGCACTCAAAAGAGCACCAACATTTGAAAATCCACCAGCAATGACAAGCGCGTCATTACTTTTTGCAAATGTGTTCAGAATCTTCGCAGGTGCAACTTCATCATCAGCGCTAATCGCGTAGAGAAGTTGACCAGTCAGACCGGACACATCAGTGTTTTTATATGCCTCGACTTCACCGAGAGCAACGCGGACAAGACGGTTTTTAACAACCCTAATGACCACGCCAGCTTCGCGAGCTTGTGCGCGGAGTTTTTGGACATCCGCAACACTTAAACCGTTGTACTGAGCAAAAACAGTTGCTTTCGCATTTGTAAACAGTTCGCCCATTTCAGCAACCAATTCGTTCTTTTTATCGCGGGTAATTGCCATAAAAATCTCCTTGGTTATTATTCATTCGGCCAAATTGTTAAGACTTGCTAGACAGGCAGTTCCTTTAGAGAAAACAAAAAGTCTTTGGTTCTCGCACTGCCAAAGACTGAAAAAATGTATGTTTTACATTTACCTCGGTAGCAAATTAAGTGTTTCCACTGCTACTGTCTTTGGGATGTCTAACCGGTAGTATATAAAAATTACGTCGATAAGTCAATAACCCCTGTGGACACTAGCGGTGGTGGGTTGGTTAGACTACCCCACCACTACCCTTGGCAATCCGCCAAGGCTTATTTCACCTCTGTTGACTCCTTGATATTAATCTTTAAGAGTGGTATAATATTATTAATATGACAGGTCCCGTACATACCGAGGCTGACTTTGAGCACCCTCATGTTAATCAAAGCCCATACTTTCAGCTTGATACTGACCTTATGGTGCTTTCTGAAATTGCTCCCCGCGGTGACGCTCTGAGTTACGGAGCGACGCCGCTTGACCGCCATCTGACACGCAGTGATCAGAAGCATGTTCAGGGAAGCTTACGAATGCTTACGATGTCTATCCCGCATGATACGCCGCTCAGCATTGCAAATTTTATCCGTGATACCTTTGATGTTCGGTTCGATAGCCGTAGTCAGGCAAATGATGATAACTTCATGACTGCACTTCGCTTGGATATTATTCCTATTCTTGAACCAAAGATACAAATCATGGTCGAGCGTGGTCGTCTGGGGCTTGCTTCTCCAGCGGAACTCATTCTTATACGAGATTTACTTGGTATTCGAAGCGCTGAACTTGCCTGTCTGACACATCCTTACGGGGAGCATGAAGAATCACTTGCCGAAATGCACAAAGCAGTCGCTTACGCAGTTCGTCTCGTAGGAGGAGAAATGCACGGTACGCCAGAGACACGATTCCGTATTAAAGAATCGGTCGGTGAAGATGGACTGACTCAGAGTAATGACGATCCGAAGAATCCGGCTGGCGTTTTGATGACGCGTAAAAGAACGATTGCATCATTGCCTGACGGCTCGAGCGTTCGTGAGCGATCATCGTTCGTACTTCGCATGGATGCAAAAAGTCGCTTCTATACACAATTCGGCGATAAAGGCGTTGCAGAGATGCGAGCCATTCAATTGCTTGAAAGCGATGAGCAAGAAGCTGCCCTATTACCATTCGAAACGTTCATCAGTACGTTGGCTAGCTCAAAGAAACAGAAGAACGCTATCTCACTCTCGACAACTATTTATGCGTACAATCCAGCCACGACTGAACTTGTTCGTAAGCAAGAGGCCGAACGAACAGAACCTCACCCGCGTATATCTCGTCACTATTACTTTTCAGTTGAAGATCATGAGCGTGAAGTTGAGTGGCGTAAAACGGCCCCTGCGCTACTTAGTGATCTCTCGATGCACAACCAAGTCGCTAATGCGATGCTTAACCCTGACAAACTCCATCCTGATGATGTCCAAGCAATACTCGACAAAATGGGGTATGGTCATAATAAAAAAAAATCACCACTTCGTCGTTTATTGAGTAAGGTTATTAAACGGCCGTAAGAAGTGTCCGGATATCATCTTGGATATCCTCGATCGAACGCATTGTACCTGTGTTGTTCATACAATCAATCGCACGGAACCATTCTGGGTAGATCTCAGTGAGTTCTTCGTAATTTGCTTTAGTGCGGTCAAGGTGCCCTGCGTCTTGTTCGTGAATATCACGCTTCATCGTTGTGTAGGCACGAGTTTCTTTTTTATCAATATTTTCTTGAGAAATAGTCGACGGTACTAATAATATGATATTGAGATCGGGCTTCGGAATACCAAGGACCTCAAACTCTGTTTGCATCATACGGTCGTAGTAGTCGTGACGTTCTTTGTCGTCGCCGAGTTTTGAGCCTTGGTGAGCGAGATTTGAGGCAACGTAACGATCGGCAATAACTAACCCGTTTGGGTCATCGAGGACAGCTCGAATTTTCGGACTGGCCGCAAAGCGATCGATCGCATATGGAAGACTGGCGAGGTCAGCATGAACGTCGTTGACGCCACCATAGGCACCGTTCAAGTACTGGTCGGCGTAATACGACGAGAATTCACCATGTTGTGGGAATGCAATCGTAAAGACATTTTTTTTGAGAATTTTTTCGGCGTATTCTGCCAGAATTTTTGTTTGGGTTGCTTTGCCTGAACCGTCTCCACCTTCAATGGCGATAAAGACTCCCATTAGACGGCATCCTGTCGCTGGTCTTTGTAGGCACGCGGGAGCATTTGTTGTGGTGTCCAGCCTGCGATGAGCTCGTCAAGGTTCGTACCAAGTGTGTATTTGCCGCTAAGGCTTGCATAGGTGCCACGAACTTCACCGGTATGGAAGAAAACAATTTGGGCGATACGTTCACCCACAGGAAGTACGATACTGTGACGTTGGTTGAGGTTGTAGACTTCGAGTGTCCAGCGGTTCACGTAGCCTGGGTCACCCCAGCCAGCGTCAAAACAGACAGCAACACCGTTGCGTCCCCATGTGCTGCGAGATTGCATGCTGGTGGTTCCCGGGGGCAAAATACCGATAAACTCGTTGGTGTGTGCCAAGATACGTTCGCCTGGTTCGAGGACGATGACAGGATGATCGGCGGGGATGTTTGCGAGAGGCTTATTACCTGTTTGCTTACACCACTCTTTGTGGGTGATCGCTTTTTGAGGCTCACCGTAATATTTATCAACTTCAATTTTATGGAATGGGTTATAGATCGCATTCTCGCTTTTGCGGTCAGTTCGGTAAAAATATTCACCAAGTGTGACGTCGACACTACTCCCGTTGATATGTTCCGGTCGGTACGGATGGAAAATAATGTGCCCATCTTTAATTGCCTGTTCAATTTCTATATTGCTATAGACGCTCATCTGTTCTCCCCTTCACTTTACATTGATTGTAGCATGGTAAGATAAGGTCATGAAAACAATCGTGGTCGCTTTTGATAAAAAACACGGAATCGGTGCCAACAACGATTTGTTATGGCTCCGTGATCTGCCGGCTGATCTGAAACATTTCAAAGAATTAACCACGGGCCATACCATTATCATGGGACGAAATACCTATAATTCAATTGGACGAGCATTACCGAATCGTCAGAATATTGTCGTCAGCCATTCTATGGACCTGGCTGAAGGTATCGAATTGGCACACAGCCTTGAAGAAGCCTACGATCTTGCAACACAGGATATATATATTATCGGAGGAGCTCAGATATATGCTGAATCACTAAAGGACGCTGATATTATCGAAGCAACCGAAGTGAAAGCAACGTTCGATACAGCGACTGTCTTTTTTCCAGATATTGATGCCGAATTTTGGCAAGAAGACTTTCGTGAATCTCACGAAGCCGATGAACGAAATAAATACGCCTACGACTTTGTTCGTTACTCTCGACTCTAGACCGCAATAGGTGCTTTGATACCTGGGTCTGGGTTGTAATCTTCGAGTGTCATATCTTCAATCGTGAAGTCAAAGATAGATTTCACGTCTGGATTGAGTTTCAAAGTTGGTAATGCCTTTGGAGTTCGTGAAAGCTGTAAGTCAACCTGTTCGAGATGATTCAAGTAAATGTGTGTATCGCCAAAACTGTGAACGAATTCACCGGGTTCGAGACCAGTCACGTGTGCGATCATCATGGTCAGAAGCGCGTAGGACGCAATGTTAAATGGTACACCAAGGAAGACATCGGCGCTGCGTTGGTAGAGCTGACAGCTCAATTTTCCATCATTTACATAAAACTGAAACAAGCTGTGACATGGGGGTAACCCAGACTTTGCCATTTCTTTGATATCAGCGACATTCCAGGCACTGACGATCATGCGACGTGAATCTGGATTGTTTTTGATCGCATCAATTACTTCAGTGATTTGGTCGATTTCTCCACCATTGCCATCGGGCCAGTGGCGCCATTGGTGGCCATAGACCGGTCCAAGGTACCCGTATTTTTTAGCAAAGGCATCGTCACTTTTAATTTTTTCGGTATAATCTTTTAATTTTGTATTCCACTCTTCAGAACCGGTCTCGGGGACATCTTGTCCTGTTGCTTTAAGCCAGGCTTTAAACGGCCACTCATCCCAGATGTGAACATCGTTGTCGACCAAATATTTGATGTTGCTGTCGCCAGCTAGGAACCACAGTAGTTCGTGAGCAACGCCTCTAAAAAAGAGTCGCTTGGTGGTGGTTGCGGGAAATCCTTTACTTAAATCAAATCGAATTTGGCGACCAAAGACACTCTTTGTGCCAGTACCCGTACGATCAGATTTGACCGCACCATTTTCTTTAATATCTTTGAGTAAGTCTAGATATTGTTTCATGTTTCTCCTCCCCAAGAGCTGTAATACTTTTATGATGGCACACCATATGCAGTATCGCAATCAGTGAATCAACACTAGCCTCTTAAAATATAAGAATTTTTCACAACAGTGATGGCGCTTATGGTACACTAGTGGCAAGCCACAGTATACCACCAAACAAAAACGTACTTTTATCAACAACAGTTCAAGGAGTAGTCACGATGACTCACGGTGAAACATTTCAACCTAATACCCAACGATTATCATTTGACGATACCTTCGAAGCGCGTCGTCGCCAGGTAATGGATGAGAATTTCATCGGTCCTCGGCACTACTCCGACTTTATACACCCTGAGCCTATCGGTCCACAGGACGCAAGTGATTACGCCCGTCCTCTTATTGAAATACGTGCACTCGATGTGGCGATGGCTGCTGTTCACAATGTGACATTTTACGAGGCTGAACGTCGTCGACTTGTCGCTGATGTTACCGTCGCTGCTCATGAAGGAACGATAAACCTGACGCACGGAAGTGTTCGTGGTCAATTGATGCCAGAACTGATTGATAACTTTGTTTCGACGACGCTCGAACGTTCAATCCCAATTGTTCAATTTGAAGATACCGGCGATCTTTATGCTCAAAGTCTTCGGACGATCGATAATCAAAAAGACCAAATTATCGCATTACAGGAGAATACCGGTGGTAAAGAGCGTGAATTAAAAGATGCTCACTTACAAACAATTCATAAACTGCGTCGTTTATTTGAGGCTCGTCATCCCTCGGCTTTTCGTATGGCTGAATTTGATGTGACTGCTGGTATCGGAACAGCACAGGAAGCTGAGCAGCTAGAAGCTGCGACTGGTTCTGTTGAGATTACTGCTTCGACGTTTCGAGGTATGATTCAGGCAATGCTGGGACAAACAGTCACGGGTCTTTTGTTTGATCACCGCCGGGAGGTCCCTATATCTGCGCCCGTACATATTATTGAATCTGAAAACGTAAAACAATAAAAAAAGATCCCCATCACGGGGATCTTTTTATGAAGATCAACTGAATTAGTTGATAAAGTTCTCAACCTTGATACCAGGACCCATAGTGGTGCTAACGCTAATTGACTTAACGAAGCTTCCCTTAATGGTGGTTGGCTTTTGGCTGTTGAGGCTGTCGAAGAAGCTTTGTGCGTTTTCGAGAAGTTTTGCCGCACCGAAGCTTACTTTACCGATGCTCAAGTGAACAATGGCTTGCTTGTCGACACGGTATTCAACTTTACCAGCTTTTGCTTCAGTTACGGCTTTCGCGACGTCAGTTGCAACAGAACCGCTCTTTGGGTTTGGCATGAGGCCACGTGGACCGAGGAGACGTGCATATTTACCAAGACGAGGCATGTATTGTGGTGTGGCAATCAAAACGTCAAAGTTGATCGTTTCTTTGTCGAGTTGAGCGAGGAATGTCTCGTCACCGACGATGTCAGCACCAGCAGCGCTGGCTGCTTTGTGATCTGCTTCAGGAGCGAAGACAGCAACAGTAATTTTCTTACCGGTACCGTTTGGCAATGAAACAGTTGTACGAATATTTTGGTCAGCTTGGCGAGGGTCAACGTTCAAGCGAACGTGAAACTCAACACTGGCGTCAAACTTTGAAGGATTCGTCTTGCTTGCAAGTTCAATCGCATCGGCAAGAGTGTAGACAGTGTCTTTTTCGACTTGTTCGGCAACTTTACGGTAGTTTTTGCCACGTCGTTCGATAAGTGGACGAGTAACGGGACGGGCGCCACGCTTTACGACAGGAGCGTCGCCATCAACAGGAGTGGTGTCACCTGCTTCTTTGCGCGCTTCTTTGTCTTCTTTTGCTTCAACTTCAGCAATCGCTTTTGCGCTTCGTTTGCCGGCTTTGGCAACTTTCTCGTCAGCAACGATTTCTTCAGTCTCAATGATTTCGACAACTTCAACAACTGGAGCGTTTGAAACGCCAGCAATTGCTGTTTCGATTTCAGCGATAGTATTCTTGTCGGTCAATGTAAGACCAAGTTCTTTTGCCTGTGCAAGCAGGTCAGCTTTTTTTGCCATGTAGGTATAAACCCTTTCTGTGGTGCAAGCGGCCCAAGTAATAACTTGAAGACCTCCCAACATTGATTGTTATATATCTATTATAGCACAAATAGAGATTATCGCCAAGGGTTAGGACTACTTGATACCACTCAGGAGGCCACCCCATTCGACAACAGTAAAGCCGTTACGAGCAGGGGTTGTGAAGTGCTGGCTTGGTATAGGGATCGATGCATCGAGTCCTTGCATATCAAGGAAGACACGGATAAGTGTTTGAGGCGCTGGATTAATAGTCAGAGGAGCTAAAATATTGAGATCTTTAGTGCTAAACCAAGACAAACGTACATATGAGGTATTCGGAATACGCGATGCCCAGAATTCCATAAAGTCGTTTGTTTCTTTTGCATTAAGTCCCTGAGCCGTTAATTGTGAACGAATTGTTGCATCAACCTGCGCATGAGCGACAACCGTTCCGCTGGTGATACCTGGATATGAACCAAATCCCGTCCCTTCCCAGAAGAGTGAGTCGTAACTTTTTCCTTGGTAGCTCAATTGGCCACTTGGAGTTGCGGTAACGTTCTTCCAACCTGTTGCAGGGTTGTAGAAAGGCTCTGAAACAGTCACGTTGGCGCCAACTTTGACGTTTACACTGGTTGTTGTTGTCGGGTAAAGGTACACGACTGGTTTACCGCAGCCACCAACGAGGGCATATTTGTCTTGGCTATAGATGAGCCATTCATTTGAACCATTCTTATATGCCAGCATTGCATGATCAGCCATGTAGCCATCAAATGGAAGAGGTGTTGCATTATCTTGATAGCTTAACGACTGAATGTATTCATCATAATCAACTTTCAAGAGCGGATGAGTGTCGTTTTTGAAACCGTAGACAGTGCGATTATCCGCCGTTTTAGCGACTGCGACAAAGTCGGCATCGGTTGCGCCGTCGAGTCGGCTGACTGATGAGCCGACTGCGCCACATCCACGGATGACACCGCTAATGGTGCCACTTCGAGTCTTGCCATCTGTCCATGTATAGGCATCGATCTTTTCTGGGATTGGTGTGTACGTAAGATACACGGTTGTTCCTGTCGGAAGCTCCAGTGCGTAGTTGACCGCAGTTAATTTGGTATCAACGTAGGCTCGTTGAAGTTTAACAAGAGTCGAACCACCGTACTTTTTGACAACTGTTCGAGTCGTTGTGTCGGAATCGGTGTTCGTAAGGTACCCAAGTGAGTTATAAGTTGAAGGTGCGAGAGCATCAGTTGTGTTGAGTTGGATGGAGAGAGGAATACTTAGTGAATCATAGTGTGTTGTACTGTCAATTATGATGTTGTATGCCCAGTGGCCAGTACCTTCGTAGCTTTTTACGGGGTCATTATTATTTAACGTGTAGTCAACGTTTGCGTTTGGGCGTGTAATGACATGTGCTTCACCGTTTGGCCCTTGTTCAAACAGCTCGATATATTGACCAATACTCGATTCTGTCGCCATAATGATCTTATTTTCACCGTGTTTACCGACTTCGTAGTATTTTACTTCAATACCATTGGATGCATCAGCATCAGCAATATAGCCAAGATCTGTGATTGGTAATGGTGCCTTGAGCCATGTTTCTCCAGTTGTTGGTGTGGTAAATCGAGCAATTGCATCAGAAACGGGAATAGGTTTCGTCGTATTTGAAGAGGTTTGGGTCGTATCTGTGACTGGTTTTTGCCTAAGGAAAAACCACCACCCTGCAACACCAGCTCCAGCTAGCAGAATAATGAGAGTGATAATCAATACAATTAATTTGGTATGTTTTTTCTTTTTTGGCACATGAGTTTGTTGCTCGGGTTGCACTCCAGTATCTTCGGGAGACCCTGGCTCCTCAATAGTCGGCAGTTCTTCTATTGGTTCCTGATCGTGTAATTCGTTGGCGTGCATGAGACTCCCCTCACTATTCAATAACTCCTTTTAACATAAGCTTTTCTTCAGTGAAAAGCAACAAAAAACCGCACCCGAAAGTGCGGCTCTTTAAGATAGGAATATCGTTATGCGACGACGTCGACGCCCATTGAGCGTGCGGTGCCTGCAATAACCTTGACACGACCATCCATGTCGATGGCATTGAGTTGGTCTTTTTTCGCTTCAGCGATAACTTCAAGTTGTGCACGAGTAATCTTACCAACTTTGTCGGTGTGAGATTTCGCGCTTCCCTTTTTGATACCCACTGCTTCACGGATCATGTCGTCAACTGGTTGACCCAGTGAGTTCCATGTAAAAGTTCGGTCTTCGTACACTTGAATGTGGACGATGACATCTTTACCCATCATATCTTTGGTTGCATCGTTGAACGGGTTGATGAAATCCATCATATTCAGACCCCATTGACCGAGCGTTGAACCAACAGGAGGACCTGCAGTCGCGCGACCAGCTGGAATACGAAGTTTTAGATTTCCAATAATTTTCTTTGCCATATTTTTTCCTTGTACTAAATAATTTGAAGCTTATTTAGTGCGTAACTAAAGTATTGTAGCAGAATTTAACCTTTTTGACTAGGGTGTGTATCGAGGTTACTGATGACCCGAAGAAATTCGGAATGAAGGTTTAAGTGTTCGCTGGGATCAACCCATTCCTTTGTGATTGCGCCTTCTGTTCGAGCACCCTGAGGATTGAATGAGGGGAGATGAGCCTTGTCTTCAGCCTCACGTATGAGGTCGTTGATTGAGGTGTGGATACCTCGGTCCGTCAATACCTTGATATGTTGGCCAACACGAAGTAATGATTTTTTGTTTAGCTCATCATCTGTCTCTTTTTTATACCTGTCGAGGAGTACCTTGAATACCATAAAGACATCGTTAAGGTGTGTGCTCGCTTCGGCAATATCAGCCAAAGCGACAGAGGCAGACCGCTCATAGTTAAACGGTACATCGGCTGGATCACTTGGAATCGGTTCGCCAGGCCAAGACATTATTAGACCTTTTTGACCTGCAGTGCGTCAAGCTCAACTGAAGTATCGCGACCAAACATACTAACCATGACTTTGACTTTACCTTTTTGGTTGTCAATTTCAGAGATAGAACCATCGAAGCCCTTAAAAGGACCGTCGGTGATGCTGATCACTTCACCTTCAGAGAAGTCGATGAAGTGCTTTGGATCTTCAACACCCATGCGCTTCTTGATTTTCGAGATTTCAGGTTCAGAAACAGGAGTTGGTTGAGTACTTGTACCGACGAAGCCGGTCACGCCAGGAGTATTACGAACAATGTACCATGTTTCGTCAGTGAGCTTCATTTCCACTAAGACGTAGCCTTGGAAAATCTTCTTTTCAACGACTTTACGTTTGCCGTTCTTGATTTCGATTTGTTTTTCTTTAGGGACCATGACGTCGAAAATCTTGTCGGCCATATCAACAGCGTTAATACGCTGACGAATACTTTCGCCTACTTTTTCTTCGTAGCCACTGTATGTGTGAATGGCGTACCATTGTCGTGATGAATCATAGCGGTTTATTGACATTATCGTTTCTTTCTTTCAGATCTTAATTTAATTTTTTAACGGAGTAACAGTTCAAATAAATATTTAAACAGGATATCGAGAAGCAGAATGACTACCGCGAAAAAGACGCTAAATAAAATCACTGCAAGTGTTAAACCCCAGGTTGAGCGGCGGTCTGGCCATCGAACGAGTCGAAGCTCTTGCCATGCACCTATGAAATAGCCACCAAAGCTCGACAATCCACGAAGGATTGGATTAGTTGGTGCGGGACGCGGCTGTTTTGATTGTTTTGTGGCTTTTTTAGCCTTTACAACCGTCTTTTTCGGCTTTGCGTCGCTTGCGACTATGCGGGTGACTTTTGTGTCTGCCACTACCCTCTCCTTTTAACCTGTTAATTCCTACCAAATAAAATAGTCTGCTTCTGCAGACTGTCAAGTAGTACTATACCGTATTTGAGACCACATCGTCAAGGTGATATCATAAAAGAATATGTTTGGAGTATTCTTAGTTGTTCTCTATAGCGTACTGTTAGCTGTTCTCGGGGTAGGCGCATGGCGTCTTCGTTTTGCTTTCACTCATTTCCGTGCACAATCGATTATCTTAAAACCTGAAGCTGTGGATGCGTTACCGAGTGTGACTGTATGTATTCCTGCTCGTAATGAATATCATGCGCTCAGTGACTGTCTCGAACGAGTCATCGCAAGTACCTATCCGAAGCTTGAAATTATCGTTCTTGATGATATGTCAGGTGATAAGACGCCTGCGCTCATTAAATCATTTGCGAGTGAAGGTGTTCGCTTCGTTGAAGGGACAAGACTTCGTGAAGGCTGGTTGGGTAAAAACCACGCTTTACAAGAACTTTTGGATGAAGCGAGTGGCACGTACGTTCTATTTCTGAGCGTTGATACGAGGGTATCTCCTGACTCGATTGAGAAGTTAGTGACGTACGCTCAATCAGAACAAGCATCGATGGTCTCTGTAATGCCTCGACGCGACGATGGCTGGCGAACCAGTGTCATATTCTCCACCCTTCGTTATTTTTGGGAAGTGATGTTTCATCGTCGAGCGTCACCGGCGACTGCCAGTAATGCCTGGATGATTGATCGGAAGATGTTGGTAAATCGTTGGGAAGGATTTACAGCATTTAAATCAGCTATTCAACCCGAATCGCAATTATCGGCTGCTTTAATGCAGACACACCAGTATCGCTTTGTGATGGGCGCTGAAAGTCTGGGGATATCTTACGAAAAGAAGTGGCAGACGCAAATTGAGACGAGCATCCGTCTCCTATACCCGTTATTGGGTGCTAAGATCGCTCACAGTATCGTTGCACTCCTCGATATGCTGATTGTGCTTACTCCATTCTTAGTCGTCTTGAGCGGCTTTATAATAGGTTGGAATGTCCATCACATTATTGCAGGAGTCTTCTGGCTTTTGTTCTCAGCACTGTATGGTACGTATTTAAAAGCTATTTGGAAAAAGGGTTGGTGGCTGGCTGCACTGTTATGGCCTTTTGTTTTGATCCAGGAAATGATTGCACTTCTTATTAGCACTGAACGATACACAAGAAACATGGTCAAATGGAAAGGCCGTTCAGTTAAGCTTTAGGCGCTTGCTTCGTATCTGTTGCAGGAAGTTCGAAGCTAAATTCAGATCCATGGTTGAGACGGCTTTTGAGATCAATTTTGGTACCGAGTTTATGTGATAGTTTCGCAGAAACATACAGTCCAAGGCCGGTTCCACTCGTTTCACGAATACGATAATCTTCACTTCGATAAAACTTATTAAAGATCTTAACTTGATCACCACGGCTAATACCAATTCCACTATCTTTCACACTAAAACGAACTTTACCTTTGGTTTGTTTGGCTGTCATTGTGATACTACCTTTTTCGGTGTATTTAATCGCGTTCGTGACAAAGTTTTGAAGTAGTTCTTCGAGATAGAGGCGGCTGACATGTACATAGCCAAGACGTGGCGCAAGATCAAGATTAAGGTGGAGCTTGCGTGCATTGGCATCTTTTTGATATGCACCATGAAGTGTTGTCATGAGTTCTTGGATACTAATCTCTTCAGCGGCGTCAGCAACTCCGCGCTCCGCGCGCGATAAGGTGCTGAGGTCATTAATCATCTTCGCAAGATACAGGGTTTGTTCATGAGCGGTGTTAATAACATCAGTCAGCATTGTCTTATCTGGTTTGTCTTGTTTTTGCATAATAAGTTGGACATTTGAGAGCGTGCCTTCAACGATTGTCACTGGTGTTCGGAGTTCATGACTGACGACGCTGATGAATTCATCACGTTCTTCTTCAAGACTTTTTTGCTTGGTGATATCACGCACAATTAAGATATAACCAGCCTGGAGCTGAGCTTTCTTATGTCGACTGTAGGTACTTCTAATGGGTGCATAGGTTATTTCAAGGCGGATTGCTTCTCCGTCGGCGTATGTGTGTGAGTAACTATCACTACGGGTAGCTTTTGTTGACGCCTCTAAGATCTCGAATAGTGTCACGGGCTTTTTGTCACTATCAGTAAGATTAAACACTTCACTGATATCTTTCCCTTTGAGGCTGTCATTGGTGTCGAGAAGATCAAGTGAGGCGGCGTTATACATCAGAATCGTCCCTTTTTGATCAGTACTGAAGGTTGCGTCGGTCAGATTATTGATAATGGTCAAGATACGGTCATATTGTAGGCGCTCTTGGGCCTGACTATGAACTAAAGTTTGACGGCGAGTTTCTTGAGCAACAATAATACCGACCATCGCCGCACCAAGGACGAGAATCGCCCCTGCTCCCATGATGTTGGTCCCAATGATCGAGTGATCGGTTGGATATCGTAAAATGCCATCGACAACTGCAGCAACGAAAACTGAACCCATACTTACGAGGAGTGCTTTTCGCCCGAAATATATATTTGATGCCAAGAAGAGTAATGCGATTGATGACGCGAAAGGTTCCAAAAATCCAGTAATGAAAAGAATAGTCGCCAAAGCTAATGCTTGATAGAGCACTAAACGCCACATCATATCGAATCGAGATCGAATTGGAGCAAAGAAGTGATAGGCGCCGAGCGCAACCCATAGACCTGAGATAATCAAACAGATCGTATCGCCGGCATAGTTACTACTATGGACTAACCCGTAGTACACCAGAAGGTTGTAGGCGGCATACACCGGAGTCCCAAGAAGCGCGATCCAACGAACGGCGCGATCTGACCCTTGTGTAAAACTAATTCCACCCTCGAACATATTTCCTTGATTATACATGAGCGGGTTGGGTTTTAGATAGTCGGAATTTCTTGCTTCAGTGCACGACGGTGCTGTTTATATAAAGGATCAGCCAGACCGACTAAATCCCAAAAGTCAGAACTGTGGTTCATTTCACGAGTGTGGGCAAGTTCATGAACGATGACGTAGTCGATTAACTCAAAAGGTAGCTTCATGAGTGCAATGTTGAGACTAATCGTCCCTTGACTGCTGCAGCTTCCCCATCGGCCGCTGGCATGTGAAAATCGAACCTTTTGGTAACGGAGACCATATTTATCAGATAAAAATGACAATCGTTTTGGAAGATAACTCTTCGCCTCGATACGTAGTGCAGCAATGATCACATCTCTGATTGCTCTCACGACGTCGGGATCGGAGAGGGACTGAGTAATTGGAAGTCGCACGATTAACTGCTGTCCGCGGCGCACAACAGCAAAAGAGCTTACTGAAGAATCAACAATAAGGGTGTGACTCTTCCCTATTTGCATGCCATTGGTATACTCAGTTTTTGGCTGTGACTGTTGAAGGAGTTGTCGTAATTCAGTACGCGATGTTTTTAGGAGTCTTTTAACGAGGAATGTCGGCGCATAGAGTGGCAGAGAGGCCCGAAGTGTTCCATCAGGAGCAACACGCAGACGCACTTGTGTCGCTCGAGCGCTACGTCGAATGGTGATTTTGCCAAACTCTTCGTCTTGAATGATCGGCATAATGAATTACCTCAAGATAATAGTGCGTGATGATCGAATGCGTGGCTCTGGGGGAAGTTCGGGTCGCTGCTCGCCAGCGAGTCGTTTTAATACGATTTTCAGTTGGCTGGCATAGGTATGTTTGCCGCTGATAACAATTGCTTTTTCCTGGACTGACGGAGGAGTAAAACGACGAATTGCGGCGTCAAATTCTTCCTCAGTGAGCGCGATAGCGTCTTTTTGTTTGCGCGTTGCGCGGCGCTTTGCTTCGAGTGACTCTGTTTGTACCCAGACGATAAGCGGGACATATCCAGCCGCCGTTGTTTGTTTAATGAGATTCGTTCGAGCAACTTTAGTTGAAGTAAGTCCTTCGTAGATGATCGTTCGGCGAGTCTTTAAAAGCTCACCTAGCATCAATGCAGCGACTTTGCTCGCTGCGTCTACAGAAAGATCGGTCGCAAGTGCAATAGCACGCTCATTTATTATTGGTGCTTGGAATGTGTTGGCGAAATGTTCAGCAAACGTGCTCTTTCCAGAGCCAGGAATACCAACCATGATAATCGCTCGGGGAGTATTCGGAGTCAGCGGTTTCATAGTAGACAGTATAGCAAAGAAATGGCGATATAGTCACCTCTATTGGTAGAGAGTTGTGTCTGAAAATGTTGTATCAGCGTATTCACTGTCGGTAACGGCATCAAGGTTTTTTTGCATATCGGTGATGGTTTGGTTTACGGATGCCTCTGTGTCGGTGATGGTTGGTGTTGTTTCGGTGACTGGTGCGTTTGTTTGTGTGGTTGCCGTAGGTTTATTTTGGGTTTGAAGATATTGCCAGCCAAAATAACCGCCACCACCAAGAAGTACGGTGACTAAAATAATAACAATGATAATAGTTAATTTTTTCGATGGTCTTTTTTGATGTGCAAATGGCTGAAAACCATTAACGACAACTGGTGTTTCTTCGTTAAGACTCTGTGCGATGGAACGTGATGCCGAATTTGGTAAGCTTATTGGTTGTTCAAGAGGCGCCGACGCCATTGGTGTAGGGGTAGTTGGCACGAGGGGCTCTGTTATGACCGCTGTCGAAGGCATAGTCGGAGGAGGCATTGATATGGGGCTAACTGGTTGTGGGGGTAAGACGGGTATAGGGGTCGGCACTACTGTAGTCATCGGTATTGGAGCTTGTGGTATGTTTGGTAGCTCTTGGATTGGATCAAGTCCTGATACGACGTTTGTTTCAGCTTCTAATGCTTCAATCGCTTGAAGAGCGGCTTCATCTCCTGCCGTTGATGCTGAGGTATCAAACGGTGCATTTCCCAGTGGATTCACAGGGGTTTCGTTTTTTGCATTCGGCATCATTATTTTTGAGCCTCGCGAGAGTTTGTCTGGGTCTTTAGCCACACAATATAATCTTTCAGTGCTGTAATAACACTGTCTTTAAAAGCAACACGGACATCTTGTGATGCGGTTCGGACAGCCACTAATGCTGTGCGCGCATCAACAACCGCTTTCTTCATCGCGGTTTCGTCACTCATACACTCGGTATTTTGAGCAGTAGTGAGTGCGGTTGAATAAACCGTGGCTTTATCGTTAAAGGTGGTGATCTTGGCTTTCACTACACCTTGCGCCGTCGTCAGGGCTGTGACGTCATAACCAGCCGTCGAGGCAGTCGTCAAAAGAGTATCTATTTTTGTCTGTTCAGCTTCATATACCTTCACTTGCGCTGTTTTAGCGATGTCAACTTTTGTGAGACGGGTGGCTAGGTTTTTCTTTATTGCTGTACAGCGGGCGGATGGAGTCGCCTCTGTTGTCGTCGTTGGAGGTGTTGTTTCACCTTCCGTCGGAGTTGTTTGAGCACTCGCGTAAGGAGCCAATAAGGTGACAACGAGGCCGAGCACGACAAAAGCAGCAATACTAACGAGTTTTTTCACAAGCATTCTCCTTATCGCTTATGGTTTGTTGTTAGTATATCAAAAAACAACCAAGCTTCGTAGCCCCCAAGACAGATTAGCCGCGGAGTGCTTTAGCTTCAGCGTCGAGTTTGTCGATCTCATTTTGCATCGTTGCAATTTTTTCTTGTTTTTGTCGTTCTTTTACTAATGCCTTCGCCTCAAGTTCTGCTGCTTGACGGATCATGTCGTTGGCTGCGAGATCGTGTTGACTCGCCGTTTCACTGGCTTTTTGCGCCATCATGTTTTCGTTCATTGGTAGTTTTGGGTCATCGTTCATATGAAATGAATTCGCTTTATCACGGTGTAGGTCGGCATTTTTGCGCTCGGCGAGTGCCTTTTGTTGTTCTTTGGTTGCTGCATCACGTAAAGATTTTGCTGTGTTCATCGTCTACTCCTTGTCAATTGTTGAAGTCAAAAATGGAATACTGTCGACTTGTGTCCTAGCTCTATTATACCGCTTTCTGAAAGAGAGTTTAAGAAAGGTATCGTGCAAGCTGTGTTTTGAGGCTTTCAATGTCAGTGTAATGAATCGCTTTCATACCGACCGCTCCAGCACCTTCACAATATGCCGGTTGATCATCAATAAAGATACATTCGTCGAGCGCAACTCCAAGTTTGGTTGCAATCGCTTGGTAGGCTTCGGGTTGCGGTTTAATAACGCCAATTTGGAATGATAGGACGTAATCAGTAAAAATACCGAGTTGTTCCGCCGTAAAAAGTTCATCGAGCCAGTTCTCGGCTGCATTACTGAGAATCCCTAATGTGTAATGAGGAGCTAATTCTGATTGGATATACTCAAAAAGTGGCATATTCGAAGGGTTGTTCTCGATTTGAGTATGCGCTTCGTCTGTGTTGATATGTGCAAGCTGAGCGATGCTATGTATGAAGTCTTTATACGGGAGCGCCCCGGCATCTACTAAGTGGTTGAGACGAGTGGTCTCTTCCATTAATGCTGGCGTATCACCAAAGTATTTTCTTTTGAATGGTAACCAACCATCGGAAACTAATACACCGAAACAGTCAAAAATAATTGCTTTAATCATATGGTTGATTGTATCAGAACGCTAGGTTCTGTTTGAGAGCTTTTTGAAGGATATCGCGGTCAACATCAAAGGTGAGCTGTTGGGCGGCCTTGTCGAAAGTGAGCCAAGCGTTTTCGAATGTCTCATGAGGCTCTCTCTTTGGGTCCACTGGAATGTCATGCGCAAAACCGAGTAAATAGTAATCAACTGTTTTTTTATGATGTGTACCATCAGTCCAGTCATATTCGTAGTGAGTTTGACCAAGCGGTGCAATAATCTTCGTCTCGTAGCCTGTTTCTTCAAGTACTTCACGGACACAAGCCTCGTGAGACGTCTCTCCTGCTTCTATCGTTCCTTTAGGAAAATCGAATGAATTTCGAGGAGCATCCCAGTGGATCACAAGTACTTTGCCGTCTTTGCATAGAACGCCGCCAGACGAATGCTTGTGAATAATTTTAGTCATACTACTACTGTAACATGCTTATTATTCATATAAATATGAGTCGTCACGCGGGATGGCTAGTGACTAACGATGATAGGTTCGTCGGATTTTGAACCATTCTTTTTATTTCGAATAATGAGAATAGTTACAACCGCCGCAGCCAAAGCGAACGTACAGGCTACTAAGATGGCTGTGTGGTAGCCAGTTACTGTCGCTGATGCGATACCCTCGCTGATGTGACCCTTTGCTGTGCTGGTTGCGACGCCGGCAAGGATAGCAAGGCCTAGAGCGCCACCGATTTGCTGAGAGGTATTGAGAAGGCCTGAAGCGAGTCCAGATTGATTTTTTGGCACACCTGACGTTGCCGCAACTGAGAGTGCAATGAAGGTTAATCCAGCACCAAATGCCATGACAATGATTCCCGGAAGAATGACCTCGACATACGATGACGTGAGGCTAATGTGACTGAGGATAAACAATCCCGCTGCCATGACGATCGGACCGACAATCATGAATGGTTTTGGACCAAAACGACCAATGAATCGTGATGATTGTGTCGCCGTAATACCCACGACAACGGCGAATGGTAAGAACGCCAAACCAGTAATCAATGGTTTGTAAGCAAGGATTTGCTGTACATAGAGTGAGATGAAGAAGAACATTGACATCATTCCAGAGGTAATAAAGAGCTGTACAATGTTCGCACCAGTGAGGTTTCGAATCTTAAATATCTTCAAATCAATCAATGGGTGTTTCACCCGCATTTCATTTATGATGAATAATCCAATAAGAACCACTGAAGACGCGAGCCAGATAATTGTTTGTATGTCTTCCCAGCCCCATTTCGGTGCATTTGTTAATCCATAGACCAATGCCATTAAGCCACCTGTCACGAGAACTGCACCACGAGCATCAAGATCGCGGTGTTCAGCTTCTGAATGGTGTGCCGGCACATATTTCAACGCAAGTGCGATCAACGCAATACCAATAGGAAGGTTGATGATGAAATCCCAACGCCACCCAAGGTATTCGGTAACGATGCCACCAATAATCAAACCAGCGGCAGCACCGCCGGCACCAACTGCACCCCATACACCAAGCGCCTTATTGCGTTCAGCACCTTCTTTATATTCTGTGAGAATAATAGACAGAGCTGCTGGTGACATAAATGCTGCGGTCAAACCTTGTATAGCTCGAGCCACGATCATCATGACTTCGTTCTGGGCTGCGCCAGCGAGGAGTGAGCCAATAGTAAACCCAACCAGACCTAATAAGAAGACTTTTCGACGACCAAAGAGGTCTGCTGCACGACCACCAAATAGAAGGAACCCGCCGAACGCTAAAATATACGCCGTGACAACCCATTGAAGGTTTTCGGGTGCAAAACCGAGACTTGTGCTGATCGATGAGAGTGCAATATTTACGATTGAACTATCGAGCACGACCATAAATTGGGCCGCAGCTAATATAAGTAGTAGTAATCCTTTTCCTTTTTTCATGTTTCCCCAAAATTATTTGTAATTGAATACTATTGTAAAGCAAGATAGTTGGTGTTGTCAACTATTTATATATGTACTATAATAATGATATGAACGAAAAAGATAGTCATCACGCTATGTTCTGGGACCTTCTGCAACTGATGTACCAAGGAAAACATCGAGTCTACGAGATTGCAGAAGAATATAAGCTCACTGTCATGCAAGCGAGTGCTATTATTATGCTTTCACCAGATGAACCTAAGCCTATGCGTACGTTTTCTGACTACTTTATGTGTGATGCTTCGACGGTAACGGGTGTTATCGATCGTCTTGAAAAATCAGGACTCATTTCTCGTCAAGATCACCCGAGTGACCGACGTATTACCCTTATTGCGTTGACCCCCCATGGGACACAATTAAAAAAAGAATTACTGAGCCGTACTGAGGCTGCCGAAGCAGAACGGTTTAATAATGTCCTCAATGAAAGCGAACGCCAGACGCTCCATTCACTTATTGGTCGACTTATCGATTCTCCGATTGAACCCATTCAAAATAAATAGCTGTACAATAGAAATATGAGTTTATTTGAAAAATTAAAAGGCACTTCATTAGAAGGCTTCACCCCATTAGGTAAAAAACATAAAGTAGAACAACTAGAAATTATTGATACCATTGTTGGCGACGGCGATGAGGTTCAGGAACTTGCGACAATCACCGCTCATTATACCGGCGCGCTCGCGGCAACTGGAATAATATTTGAGAGCAGTTATGATTCACGTAACCCGGCAACGTTCGGGCTTCATCAAGTCATCGACGGCTGGACAAAAGGGGTTCCTGGCATGAAAGTCGGCGGTACGCGGCGCCTCGTGATTCCTGCCGCCATGGCATACGGTCACCGTCGGGCGTCCTCATCTATCCCACCAAACAGTGATTTAGTATTTGATATTGAACTCGTCGCCATAAAGTAACCCCATCACACTGTTTGTATATGGTAAAATAGACTTGAAATAAATCCGCCTTGCTACCCTCGCCGGCGCTCAACGACAAAAAGAGGTTGCGGTTTCACTCCATGAGCATTAACGCATAGGTCGAATGAGTTAATTACTTATTAATAAGGAGTATCTTTTATGGATAAATCTGAAAAAGAAAAGCTGAAAAATCTAAAACTTGACGAAGCTCTCGACTTGCAAAAGCGAGCCCGTGAAGCGGGATGGCCCGCACAGCACTGGCGTGCATGGGGTTCTTGGTTTAGCTGGGGCTCACCTGTTGGTCTCGGACTGTTCTTTGCGCTCACCTTGCTATCACTAGGTGGGTTTATCTGGTTGATAAACCTCTAGAGTTGGTTTGGATTTAAATAATGCCTCGTATTGAGGCATTATTTAATTGAGTTGAAAAGACTTCTCCACTTGAATAATTGGATCGTATAAACCTTTATTTAGAACATAGGTCTGAATTTGTTTATCGATGCCAAAGATAACAACAAGTCCAACAATAATAAAGAGACACCCAATCACTTTCTGAAATATACCATGAGGATTACTCATCCACTTCATTTTATTAACAAGAATCCTTCCGAAGATACTGATAAGGAATAACACGGCTCCTAGTCCAATGCTGTACGCGATAAGATATCCCAGCCCTGTGACGAATGACGTCGGTAGGATCACTGCAACGATGAGTGCATATGTCGGACTACAACTATTGAAAATGGGGCCGAGCGCCGCACCGAGTAGGATATCCTTGCGTATCCCCGTTTTGCCTTGCGATACTCCCATGAATCGATTTGCGGCGAGTGAGAGTCGAGATATATCCATGAACTTCTCCCATAACTTAGGGAAAAGCAGGTTAATACCGAATAAGAGCACTATACCACCTGATATGATTGCCCATACCTCTGACGGTATACCCAGGAGCGCAGTTGTGAACTTTAGCAATAAGGTAAAAGCAATAACTGATACGATGAGGCTCGCAATGATAATGAGGGGTTGTTTGAGTGTTACTTTCTGCTTATTGTTTCCGTGTAGTGAACTTCCACCCACGATTACGGGTAAAAGAGGAAGGATACAAGGGGCCAGTACAGTGAGTATACCTGCAACGAAGGAGAGAACAAAAAGTTCAATCAATTGAGTAACTCGCGTTCAACCGCGCTGAACTGAGGTTCCTCGTATGCGACGTAACTCGAGATTTTATTACCCGCGTCGTCCACCTTGACTAGCGTCGTTTGCAAAGTGACACCGTACTTCTTCCTTAATGCTTGATGCGAGTCGTAATCAACTTTAATAACCGTGACTCCGTTTGGGATGCCGTCTGTTGTGATGCTTTTATCTAGTTCACGACACTGTGGACACCATGGTGCGTGAAAGAATAGAATTTTTGTACCCGGAGTATCTGCGATAACAGTGTCAGAATAATCAAGGTAAGCACCGTTTCTATCATCAGTTTTCAATGCTTTTGCATCGACATTTTCTTGTTGAATGCTAGTTGATGCTGGTTGAGTTGGTGTTACGTTTTTTTTGCTTAAAATAACATATACGACTGCAAGTGAAACTATGACGATGATACTTACAATGACAATCGGAAGTGCTATTTTCATACTAATTATCCGTTTCGACGTAGATTTTCTTCATTCTGACGTTTCTCGCGACGGTTGTGAGCGTTGCCAATTGAAAACCTGCACGTAGATAGGTACTGGTGCCAGGGATGGTACTTGTCGTGTCACCTTCAGTTATGGTGCTAGTCGATAAATTATCGATTCTCCACGATACGGTTGTGCCACCAGCAGGAAGAAATATATAAAAGTCATAAAGATTATTTGATACTAACGAAACTCCTGTATCGGTTCGTGTTTCTGCAGTTCCATTTTTTGTCGAAAATTGGAAGGTTGTTTCGCCAAGGTTGGTGCTCATTGCAAAGCCCATTCTTGATCCAGCAGGGTTATCAGAGGTGACAGTTGCGGTGAAGGTTTGGTCTGATAAGCCGATAAAATGACGTGAGCCTGTTGAGCCTGAGCCGTAGTTCGCATCAGGGTACCAAAGACGGCAGACAAAAAAGAAACCACCATTGCTGGCGACGCCCGATGAGGTATTGAGGGGTGCAATGTTCTGGCTTGTTCCAGCCGTGTTATTCGCGACCGCACCACTTAAGAAGTTCGTCGAAACGCCAAATGAGGTTGAGTTTGGGGTTGGAGTTGATAGCGTACCTGCCGACGCCACTGCGCCACCAATTGCAGAAACGGATGATGTTGTATTCGGTTGAACCAGCCAGAGTGAGTTTTGGAAAATAGCTGGTTGCAAAGGGCTGTTCAGACCTGATGGACCAATGTATTTAGGGAAAGATCTTCCGGCAACCGTTCGTGAATATAAAACAGTTGTGCCGGCCGCGGGTGTTGAAGGGTCAACTTGATTTGAGAATGTCAGTGTCTGAACTGCGGGAGTGATCTCATGGTACGGTAATGTGTTCCATGCGTTGGTGCCGTCACCCATTTTGTATGCGCCCGTGTCAGTGACGAGACCTAATTCACCTTGTGCGAGTATTGGGTTCACACTTGCCCAGTTTGCTTGGGTATCACGCCTAAACTGAATCAAGGTACTCATACTAGGCACCTCCTCCGTTTACGGCGATAGCTCCACCATATATAGCCGATGCCGCACCACCATCCATATTGTTGATGACGCCACTCGCAGATTGCCATGTGGGAAGACCGGCGTTTGCTGTCAAAATTTGACTGCTCGTCCCGATTGGAAGTCGTTTGAAGTAGCCACTCGCATCACGATAGTATAAATCACCAGTTGCGCCTGACGTATCGTCGTAGATAGCAACCTTTTTACGAGTTGAGCCAGTAGTTTGTGTGAAATAGAGTTGATCAGTTAAGAACTCGACCGCACCTGGTTCAGGTGTCGTCAGTAAACTTCCTGAAGAGAATTTAAGTGGCGCAGTGCCGGTTGCTGTTGTACCAGGACGAATCGTGACGACTTTGTGACCACCGTTGAGTGCATTATCACTCCCAGTGTCATAGTGTTGCAAACTGAGATATTGGTTAAGAATATCACCCCATTGGCCATCGTCGCTATTAACTAAAGGAAGTCGTTGGGGAAAACTCATAAAGAGACCCTCAAGAAGAGTTCTTTGGCGTTCTGGATCTCCATATATCCTATATCCTCAGAATGCTTACGCATATAAATAAGTATACCAGCTAGTATGCTTATTAGGAACGGTGCTATAGTTGTGGTTATGGATAAACAAACGGCACGCGAACGATTAGATACCCTACACACAAAATTATTAGAAGATATTTTATATACAGAACTCGTTACTGAAGGACGAGGATTTGTTGATCATAATCTTTTCATCATTGAACAAGAATCTGGTGAATCATGGGACGATGCAGTCGCCAAGCAGAGAGTTGAGTTGCTCGAGGACACTGCTTTGATACCACCAAAATCTTTACGAGAGTAATAATCAGTTCGTAAGGGCAGGTACGATTACAAGTTAACACCGATTATATGCCCGATGAGCGCAGTGATTGCCATTGCGGAACCACCACCTACTAATACGCGTACCGCGGCTATAACGCGATTTCCTCCACCGACACTTGCTCCGATGAAGCCAAAAACAGCGAGGAAAAGGAGTGAAATGGCAACAATGAACGGACTGCCGGTTACACCTAATATAAGCGCGACAGATAACGGGACCAGCGAGCCAATAGCAAAGGCGCTAGCCGAGCTCCCTGCTGCTTGAAATGGGTGTGCACGCATGCGACTGTTAATACCCAGTTCATCTCTAGCATGACTACCAATTGCATCTACTTTATGTAACTCTTTAGCTACTTCTAGAGCAAGCGTTTTAGATAACCCTCTTCCTTCATATATATCGGCTAGTTCGATCAATTCGCCTTTTGGGTTAGCCTTCAAGGCGCGTCGTTCAATATCAATATCAGCGAGTTCGGCGTCGCGCTGTGAACTGACTGACACATACTCACCTGCAGCCATCGAGATTGCACCTGCGACGAGAGAGGCGATGCCAGTGGTGAGCACAATCTTAATATCAGCCTGTGCTGCAAGAAGCCCGAGCATGATACTTGAGGTCGAGACAATACCGTCATCAACACCTAATATGGCCGCACGAAGCCAGTTCGCACGTTGAGATTTGTGCTTCTCTTCTGGATGGGGTGTTTCAATACTATTCATGTAGCCATCATACCAAAAGAAAAAATACTCATTAGATAAGTTTGCCGCTTTTTGCGAGATCGGGGTCAGTACATGACGAAAGATTAAAGCAACACGGTCGCCGCTTGCCTGATTCCATTTTTGATATTGATACTTCAACGCGGCGTTTTCGTGTATCGACAACATGGGTTGAGCTGACCCAACGAATCCATTCCCACCGTGCCATGGGAGTAATTGCTGGCCATAGTTCCTGAACGCTCGATGGAGCAGTCTTTAAAGCCTTTGAAAAATCAGCGGGTATTGTTGGCTCTGGCCAATCTTTACTTGGTTCGACCTCAAGTGTGACGTTGTCGCCAACACTCAACTTAAGCATATCCAGTAGTTGCTTGTTTAACTTGAGCCAGTGACCCATATTTCCATCTGGTTCAATGACTTCTTGAATAGCGTAGCCGTTAAGAGTTCCCTTTACGAAGACTTGTCCACGAGATGGTAATTTCCTACTCGCAGCTTCAGGTAACTGCAAAATAGTTGAATGACTGATTGCTTTTAGTGTTGCTTGGAACTGTATCATCTATGTATCATATCAAATGCGTCGTAGTCATCGAAGTGTGTCAGACCTCTGGTTCGATAAGAGAACCATAGATAGTGGGACTTATTGTCTTGAGATACTCACCACTTTTTTCAAGATATTTTACTTCATCTCTCCAGTTATCTACAGAAAGTCGGTGGCCTAGTAAGCGCATGTTTTCAACACTTACGTCTTCAGTTGAGATTGGTTCATCATTCATTTCAAGCATATCCGGCGTCAAAAATGCTTCAACGGCTGTTCGGGGATACCCCAGTAGTAACCCGGCCTCATGATGATTCTCTTCGATGTCATCAAACAAAATCTTAAGTCGATCAGCTTTTGATTGGTCACGTGCCACGAAGATCCGCATGACTTCTTGGCCATGCCCAAACGACTTACCTTATGAATTTTTCATAACTTTTGTTGTAGTGACGTATGACAATCCGAGTTCCGCAAGGACAGCGTATAGGCGTGAGATGGATGCAGAGGTAATGTGAGCAGTTTCGTGTCCAAGCTGGTACACATTGCCTTGCATCACGATGAGTGCACTGGGCTTAAGACGGCCATGCACCAATAAAATACCAGCTTTATCGGCAGAAATCATTTCATTAATTGATTCAAGTTCTCTTATAGCATTCATATTTTTTGTACTTAATATATTAATCATAACAAAAGCATCGTCGTGATAAATTTTGTATATGAGAATTAAACATTGATATAATAATGACTCATGGAATCAATAAAAAAATATATAAAACAATTCGAGCGAGTTCAACTTTTCAGACTACTCGTCGCATTACTACTCTTTTGGACTCCAGTTATACTATTTTCAAAAATTGCAGGTGAGATTCTTGAACATGAACCAGTACTATTTGATACGCAGATACTTTATTGGATTCATAACTTCAGCACACCATTTTTAGATGCTTTGTTTGTATGTGTTACGACTATAGCTGGTCCGATATATCTAATGTTTATAACCATAGCGATACTGGCATTTTTGCTATATAAAAAAAAGCGGCTTAATGCACTTCTTGTTTTCTTCGGCGTCGGCGGCGCAACAGCGGCTAATTTTATATTAAAACTTATTTTTCATAGAGATCGTCCTGCTTTATGGCATAGGCTTGTCGTGGAAACAGACTTCTCGTTTCCTAGCGGCCACAGCATGATTAGTATGGCGCTTATTGCATCAGTCATCATAATGTTATGGAATACCCGCTGGAGACTCACCTCGTTGATTGTTGGTACGTTTGTATTACTCATGATTGGCGCCTCTCGACTATACTTAGGGGTACACTACCCTACTGACGTTGTCGCAGGTTGGAGTATTGGCCTGGCCTGGGTTATTATTGTGCTATTTATCGTAAGAAAGCTTTCGATACGGAAACGCATTTCTCCTAATTTAACAAAAAAATAGACTAGCTGAGGCTGGTCTATTCCACCTGGCAGCCCCTGGCCTGTGAGCATCGAACTTTTATAAATTAAGATAGGCTTAGGTTATACTACTAGAGATGACAGAGATTCTAGACATCGTTAACGAGCAAGACGAGATTGTCGGCTATGCTGAACGTGAAAAAGTTCATCAAGAAGGTCTTATATGCCGTATGATTCTTATACTCTTCTATACTCCTGACAAGAAGCTTATCCTTCAACGTCGCAGTATGAGCAAATTAAACAGCCCAGGAAAGCTAACAACAACAGTTAGTGGTCATGTTGGACAAGGTATGAGCTACGACCAAGCAGCTATTAAAGAGTCCCTCGAAGAATCAGGCGTAACTATTGATGTGACTCGACTCTCAAAACTACCTATTAGATATGTAAACTATATTGAAGATAACCATGGAAAAGAGTACCTGAGTAATGTGATGCGTGCCTCGTATGCCTATGCATATGACGGGGATCCACTAGATTTGAAGATCGAAGGAGGCGAAGGTGTAGGATTTGAGGTGGTTTCGATCGATGAATTCAAATCAATGCAAATAAATCACCCTGAGGACCTAGCCCCTTACCTTCTTGATCAAGCAAATAGTGAACTCGTAGCATATATTGAACAAACAAAATACCTCTGAACTAACAGAATTGAAAATGCTTCTTGGTAGCCCCTAGCGGACGAGCTTAGAACTTATAGTCCTAGCATTTTTCGCTGATCTTCGTCAGAGATAGTCTTGAACAATGCTAATCGTGGCGAAATATTCATCCATCCCACATGTTTATTTGATTGATAGTAGAGTCCCGCAATTGATACGTCAATGTCATTAAAACGCCCACGAGCCTTAAGATCTATCGGTGATTCAACGTAATCAGGTATACTATTTTTACCATGATCTTCGACACCAACATGAGCAAAAAATATATTTTCAGTCAGGATATCGTAAATCCTCTCTATAGGTGGCTCCACTGAAATCTCACCTAATTTATAGACCTCTGATGAAGAGATGACTTGAGATCCAACAGCTATTGAACCTGCAACTTCATCTGTGAAAAAACTCTGCAGTTGATCTCCGAGAAGATAAGAGCTTCGTGCAAAAGTTTCGGGTTGTGATAAGACGAGTTCGGTACGGTATACTGGAAATATCATAATACAATTAAAATACCATAAAAGACGGTATTTGTAAACTGCTCTTGCTTGGCAGAGGCACGTGGAATATCTAAAGATAGCAGCATCGTCACACGAAAATATGTAAACACATTTTCGCTGCTCCTCGTGCTCGAACCACGATCTTACTCACTTCGTTCGTAGATTCTGTTTCAACTCAACATGCTTCAATCAAGAAAAAAGACTGATATAAATATCAGTCCATTTTCTTGGCAGGGGCACGTGGAATCGAACCACGATCCTAGGTTTTGGAGACCTATGTACTAACCGTTGTACTATGCCCCTATAGCTTTCACATTCTAACAGATACGAGAATTTACCGAAAGTGCTTTACCGCTTCACATAAGCCTGATACCATTAGCGTAATGAATATCGTAATTGTTGGTGGCGGATTTGCTGGTATCAAAGCTGCTCTGGAGCTCTCCAAGCGTCAGACTGGTAAGGTGACACTTATCTCTAATGAATCCTATTTCCTTCACCATGCGAGTCTCTATGCGACGGCGACTGGTCGTAATGAATCAGAATCAGTATTCCCGCTCAATGACATCTTTATAGACCATCCGAACGTTACTGTAGTTAAAGATAAGATTGAAAATCTTGATACTCAGCGTCGCATTGTTATTAGTAAACAAAATCAATACCACTACGATACGCTCATTCTGGCGATGGGTTCTGTGACGACATACTTCAATATTACCGGTGTCGCAGAACACGCATTTGGTATCAAGTCTCTAGCTGAAGTTGATGCATTTCAGGAGCATATCAATAAGGAAGTTGTTGAACGAAAACTTGATAAGGAATATTTCGTTATTGGTGCCGGCCCAACGGGCGTCGAGCTTGCTGGTGCTTTGAGTGATTATCTCCGCTACCTTGTGAGGGTTCATCGTTTAAAGAATTCGAGAGCGAAAGTGACTCTGGTTGAGGCTGCACCTCGTATTTTGCCTCGTTCATCGACAACTGCATCTAACATTGTTTCGAAACGATTAAAGAGTATTGGGGTGAAAGTCCTTGTGAACCATAAAGTCAGTGAACTTCAGGGTGACTTTATTACGATTGATGGTAAGCAAGTACCCACAACGACGGCTATATGGACATCTGGCGTCGCCAATAACCCTTTCTTTAACGCTCACGCTGACATGTTCCATCTTGCTCCGAATGGACGGGTCAACGTAAACCCTTACCTTGAAGCGCTTCCGCACGTGTACGTGATCGGTGACAACAACTCAGTGAAATTTAGTGGCATGGCATGGCCAGCAATGCAACAAGGTACCTACGTTGCGAAGCACCTCTCTCGCGTCATTACAAAGCGGCCACGGTTTGCTTTTCATCCTCGCTCGGTCATGTGCGGCTTTCCTGTTGGTGAAGGCTGGGGCTACGTCGAATGGCACGGTATCTATGTGTCCGGCAAGGCTGGATACTGGGTTCGACGCTGGATGGAACTATGGGGCTATTCTCAACTCATTTCGTACAAAAAAGCAGTGAATACGTGGCGCGCACACGACATTAGCGAATTCGACGAGAAATAATCTGTTATATCGCCCGTTTTACTGTTGTAAAAGCATAAGCTTACATCTATAATTGAAATTGAAATTGGCCAAAAAACAAAGGAGTGTCGACTAGCCTATTGGTTACTCGTTGCAAGGGGTATGAAAATATTAATGTTGGGATGGGAGCTACCTCCACACAATAGTGGTGGACTTGGCGTTGCTTGCTATCATCTTGCGAAAGCCTTAGCACAAGATGGTGTCTCTATCGACTTTGTCGTGCCGTATGAAGCTGAACATTCAACGATTGATTTTATGAAAATTCATGCCGCAACTTCTTTAACTCCTCTCGAACGTTACGGAATGGGTGCCTATGAGAGTCAGTTCGTTGCCCAAACAACTATGATTCCTGGTGAAATGCCAAGGGACATTCGTGGTGTACAACGCGAATATACCAAGTTTGTTGAACAACTCACAAAAGATAATGACTTCGATGCTATTCATGCTCATGACTGGCTTACTATGGAAGCTGGGATTCGTGCCAAGCAACTGACAGACAAACCCTTGATCGTTCATGTTCACGCAACTGAGTTTGATCGTGCTGGTGGACATTCTGGTAACCCTATTGTCCACGAAATTGAATACCAAGGTCTTATGGTCGCCGATAGAGTTATTGCCGTGAGTGACATTACCAAGCGTATTATTGTCGAAAAATATGGTATTCCTGCAGATAAGGTTGAAGTTGTGCATAATGCGATTGATGTTGAAAGTTTTAATGATGGCTATGAATACGATCGTCGCACATATCGCTATCTCGAAGAACTCAAGAGCGAAGGCTACACTATCATGACGGCAATCACTCGTTTTACTATTCAAAAAGGTTTAGAGTATCTTGTGAGAGCGACAGCCAAGGCGATTGATAAATACGACCGCATCGCTCTCTTGATGGCTGGTGACGGCGAACAGCGAAATGAACTTATTCAACTTGCCTCTGACCTTGGTATTGCCGATAAAGTATTCTTTACCGGTTTCGTTCGTGGTAAACAGTGGCGCGATGCGTATAGTGTGGCAGATATCTTTGTTTTGAGCTCTGTCAGTGAACCATTTGGCCTCACCGCCCTCGAAGCGGCCCACCATGGAAATGCGCTCATCTTGACTCGTCAATCTGGTGTCAGTGAAGTGCTAAGCAATACGATGAAGTATGATTTTTGGGATGTTGACCGATTGGCAGATCAAATTGTCGGTATTGCGACTTCAGACTCGCTCCGTAATTCTCTTCGCGAAAATGTGCTCGAAGAGTATGCTCAGGTGTCATGGAACGATGTCGCGAAACAATGTAAAAGTCTGTATCAGCGTCCGCTTGCAAGGGTTCTCGCATGAGCCAACGTGGAATTACGCTCTATCTGCATGTACACCAACCTCTCCGTGTCCGGGATTACAGTGTCTTTGATACCGCGATAGATCACAACTACTTTACTGATACGGATGCGCTGGGTGATCGAAACAACGAGAAGATCTTCCGTAAAGTTGCCGAAAAGTCATATCGTCCGATGAATGCTCTTCTTGAAAAGCTCCTCGCCTCACAACCTGACTTCAAAGTCTCTCTCAGTATTACAGGGACATTCCTGGAACAAGCTCAGCAGTGGGATCCTGAAATTATTGAGAGCTTCAAGCGTATTGTTGATACCGGACGAGTCGAAATCTTATCCGAGACGTATTATCACTCTCTTGCTTTCTTTTATAGTCGAACCGAGTTTGAGAAACAGGTTCAGATGCACGCTGATAAGATCAAAGAACTCTTTGGTGTTGAGACAAGTGTCTTTAGAAATACTGAGTTGGCGTACAATGACGAGCTTGGTAAATGGGCTGATGCCTACGGCTTTAAGGGTATTGTTGCCGAAGGTTGGGATCCTATTCTTGACTGGCGAAGCCCTAACTTCGTGTACAAACCAGAGGGAACTGAAAATATTGCACTTCTACTGAAGAACTATCGTCTGAGCGATGACCTCGCCTTCCGTTTCAGTAACCGCGCATGGCAAGAATGGCCACTAACTGTCGATAAATATACTGAGTGGATGAACAAATCGATTGAAGATCAACCCCTGGTCAATCTCTTTATGGACTACGAAACCTTCGGTGAACACCAATGGGCAGACACTGGTATCTTCGATTTCTTCGGAGACTTCGTTGAACGATGGCTCACCGACCCGAACAATACCTTCTATACCGTATCTGAGGCGATTGACGTAAATAAACCTGCCGGAACGATTAGTATGCCGAGTACGGTCACATGGGCCGATAGTGAGCGTGATTTAACCGCCTGGACTGGTAACTCGATGCAGCAAGAGGCACTTACTCACCTTTACTCTCTCGAAGCTGATATCTTACGAACTGGTGACGAAACTTTGATTTCAGATTGGCGTCATCTCCAAACCTCTGACCACGCGTATTATATGTGTACTAAATGGTTCACCGATGGTGATGTTCACGCCTACTTTAGTCCGTACGAGTCACCTTACGATGCATTTTTATATTACATTAACGTGATCCGTGACCTACGTTGGCGTTTGCACGAAACACACAAGACAGGAGGTCTGCGTGGCTAGACCCATCGTCCTGGGCAACGGTGAACTTCATGTCGGACTCAACAAATATGGATTAGTGCACGACTTCTACTATCCATACGTCGGCTTTGAAAACCACGCAGCAGGTGCCAATCTTCGTCACCGCGTCGGTGTCTACGTCTACGGCGTTTTAAGCTGGCTCGACGACGAGGGTGACTGGGCATTCAAATTTGGGTATCCTCATACCTCGTTAATCGGTCATACTTTCGCGAAAAATGAAAAACTCAATATTATCATCGAGTTCGATGACTGTGTTGATGCTGAAGTGAGTCTGTTCATGCGTAATATCCATGTTATAAACCTTGCTGATACGGCACGTGAGATAAAACTCTTTATGTATCAAGCTTTTGCAATCGGTGATTCTCGGAGCAATACCGATACCGCACAGTGGTTACCTGACAGTGATGCGATACTTCACTATCGTGGTCGTCGTGCTTTTATTATCTCTGGAAGCCACGAAGGAAAAGTCTTTGACCAACACACCATTGGTATATTCGGCGATGTCGATCACGAAGGATCGTACAAGGACGCTGAAGATGGACTCCTGGGAAATAATGCTGTTGAACATGGACGTGTCGATTCAATCTTAGGATTTACGTTGCAAGTCGCTGCTCAAAGTTCCGAAAGAGTACATTATTGGGTTGCTTGCGGTATGTCGACCCGTGAAGCACTCTACATCCATAAACAAGTAAAACAGGATGGTTTTGCTAAACGACTTCATGATACAGCCAGCTGGTGGCATGAGTGGTTAAAACCAGCTATTAACCTTGCTCATAAAGTGCCAAAAGAGCATCAAGACTTGTTCTTGCACAGTGTTATGATCATGAAGTCACAGATGGATAAGCGCGGCGCAGTGATTGCGAGTACTGACAGCACGATGCTCAACTATTCTAAGGATGCCTACGCCTACAGTTGGCCACGAGACGGCGCCTATACTATGTGGCCAATGATTCGCATGGGCTATTTCGATGAACCATACCGTTTCTTTGAATTTTGTAAACGTGGCCTTCACCCAGGTGGATTCTTGATGCATAAATATCGCGCTGACGGAGCCCTCGGAAGTAGTTGGCATCCATATGTTCATGAAGATGGCACTGTTGCGGCACCAATTCAAGAAGATGAAACCGCACTGGTTATATTTATGTTTAGTCAATTTGCTCACACGAACAAAGATAAGAATTTGATTAAAGATTTCTATGTCTCGATGATCAAACCTATGGCAGAATTTCTCGTTGGCTATATTGATGAAGTTACCGGGTTACCAAAACCAAGCTATGACTTGTGGGAAGAAGTATTCTTAACGACTACGTATACTACTTCGGTTACATACGGCGCACTGCTGGCTGCGTCTGAATTAGCGGGAGAAGCTGGAGACGAAGAATCTGCCGTTAAATGGCGCAGTGCTGCCGGTGATATTCAACAAGCTGCCCATAAATATCTCTTTAATGAAGAGCGTCAAGTGTTTTATAAGGGTCTCATCGTAAAAAATGGCGAAGTGATTAAAGATGCGGTTATCGATACATCCGCAATTTTCGGTGTCTTTATGTTCGGATTATTTGACTTAAATGGCCCAGAGATGAAAGCTTCAATTACGACAATGAAAGAACGTTTCCATGTTCTTGATGATGAACCAGGACTCCCCCGCTACGAAGATGATAATTATCGACGTGGTGATGAGACAGTGACTGGTAACTGGTGGTATATTACGACACTTTGGTTGGCTCAATATGAACTCGAGCAAGATAATATGAAAGAAGTCTTCTATATCTTGAACTGGATTAAAGACCATGCAATGTCGACGGGTATGTTAGGTGAGCAGATTAACCCACTTAACGATTCTCTCGTCTCTCCAGCCCCTCTGACCTGGTCACATGCTGAATACCTGTCCACTATGCTTGATGTTATCGGGAAAGATCTGAAATAATGGCTGTCGGTGGGGTTTTTAGTCGTTTTATAACACGTCACTCACCGGCTGCGCGTGCACGTGGTACCGTCTTGAAGCACTTCTCACAAACGATTGGACTCGTGTATTTTGGTACCGTTGATCGCAAAACAGATGAATACGATGATATCAGAGGTATTACTGTCTCAACAACTCATAAAGATGAACACTACGCAGTCGGTTCATATGATGGGTACGATATTAGCGTTGTCGATCGTTACGATGTTGTCACTGACCGAAACCGCGTAAAAACTGAACAAAACTGGGTTATATTACAGCTGAGTTTGGAGAGTAATGAACCTCTCCCTCATCTCTTCATGCACCCTCTTGGCCAACAGACACAGGCATATGATAAGTTTTTCGATTCAACACACCAACTTCAGGTAGTGAATAGCATCTTTCGTGGTGGCCATAGTCAGGAGTTCCATAACCGCTATGAGTTATATTCGACCTCGACACATGCCCTATCTATCGAGGAACTTTTCACACCTATCGTGACGCAAACAATAGCGGCCAGATTATGGCCGCATGCTATTGAGATTTTGAATAATAAACTGTATGTTTACACGATCGAATCAAAATTAACTGAAACGCTCCTTGAAGCAGCTATATCGTCAGCACTATGGCTGGCGCGAGTTCTCGACAAATCAGAAGAGAACTAGTTCTTACGAGCTTTAACTTCGTTGCGACCAAGGTTCTTCTTGGTTTCGGTGTAGGTAGCGTGCTTACGAGCAACCGGGTCATACTTCTTCAAGCTGATCTTTTCAGTCGTGTTTTGGGTATTTTTGGTTGTGTAATACGTACGGTGACCAGTCAGTTCACTGACTAATCCAACGAGTTTGCGCTTTGTGTTCTTCTTTGGCATAGATAATCCTTAAATGATATCGACTTTCAGTGGTCTACTATAGCAAACTACCTCTGGGGAATCAAGTCCTGAGAAGGGTAAAATATATTAACAAGTTACTCTTAACAGATTGAATCAACGATAAAAATATGTTAAAATCGATCGAGTACTATCGTTATATACCGCGGTAGCTCACCATTGATCGTAAAGCGCATGTGCGCCGAGTGTACAATATGCCGCGATAGCTCAGTTGGTAGAGCGCATCCATGGTAAGGATGAGGTCTCGGGTTCAACTCCCGATCGCGGCTCCATGCTAAAATAGAGTGTATGCCGCTTTAGCTCAGTTGGTTAGAGCAACTGTTTTGTAAACAGTAGGTCCTCGGTTCGAATCCGAGAAGCGGCTCCAGATTAGCTGGAATCGTGTAGTGGCAATCACAGGAGACTGTAAATCTCCCGCCGTAAGGCTCCGTAGGTTCGAGTCCTACTTCCAGCACCAAGCAAAACACCCCACTTTCGTGAGGTGTTTTCTTTTATCAAAAAACTTATTTTTTGTGATGGTGACCGCGTTCATAGTCATTCATCTGTGTCAGACTTATGATCGACATGATCAAAATAACGAGGTTCCAGAGTGCGCCAATGACAAGGTTAGCAATCGTCAGACCACGAGCAACCTTTCCAGACGGTAAACGAACGAGTGTTGCTCCTGAAATAATCAAGAAGATGTGTGGAAGAACCGCAAATATAAACACTAGTAAGGCAAAAATCAAACCAGTCACTACGTCATAAGACTCATATGAATCCGATGTTCCACCAAAGGCAAACACCAACATATAGAGAAGTCCTACGAGCACCCCAAGTGATCCAAATACTATTGAAACGATGCCGTTGGCGCGTACCATGCCTGCTGCTCGTTCATGTAACATCTTGTCGTAATCTTCTGTCATGCTCTTTACTCCTTTAAATATATCTACATTACCACGCGACGCGGTTGTCGTACACGTGAGGCTTGACCTTCAGGGATAATCATTCGCGCTGCACGTTCACGCAGGTCGAGTGCTAATTGCACCTCACCTGTCCGTTCATACGCTTCAGCTAAAATTGTCAGGGTTTGAGGGATAGGGTCAAGTTCGACAGCACGTTCGAGTGAATCGATCATCTTGCGGTCACTGCCGAGCTTTTCTTGGACCTTAGCATATGCAATGTGACGTGCAGCGTGATCACTGTCTATCGCTAACGCTTGTTCAAAGGCCAAGGCTGCCTTCTCGTACGCTTTTGTCTCATAGTAGATCAAACCGACGTTGTGAAGGCTACTGGCACTTGGCTCAAGTGATTGAGCGATTTCAAAACACTCGATCGCCTCTTTGTACTGTTGTTGCTTTGCGTAGAGGATACCAAGGCGGTTATAGGCACTTGCGTTGCGTTCATCGACACGCAAAATGGTCAGGAGTGCCTTTTCAGCACGAAGGTACTTACGATCAACCAAAGAAGATTGTGCAATTGACCAGAGCTGGTCAAGTTTATCCGATAACTTCAAAGGAAGATCAGATGCAACTTCACCAATTGTTTGTCGTTGGTAAAGTGCCCAGGCGCCGAGAATCACGATGACTATAAGGCCTAACATTGTTTATATTATACCATAGCCCCGGCGAGTTGTAGACGGATGTTACCATTCGCTTCAATCCGTTCGTAGGCTTTTAAGACTTGCTCAATCTTTGGAATCAGACTCGACTTGCCTTCTTGGATATTCTTTTGAAGGAGTTTCAAAGCGTCAGTTAAGAGTAATAGGCTCTGAGCACGATCATCTTTATAGCTCGTTGCGAGGACGAGACGATCGTAGGCGCTGGCTTGAAGAAATTGTTGCGCATCGCGTACAATCTGGGCACGTTGTCTGAAGTACGTTTCGTTTTCCGCTAATCTGGTCAGTTCAGCAGGAAGGCCATTCGCCATAAAGAGTAGTTGCGTACGTTTCTGAGAGTCACCTACATTCAATTTATCGAGAAGATCACCAGACTGTTCGTTAGTGATAGGTCGAAGTTCAAACGCTTGAGCGCGTGATCGAATAGTCGGCAGCATCTTTGATGTCTTATGTGACAATAAAATGAAGTGCGTGTTCTTGCCCGGTTCTTCCAGCAGCTTCAAGAATGCGTTCTGTGCCTGGGTTCCCATTCGTTCAGCATAATCAATGACAATCATGCGTCGACCAGTTTCAATTGTTTTCGTCATGTCGTACAAACGACGAATGCTGTCAACGGTAATTGTTCCTTTTTCAATATCTACCTTCTCATCCTTCTCGGGGAGCACTACTTGTGCGACTATGCCTAGTTCATCAGAAAGATGAGTAATAACAGCACCCAAACCGATCCCAGAGGGACCATAGATCAATAAAGACTGCGGTAAGTCTTCTTTATAGTGATCTAATTGAGTGCGGGTGTATGGATGGAAGTATAAATTAGACATTTCCCACTCCAGGGAAATGCTCCGTAAATTCTGGTGGCACCGGTGCCGTAAAGACGCGTCGATCGGACGTCGGGATAGTAATTTCGAGTGTATGGGCGTGGAGGTATAGCCTATCAGCTTTTTTAGAATCGCCGTAGACACGATCACCAACGATAGGAATGTTGATATATTCCGCATGGACACGAAGTTGGTGTGTCCGGCCAGTCTTAGGCCAGAACTTTACGAGTGACTGCTTTTCGTTCATTGCAATAACTTCATAGGTCGTCACTGCATCTTTTCCACTCGCATCAACACGGAATTGACTTGGTGTCGCTGGGTTGCGACCAATAGGCAGATCAATGACGGCGTTGAGAACCTTAGGAATACCCTCAACAACGGCAACATATTCTTTTTTAGTTTTACGATCAGCAAATTGTTTTTTCAAAAGTACCGCCGTCTCTTCGTTACGTGCGCCAATCATAACACCACTGGTATCACGGTCGAGACGGTGAACAATACCCGGACGGCTACTTTCTAGGCCATCTGTCGTATAGCGACGGAAGAATTCAGCCACGGTAAACTCATCATTCAAAGCACCTTTACTATGTGACAGGACGCCGGCTGGTTTATTGATCACAATAACATTATCATCAATGAAGATAATAGGAATTTCTTGAGCGGAAAAATCAGTTGCTTCAGGGGGAGTCATTGCTATATCGTCGGCATCAAATACATCGCGGCGAACCTGAGTGATCTCTTCACCGTTAACGGTGACGTAGCCGGCTTTAATGTATTTTTGAATCGTACTCCGTGAAAGATTTGGATATCGCTCAGCAAGCTCGTGGTCAAGACGCCGTTTCAGAGGTGCAACAGCAAATAAATAAATTTCTTTACCTTTAAAACGAGTACCGTATGATAATTGGTCATCATGCGGATTTTGAACAAGAGCACCCTTTAAATGAGGTTGGTCTTTACGAAGCTCTGCCAAGATATTTGCTTCATCATCTTCAGCTGTATCATCATAAATTAAGAAATATTTCACATTTTCGTAATAGAAAGAAACCAAACGACTCGCGAACTGGGGATCAAGTTCTTTTACCTGTGAGATTGCACGTCGTGACGAGCCTTCATCAGCAAGACCATACTGGCGGAGAACTGCCTTTATTTCGTTATTTTCAGCTTTCATTGTTAGGCTTTCGGACGAAGTCCAACGGCTTGCTGAACTTTAAGGAGAGTCTCATTGGCTACTGAAGTGAGTGCTTGTTCAGATTGTTCAAGTTTCGCCAAAACTGCTGACTCGTCCACACCACTCAACGTACTTTGGAAATCAGTTAAGAACTGCTTCACTTCTTCGGCAACAACTGCTTTGAAGTCTCCGTAACGAGTCTGTCCCTCAAACTCTGCAATAACTGCATCAAGTGGACTTGAACGAAGCAGAGCGAGAATCTCAAGTAGGTTACTAATACCTGGTTGTTCTTCGCGGCTAAAATGAATTTCAGCTTTATCGTCGGTTGTCGCACCCATTACTTTTTTAGCAGCTTCTTCGGGTGTGTCGCTCAAGAAAATAACTCCTCGGCCTGATTCGTCGCTCTTACTCATCTTCTTCGAAGGGTCAATGAGGTCTTTGATACGAAGTCCCTGGTCTTTACCAAAAAATTCATGCTGATCTTTGACGGCTTTTGGAATTGTGAAAATATCGCCGAAACGACTGTTGAGGCGTTCGCCAATATCTCGGGTAAATTCAAGATGTTGACTCTGGTCATCGCCAACGGGCACGTACTCGGTGTTGTACAACAAGATATCAGCTGCCATGAGGACAGGATAGTTAAAAAGGCCAACACTGATGCGATCATCCCCTAAACCCTCTGATTTGTCCTTAAACTGCGTCATACGGGCCATTTCACCGATGCCAGTAAAGCAATCGAGTATCCAAGCGAGTTCACTGTGAGCAGATAGGTAACTTTGACGATACAAATATATGCCTTCATTGTCTAAAGGAAGACCAGCCGCGACAAATAGTTTCGCCGTCAATAAAATTTGGTCATTCAGATGGGCATGATCGACGGGTGTCGTAAAGCTATGCAGATCAGGTATGAACATATTGATCTGGAAGTCGTCAGACCGTTTTTTAGCCATATCGATAATAGGTAACATGCCACCAAAATAGTTCCCAATAGTCAGGTTATTGTTTGCACGCAGCCCAGTTAAGACGACAGGTTTACTCATATGCCTTATTATACCCTATTTAGCTCTGTTGGAGGGGTGTTCGACAAATGATGTATCACCTCCGCCGCTGCAGATGTTCCCTATAGTTCTGTTTCGAATGAACTATGGCTATTTTTTACCAAACAAAAAGACCCTTGTACAGGGCCTTTTTGTGTGTGTTGGTTTAACGCTTAGAGAACTGTTCGCGCTTACGTGCTGAACGAAGACCATACTTCTTTCGTTCTTTCTCACGTGAGTCACGTTTCAGGAACTCAGCTTTTTTCAGGGTCGTACGGAGATCAGAGTGAGCAGTCGTCAATGCTTTGGCGATTGCCAACTTGATTGCATCAACTTGACCAGATACACCACCACCTTGAACGCGGATAGTAATATCAAAGTCTTTTTGCTTGTTCACAAGGGCTAATGGGTCAGTGATTTCGGCAATCAGTGATTTGTTACCAGAAAGGTAATCTTCAGCTGGCTTGTCGTTAATCACGACACTTCCCTTACCTGCATAGAGACGTGCTCGAGCAGTTGCACTTTTGCGTCGTCCGAGACCGTAAAAATAAGTACCTTCAGCCATATTACTTCATCTCTACTTTCTTTGGAGTTTGAGCAGTGTGAGTGTGTACGTCGCCAGGGAAGACACGCAGACGAGCCAAACGGCCTGGAGCGAGCTTATTACGAGGTAACATACCTTTTACTGCAGCTTCAATGATACGTTCAGGGTTCTTTTCACGAACTTCCTTCAACGTTGCTTCTTTAATACCACCAGGGAAACCACTGTGTCGGTAATAAATTTTGCCAGTTTCCTTGTCACCAGTGACGACAAGTGCTTCAGCGTTGATAACAACAACGTAGTCACCACCATCAACGTGAGGAGTGTAAGTAGTCTTGTATTTACCGATCAGGTACTTGGAAATTTGTGTCGCGACACGCCCAAGTGGAGCTGATGCAGCATCAATCAAGAACCATTCACGAGTAACGTCAGCTGGTTTTTGACTAAATGTCTTTGCGTTAATAGCCATTATTTCTTCTCCTTTACAGCTGTCTTAGCTGCAGGTTTAGCGGCAGGCTTCGCAGCAACGACTGGTGTAGCGACTTTTGGCTTTTCAGAGATTTCATCAACGAAACCAATCGTAGCCATTTGTGCACCGTCACCAAGACGGAGGCGAGTTCGTTCAATTCTGAAGTGACCACTTGTGCGGCCACCTAACTGAGGGGCGATAACATCAACAAGACGAAAGGCAGCTGCTTGAGTCGAGAGGCCAGCAATGACCATACGACGGTTTGCAAGATCGCCTTTTTTCGCCTTTGTGACGAGTTTTTCAATGTAGCGGACGAGTTCTTTAGCTTTTGGAAGCGTTGTTTCAATCTTACCGTGCTCAACTAAGCTTGTTGCCAAGCCCTTGAGGAGCGCGCGTCGTTGATCACGTTCGCGGCCAAATTTACGTCCTTTATATCCGTGTCGGTGCATCTTTAGATTTCCAGTTCTGCCAATTTATCTTTAACTTCATCCAAAGCCTTGCTACCGAAGCCCTTCAATTCACGAAGATCTTGTTCGCTGAGAGTGACAAGGTCACGGACAGTGCGGATTTCGTTGTTGATGAGCGCGTTCGCAGTACGAGCACTGAGGTTCAACTCTTCAATTGGAGTGTTGAGCTCATTTGACTCTTCTTCGGTATCCTGACCCAGGGCTGGAGCAGCTTCGACTGAAGTGCTACCGGCGAGGGCAGTATATTGGTTAACGAGAATAGCTGAGGCTTCTTCAAATGCTTCGCGTGGGCTCATAGAACCGTCAGTTTCAACATTCAAGATAAGTTTGTCGAGGTTTGTTTCTTGACCGACACGAGTCGAGTCAACCTTGTAACGAACACGGAGAACAGGAGTGAAGATTGCATCCAGGGCGATCATGTCGCTGTGGAGGCGGTTCACACTGGCTTCTTCGATAGTTTCGTAACCACGTCCTGATTCAACAACAAAGTCCATGATGACAGACTTTTTAGGGTCGTCGATGGTTGCAATGATTTGATCAGGGTTGATCACTTCGACATCAGCTGTCGTTTTGATGTCACCAGCAGTAATAACGCCGGTGCCCTTTTTCTCAAGACGCAGTTCGACTGGCTCGTCGGTACTGATCTTGATTTTGACATTCTTGAGGTTCAGCATGATGTCAACGACATCTTCTTTAACACCAGGAACAGTTGTGAATTCGTGACTGACACCTTCGATGCGGAAAGCAACGATAGCGCCACCTTTGATGCTTGAAAGTAGTACACGGCGAAGGCTGTTGCCAAGCGTGTTGCCGTAGCCGGCGTGAAGCGGTTCAATAACGAACGATGCACTGGTCGCGCTGTGTTCATCGACGCTTGCAAGTGCTGGGTTGTGAATGACTTTTGACATGTAGTAGGCTCCTTACCCTTATTACCGTGAGTAATACTCAACGATGAGTTGTTCGTTAATATCTGCTTCGGCTTCAGAACGCAGTGGAGCGCCAGTTACCGTGATGGTCATTTTCTTTGCATCGCTTTTCAACCAACTCAATGCGAGTGGGCTTGCGGTCTTAACTACTTCGTCAAGAAGACTAAAGTAACCAGACTTGGTGCTCTTTGGACGAACAACGAGTTCATCACCGGCCTTAACGCGAATTGATGGAATATCAACACGACGACCGTTCAGAATAAAGTGTCCGTGACCAACGAGTTGACGAGCAGCACGACGACTGGTTGCAAAACCAGCGCGGTAGACGACGTTGTCGAGGCGGAGTTCCAGTAGTTGCAGGAGGTTTTCGCCAGCCAAGCCATCGCGGCGGCTTGCTTCGTTCATGAGTTTCGCGAATTGCTTTTCAAGGAGACCGTACAAACGACGAACCTTCTGCTTTTCACGGAGTTGTGTCAGGTAAAGACTAGGCTTACCTTGACGACCATTAGCGTGTTGACCAGGAATACCAGTCTTTTTTGCCATGACCTTATGAGCCTTCGGGTGAAGAGCATAGCCCTCACGTCGGCTTTGTTTAACAATTGGTGAAGTATCTCGTGCCATAATTAGCCTCTTCGTGCCTTTCGAGGACGAACGCCACCATGTGGAACACCAGTTACCTCTTTAATACTTTCGATTGTGATGTCAAAGCCACCTAACGCGCGAATCGCAGCGTCACGGCCTAGACCAACACCCTTCACAAATACATCGACTGTATTCATACCGAACTGACCCTTAACGACTTCAGCGGCTTTTTCGGAAGCAACTTGGGCAGCATATGCTGTACCCTTCTTACTTCCGCGAAAACCAGTCGCTCCAGCGCTGCTCTGTGTGAGTACGTTACCTTTTTTGTCAGTAAACGTGATGATTGTGTTGTTGAATGTCGCTTGAATGTGCAACTGACCAGAGGGAACTGATCGGCGTTGCTTTTTGCTACGAGGCGCAGCGGTTGTTGTTGTAGTAGTTTCAGCCATTTCGTTCCTTTCCTAAGTCTTAGTCGCTGCTTTAGGTTGAGCACCACCGACGGCAACTGCGCGTCCCTTACGAGTTCGTGCATTCGTACGGGTGCGTTGACCGTTTACTGGAAGACCGGCCTTGTGTCGGAGTCCGCGGTAAGCGTTGATGTCTTTCAAGCGTTTAATATTGTTAGTGACGAGGCGCTGTAAATCACCTTCGACAGTATAATCACGATCGATTAACTCTCGAATACGTTGTTCTTCAGCCTCGGTGAGATCTTTCACCCGAGTGGTCGGCTCAATGTTGGCCGCCGCAAGGATGGTCGACGCGAAGTGTGGACCGATGCCGTATACATACGTCAAAGCGATCTGAACTTGCTTCTCAGCTGGGATTACAATCCCTGCGATTCGAGCCATGCTTAACCCTGCCTTTGCTTATTCTTAGGTTTTTTCTTGTTGATAACACGGAGAACACCTTTACGGCGAACAATCTGGTCATCCGGACTGATTTTTTTCACACTCGCACGAACTTTCATGAGAAATGAATACTCCTGTTATTACGTTAATCTTTGTGGCGGTACGTGATTCTTCCCTTTGTGAGATCATAAGGGGTCATCTCAACGTCCACCATGTCACCAGGCACCAAGCGGATATAGTTTTTACGCATTTTTCCGCTTATATGTGCGATGATGCTCAGGCCGTTCTCAAGTTCTATCTTAAATTGCGTATTAGGCAGTGCTTCCACCACCTTACCTCGCATTTTAATGACTTCCTTTTGAGCTACCATAAGTTACAGTAGTGAATTATACAGTAAAAGATCGTGTCCGTAAAGTGTTTTCAAGAATATCACACCCGAGAGCACTCGGTCATAACTGTGTTAGTGATCTAATTGTATCGATATGACGATGACGCGTCAATATCCACCTCATCTCTACGCCTTTAAATTCATTAAAAGTATAGGGATAAGGACAGAGGAGGGTCTGACCTTTCCTGGAGCTCGTCCATGGTGTGGACGTTCCTGGTTCATGCGGCGACGTGCTCCGACTTGCGGTGAAGCTCATACTCCTCGATGGTGACCATCTCAAAGTAGATTGTCGGTAGCGAGCCGTTCTCCCGCGTCTCCGTGCTCATTCCAGGCGTCATGATGACGCGCTGATCTGTGTAACGGTTACGGAAGTTGATGCGATCTTCCCACCCCTGGACAAGCCAGATGATGTCAGCCCACTCTCCGGGCAGCTGGTAGCCGTCCTGCATGGCGTAGTTGACCATGTGGGCAGCACGTCGCTGGCCGACCGGGTAGCTGTAGTGGAAGCTCTTCGACAGCTCACCGCATTTGGCGAGCCATTCGATCTCCGTGAACACCTTGGCTTTCTTCTTCTGAAGCTTGGCCTTCGAGCGCACTCTCGTCATGTCGCCACGGTAACGTCCGACCTCGCGACCATCTGCCATCATGATGGTGTCATGACGCAGGCGCTGGACGCTCAGTATGAGTGCTTCGCGCTGGTGGTTGATCGCTTGAAGCGGCTTAGTGATCTCGCGGAGCTCCCGCAAGGTCTGGTGAGACGGCTGTTTGGGTGCCATCATTCTCCTCTGTCATAGGTGCATTAGTGCTTCGCCGTGAATCGACTTGGTCACTAAAAACAATACGATTATACCAGATTTAGACTAATTTATCAAGACTACTTGTAGTCGTCGTACGTAACCATAAGAGCACGTGAGTTGATCTGTCGAAGCGATTCAAGACCAACAGAGACCACGATGAGAAGCCCTGTACCACCAATTGAGAGGTTCGTACCGGAAATACCCGCGAAGTGATATAGCATGTATTCAGCGAGGAATGGAGTAACTGCGATGAGACCCAGTACGAGTGATCCGAATAAGATCAATCGATTAACGGTTGTCGTCAGATACTTTTCGGTTGTTTTACCTGGGCGAACACCTTCAATGAAGCCACCCTGTTTTTGAAGGTTCTCGGCGATTTCATTTGAATTAAAGACAATTCCAGTATAGAAATACGTAAACATGATAACGAGGGCGAAGTATGCACCTGGGTAAATGAACGCTTGGAGCGTTGAACCCGTGAATTTGCCCGGTGAAGGGGCCTGGAACCAGAGAATCAAGTTATTAGCCAGTTCGAGATATGCAGGGTTGCCTGTGGCCTTTAGAACCTGTCCTAGGAAGGCTGGTAGTGACAAGAATGCAACGGCGAAGATGACGGGGATCACACCGGCAGCAATAAGCTTAACTGGGAGAATGCTCTTCACGCCACCATAATTACTATTACCTTGGACACGCTTTGCATAGTTAACCGTGATGATGCGTTGTGCTTCGTTGATCTTCACCAGTACATAGAGCAGTATTAAAGACACGAGAGCGATGGCTATCGTCACCACGAACACTAATGGATTCACCGGTAGTGTAAACCAATTGAAGACATTCAGTGAACCTGCACTTGTATCAAATAGCGATGTGACGATCGTTGAAAGCATTGAGGGAAGTTGACTGATAATACCCGCGAAAATAATCAAGCTAATACCGTTACCGACACCCTGCTCAGTAATTAACTCTCCAAGCCACATCAGCAAGACTGAGCCAGCCGTCATAGCTGTTACCGCGACAACCCATTCTATAGTCGTCGCATTTGCAAGAACAGTCGTATTACCCGCGAGGACAGTCTCACGAAGGATGTAGATAAAGGCAATAGATTGGACAATCGCGAGAGGTACAGTCACGAAACGAGTCCACTGGTTGATCTTACGACGACCAGATTCACCATCTTTATGAAGTTCTTCGAGACGCGGAATAGCTTTCGTCAAAAGTTGCGTAATAACAGAGGCGGTAATGAACGGTGTCATACCTACCAGGACAATTGAGAAGCTCGACAACGCGCCACCGGTCAGGAGGTTTAAGAACCCACCAAAGTCGGTACTACTCACCACACTATTGATCACCTCACGAAGCTCAGTCGGTTGCGCCAACGGCACAGGTATATGTGAGAGTAAACGGTAGACAACAACAATTGCTAATACAATAAGCAACCGCTTTTGCATGTCGCGGTTTTTGAGTGATCTAAAGATTGTTTTCCAATTCATCGGTCGATTTCTGTCTTATCTATTCTCAGGTTAGTAACTCTTTACAGTCATTATACTACAGGCTCGGTCGACGGGACAAACAAAAACGCCAATCAGGCGTTGTATTAATTGAATATTCGGGTGGGGCGTTGACGATTAAGCCAAGCCCCACCCACGACGTACACTTCCGGAAGGAATGCGTCGTTAATCTCCAGTCTCGCAGGAGGGCGGTCGATCATCCGTCGACAGGGTGTGAGCAGCGGAGAGCCCACTCTCGACACTGGCCTTGTCACATGCCCGATATTTTCCAGCCCGAGCGTTTCCTTTAACTCGGTTTTTATCACGTCTCTAGGGGGCGACACTCCCCTTACCCGTGAATGGCCTTCGTGCGCATCGAGCGAGGAACTAACAGCGGTGAAGCATCGAGAAGTATCTCAGATGTATCCGCCGTCCATTCTCTCTGACCCAGTTAACCGTCCAAATGACCTCTCTGGTCTGGCGCCGATATCGGCTTATTTTTTTGGACGTTTCCACGAAACCTTCGCCTTTTATTACTCTGCGTTGGCATCATCACTCCCGAGGGCGCGAATCATGTGGCAAACTATACCCTAATAATTTCATACACGCAACATAAAACACGCCCCGGAGAGCGTGTTTATATAGATAAGTAAAGTGTTACTTGTCTGTTGCTTCAGCTTCTTTGGTGCTTTGGCGAAGTGGAACAGGAGTTTTTACGTATACGCCACCAGCTTTTTTGATGGCTTCTTCAACGCTTTTACTTGCTCCTGCGACATGTAGTGTGACTTTTTCAGTCAATTCACCACGTGCGATGACCTTTGTTGCTGTGAACGCTGAGGCGATGTAGCCTTCTTCGAACAATACAAAGTTATCGACAGTCTTACCTTTGAAAGCATTTAAGTGATCGAGATAGACAACTTGAGCAGGAGTACGGCGACTCTTAAACCCACGAGCCTTTGGCACTGCTGCAACGAGTGAACGTTGACCACCAGCAAATGTTGGACCTAGTTTTTTACCTGTACGTGCACCCTGTCCTTTAGTACCACGGCCAGCGGTTTTACCACCACCAGCTGAGATTCCACGGCCAACACGTTTGCGATCGCGGTTTGCGGTCAGGTCGAGTTCGTTATACTTAGTCATTACGCAGCCTCCTCAGTTTTTGCAGGCTTTTCAGCAACCGCTTTCTTCTTTGGTGCATTGAGCCATTCGTCCTTAGGAACAAGACTTCGGAGCGCTTCTACTGTCGCATACGCGATGTTTACCTTATTGGTTGAATTAAGTGATTTCGAAAGCAAGTTTCGGATACCAGTCACACCAATAATTGATCGAACCACACCACCAGCAATGATACCGGTACCAGGAGCAGCAGGCTTCAAAAGCACACGTGCACCAGAGTATTTAACCTCATTTTCGTGAGGAATGGTTTCGTTGATGATTGGAATAACGATCAGGTTCTTTTTAGCGACGTCAGTTGCTTTAGCAATGGCGACTTGAACGTCAGCACCCTTAGCAACACCGACACCGACTTTACCTTTGTGGTCACCCACAACGACAAGAGCCTTGAAGCGGAAACGTCGTCCACCCTTTACCACACGAGACACACGGTCGACGTTGATAACGAGCTCTTCAAATTGTTTTGGCTCCGCCGGCGCTTGTTCGCGTCGTCCACGTGGGCCATTGTTATTTCGTTGGTCAGCCATATTAGAACTCCAAACCTTCCTTGCGCGCTGCATCAGCAAGTGCTGCAAGTCGCTGTGCATATTGTCGGCCGTTACGGTCGAAGACAATTGCGTTAATCTTGGCTTTTTTAGCTTTTTTGGCAATGTCCGTACCGACAACTGCGGCTTGTTCGGTCATTGAACCAGTTTGCTTCGTACCGACAGTTGTTGCAGACACAATCGTCTTCATCGCAACATCATCAATAAGCTGAGCACTCACGTGCTTGTTACTGATTGTCACAGTGAGACGAGGTCGTTCGGCTGTACCGGTGATCTTTGCTCGGACGCGACTTGAACGAAGTGCACGGTTGAGCAGTTTTTTAGTCAGATTACTCATGATTATTTACCTGCCTTTCCAGCTTTTCGAAGAATCACTTCATCGGCATACTTAATACCTTTACCCTTGTAAGGTTCAGGCTTTTTCAATGAACGGATCTCAGCAGCGGTTTGACCAACAAGTTGTTTGTCGATACCAGTGACGGTGATTTCCATTTTGTTCACTGTGAGTTCAACTCCATCGCGAGCGGTGTAGTGAACTGGGTGTGAGAAGCCGAGGGCCATCTCAATAGCTTTGCCTCCACCGTTAACGCGGAAACCGACACCGTTCACTTCAAGTTTCTTTTCGAAACCTTTTGTGACACCGTCGACAGCGTTGTTAAGGAGGGCTCGTTGTAGGCCGTGTTGGGCCTTTGCAATACGTTGGTCATCCTTACGGGTGACAATAGCGTTTTCTCCTTCGAGGGTAACTGTCACGTCAGAAAGATGTGGTACTACGAGTTGGCCTTTTGGACCAACGACAGTAATAGCATCATCAGCGACCGTGATTGTCACGCCTTGCAGGATTTGAATTGGTAGTTTTCCGATTCGACTCATGATCTATCCTTTCTTCTAATAAACTTTCAGTAGCAGTTCACCACCGAGGCGTTGCTTGTAAGCTTCGCTGCCGGTAATGACGCCCTTGCTGGTACTAATCAACACAATTCCACGACCAGATTTGACACGTGGGATCTCGGTTGCACTCACGTATACGCGGCGACCAGGTTTTGAAAGTCGGGTAATTTCGCTAATTGTTGAGTTTTCACCAGGGTTATTGATGGTAATCATCAAAATGTCCCGTGGTTTTGCTGATTCAACCTTGACTGCCGTCAGGTAGCCGGCTTTTTTCAGTTCTTTGGCAACGGTAACCTTCAATTTACTTGATGGAACGGTGATTTCGCTTTTTCCAACCATGACAGCATTACGAATGCGGGTGAGAAGGTCAGCGATTGGGTCTGTAGTTTGTAGTGACATATCGTTTTCCTTTCCTACCAGCTACTCTTAGTGATGCCCGGAATTCGGCCAGCTGAAGCCTGTTCACGGAAGTTAATACGGCTGAGGCCGAAACGACGCATATATGCGCGCGGACGACCATGTAACATATCACGGTTCTTCCAACGAGTTGGTGAACTGTTCAATGGCAGCTTTTGGAGGCCTTCGAGGTCTCCCATTTCTTTCAATTCGGCACGCTTTGCAGCATACTTCAGAATCATTTTCTTTCGTTTCTCGTCGCGAGCGACGGCTGATGTTTTAGCCATTAGCGAATGCCTCCTTCCTTCTCAAATGGGACTCCGAATTTTTCAAGTAATGCACGACTGTTCACTTTATTTCCAGCTTTGATAACAAAGGTGATCTGGAGACCATGAATATGTTGTGTTTCCTCGAAACTAAGTTCAGCGAAGATTGATTGATCGGTGACGCCGAGGTTGTAGTTCCCAGCTTGGTCGAAAGCACTCTTGCTGACGCCGTGAAAGTCACGAACGCGAGGCAATGAGATATTAACGAGTCGATCGAGGAATTCGTACATACGAGCTCCACGAAGCGTCACACTGAGTCCAACACGGTTCATGCCGGCACGAATCTTGAATCCAGCGATTGATTTCTTTGCCATACGATCAACTGGGTGTTGTCCAGTGACCTTGGTAACGGTGTTACGCACAACTTCGTAGTGGTGCTTGTCGTCTTTGTTCTTACCGATTCCAACGCTGACTACAATTTTTTCGAGCTTAGGCACTTGGTGGATGTTCGAAAGTCCGAGTTCGGCTTGTAGTTCCTTGGCGTACTGAGTACTGTACAAGGCTTTCAGGCGAGGAGCGGTAGTAGTAGCTGATGCCATTACTTGATCTCCTTACTATTAGCTTGGCGTGCAAGACGAACTGTCTTACCGTCAGCATTTTTTACATATCCGACACGGCTGGTCTTGCCGCTCTTCTCATCAACGACCAATGCAACCTTGTGAGCAGGCACAGCAACATGAATGTCTTTGTGAGCACCACGTGGGTTGAGTTGACTTGGTTTAACGTGACGGTGTTTCTGGCCAATACCCTCGACGAGGATACCCTTAGCGCTAACGCCAAGAACTTTACCAGTTGTGCCCTTTTGAGCACCGCTGATCAATTTGACGGTGTCACCTTTTACAATACGTGCCATATTAGAGTACCTCCGGTGCAAGGCTGATGATCTTAGCATAGCCAAGGTCACGCAGTTCGCGAGGTACTGGTCCGAAGACACGAGTACCCTTAGGTGTTTTATCATCGTTAATAATCACTGCAGCATTGTCATCGAACACAATCGTGCTTCCGTCTTTACGGCGGATTTGATTACGGGTTCGAACAACAACAGCTTTGATGACTGATTTCTTCTTTACGGTTCCAGTCGCGTTAGCCTCTTTCACAGTAGCGACAATGATGTCACCAACGTGAGCGTAACGTCGACGAGTTCCACCGAGAACACGGATACAAAGGATTTCCTTAGCACCAGAGTTATCAGCAACTTTCAGACGAGATTCTTGTTGAATCATATTATGCTTCTCCCTCGTCCTTCAGTTCAATTGAACCGTGTGACTTTTCGTTAACACTGATCAAATTAAAAGACTTTGTCTTTGAAATTGGTCGAGTTTCAGAAATAGTTACTTTGTCGCCCATGTGCGCTTCATTCTTTTCATCATGAGCAGTATATTTACGACTCACAGTGTACTGCTTGCCATAAATTGGGTGAGTCTCGCGGCTTGTGACCGTGATAGTGATAGTTTTGTCAGCCTTATCAGAGGTGACAATACCGGTGAGTTGCTTCGCCATATTAGTTTTCCTCCTTAATTGCTGAGCGGTGTGCGGCGTTGATTGCAGTGTGTAATCGGGCAATGTCTTTACGTTGAACAGTCAAAACGTGAGGATTGACGAGTTCGCCGAGGCGGTGACTCTTCCGTGATTCAAGGTGTGCAGCATCTGCTTTCACCAAATCATCCCTTAGTTGATCGACTGTCTTCACTTCATTAGCCTTCTTTGTGACCTTAGGAGCCTTCGTCGTGGTTTTCTTTACGTCAGCCATTATGCTTGCTCCCTCATCACGAATTTAGTCTTAACTGGAAGTTTGTGAGCAGCCAGGCGCATCGCTTCGCGAGCTACTGATTCCTCAACACCCTTCATCTCGAACATAACTGTTCCAGGTTTGACCAATGCGACCCAAAACTCTGGGTTACCTTTTCCGCTACCCATCTTCACGTCCTGTGGTTTACGAGTACGTGGAATGTGTGGGAAGATACGGATCCAGATTTTACCACCACGTTTGATGTGTCGAGTCATCGCTTGACGTGATGCTTCGATCTGGCGTGAGGTAATATCGCTATTTTCTTGAGATTGAAGACCGTAGTCGCCAAAAGCGACATAGTTGCCACGAGTGGCATTTCCTTCGTTTTTGCCCTTACGGACTTTTCGATACTTAGTTTTCTTTGGAAGTAACATATCGATTAACCTCTCTCGCCCTTATAGATCCATACTTTGACACCAATGATACCGGCAGGTGTTTTTGCACGTGCGGTATGGAAGTCAATATCAGCACGAATCGTGTGCAGTGGCACTGAACCAAGGATAACTTTTTCACGACGAGCCATTTCAGCGTTGTTCAGTCGTCCAGCAACCTGGATACGAACACCCTTTGCACCAGCAGCCATAGTATTCTGTGCGGCCATTTTAGTGGCACGACGGAAGTTACCGCGGCGTTCAAGCTGGTGAGCGATGTTCTCAGCGACTAATTTTGCTGACATGTCAGGACGCTTCACTTCTTCGATGTTAATACGAACTGGTAAGCTCGCAATCTTCTCGAGCTCAGCCTTCAGTTCAGTCACACCAGCACCACCACGACCAATGACGACACCTGCTTTTGCAGTGTGGATCGTGACGGTCATGAGGTTTGGTGAACGTTCAATCTCAACGCGGCTAATAGTTGGACGACTTTCAAATCGTTTTTCAACTGCAGCACGGACGCGGATGTCTTCAATAAGCAAGCGAGCGAAGTCTTTTTTCGGTGCGAACCAGCGTGAGTCCCAGTTCTTGTGGACCTGGAGTCGGAAGCTGATTGGGTTTACTTTTTGGCCCATTATTTCTTCTCCTCTTTCGCTGCGACAGCTTTTGGAGCTGCAGGCTTCTTAGGTTTCAATTCGCCAGATACTTCAATGAGAATGTTGGCAGATTTCTTTTGGAAAGGCAGTGCACGGCCACGGCTTGCAGGGGTGAATCGCTTCAACCTTGTGCCAGTAGTGACAGACAATGTCGAGATAACGAGTGTTTTACCATCGTATCCGTGATTGTTGACTGCGTTTGCTCGAGCACTTTCGATCACTTTAATAAGTGGGCGAACAGCTCTCTTTGGAGTGTGGTTCAAAATGACGATTGCATCTGCAACTGTCCGACCACGCACCAAGCTCGCAACAAGGCTAACCTTGCGGGGAGTTTGATCAACGTTTTTCGCATATGCGCGTACGGTAGTATTGTCAGCCATGATTATTTCGCCTTGCCTCCGTGTTTACGGAACTTACGAGTTGGGCTAAATTCGCCTAACTTATGGCCAACCATGTTCTCAGAAACGAGAACAGGGACATGAACTTTACCGTTGTGAACAGCAATAGTACGTCCAACCATCTCTGGAGTGATCGTGCTAGCGCGTGCCCACGTTTTAATAATCGTGCGGTCTTCCAGACTTAGAGCAGCCACTTTCTTGGCCAGCTTGAAGTCAATGAATGGACCTTTTTTCAGTGATCGACTCATTATCGTTTCCTCTTCGCTTCGTGGCGTGATCTTACAATTAGTCCGGCGACATCTTTACGTCGACGTGTTCGGTACCCAAGGGTCAATTGACCCCATGGTGTACGTGGTGCTTTACCTGGGCCATGACGTCCACCGTCACCACCACCATGTGGGTGATCTGCGGCGTTCATAACAACACCACGAACAGATGGACGGATACCCTTGCGTCGGTTACGACCAGCAGAACCGATCTTAATGTTCTGGTGTTGGACGTTTCCAACAATACCGAGGGCAGCAGTTGCTTCGAGACGGAATCGACGGACTTCACCTGAAGGGAGACGGACTTGGGCGTAGTCGCCTTCTTTCGCCATCAACTGAGCTTTTGTCCCAGCTGAGCGAACCATTTGGGCTCCCTTACCTGGGTTAATCTCGATTGCGTAGATCTGTGAACCAACAGGGATGTTTGCCAATGGCATACGGTTGCTAGATTCAACAGGGACATCTGCACCGCTCTTGATCACTTTTCCAACGGTCATTGCTGTGTCAGCAAGGACGTAGTGGTAGTTTTGATCTTGGTCTTTAATACGAGCGATACGCGCACTACGGTTTGGGTCATATTCAATCTGCTCAATAGTCGCAACGGTACCAGCTGGTAGGTTGTGAGTCATGAGACGGTGATGTCGTTTGACACCTCCACCGCGGTGACGAACCGTGATGCGTCCGGCGTTGTTACGTCCGGCGTTTTGCTTCTTGCTCTTCAATAGGCTCTTTAGTGGTTTACGAGTCGTTACTTCACTTAAGTCTTGCGTGGTCATGCCACGACGAGCAGGAGTAGTTGGGTTGTAGGTTTTAATCGCCATTACTTCTTCTCCTCTTCTACAGGCTCTTCAAAGACACCCTTGATCGTGCTTCCAGCTGCCAGCGTGACATACGCTTTTTTGCTATCGCTTCGAGTTGTCGTACCTGGGAAACGGTTCTTGCCTCGTGAGAAGCGGATCGATTTACCAGATTGAACAAGTGTTTTGATAGCGGCAACTTTGACACCATATTCGGTTTCAACAGTCTGTAGGATTTGTTGCTTGTTAGCAGTTAGGGGAACCTTGAAAACATAGATGTTTCGTTGACTCTGACCGTATGCTTTTTCAGTCGTGACTGGGGTAACGAGAATAGCCATGATTACGCCTCCTCCTTTACGAGCCAGCTTTTGAGCGTTGGCAATGATGCCGTTGACAACACGATGTTGTCTGCGTTCAAGATGTGGTAGACGCTCAAGTACTTTGTGCTGATCAACAATACAGTTTGTAAGTTGTTCGTCGCTTGAATCAATTGAGGAGTTTTCTCATCAACGACCAAGAGTACTTTACGGCTTAACTTGTTGTCGGCGAGGAACTTCACCATGTCAGCTGTACGACCAGTGGCCTTTACATCTATGACGTGGATTTTCTTCGCTTCGTTTGCCAATGTTAGTGCTTGGCGAACAGCTTGGCGTTTTGCCTGGGTAGGAAGCTTAATCTTGTGGTTCTCGTTGCCGAGTGGACCGAAGACAATACCACCACCGCGCCAGATAGGGTTACGGCTTGAGCCGAAACGAGCACGGCCAGTCCCTTTTTGCGCCCAAGGTTTCTTACCACCACCGCGTACTTCGCCACGAGTTTTAGTCGTTGCGCTTGAAAGACGGCTATTAGCAAGATAAGAATCGTAAGCAAGCTTTAATAGTTCGTGATTTTTAATCTCGACAGCAAATACTTCTTTAGGAAGCGTTACTTTCGCGACAGTTTTTACAGCGTCAGCCATTATGCTTTACCTCCGATGACGATCAGGCCCTTTTTAGGACCAGGTACAGCGCCGCGTAAACCGATAAGATTGTTCTCGATGTCAATGTAGCTGACAACAAGGTTCTTAACAGTTACTTGGTCGTGGCCCATACGACCAGCCATGCGCTTACCCTTAAAGACCTTTTGTGGGTACATCGAGCCAATTGAACCAGGTTTACGGACGTTTCCTTTTCCACCGTGGCTTTTCTTGTGGCGCTCGAAGTTATGTCGTTTAATAGTACCCGCGAATCCTTTACCCTTGCTCACACCAGTCGCATCAACGAGTTCACCTAAGGTGAACGCGTTAACGTCGATAGTGCTGCCGACCGGTAGGTCTTCAGGTAATTCTTCAACGCGGAATTCCCGAATATATTTCGGGGTGACATTGGCGGACTTTACATGTCCGGCCACGGCCTTGCTCAGGTTCTTACCCGAATCAAATCCTACTTGCACTGCGTTGTAGCCGTCGATATCGACAGACTTCACCTGAGTCACAGTGACAGGACCAGCTTGAATAAGCGTGACAGGAACTGCCTTGCCATCTTCGCTGATGATTTGGGTCATACCAATTTTGGTACCGAGAAGTGCTTTCATGCTCTTCATTCTCCCACTTAAAATTCTTGGTGGGAGGTAGTATCTTTGCCGCTAAGCGACGCCGACTTGCCAATTCACCAAGAATTATTTGTTATTTCTTAATAAAGTTACCCACTTAATCTAACACATCAGTGGTCGTGAGTCAACACCTTTGGCCTCTGTTCTGAGGAGGTGTTTAAAATAACGCTTGTGTTTATCACTGACATTGGTCATACTCATGTTTAGAATCATAATCAAGGAACCTCTATGGCCACTAAAAAGAAGGCAACACCAGCAAAGAAACCAACGGCATCAAAGGCACGCGTTTCAAAGGCGAAAGCTGTACCACCAATGAAATCTTTCGTAATGTCACCAGACACGAAACCTTTCTCATCAATGAAAATTACTCGACAAACAGTCTATTGGATCATTTTGGTCGGATTTATTGTCTTTAGCCAACTCTGGATCGTCAAGCTACAACTCGACATCTCAAGTTTGACTGACTCGTTAGTCACAATTCAAAATAGCAACTAGTATCAATCAATTTAAAAATAGCCTCGTTTGCGGGGCTATTTTTAATATATCTTAAATAATTAGTCACTCACTACGGTGGACATACCATTTTGTAGAGCGTCAGTGTGACAGATTGTGTCGCTGATCCACCACTATTCGTTGCTGCAATAACAAAATTGTAGGTCGTTCCGCTGTTTGCGACAGGACTCGCAACTACTCCTGAAAGATTTCCTGTGGCACTATTTAGAGTGAAAGCAGGGGGAAGTGCTCCACTCTGCACAGCATAGGTGATAGTTCCATCTCCTGTCGCACTGTATGTATACGAGTAGTTAGGAAATGCTGGGTAACATGGATGGAAATCTTGTGTCAAAGTCGGATACGTATAGTTAGGCGCAGGTATCGAGCATTCACCAGCAGTAACGTCACCCGCAGCATTTACTTTAAATGAGGGTGAGCTATTGCGATTACTTTTACCCGAGAGGCAATAATCTTTAGCGACCGCATCGTAGACATAAACATAGGTGATATTTGGTGTTGAACTATCTGTTTGACCAGTGTCAGCCAACGTTGCGGGATATTTGTTATTGTCAGCAAAGTACTTACGAACCAGTTGTGACTGGTAGCCTATGCCTGTTTTTATGGTTGCTTCATCAGATTTCTGTATGATTGCACCATAACTGACGATGCCGATACTTGCCAAAATGCCAATAACAACAATGACAACTAATAGCTCAACAATTGTAAACCCTCGACGCGTCATCATAATAAAGCCAACATTCTGAGATCAGTATAATGCATACGCTTTGTCTTCACAACGATACAAAAATAGCCCCTTTCGAGGCTATTTTATATCCAGATGAAATTACATGCGGATTTCTGCGTCAACGCCAGCTGGAAGACTGAGGTTTTGCAGACTGTCGATCGTCTTTGGTGTTGCGTTAGTGATATCAATCAAACGCTTGTGAATACGCATTTCGAACGTTTCACCACCCTTTTTGTATACGTGCGGGCTTTTGACAACCGTGAACGTACTGCGACGTGTTGGAAGTGGTACTGGTCCAGCAATGCTCGCACCGGTACGGATAGCCGTGTCGATAATTTGTTTTGCTGATTGGTCGATGACCTTGTGATCATACGCCTTGAGTCGAATACGGATTCGGAGACCCGCTTCTTTTGGTGCTTCTGCCATTTGGAAGAAACCTTTCTTGGTTGTATACCGTAACCTCTGCTCGAATCGCTGTTATTACGTCTGGCCGAGTTCTCGGTATGGATTAATATACTTAGTGATAATAACAGATATAACATGGTTTGTAAATCTACGATAATCATTGACATATCGACATTAATTTGGCATAATATATCATCAGACATAGCGATCAAGTGGGTCGCTCGCACCAAGAAAGGTACCAATGTTCAATGAGAGAGATATGTTGTTGCGCCACAAAGCGCGACGACCTGTCACCGCACCAATCGATCTTCCAGATCCAACGCCTGACGAAGTCACTCGAGCTCTCAAGCTCGAAGAGAAACAACGCGGCATGAGCGTTAATAAGCTTGCGGGTGCACTCATTCGAGGGCTCCGTATCAGTTATCGCTCAGCCGACAACCTCGTCAGCGCAACCGCCTGTATCAATCCAGAATGGGAAGAACGACCTGGCAGCGTAGCTATCGCTCGTCAACTCACCGAGAAACTGAAAAACCAAGTAGGTGGCCTCACTTTCACGGTTGAAGTATCATTTGCTCAAAGCATTCGAGCAACTTCTGAGCACACGACAGAGTTCTACCATAACGGAACTGCCACCGTGAGACTCATGAGTCTCCCCTAACCCCGTCTCACCTGTTGAAGTTCTCCGCCGAGATCCTCCGGGATCAGGCGGGGTCTTCGCATTCCAGACATAGAAATACCCCCGATTACTCGAGGGTATTTTATTAATTAGAAAGATCTAATTATTTAACAACTTTGGTAACCACTCCGGCACCAACAGTTTTGCCACCTTCACGGATAGCAAAGTTCAAACCTTGCTCCATAGCGATAGGTGCAAGCAACTTCACGATGAAAGTGACTGTGTCGCCAGGGATCACAAGTTCCTTGTCAGCTGGCAGTTCAACTTCACCGGTTACATCAGTAGTACGGAAGTAAAACTGAGGTTTGTAACCCTTGCTGAATGGAGTGTGACGACCACCTTCCTCTTTCTTGAGGATGTAGACTTCAGCTTCGAATTCAGTGTGAGGAGTTAGTGAACCAGGTTTCACGATAACCTGACCACGTTCGATGTCTTCGCGTTCGATACCACGGAGGAGAAGTCCGGCGTTGTCACCAGCTTGTCCACGGTCGAGGTTCTTCTTGAAGGCTTCGATACCAGTAACGGTAGAAGTTTGAGTCGCTTTGATACCAACGATTTCAACGGGGTCGTTGATGTTGATAACACCAGTTTCGATACGTCCTGTTGCAACAGTTCCACGTCCCTTAATTGAGAAGACGTCTTCAACTGGCATAAGGAATGGCTTGTCGAGGTCGCGAGTAGGTTCTGGGAAGTACGTATCAAGCGCAGAAACCAGTTCCATAATAGCGTCTTCAGAGGCTTCATCACCTTCAAGTGCCTTCGTTGCTGAGCCCTTGATAATAGGAGCATCTTCGTCATAACCGTTCTTAGCGAGCAGTTCACGAATGTCCATTTCAACGAGTTCAACAAGTTCAGGATCTGCAAGGTCCATCTTGTTTAGGAAAACAAGAATCTTAGGCACACCGACTTGGTGAGCAAGAAGAACGTGCTCACGAGTTTGTGGCAAAGGACCATCGTTTGCAGCAACCACAAGGATTGCTCCATCAATTTGCGCAGCACCGGTGATCATGTTTTTAACATAGTCAGCGTGTCCTGGCATGTCGACGTGTGCGTAGTGACGGTTTTCTGATTCATATTCCTGGTGAGAGGTAGCGATCGTGATACCACGTGCGCGCTCTTCAGGTGCGTTGTCGATCATTGCGTAGTCAACTTTTTTGTTGACATCGCTAGGAAGTCGCTTCGCGAGAACAGCTGTAATTGCTGCAGTTAGAGTAGTTTTTCCGTGGTCAACGTGGCCCATTGTACCAACGTTAACGTGAGGTTTGGTTCGATCGAAATCTGCCATTGAATTAGTTTCTCCATTAATTATTTCGCATGAGGATAAACCCACCTCACGACGTATAGGTGTGATTATACAGATTTTAGGTCGCTATGTAAAGCGTTTCACTCGGTAAAACACGCATCATATCGACACTCCATAGATCGTGGGCGAAAAAGTATCCAGACGGAAATGACTGATGCATGCGTGAAACGATTTCATCCATAAATATAACCAATGATTCATACGCGAGTCGAATAATTTCGTTATCTGGCTTTATAGTGCCGTGAAATAGATCACAGCGTACCTGATACCAAAATGAGATGAGTCCTCTCCAATCGCTTGTATCTTTCACATTTGTTTCAGTGTGGCGGCAAATACGTGATATCACCTCTGTTAGATCTCGCATTGTCCGGTTATGTATATAATCATCCCAGATGATGAAGCGCCGCTTGAGCAGTTCTAAAGCCTGACTATCATTGCTCGTTCGAGTAACTTTACGAAACCATGCATTATACGAAATATACAGTCGAGCGTATAGGTCACTGTAGTCAATCTGTGACCGTTCGTACCAACTATAGACAAGCTCCTCAATACACTCTGTCATGATAGCTCTAAGGTTCTATGACCACTATTGTTAATGATTACGTAGTCCTGAATACCGACATTGAACAACTGAGCCATTATCTTTAAGTCGTGACCAAGACTTAAATCAAACATAGAGGGTTCAAGTTCTCGATCTGATGAGCCGATCACAACCGAAAGATTCACTGCTTTATCGGTAACGACGTCAGAAAATATCTGTCGCAGCATGGTCGAAGGATGTGCTGTTTCTACAATTGCTACTGACCTCTTTGCGATCAGTCGTTTTGCACCGTCAATCGTAATGTAATCCAACCTGTCTAATGTTGCACTACGGATATCCGCCACTAACGCGAGTACCTTTTCTCTCGTATCAATCACGATTTGTTGCCGACGAACCGGATAGCGACTTGCTAACTCAAAACCCGCTAGTATCTGACAGGCACGAGCTGGACCCAACCCGGCTACTTCGTGCAACTGATCATACGTAATCTCATTGCCATATCGCAATAACTGCTTCATAGAACGCTTCGCTATACGGCTGACGCTTGCCTGCGCATTGCCGCTCCCTATCATCACCTGGAGTAATTCAGCGTTCGTAAGTACAGTTGCGCCTTTTTGTTGCAACTTTTCTCGTGGCCTCAGATAACTCATCGCTTTCATACCTATATTGTAGAAAACGCAGATTATATTGCTCTTAAACAAAAACCGAGGCACTGATGCCTCGGTGAATGTTGCTAGCCGTTGGTTCGCTTGGCAATGATCTCAGCTTGAACATTTGGTGGTACGTCCTCATATTGAGCGACCTCCATTGTTGATGCTGCACGTCCTTGGCTCATCGAACGAATATCGTTCGTGTATCCAAAGAGGTTCGAAAGAGGGACAAAGGCACGGATCAGTTTAGCACCGCCTGGGATATCTTCCATTGCGTCGATACGTCCACGGCGACCGTTAAGGTCACCGATGATATCACCCATAAACTCTTCAGGAGTTGATACTTCAACTTTCATGATAGGTTCAAGAATAACGGGTTTCGCCTTTGGAATACCTTCTTTTACAGCAATGACTCCGGCAAGGTTAAAGGCAAGTTCGCTTGAGTCCACATCGTGGTAACTACCATCGTAAAGAGTGGCTTTGACACCAATCATTGGATAGCCGGCGATGACACCGCCTTCAAGTGTTTCACGAATACCCTTCTCAACAGGTTTGATGTATTCCTTTGGAACCACGCCACCCTTTACAGCATCGACGAATTCGAAACCAATACCTGATTCTGTCGGCTCGAAACGAATCCAAACATCACCGTATTGACCACGTCCACCAGATTGCTTGGCGTGCTTACCTTGTGCTTCGACAGTTCCACGAATGGCTTCACGGAAGGCTACTTGTGGTTCACCGACGTTTGCTTCAACGTTGAATTCACGTTTCATACGGTCGACAAGAATTTCAAGGTGAAGTTCACCCATACCTGACATGATCGTTTGTCCGGTTTCATCATCTGTGTGAATACGGAATGTCGGGTCTTCTTCTGCGAGTCGCTGCAAGGCAACACCCATTTTTTCTTGATCGGCCTTGGTTTTAGGCTCAACAGCAATCGAAACTGGAGGATCTGGAAATTCGATTGATTCAAGTAGTACAGGGTGAGCTGGATCAGCGAGTGTGTGACCAGTAAAGGTATCTTTAAGTCCAACAACAGCAGCAATGTCACCTGCACCAATCATTTCAATGTCTTCACGCTTGTCTGCGTGCATACGAACGACACGGCCGATACGTTCTTTATTACCAGTTGTGGTGTTCAAAACATAGCTTCCAGCGGTAAGTTTACCGCTATAGACACGGACGAAGATCAAACGTCCCACAAATGGGTCAGTAGCAATCTTAAATGCAAGTGCAGAAAGTGGTTCATCATCTGATGGCTTGCGCTCAACAACTTCACCAGTCTTAGGGTTCGTTGCCTGAACAGCACCAACATCAAGAGGAGATGGGAGGTAGTCGTTAATAAGGTCAAGGACCTTCTCTACAATCACACCACGTCCATCACCACCTGTGACAAGATAGAAATCACCAGCAAGAACACGCTTGCGAAGTCCACGCTTCAAGTCTTCAACAGAAATTGATTCTTCGCCTTCGTTAAGAAAACGTTCGAAAAGCTCATCTTCAGCTTCAACGGCTGCTTCAACCAAAAGGCTACGAGCATTTTTAGCTTTCTCAAGCATGTCAGCAGGAATCTCACCGACAACAAGTTCGTGGTCTTTGTAGTCTTCGTAGGTGTATGCTTTCATATCGACAAGGTCGACAAGTCCATTAATTTCTTTTTCAAATCCAATTGGAAGGTGAATCGGAAGTGCATGCTTTGAAAGACGAAGGTGAATAGAGTCGAGAGATTTGTAGAAGTCACCACCAATTTGGTTGATCTTGTTGATGAAACAGATACGAGGCACGCCATACTTGTTGGCTTGGCGCCAGACAGTTTCAGATTGTGCTTCAACGCCCATCTTCCCGTCAAAGATTGTTACTGCACCGTCGAGTACACGAAGTGAACGCTCAACTTCAACCGTAAAGTCAATGTGACCAGGGGTGTCGATAATGTTGATGGTATGACCCTTCCACTGTGCGGTGACAGCTGCAGAAGTAATCGTGATACCGCGTTCTTTTTCTTGAGCCATCCAGTCAGTGGTTGTTCCGTCGTCTGAGCCGGTCCCTTTCACCACACCAATTTTGTGGTTGATACCCGTACGGTACAAGATACCCTCAGTAGTCGTCGTTTTACCGGCGTCAATGTGGGCAATAATTCCGACGTTGCGGAAGTCCTTAAGTTCGACAGTTTTCTGGGCCATAGTAAGTGGTCTTCTCTTTCTCTAATTATTTTTTGCCATAAAAAATAGCGCTTTAAGTAGATTATAACAGATTGTGGGGTGATTTGCTAGAACTTCAGAGCGTGAATCTGCTCGAAATCAAAGAAGTACAATACCTCTTTTGGCGGCTGGCCTTCTCCTGTTTCTATAAGGCAGCTCAAGACGAGTGTTGGTGCGATTGTATCTTCTGGCGACTCAGGAAGCATAATGTCGTATATCTCGCCTTTTAACTCTGCCGTCACTAAAATAGGATCGTCACCAATTCTTGGAAGGAGACATGTTCCATCTACTTTAAGTGGACGTCCAACGCGAAGTGCGTTTAGCATTGCTTCCTTCACTGTTCGAGCATAGTCTGGACCTTTTCTTGCAATCACAGCGCCAAGTGTCCCAACTGAACGGAAATCTTCGATATTTTCAAACGTCATAAATTGAAATGGAGTGTCGTTATTCAATGACTCTTCAACTTTTGTAAGTTTATGCTGAAAGACACTTCCCGTAATACCCCTCAGGACCATGTCATTCGTCAATACCTCAGCTTGTCTCTGTTTATTCAGTGCTTCAGTTTCGATTTCAACCATATCGATGTGAGCAAAATAAGCAGGATACGCCTCAACTCGAAGAGCAGCGATATTTGGACCACCCAATGTTATATCTATCGTTTCTGGATACTTTGCTCGGACGATATAGCGGACATTCACCGCATGCTGACCTGTCGGAATCTCATTGTCATCAAAAAGACTAATGACTTGGCCGTACACCCCTTCTATATATCCTGTTTTTGTTTCGAAGCTCGGGGTTGCAGCGTAGCCTTGTTCAGGGTCAAAGGCTATCACAATTGCCCTACGGCCATCAGTAAGATTCGAGATACTTGAATCAGCGTTTGGTTCAGATATACCCTCACCAGTTATAACTACAGGGATTTTAAACCATTCAGGATGATCAAATATTTCATCATTGATCGAATCGACGTGTTCGTCGAGTGCTCTTTCAGCTTCGATTTCATCGGTAAAAACCGTACCTCTCACCTGAGCGATGCGATACTGAACTGTCTTAAAGTAGTCTTCAAACTCTCTTTCTGAGGTGAATGCGGCTTGGAGTTCGACCGGTTGACCTTTTTCAGGAGTTGGAGGGAATGAATCAGAGTCTACCATTTCATTGCTTTCAATACTTGAGGGTTTTGCATAAGGAATCGACCGATACTTGCCCGACAGCCATCGGGATCAGGTGACATATCAGGACCTTCAAGCATATCAAACGTCGTAATATACTTTAATGGAATAGTGTAGCGTCGATTACTTCCGTCCTGGAATATAGCTGCCGGTTGAAAGGTCGATTTGAAAGTATCAATACTTAGCTCGTTGGTCGTATAATCATTGACAAGCGAAACACCTGCTACACCACCTGTCGCTTCGAACGACTTAAGAAACAATGTTCCTTTGGGAGACTGTCTATCAATCATAAATTCCTGTCCAACAATGGTATATATTCCGTCATCATTCAGTATTTCAGCAAGAATATTACTTATCGCGTCTTGGCGTCGATCATTGTCTTGTACTTCGCTATGGGCAAGCATCTCAGTTACGAGAACACCGAGATGTCTCAACATTGATGCATTAAGCATGTCGTTATCATCAAGTACATCCATAAACGCTTTTATGAGTTCTCTGAACGCAGGATCTTCAATTTCCGCCAATACCTGAAAGTGTTGAGCAAGCTCGTTATCTGTCTGCACTGAAGCCGGTATCTCAACCTCAACTGCCAGATGAGATGTTTCAATTGGCGCACTGATGACAAAAGAACTCGTTGCTTCATCGTCGATTTCTACCTGTAGGTTGTAGACCACCGTCCGGAGGCCGTCAATATCGAGTTCGCCGACACCCAAGAATGTCCCCGCTATAATATGCTTCTCTAGTAACGCCACATCTAGAACCGGAATAAAGTTTCCATCAAGTCCATAACTACCCCACACCATATCGGCAGAACTCACTTGGACTGTATCACCCACTAGTTTATGTTTAGTAAGTTCATGATTCAGTTCAACAAGAAGAGTCTTTGCTTGGTCATCATCATAGATGTCCGTCAGCTTTTCAGATATCGCTTGGATTTTAGCAGCTATTTCGGGGCGAAGTGGGGTGAACAGTCGGTCTACTTTGGTGAATTCCATGACAGTCTCTCGGGAAAATTAGTATTTAGGAATTATAACACCTTATGCAGCAAGATCGACAGCTCCATCGAGAATCTTTTGGTCCAATTCTGCCTCGCGTCGAATTGTCGCGCCAATTTCACGAGCAATACTCATCATGTCATGGACTCCCCGAAGTTGCCTTGCCTCATAATCAATAACTTGGAATTCTATAGGGGCCTGACGTGCTCTTTCAAATACAGCAGCAAAACTATCGAACGCAAATGCCAAATCGAGCTTTATATCTTGACGTACTTCTTGTTTAGAGAGAACGAAGTATTCGTTTTGAAAAGCCGCAGAGACTTCTTTATGAATTCGTACTGTTTCACGACCCAGGAATAATGGATGGTTGGCAATTGTTCTTAGTTCAATCGCATACTCCTGCGCCTCCGTATAATCATGTTCGACATCTTCCCCAACCGCATCTGGTGGTACTGTCAACTCGTGAATCCAATTGTGTGCAATCGGTGCGATGTTTGTTCTACGTGACCCTGAATTACGAAAGCTATTGGCATCTTGGAAGTGAGGCCAGTGAAGATGGTGGTTGGAGGTCTTTTTCTTTACCTCAGGTGCGCGCCAGTCGTAGCCAGGAACAACGCTCTCCCTCGCCATAATCATAAGTGCTCGCCTATCAACGAGCTTAGTACGCGTATCAACAGGCGTTGGCTTGCGTCCGTCCTTACGAAGATCGTGAAGTCTCACTGCTTCAGGGGGGAGAAATGGTGTTGGTCCGGCAAAGTTCGGTTCAATCCATTCTCCAGACATACTAGTCCCCGATGACCTTTCGGCCAACGTTAAAGCAGAAATCGAAAATGTCAGTCATGTTTGTTTTTGCTCCCATTTATCTTTGTTATACATGAGCGGAATGGGGTTTGTAAATAGTTTTCATAAAAAATATCCGCCCAGAGAGGACGAATATTTTTGTTCTGTATGGTATTAACCGCGAGCGAAGTGGGCAAAAGCACGGTTGGCTTCGGCCATTTTGTGGGTGTCTTCTTTTTTCTTGAAGGCAGCTCCTGTTTCGTTGTACGCGTCAACGATTTCCATAGCCAAACGTTGAGAGTATGGAATACCCTTACGTGCACGCGATGCTTGGACAAGCCAGCTAAACGCATAGTGCAACTGGCGGTGACCAGCAACTGGGAATGGGATTTGGTAGTTTGCACCACCGACACGACGAGATTTAACCTCGAAGTTTGGTGAAATGTTCTTGAGTGCTCGTTCGAACACTTCAAGAGGGTTTTCGCTATCAAGTTTCTTGGCAGCAGTTTCAAGTGCAGTATAGACAGCACGCTCTGCAAGGAGCTTTTTGCCGTCAAGCATTGATTTGTTGATAAGGCGTTGGACCATAACGCTTTGGTAGCGGCGGTCTGGGTTGAGGCGGCGCTGAAGGCTCGCAGTAACTTTTCGTGGCATTACTTAGTATCCTTCTTTGCACCGTATTTAGAACGGCCTTGCTTACGGTTGGCAACACCTTGAAGGTCGAGTGCACCACGAACGATGTGGTAACGGACACCTGGAAGGTCTGGAACACGACCACCACGAACAAGCACAACGGCGTGCTCTTGGAGGTTGTGACCTTCTCCACCGATGTATGCCCAGACTTCTTGACCATTGGTCAAACGAACACGGGCAACCTTACGGAGAGCAGAGTTAGGCTTTTTAGGGGTCTTGGTCGTTACTTTGATACACACGCCACGTTTTAGTGGAGAGTTTTGTTCGTAGTAACGAGTCTTGAGCGCATTGTGAATACGACCCAACGCAGGAGATTTACTCTTCTGGTGAGCGGTCTTTCGTGGCTTGCGCACTAACTGGTTGATTGTTGGCATGTTTGAATAAACTTCCTCATTAATTTGATGCATAGCAAGAAATCGCTATGTGGGTGTTCTCTCAGGTCAGCATCCTTTGAAAACGGTGCTTATCTCGTATTACGAATCTTGTACATTAACTCGTAATGATAAGCGGAAACTCACCTTGTATTCTAACAGATTGCGACAGATTAGTAAATGCTGTCATTACCTGCATGTGGAAACATCGAGGGTGGGAAAGATTCAGCATCAAATAACAACAGTACTAATTTTTCGATTTCTTCTTTATCAACAGGCTGAACGTTGTATCCCATCTGTTCTGCAAGATCAAGGTTTTTCTCGTCATCGTCGAGCTGTGCTCTCGTTTCTAATGCAACTCTCACTTCTTCCGGGTCTTCACTCTGTTCGAGTTCTCGAAGAAAGTCTCGAGACTCATGAAGAGTAAACAGGCTAAAGTGAGTCCTTTGCTCGTCAGGGTCGTCCGTTTGATCGAGACCCAAATCGGAACGGACAACATTTCCGTATGAAAATGAGTAGAGATGTCCGGTTTGATAATTGCCGCCAGGTAGGTGTTCGATGACAGAAATATTTGTATCAACCAAGCTATCGTCACTATTGTGGCCGAACACTACAACATGAAGATATGACCCATCACGTGCGGGTACTTTGAGTGAAACTTCGAACGCTGTTGCAGTGCCGTGCTCATCTGATACAGGCATCATGCGAACATCCGAGCTGAACCTCAAGAGTAATCCTTTGTTTAGCTCAAGGAAGAGTTCAATGATATCGATGAGTTGATCGTCAGTTGGAGTCTGTCTCTCATCAAAGGGATCGAATTCTCTCACGAATTCTTTTAGTTTTTCACCAGCTTGCATAGTCAACCACTATATCTTTACCCCTTTAAAATTGAAAGCATAACCAACCAAAAACGCCTCCCAAACGGAAGGCGTTTTTGTGATCTCGTCTACGATTAAGCAGCGAGTTCGAGGTCTTCAGCGATCTCGGCAGTCACCTCGTCAGTAGTGTCGAGCGCAGTTGCACTCGTGACACCTGTACCAACAGGGATCTTACGACCGATGATCACGTTTTCCTTCAAGCCGTGTAGGCGGTCGATACGACCACTCACTGCAGCGTTGATCAGGACACGAGTGGTATCTTGGAACGATGCGGCTGATAGGAAGCTGTCTGACCAGATTGAGACCTTAGTGATTCCAAGAAGGAGCTGCGTAAACGCGATCGTCTCTTTCTTCTCAGCGGCCAACACGTCAATTGCTTCCATAACAGAGGCTTTTGAAACGATGTCGCCAGTCACAAAGGCGCTATCACCTGGATCTTCAACTTGGACACGGCTAAACATTTGTCGAACGATGATCTCGAGGTGCTTGTCAGCAACGTCTTGACCCTGTGCGGCGTAGATACGGAGCACGGCGTTGATAATGTAACGCTGTGTTGCTTCGATGCCCTTGAGGCGCATCAAATCGTGTAGGTTGAGTGATCCGCCAGTCAATCGATCACCGGCTTGCACCGTGTCACCAGAGTTAACGGTGAGTTGGTAGTTACCCGGGATTTCGTAACGGACTGGTGAGCTTGCGTTTGCCGCAAGGACTAAGTGTTCAGGAGTTACTTCAACGATACCATCGAATGGAGCGATCAAAGGCTTCGATTCACTCTCACCACTGGCGAGAACATCTCCGACCTTGACGTTAGCACCATTCTTTACAGATGCAGTTCGGCCTTCGAGAGCAATCGTTTCAATGTGTCCAGCTTCTGGGGTCACTTGAACGATATACTTCTTGCCATCTTCCCACTGTTCGACGAGTCCGGTTACTTCAGTAACGAACGCTTGTCCCTTTGGAGAACGTGCTTCGAACAACTCTTCAACACGAGGCAGACCCTGGGTGATGTCACTTTCGGCCACACCACTTGCGTGGAAGGTCTTCAATGTCAACTGGGTACCAGGCTCACCGACAGACTGAGCAGCGATGACACCAACTGGTTGTGCTTTCGCAACAAGCATATTGGTCGACATATCGATACCATAGCTTGATTGAGGAACACCACGGAGGTTCTTGGTTGAAAGGACTGAACGGATTTTAACTTCCGTGACTTCTGAATCAGCTTCGATCGCCTTTGCAGTCTCACGATTAATCAACTCACCAGCGTTAACGTGACCAGCAACATCTTCTGCAGCAAATCGTCCGTAAAGACGGTTACCGAAGTCAATCATTGTCTCTTCAGTTTCAGCACGGTAGATTGAGAATCCTTCGTCATCACCAGGGGTGTCTTCAACGGTGAAGACATCTTGTGAGACGTCAACGAGACGACGAGTCAAATACCCTGAGTCAGCAGTCTTAAGAGCGGTGTCAATCAGACCCTTACGTGAACCACGGGTGGCCACGAATTGCTCAAGTGAAGACAGACCGTGCTTGTAGTTACTTCGGATAGGAAGCTCGATCTCACGGTTCGTTGCGTCAACCATGATACCGATCATAGCGCTTGCAAGCTGAACGTTTGAGATGTCACCACGAGCACCAGAGTTCACCATGACGGAGACACTGGTATCCATGTCCTTGAGCTTTTCAGCCAAGAATTCACCAACACGACGCACCACTGCACGCCAGGTTGAAACGGTAAGGTTATATCGTTCTTCTTCGGTGATGAGACCTTGGTTGAATTGTTCGCTAATGAGAGCTGACTTTGCGTCACCCTCTGCGATGAATTCCTTCGTCTCTTCGAATTCGACGTAGTCATCTTTACCTGTTGATACAGCAGAGACAGTCGCAAAACGGAACGCAAGTCCCTTGATGCGGTCAGCTGTCTGAGCAGTCCCTTCAGCACCATACTTTTCGAAGATTTGGTTCAAGACTTTCTTGAGTTGCTTCTTATTTTGTACGTTGTTGTCGTAGGGGAAGTCAGCCGGTAGGATTTCGTTGAAGAAAACGCGACCGAGTGTTGTTGAACGGATTTCGCCACGTGCAAAAACACGAATTGGCGTTTGGAGTTGAATTACCTTGTTCTCATATGCCATTTCAGCTTCGTAGACAGAGCTGTACGATTTGATCGTGTCAACTTGTGCACTTGGTTTTGCGTATGTGAGGTAGTAGTTACCCAATACGACGTCCTGGCTAATAGAGAGTACAGGCGCACCATCGGCAGGCTTCAACAGGTTAGCAGTTGCGCTCATGAGCTCGCGTGCTTCTTGTTGTGCTTGCTTTGAAAGTGGCAAGTGAACTGCCATCTGGTCACCGTCGTAGTCGGCGTTGAAACCGTTTGCGACAAGTGGGTGAAGCTGAATTGCTTTACCTTCAACCAATTTAGGCATGAAAGCCTGAATTGAAAGACGGTGAAGTGATGGTGCACGGTTCAAAAGAACGTACTTACCTTCAATAACAGAGTCGAGAGCATCCCATACAACTGCTTCGCCAGCTTCGATCAAACGAGTTGCAGAACGAATGTTGTGAGCGTACTCACCAGCAATCAACCAGTGAATAACAAACGGCTTAAAGAGTTCGAGTGCCATCTGCTTTGGCAGACCACATTCTGAAATCTTAAGCTTAGGGCCAACCACAATAACTGAACGTCCAGAGTAGTCAACACGCTTACCAAGAAGGTTTTGGCGGAAACGACCCTGTTTACCCTTGAGCATGTCAGAGATAGACTTCAGACGGCGACGGCCACCTGTTGCGTTAACCGCACGGCCACCACGAGCAGCTGAGTTGTCGATCAATGCATCAACAGCTTCTTGAAGCATACGCATTTCGTTGCGGCGAATGACTTCAGGCGCATTGAGTTCGATCAACTTCTTGAGACGGTTGTTACGGTTGATGACACGACGGTAAAGGTCGTTTAGGTCTGAGGTTGCAAAACGGCCACCAGTCAATTGCACCATTGGACGAAGGTCCGGTGGAATGACAGGAAGAACAGTCAGCGTCAAACTCGCAGGCTTGATACCGGCAGATTGCATACCTTCAAGTACCTTCAGGCGCTTGAGTAGTTTCTTTTCACGTTGACCCTTCGCACCAGCGACTTCTTCAGTCAGTTGGGCGATAAGTTCGCTCAAGTTAATACCATCAAGAAGTGCTTTCAGTGCAAGTCCACCCATACCAACTTCGATCAAGTCTTGGTACTCTTCTGGCATGTTTCGGTAATCAACTTCACTCATGAGTGAGTTCTTTACCAGTGAATCCAGTTGAGCTTTCTTGACCAAGTAGCTTTCATTCAACTCTTCAGTTTCACGGGTCATTGATTCAGCAAGTGATTTAACATCAGCAGTTTCTGCTTCAGCTTCTTTTTCGTAACGCATCTTGATTGCAGCACGACCAGCTTCGGTCTCTGCTTCGAGGTCAGCCAAGAACTTGTCACGGCTTTCTTCGTCAGATTTCAAGACAACGTAGGTTGCAAAGTACGCGATACGTTCGAGGTTACGAACAGTGATACCAAGCAATAGTGACATTGCTGATGGTGTCCCACGCATAAACCAGATGTGCGCAACAGGACTTGCAAGTTGAATGTGACCCATGCGTTCACGACGAACGATAGACTTGGTAACGAGGTCACCATTCTTATCGACAGCAGCTTCACGAGAGCGAACTCCCTTGAGCTTGTTATCGTGTGGGTTGATGTCTTTGACTGGACCGAAAATTCGTTCACAGAACAGACCATCACGCTCAGGTTTCTGGGTACGATAATTAATCGTTTCAGGTTTTGTAACTTCTCCGTGACTCCATTTCATGATGTCATCAGAGCTTGCGACTGACAGACGAATCGCGTCAAAGTCGGCAATACCATTGTTTGCTACAACGCGCGACATATTACGCCTCCTCCTTAATTTCTTCTACTTCATCAATATCCTGGATGGTGGTTCCATCATCGAGGTCGCCAAGTTCATCAGCTTCGTCGAGAATTACTTCTACTTCATCAGCTTCCATCACATCGCTCATAGGAACTGGTTCGCCATTGATGACACTCCCAATTACCTGTTCAGCGTCGACAATAGCATCTTCAGATTCATCAAGAAGATCAACACGGAGACCGAGACCTTGAAGTTCTTTAACGAGAACGTTAAAGCTTTCTGGAAGTTTCGGACCAACAATTGGCTCGTTCTTAATGATTGATTCGTAAGCTTTCGCACGTCCATAGACGTCGTCAGACTTAATTGTCAACATTTCCTGAAGTGTTGAGGCAGCACCATATGCTTCAAGTGCCCAGACTTCCATCTCACCGAATCGTTGACCACCGTTTTGCGCTTTACCACCAAGTGGTTGCTGCGTGACCATTGTGTATGGTCCAGTAGAACGGGCGTGAATCTTGTCGCTCACCATGTGGTGAAGCTTCAGCATGTGCATGACACCGACAGTTGTGCGCTCTTCAAAGGCATCACCAGTACGGCCGTCAAACAGTTGACTCTTACCATCACGGTTAAAGCCGGCTTTCACGAGTTCTTCAGAGATAGTCTCATCAGTGACACCATTAAATGGAGGTGTTGCAACTTTGTATCCAAGTGCACGAGCAGCCATTCCAAGGTGAGTTTCGAACAGTTGTCCGATGTTCATACGACTTGGGACACCAAGTGGGTTCAAGACAACATCAACTGCTGTTCCATCTTCCATGTACGGCATGTCCTCGACTGGAAGAATACGCGCAACGACACCCTTGTTTCCGTGACGTCCAGCAAGTTTGTCACCAACTGAGATCTTACGGAATTGAGCAACGAAGATTTGGATTTGCATAAGCACACCAGCTTTGAGTTCATGACCATTCTCACGTGAGAAGATCTTGATACCGACGACTTTACCGCCACCTGCATTATTCATGCGCTGTGAAGTATCGCGGACGTCTTTGGCTTTTTCACCGAAGATCGCACGAAGAAGTCGTTCTTCTGAGCTGAGTTCTTGTTCACCCTTTGGTGTAATCTTACCGACGAGAACGTCGCCAGATTTCACTTCAGAACCAAGGGTAACGATACCGTTTTCGTCAAGGTGACGAAGTGATTCTTCGCTCACATTTGGAATGTCCCGAGTGACAATTTCAGGACCGAGCTTTGTTTCACGAACTTCAACAGTGTAGTCTTTGATGTTCACGCTTGTCAGTGTGTCATCAGTAATAAGACGTTGGCTCAAAACGATTGCGTCGTCCATGTTGTAGCCATTCCATGGCATGAAAGCAACGAGGAGGTCGCGACCGAGCGCAATTTCACCTTGGTCAACTGAGGCACCTTCGATAAGAATGTCACCCTTTTTAACTTTTTCACCACGTTCGACACGAACTTTTTGGTTAATCGAACGGTCGTCGTTAGATTTCGCAAAGTGAATCAGCTTGTAGATCTTTACGCCGTCAGCGTATTTGACATGAACTTCTTCACCGTCAGCACGGACAACTTCACCAGCACCTTCAGCTTCAACGAGTTGGCTGGTGTTGCGAGCGATTTCGCCTTCGATACCAGTTCCCACGACAGGAGCTTCAGGGTGCAAGAGTGGAACAGCTTGCTTCTGCATTGATGAGGCCATCAATGAACGGTCGACACGGTTCTTTTCAACAAATGGCACAAGAGCGGCAGTTGAACCAAGGATCTGCTTGTGAGCAGCATCCATGTAGGTCACTTCTGATGAGTCAACTTGTTCAGGGAGAAGTCCGTTACGTGCACTGACACGTTCGTCAGCAAACTTACCATCTTTAGTGAGTTCAGCACCAGCATCAGCAATCACTTCAACCGCTTCTTCGGAAGCATCAAGGTAAACAACTTCTTCGGTAACTTTACCCTTTACAACCTTAAGGTAAGGAGTTTCGATGAAACCGTACTCGTTAATACGAGCATAGGCCGCAAGGTTCAATACCAGTCCAATGTTGGCACCTTCAGGTGTCTCAACGGCACAAAGACGTCCGTAGTGAGTTGGGTGGGCGTCACGAACGTCGAATCCAGCACGTTCACGAGAAAGTCCACCAGGACCCATTGAGCTAAGGCGACGCTTGTGAGCGAGTTCAGCCAGTGGGTTGGTTTCGTCCATAAGTTGTGAAAGTTGTGAACTCGCGAAGAATTCACGAACAGCGGCCACGACAGGACGAGCGTTAATAAGTTGTGAGGGAGAAACGTTTTCAATGTCGCTCATAGACATACGGTCCATGGCGTTACGTTGCATACGAAGCATACCAACACGGAATTGACGTGCAACGAGTTCACCAACAAGTTTAACGCGACGGTTTGACAAGGCGTCGATGTCATCAGCAAGTTCTTGGGTGTTGTTCAAGCGAATGATTTCGCGAACGATTGCTTCGAGGTCACTGACCATGAAGACACGGTTTTCAGTCGTGTTTGGCACTTCGATACCGAGGCGTTGGTTGAGCTTGTAACGACCAACACGGCTGTAGTCGAATCGTTTGAAGTCAAAGAACATACGTTCGATCATTGAACGAGCGTTGTCGACTGTTGCGAGGTCACCTGGACGGAGGCGGCGGTAGACTTCGATGAGTGCTTCGTTCGTACCCTTTGCTGGGTCTTTTTCGAGAGTTGCGTCGATATATTTTACTTCACCGGTGTCAACACCTTCGAAGAGAGCTTTGATTTCCGATGTCTTGTTGTATCCAAGGGCACGGAAAAGAGTTGTCACAGGCAGTTTGCGACGACGGTCGATTTTGACATAGATAGCACCGTTTGTTGCAGTCTCGAATTCGAGCCATGCACCACGGCCTGGGATCAATTTAGCACCATAGTTGTTACGAGTTGCGAGGCGGTCTGCAGTAAAGAAGACACCAGCACTACGAATCAATTGAGAGACGACGACACGCTCAGTACCATTAATGATAAAGGTTCCACGGTCAGTCATCCATGGGTAATCACCCAAGTAGATCTCTTGTTCTTTTACTTCACCGGTTACTTTGTTGGTCAGTTCCACAGTAGCGTGAAGTGGCGCATCAAAGGTTACGTTGTTTTCTTTAGCGAACTGTTCGCTATTTTTAGGATCATGAAAAGCGTACTGGCCGAAGCGAAGCGCGAGTTTCTGTCCCGTGTAGTCGTCGATCGGGTTGAGTTCTGCAAAGATCTCACCGAGTCCGGTTTCGACGAATTCCTGCCAGCTTGAGCGCTGGTGGTCAATTAAGTTTGGTAGAGGGAGAGCAGTATCATCTTTAGTAAAGAAAATACGCTTCGCGTTCGCACGTTTGGTAGTTGCCATAGGCCTGAATTGTCCTCGCATAGTTAGATTTATAGGGGTTCTTGGCGCCGAAGATTCCCTTAACCGCTGGTCGTCCCACTTGTGTTTATGCGTGACTGCCACACCACATTCAAGACACAAGTAACCACGGCTACACTACTTCTTAGTACCTATTGTGAGACTTATTTAGGATTAAGTCAAGATATATATGCTATGAAATTGAACTAACTATCAAATTCGTCTTGAGCAGCTGCAAATCGCTCTAACTCTGTGGCAACTGCTGGGCGACTAAAGAGTTCTTGTTTCATGCCGAACACAACGGCAGACTGCCCAGTTGTTTCAAACCTACGAGATGCGGTTGCACGTCGCGCTGGGTCATTATAGTGATGCGGGACACGAATCTCACGAGGATATCGTCCCGAATGTGCTGCATCGACTGCTTGATCGGTTAACTGCCCGAGCATCTCGTCAATATCTGACTCAGCTACTTCAGGGTAGCGATCGACAATGCGTGGATCCGAAACTAGTCCCATAATTCCTAAAGGATTTCCTTTTACGCTATAGTCGTGTCGTACATAGCGACGAATGAGTGAATCTATGCGTTCTGTACCGTGCGTAAACGGCATATCAAGATCAACGCGCCAATCATCATATTTAATGAATCCGACAAGTTCGTCATCAGCGAAAGCTCCGGCATATCGCTCAGGATGCTGATCTAACTTATCAGCTTGCGCCTTCACTTTATCAGCGTTATTAGGATTTGCTTCTTTCAAAGCATCAGGATGGCCGCCCATTTGCATGTCAACCAAAGACATATACTGGATCAGCTTCGCATTGTGCTCTGTGGGTTCAATACGTCCAATTTCAAAATCTGTCATATTGATGAAGATTATACAATAATACGAGCGAAAAGTCTATGCTTTGGCGATAACGTCATCAATAAGACCGTAGTCTTTCGACTCCTGTGCGCTCATCCAGAAATCACGATCAGCATCTTTTTCAATCTTAGATAACTTCTGTCCGGTATTCTTAGCAAGAATTTCATTGAGTCGTTGCTTAAGGAAAATTCCTTCTTTAAGAGTGATCTCCTGGTCAGTAATCTTTCCTTGAGTACCACTTGATGGTTGGTGAATCATGATACGGCTGTTTGGGAGCGCGTAACGCTTACCTTTAGTACCACTCGAAAGTAAGAAAGCGCCCATACTCGCCTGAAGTCCAATACCTATCGTCTGCACATCCGGTGAGATGAACTGGATCGTGTCATAGATCGCAAGCCCGTCATAGACACTCCCGCCAGGACTATTGATATACAGCTTGATGTCTTTCTTCGGGTCCTCGTAGGCAAGGAACAAAAGTTGTGCCACGATCAGGCTCGCAGTATGTTCATTAACGTCTTCATTGAGAAAGATGATTCGTTCTTTTAAGAGACGTGAGTAGATATCAAAAGCCCGCTCCCCGTCGTAAGATTTTTCGATCACTGTTGGTACTAAGTAACTCGATGGCTTATTCATACATCTATTGTATATAAAATTAGCACTCGTTGCAAGTGAGTGCCAATTTGCTTTGTGCCTACTCTAGTGAGAGTGGCTGGCGGTGCCGCCATTGAGTGTGATCAAGTGTTCAATCGTTTTTTCAGTCAAGAAATGATTGGCAATATCACGGCGAACTTCAGCTGTTTCGAATTGCTTCAAAGCGTCTTCGTTATTAGCATACTGCTTCTTATGAACTTCGACATGTTCGTCAACTTCAGCATCAGTAGCTTTAACGTTTTCGGCGCTGGTTAATTCAGCCAAGACAAGCCCAGCCTGAACGCGACGAGTTGCCGTTGGACGGACTTCTTTATCACGCCAGTCATCTGCATCTTTAAATTTGTTCGTAACAAAATAGCTATCCAGATTAAGACCTTGGTACGCAAGGTTTCGTTCAAAGTCTTGCTCGATTGAGCGCATGTGGTCTTCAACCAGGATGTCTGGTGTTGGAACCGTGCTCTTCTCAACTAATTCCGTAATGAGTGCGTCTTTATACTTCTCGTGGGCTTCACGATCTTTTTGGGAACTGATTTCGCGTGTGATGTCAGCCTTTAGTTCAGCGACTGTTTTAAATGGGCCCGCTTTAGCAGCAAAGTCGTTATCGACCTCAGGTAGTTTAGGTTCGAGGACCTTTTTTAGTGTGACAGAGAAGACAACCTTCGTACCAGCGAGTTCTTTCGCATGGTAGTCAGCTGGGAAATCAAGGTCGATATCAAATTCTTCACCAGCTTTGTGACCAACGATACCTTCTTCAAAACCAGGGATAAATTGGCCAGAGCCAATCGCAAGTGTATAGTCTTTTGCTGTTCCACCGTCAAAAGCAACGTCTTCTTTTTTACCAACAAAATCCATGAGGATTTCATCACCAACTTTTGCGCCACGATCAACTTCCTCACGAGTTGCAAAGCCCGTGCGCATACGTTCAATGATTTCCTCGACATCTATGTCAGTCACCTTTGCAGGTTCTTGTTTCGCCTTAAGGTGTTTATAGTCACCAAGTTTTACCTTAGGAACAATTTCAACTTCAGCAGTAAATTCAAGGAGTTCACCAGGAACAAATTTTTGTACTTCAACCGAAGGACGGTCAAGTGGTTGAATCTTTTCTGTAATGAAGGCCTCAGTCACTGCATTGTTAAGAGCGTTGTTTAAACTTTCGTCTTGCAATGCTGCTGGATCGACGTGTTTTGCAGCCACGCCCGCAGGTACTTTACCGGCGCGGAAGCCAGCAACTTTCACTGTTCGACTCAATGTTTTAAGGGCAGCTTGCTCGGCCGCGACGAGGTCTTTTTTACTCACTGTAATTGTCAGTAATACTTTTGTGTCAGATAGGTTTTTTCGTGTAGTTTCCATTAGACCAATTATAACAGAGGTCGAAATCGTCCGCAAATTGACCTACTTCGAAAGTCGTTCAATAATCGCATCGATCGACAGCTTTTCTTCTTGTTCCGTTGCAATATTCTTCAGAGAGAATTCACTCGCATCAACGTCGTTTGGACCGACAAAAATAACGTATGGGATATTCTTTTTTAGTACTGTTTTAATTTGTTTATCAAGTTTGCGGTTTGTAATATCGACTTCAGTATTTATGCCCCCGCTACGAAGCGTTGTCGCTAACATGTTTGCAGTGTCGAGTGCATCGTCAATCACGACAATATATACCTGACTCGTTGAAGATGCCTTGGGGAGCAGATCGCGAACAGCTAAGAAGTTTTCCATCATTGTATTACCTGGGGCAAAACCAACCGCCGAGATAGGTTCAGCGCCAAACATACCGACGAGACCGTCATAACGACCGCCTCCGAATAGTGCTCGATTATTATCAGGGTGTGTATCAAATACTTCAAAGACCGTGCCAGTGTAGTAATCAAGTCCCCGCATCAACGTCGCATCGAAGACCGCTTCAGTCACACCGGCTTTCTTTAGACTATCGAACACGACACTCAACTCACTCACCGCTTCCGCTTTCTTCACTTCTTCGGGGAGTTCGTCAATACTTTTCGCATCAATCAACTGTTTTACTTTTTCAGTACGTTCGTCGTTTGTTTCACCGAAAATCAGAGTTGTTTGCTCGTCGAAGTCACTTTCGGTAATCTTGTCACGGCGATCAAACAATTTGATCATCTGCTGCGATTGAACCTCATCGAGTCCAAGATATTGAACCATCATATAGTTAATTAACTTCCGATTGTTAATGCGAATAACATAATCGGTTGGCTTGGCACCGAACTCTTTTAAAATCGCATCTGCAATCGTCAAGATCTCGATATCCGCCTTGGTATCCTCAACGCCGAAAATATCGACGTTGAGTTGCCAAAACTCTCGCTCACGACCACGCTGAGGACGCTCGTACCGCATGAAGTTAGCGATTGAGTACAATCGAGCTGGATACGGCAACTCTTGACGACGCGCTGCCACCATACGACTAATCGTTGGGGTCATTTCAGGACGAATCGCCACTGTCCGACCGCCACGATCAGTAAACACGTACGTTTGTTCATTAACCAGTTCTTGCCCGCTCTTTGCAGCATAGATATCGAGTGGTTCAAGAATCGGTGCACCGTATTCCTCATATCCAAAACGTTCGACGATAGATCGCCAAGTATTAAAGATGTAGTTTTGAACCCGTTTATCTTCTGGGTAATAGTCGCGCGTACCTTTATATGGTTGTGATGAGAGTGTCATTGTTATATTCCTTTCTTAAATTGTATCATTTATTGGTATCTGATGATTGGTGACTCGTGTAAATAAATACGCCGAAGCGATGTTCGGCGTAAGTATGATTTAAGACAAAATTAACTAACCGATTCGCTCCGGCGACATATGTACATGGTGAGTTCGGTAGTAGTTCATGTCGGTATTATGACACGCTTATGTTATTTGGTCAACAAGTTTTGTTGAACCCAAGTGTACATAGCGATGCCTGCAGCCACGCCAACGTTCATAGAACGAGTTGAACCGAGTTGTTCAATCATGACCGTTTGAGTCGCGACATTAAGAAGTTCTTTGCTCAGGCCAGGACCTTCAGCACCAAAGATAAGTACAGCATTCGGTGGAAGTGTTGTTTCAGAAAGGTTTTTAGCCCCCTCGACGATATCAACCGCGATAATCTCACGTTTACTTCTCTCCATAACAGCTTGGAATGCCTTCACGTCATCATGATATTGAATATTCATGTAAAGGTCAGTCACCATCGCACCGCGTTTGTTCCATTGTTTGCGGCCAATAATGTGGACTTTCTTAATATTGAAAGCGTTCGCACATCGAACAATCGTACCCATATTGTAGTCCCGTTGCAGATTTTCGATCGCAATCTCAAGATCTACACGAGTTGTGTCGAGATCTTCTTTGATTGCAGCAACCGTCCAGTAGTGGTATTTATCGAGAACATTTCGTTGATCGCCATTTTTGAGCAGCATACGATCGTACTGCGAACCGGTTGGCCACGGTTCAGGATGAGGTCCCACGCCAATAATTTCTTCTTGCATCACTTCAGTATAGAGTATAGAGGTCAAATCGACTAAATGATCAGTATCGTGGTCATGCTTGTAATTCATCGATAATGTCACATACTGTCATCAATGACCGCTGAACATATCGTGCCCGACTCCGAATACAAACATCGTTATCGTATCGGTGATAACATGTTGCACACGATAGCTTCAAGACTATTCAATCTTGAAATCAGTGAGCAACAACGCCAACAATGGCAAACAGTGTTCTCTGTTATGTTCAATCTCGACATGATTCTCGACAGCGAAGAATCTCCAGAGACACGTCTCAAAGCATACGATAAAGCGATCAATTTCATGGTCACGGGTGAAGCTGACTCCTCAATCGATCCAAATGTGATCACTTCTCTCGTGGAGCTACGACAGGTGATGATCCATGACGGCCGGGATAAATTAGAAGAATTCGCTACTCACGCACATACTATTGCACTTCTTGGAGAACGATCACGACAGGCGTCTAATATAGAGTCTCTCGGTCTCGTCGCACTTGCAGAAGGCCGAGTGACAAGTCGATTCGTTACTATCCCTCCAGAACATGCAGCTGATCAGGATGTTACTGAATTTAATGACTATTTAACTCTCCTCACCACTTACGCAAACTCGATGGATACCTTATTTGATATGAAGAGCGACGCCGCAAACGGACTTGTTGAGTTTAATCCTTCTATACGAGACCATTGGAAACTCATAAAGATGCAGCTCCCGAGCATTATAACTCTCATGAAACGCCTCGATGTATCAACATTTCTCAAGTTATCTCACATTACACTGCAAACATTTGCCGATCGCAAAAAATAAAAACCCAATTTCTTGGGTTCTTATCGTGGTGCGCGCGAGAGGACTTGAACCTCCACGTCATTGCTGACACTAGCACCTGAAGCTAGCGCGTCTACCAATTCCGCCACGCGCGCATATTGCTGCTTTCACGTACAATCGGAATTATATCAGGTTAGGGGGACCCTGTTAAGAGACGAAATCGGTCGCGTCATATGACGAACGTAGCGACGAAACGAGGTGGCGAATATCATTCTTCTGCTTTACACCTGGGTTCAATGTGCCGAATGGGTCAAAGATAGCACGCAGTTGCTCATACAAATGCGCATGTGCATCATCGAGAATCGTCCATGCAGCATTAGATTTCAATCGGCCTTCAGCACCATCACTGACAAATGCTCCATTGCAACGATCGACAAGTTCCGCATAATCTGTCAAAAGACGGAAGAGTTTCTGTTTGTCGCTCACGATATCAAGTTTCAAGGTTGGGAAACTATAGAGTGTTCCCGTTAGTACGTTTCGTTTCATTGGCAATGGAGTATGATGTTTTGCAGCTAGTTCTGTTACCGCAGTGGCAAACTCTTCACGACGTTCATTTGGAATGAATGAGCCGTCAACCAATGGTAACGCCGTTTGATCATCATTCGCAATCAATCGAAGTGACTCAATAACACCAGTCACCGCTTCAAATTCTTCAATCTGATGATCAGTTGAGTCAACCATGCCGACACCGAGTTTTTGCATCATTTTGCGCATTTTCTTCAATTTGACCGCCTGGGCATGATCACTAAAGTCATTAAATTTAATGAAAATAACCGTTCCAAGCTGGTCAGTTGAACCAAGAAGTGTAAATTGTGCACCTTCAGCACTCGCACGTCGGAATAACTCTCCGTCGTAGGTTTCAAGCGCAGCCGGTTGCAACTCAATCAGCCGATCAGCAATATCACGAGCGAGTTCATCGCTTTGGGCTACCGCTACAGCCATTGTGACGTCTTCACTATAAAAGTCTGCTTTCAGAACAATCTCTGAAATCATTCCTAAGGTTCCTTGGCTCCCAATAAAGAGTGGCGTCAAGTCAAACGAACCATCTTTTCCCTTTACAGCCGAGAGATTCTTATAGCCAGTATTGTCACGGACAGGGTCTTTGGCAATTTGTTGAATCAATTCATCGTTATCTTCAATAAGACCTTCGAGTTTACGGTACACTTCACCTTCAAAAGTTTGCAGACCGAGCTTTTTACTCAAGTCACGACGGCTAATACGAGACGTCTCCATAAGGTCACCATTTGCGAGAACCACTTCAAGTTTTTCAATCGCAGCGCCGAATTCACCACTTGAGCCTAGTGCATTACTCGCAATAGCGCCACCAACAGTTCCATAACGACCATCGACAGGTGTATTTGGAATGGCAAGCGCGTTCCATTTCAATGTGGTGTTAAGTTGATCAAAGGTAACGCCTGGCTGGACGTGAATCAAACGCTCTTTAATAGCCACATGGATAATTTTATTGAGGTGGGTACTGGTACTAATGATCATCCCTTTTCCAATTGCTGCACCTGTTGGGTCAGTTCCCATGCCTCGAACCGTCAAAGGAAGCGCATGTCCTTTTTCGGCGAGTTGCCACGCAAAACGAGCTGCTTTTCGGATATCATTTGTCACACGCGGAAATACGATAATCTCAGGCGTAATAGTCAGGACACTCCCATCGCGACTATAGCGTCGACGCATGGCTTTAGAGCTACTGACTTCACCCAGTAAATGCTCATTTAGATAGACTGCAATCTTGTTCATTCCTCACATCCCCTTGTATGTCTTTAATTCTATGATAGCACAAGCAACTTCTCTTTGAGACCACTGCTTTATATTCAGTATTCCCTCTGTTATAATGTAACGTAATGCGCGCGTGGTGGAATTGGTAGACACGCTAGCCTTAGGAGCTAGTGCTTTCGGGCGTGAAGGTTCAAGTCCTTTCGCGCGCACCAAATGAAAAAGCAGATCGGCTGGTCTGCTTTTTCATTTGGCGATATTATAAGTATATGAGTGATTTCGAATTCGTTCGACCCACACCTGCCGGTGAACATATCCACCCGGTTGATCAGTTCCGTCATGACGTGGCGCGTATTGCCGTGATTCGAGCACTCAATCCATCATTATTATTCTATGGAACATTAAAATTGGGTGATGGTCTGCTCGCTGAGGCTGCGATTACCGACCTTAACCCTTACCTTGGACCTGGTCACGAAGGCACATTTGCACCGTTACTCGAACTGCGAGTCAAGCACCCGCCGAATAATGCGATCATTGAAGGTTTTGCGACCACTGCGCTGGATGACGTCATGATCTTTCATACTATCGAAGGCCGGACGTCAGATATTACATCAGTCGACCAAGATACGATAGACCATCTCTTCCGATCGTTCCGTGTTCGCTACGATACGGGCCGACGAACGAACGCTGAATAAAAAAGATTTTACCTCAATCAAAAGGATGCCTAAGCATCCTTTTGTCGGTAAAACGCGAGAGCCGCATTTCCGTAACTACGATTGTCCACCACAACAACTCCCGTTTCGGCCGGCACCTCTCCCTTACCTGGGTATGATAGTACCATAAGCCCATTCGGTTTTAATAGTCCGAACAATAGTGAAACTGTGGATAACTGCATGTCGTTGAATGGTGGATCAGCAAATATAATGTCAAAGCGCTCATCTGTCAATTTTGCCCAACTCGAAACGGTAGATCTGATGAGGTGTACGTCCTTCTGAACGCCTAAAAGATAAATATTTCTTTCGATAATCTTTTGAGCTACTTTATCGCTATCGATCAAAACAGCGTTTTTCGCACCACGACTTACAGCCTCGAGTCCAATTGCCCCGCTGCCTGCAAATGCATCAAGAATACTTGCATCTTTGATTTCATCGGAAATCTTGTTGAACAGAGCGTTACGAATACGTTCACTCATTGGATGTGTCCGATCTGTATCTGAACCCTCAATAATACGTCCACCGAAACGGCCCGCAATAAGTCGAACGTTCATTATTTCTTCCTCATATCAAGAACAGCGGCATACCAGCCAAGCACGACACCTTTAACAATTAATGGCACGAGTTCTTTCTGGACATCTTTCCCGAGTTGGCGATCCCAACCTTTATTGGTATAGCGTTCGTATGTTCGTAATGACATGACTGACTTAAGAATGTCACGGAAGACCGTTTCGTACCCTTTCGCTTCCAAGAGTGCGATATCTTCATCGTGTACTATTTTATTTCGAAACGATTGACCGAGAATAACTGAGGCAACCCCAAATTCAAACATAATATGATTAATGAAGATACCGTGTTTCCCCCAATATTTCCAGTTCTTCGAAAGCGTATCGCGACGATTGTCACCTTTAATGACATTCTTTTCACGTATCGTCTGGCGCTCGGTGTGAGGCATACCGAAAAGTTCCTCGATCTTATCAGCGAGCGGAAAATGATGTGCTGGCGTTAAACCATCGACAATAGCGTGTGCCATCCAGGCTGTCTCAAAAGAAGCTCGCTCATAGTTCTTTTTTTTCAGTGCAGTTGCCAGGTTTACTTGATGATCAAGAATCATATCAATTAATGCACGGTCCTGTGGCTTGGTTGGGTCAATATAATGCCATGGTTCGTCTTTTGAGGGACTTTTTCGCTTAATCCCATCAGGACCGTTATTGCCTTCAAAATAAAGGACATCGGCAATTTTCGGAAAATTCAACGTATCAGGAAGAAGCGGCGTGATATGACGACGTGCGATGCGATCAATTCGTTGGTGAACCCCAATGATATGACCTGATTTTTTTCCGACTGTTGTTCCTGCGTACATATATTAATTGAGTGTGGTGAGGCGCTGATAATGTTGCACAGCACCTGCCAACTGCTTATAGTGTAACAGATTTAACCCCTTCGCGACGAAAGCTTGAGCAGCTTTTTGAGCTCGTGAGACTTGCCGTGTGTCACCCAAGCTCGCCACTTGTAGGTTCAGTTCACCATGCTGTGCGCGACCATAAATCTCGCCAGGACCACGAAGTTTGAGATCGACTTCCGCCAAGTAGAAACCGTCAGTACTTTTTTCGATCTCTTTCAGACGCTGACTTGGCGCACTCGAAGAACTTGTCATCAAGTAACAATAGCTCTGTTCACTACTGCGCCCGACTCGACCCCGAAGTTGGTGGAGCTGGGCTAACCCAAAGCGATCAGCATCTTCGATCAAAATAACCGTGGCATTTGGTACGTCGACACCCACCTCAACGACAGTCGTACTCACAAGGATATCTATCTCTCCTGCAGCAAATTGACCCATCACCGCCTCTTTTTCGACTGATTTGAGCTTGCCGTGCAATAAGCCTATCGTTTCTTTCTTAAAAACTGATTGATCAAGACGCTTGAACTCTTGCTGAACACTCTTGAGTTCGTTAGTGGGGTTATTATCTATTAGACTGCAGATAACGTAGGCCTGATGACCCTTCTGAAGTTCAGACTCAATTAAACTGTATAGTTGCGGACGGCTATTCGGTGACCAGATCTTGGTCTTAACATCCTTACGGTCCTTTGGCTTCTCGTTCAAGATCGAGACATCAAGTTCTCCATATACTGTTAACGCGAGGCTCCGCGGAATCGGCGTTGCTGTCATCGCTAGGAGATGCGGCATGTGTTGAGATTTTTTTAATAATTCTTGACGTTGATTCACACCAAATCGATGCTGCTCGTCGATAACGACAAATCCTAACTTATGAAAATTAACCGTTGACTGAATCAGTGCATGAGTTCCGACAACCACATCGACATCACCATTCTGAATCGCTGCGTAGAGTTGTTCTCGAGCTTTACCTTTCACACTCCCAGTTAGCAGCCCCACTTTCACTCCAAAGGGAGACAAGAGTCGATTGAGTGTCTCGGCATGTTGCGATGCCAGTATTTCTGTGGGTGCCATTAATGCAGTTTGAAATCCCTCATGGGCGGCTTGTCGAGCTGCTAGGCCTGCAACGACAGTCTTCCCCGATCCTACATCACCTTGAAGGAGGCGGTTCATTGGAATTTCTTTTTCGAAATCTTGTAAGATATCCCACGCTGCCGACCGCTGTGCGTTGGTTAAATTGAATGGTAACTCATTCACAAAAGCTTTCACCACACGTTGGTTAAAAGGAATTGGCCAGCCTTGAAGTTTTGCGTTCTCCATCCGATTCATCTGACTCGCGAGCAGTAGAGCAAATAATTCTTCGAAGGCGATCCGCTCCTTAGCCTTAGAAATATCCTCAATACTATCAGGAAAGTGCATACCCAACACCGCATCACCTCGACTAATCAATGATTCGTCTTTTACTACTTCATCTGGCAGTGTTTCAGGGAGCATCGTCATCAATGGCCGTAGTTCATGTAAGATTTTACGAACGACAGTTGTCTTCAGTCCATGGATCGAACGATATACCGGCAGAATTCGATCTGTTTGAACAGGCATATCGGTTGCTTTCTCAGCACTCGGATTCGTGAGTTGATACTTATTAAAACTAAACTCAAATTCTCCTGAAAAGAAAAACTCTTCACCAGATTTTAATTGTGTCTCTCTATATGGTTGATTAAACCAAACAGCTTGAATTTTTCCAGACTCGTCGGCAAGTGTTGCCGTTGTAACGCGTAGTCCGCGACGAACAGGGCGTGTCGAGATCTTTTCACAGTGAGCTTTGATCGTGACCTTACCTGGCTTTATGTCAGCGATAGTTGAAGCGTGTGAAAAATCTTCATACGTACGCGGAAGGAAATCGATAAGATCACCGACCGTCTCGAGACCGGCTAATTGAAATTGTTCAAAGGTTTTTTCACCCACCCCTTTGATCTGGCTGAGCGACGTGGTCAGATTCATATATATATAGTAGCTTAGCGGACGAGGATAAAGCTATTCTTGCCTTTTTTGACAAGAGAAAGTTCAGAAATAGTCGAATCAGCACTGACTTTTTCACCGTTAATTGAGATCGCATTACTTTCAATCAGTCGACGCGCTTCGCCATTACTACTAGCGCTTTCCGACTCAACTAATACTTCGATTAACGACTTACCTGTAATAAACGATGGAATCTCACCAGCCAACATCTCAACTTCGTCGTTTGATAGTTCCTGTACCTTCGTGTTGCCAAAAAGAACAGCCGTTACTTTCTCGACACTCGTTGTGCGTTCAGCGCCGTGAACAATCTTAGTGACTTCATGAGCCAATGTTTTTTGCGCGTCACGAGCACCTGGGTTGTCAGCAACTTGCTTTTCAAGCTCTTTGACTTGCTCACGACTGAGCATAGTAAAGATCTTTGCATAGTCGATAACATCAGCGTCACCAGCGTTGAGCCAGAATTGGTAAAACTTAAAGACACTCGTCTTTGTTGGATCAAGCCAGACGGCACCTTCTTCAGATTTGCCAAACTTCTTACCGGTTGTCTTATTTATGACAAGTGGTGTTGAGTAGACATTTGCAACTTTACCCTCAAGTCGTCGAATGAGATCGACACCAGCAATTGAATTACCCCATTGATCAGCTCCACATACCTGAAGCGTCACACCATGCGCACGATTAAGATGCAAAAAGTCATAGCCTTGTATCAACGAATAGCTAAATTCTGCGTAACTAATACCAGAGCCATCATGGCCGAGGCGAGATTGCACGAATTCACGACTCAACATTTGACTGAGAGGAACATTCTTACCAACTTCACGGAGGAAGTCGAGGTAGTTAATAGCCTTAAACCAGTCATAGTTATCAACAATTTCAAAATCTTGACCAGCAAAGACAGTTTTGTACTGCTCAGCAATGGCGGTTTTATTTCGAGCAATATCGTCAACACTTAGGAGATTCCGTTCATCTTTTTTGCCATCTGGATCACCGATCATGCCGGTAGCACCACCAACGAGGAGATATGCTTTATGACCAGCCTCAATAAAGTGACGTACCATCATTGCCGCGGCGAAGTTTCCGACGGTCATACTGTCTGCACTCGGGTCAACCCCCCAATAGAAAGAGATAGGGCCTTGATCAAGTTCGGTAATGTTGGCGTAGGTCATCTGGTTAATGATGCCGCGCCATTGCAACTCTTCGGAAAGCTTCAGGGAAGTCATCGAAACTAAGCTCCTTATCTGTTAATACTCTGGTAGTATAGCAAACATTAGGGCTTTACGCGACCAATTTAATGCTATAATGGATCGTGATATTGCTTATGAGAATGAGGAACCGTGGTTAAAAAGAAATCTTCGCGCACGCTCAGTGTTTATTCCAATCTTTCCCGTCGCCGGAAGGCGAAAAAAGATGCTGACTCACGCCATCGTGCTGAGTACTTAGCGACACTTCCAAAACATCCCGTAAAACGATTCTTCTACCGTTTGCACCCAAAACGTTTCTGGGCCTATTGGTTCAGTAAGCGCGGTATCATTACTGCCCTAAAGATCGTCGGTGTGATGGTCTTACTATTCGCCCTCCTCATCGGTGGAATGTTTGCCTACTTCAGAAAGGACCTTGATCAGATTCGTCCGGGCGAAATTGATAAACGAGTCCAGTCAACTGTAACGAAGTATTATGACCGCAATGGTCAGCTTCTCTGGGAAGACAAAGGTGGTGGCAACTATAAGCTCGTCGTCGACAGCAAAGATATCAGTGACAACTTAAAGAAAGCAACTGTCGCTATTGAAGACCGTGACTTCTTTAAACACAGTGGTATTAGTGTGACTGGTACACTCCGTGCAGCTTTCAACAACTTTACCGGTGGTGAAGTTCAAGGTGGTTCAACTCTTACCCAACAACTTGTCAAGCAGGTATTCTTCGCTGATCAATCATCAGATCGAGGATTCGGTGGTATACCACGAAAGATCAAAGAGCTCATTCTGTCTATCGAGATTGAACGTATGTACGATAAAGATCAGATCCTTACACTCTATCTCAACGAATCACCCTATGGTGGACCTCGTAACGGTGCAGAGTCTGGCGCCCAAGCCTACTTCGGTAAGCCTGCCAAAGATTTGAGTCTTGCCGAAGCATCGCTTCTTGCCGCAATCCCTCAGAACCCTGGTGTATACAACCCCTACAATGTCGAAGGTCATGAAGGACTCATTGGTCGTCAACACGCAGTCCTCAACGCCATGCGCGAAGTCGGCTACATCACACAAAAAGAAGCCGATGACGCGGCGAAGGTTCCGATTCTCGATACCATCAAACCGCAAGCTGATCAGTACGCAGGTATTAAGGCTCCTCACTTTGTTCAAATGGTCCGCTCACAACTTGAGACAGAGCTCGGTACGGCAACTGTTGGTAAAGGTGGTTTGAGCGTCACCACGACCCTCGATATCCGTATCCAAGACAAGCTCGAAGAATCAATGAAAGCAATGTTCGACTCGCCAACTCCTGCTATCGCTGGATTCACAAATGGCGCTGCGACAGTTGAAGATTCGCAAACCGGACAAATTGTTGCTCTCATGGGAAGTCGAGACTTCGGATATGCAGGATACGGTCAAGATAATGCGACGACTGCATTTATCCAACCAGGATCATCTATTAAAGCACTCGTTTATTCGCAACTCTTCCAGCAAAAACCTGCCGGGTCACAGAACTACGGAAGTGGAAGTATCCTCGTTGACGAACCGATTGACCAGATTTATGGTGCCAAACTTCAAAATGCTGACCGTCAATATAAGGGTGCCCTTCCGATTCGAGTGAGCCTTGCAACCTCTCGTAACGTCCCTGCGGTCAAAGCAATGGCAATCAACGAGAATGCATCAGTTGGTTCGACACTAAAAACAATTCATGACATGGGTGGTACGAGCTACTGTACCGATGGTTCAGATAAGGACGCCGGTCTCTCACTCGCAATCGGCGGGTGTGGTATCAAGCAAATTGACCTCGTTAACGCCTACGCCTCAATCGCTCGCGGTGGTATTTACAAGCCACAATCAAGTGTCCTTGAAGTAAAGAATAGCTCTGGTGAAACACTGAAGAAATGGTCAGATACTGCTGGAAAGCAAGTCGTCAGTCCACAATCAGCCTACATTATCGACGACATCCTCACCGACAACAACGCGAGCGCAGCGCTCGGTAGCTACGCAGCCAAGAGTATCCCTGGAGTAAAGACTGCGACGAAGACTGGTACCTCAGACAAAGGTGGAAACGCGAAGGACCTATGGATGATGAGTTACAGCCCTGCCCTTACAATGGGAGTATGGCTTGGTAACCCTGATACGACCATTCTAAAACAAGGAACATCGTCACTCGGTAGCCCGATCGTTGCTAAGGTGATGGAATTCGCTCACAAAGAAGTCTATGCACCTGAAGGTAAATGGAAATCAGGCGACTGGTTTACTCAACCTACTGGTATCCAACGTGTTGGCAACGAAGTATACCCAGCTTGGTGGAACAAGAGCCAAGGCCAGTCAAACGCAAAACTTACTTTTGATAAACTCTCAAAGAAGAAAGCGACTGACTGTACACCTGAAAATGCGAAGATTGTCCTCGATGTTATCAAGATCACCGATCCTGTCACAAAGAAAGACAACTACGCTAATGTCCCTGATGGCTACGATGCAAAATCTGATGATGATAAGCACGCCTGTAGCGATACTCTTCCGCTATTAGGGGCGGCAGCACTGGTGACACCAAGTGGCCCGAACAATTGGCTTATCAAGGTAAGCGCAACAGCGGGAACCTTCGCACTTACGGGTGACAGCGTCGACATTCTCGTTAACGGAACGGCACTCACTGTCACTCAAAGTGGTGGTTTCTACCAAGCAACATATACTGGTGCATCGACACCGATTGGTCACATTACCGCTAACGTCCTCGATACCGGTTACTACTCAGCAACCAAGACCTACTAACATAGTTATAGCTAGTAAACAAAAAAGAGCTCCGCACAGGAGCTCTTTTCATGCCAACACTTACTGTTGTTTATTTGCTAGTTCAATCAAACTATCTTCGTTGTTACGACGACGGTTGTTATTCTGTCTTTTATTCTGACGTGGTTGTGCAGTTTGCTGAGTTGTCGATTGTTCGCTACGTTGTGGTCGAGGGGCACGTGGAGCACGTTCGGGTCGATCAGTGCGTTGCTGTGGCTCTACAACCGCTTCAGACTGCTCAGGACGCGGTTGACGACCCTTCGGCTGTCGTTGTTCGGATTGTGTTTTGACGGCTTTCTGAGGCTTCGGTGCTTGGTTTCCGACGATCCGTGCGAACATCATCTTGCCTGCAGCCGTTTGGAGACCACGGATAAATTCAATTTCAACAATCTTACCAAGGAATTGACTGGCGTGTTCTACCACGACCATCGTTCCATCAGGGAGGTGTCCCACTGCTTGATGTTGATCATTTCCTTTTTGAATCAGTTCGAGCTTTGTCTTTTCACCTGGAAGATACGCCATGCGAAGCGTCATCGCCAAGTCATTAACGTTCAGGACCATAATACCTTCAACTTGTGCAACCTTATTCAGGTTAAAGTCGATAGTACAGATAGCTCCTTTATATTGCTTCGCGAGGCTCAGGAGTCGATTATCAACCCCTTCTTCAGCCTTCGTGCTATCACTGAAGATCTCAACGTTCACGCGGCTCATGGCCTGCAGTTCGCTGACGACATCAAGTCCATGACGAGCACGGCTTCGTTTGTCGCTATCAGCGTTGTCTGCCAAGAACTGAAGTTCACCGACAACACTCCGTGGGATGTACAGAGTACTCGTGATAAAACCGGATTGTGCAATCGATGTAATACGACCGTCGATCAAGACTGAGGTATCAACGAAGATTGGCATCTGTTTTTTCATTGAGTGTTTTGTTTTCTTATTTTGAGATACAACCAAATAGGTTGTCTCGGCTGCTATCACAAGGACAACAGCGGCTATGAGTAATTCCATAATTTCCTTACTTTTGTAAGTAGTCGACGAGCGCTGTACGCAGGTCTCCTACTGGTTTTATAAATGCATTTTTTGTACTAGATTTTGGCGCGATAGCTTGGGTGAAACCGAGCTTTTTAGCTTCACTTACACGTTTATCAACACCAATGACTGAACGGATCTCTCCACCGAGTCCGACCTCTCCAAAGACGACAATACCGTCATCAATTTGACGTCCCGCGGCTGCGCTAGCAATAGCCATACAAATCGCGAGATCGGCTGCTTGATCACTGAGTCTGAGGCCACCGACGACGTTGATATAAATGTCTTTATCGGATAAATTCAATTTTGTACGTCGCTCCAAAACAGCGATTAACAGATTGAGTCGGTTGAGGTCAAACCCACTAGCAGTACGCTTAGGATACCCGAAATTGGTCGGATTCACAAGGGCTTGTATCTCAACCAGCAGCGGTCGAGTCCCTTCAAGTGTTGCTAGTACCACTGAGCCGTCAGCTGATTGCCGCTCGGCAAGGAGCGCTGCAGATGGATTCTCCACTACGCGGAGCCCCTCTTCGTACATTTCGAAGATAGCCGCTTCGTTGGTAGAACCGAAACGGTTTTTGATAGCACGTACGACTTTGAAACCGCCATAACGATCGCCTTCAAACTGTAATACGACGTCGACAAGGTGCTCCAAGACTTTCGGACCAGCAATACTTCCCTCTTTCGTCACGTGCCCAACAAGAATTACCGCAGTACCTGATTCTTTGGCTGCACGAATCAAGACATTACTGCTGTTAGTAATTTGGCTCACCGTTCCCGGAGCGCTGGTAATATCATCGAGGGCGAGAGTTTGAATGGAGTCAACAATGACAAGTTTATATTGCCCACTGCGAATTGTGGCCGCAATATCATTGGCACTCGTACTCGCCGCAAAGTCGAGCTGTTCACTGGCTTGAGCACCGAGTCGTTTTGCTCGAAGTTTGACCTGACTAGCAGACTCCTCACCACTGACATAAAGAACTGGTACTGTTTCAGCAACACGAGCCGTCACTTGCAGAAGTAGCGTGCTTTTTCCAATACCTGGCTGACCAGCTAAAAGAATGACCGCACCCGGCAAAATACCACCCCCAAGGACAGTATCGAGATCGGCCGTACCGGTTGTCATGCGCTTACTGCCTTCATCGGCATTAATTGTCTTAATCGATTGAACGGTCAGCGCACGTCCCGTAGAGCTCGCCCTCGCAACTGAAGATTTCCCAAGCTCGGCAGCTTGTTCAACCAACGTATTCCATTCGCCACAATTATCACAACGGCCAGACCATTTGCTATGCACCGCTCCACAATTTTGACAGACAAATTGAGTTTTTGCTTTCGCCATTACTTCTAGTATACCGTATTTACAATGACGGCGCCGGGTTGAGATCCTGGATGCTATCGATACTCTTATTTAATACTTCGATTTGTGAGGCAAGTTCTTGATATCGAGTGTACTTCGACTGATATGTGGCAATATCGTCATTAATCGATGTCCGATCGGCTTCGAGTTGATTTGATCGCGTAATAAGTGCCGAACGTTGTCGATTGAAGTCACCCTGTGAACTAAATGTGCCGCTATCTGCTCTGTCATTAAATGCACCAATATCTGCTTGCAGCTGCTTCACATCTGTATTGTATTGATTGCTGCGTGCTTCGATACTTTTACCGAGTGTCACGAGGGATTCGTACAGCGTATTCGATTCATTTGTCAGTGACGTAAAGACCGTATTGTATTGGACATGTAACGCAATGACCTTACTTCGATCTTGGAAGTATTCTTTATAGTACGACTCGAGCTCAGGGTTGATCGACGCCACTTCGGTCCCAATAATTGAATGGAGTTCATTTTCAAATTCTCCCGGTTCAGTCCGCTGGTAATAATCCATACGGGTTTTTAAATCCGCATCAGTCATCTGTGCATACTGCGTTCGAAGCAACGAACCAATATGTCTTTGTTCGCTCGGTGACATACGCTCCCACACAGCATGAAGCATTTCGTGCGCGGCCGTCACTTCTTCAATACCATCCAACTGTTGATTGGTAATATTGTAGATATATATTCGGCCTGCGGTATAACACCCCAGAATAGGACTTCCTGTTTCCTGACGTGGACAGTCTTTGTTGAAATCATCGGCATTCGCAACCACCGGCTGAGTTGTCTTGAAATAGAACGTGCCCTTGTCTGAAAAATCGATACGATCTTGGATCGTCTTGACACTAGCCGATTCTTTATACGACCATACACTAATTTGATCGGTCACATATTGACGATTAAGTAACAGCCACGACGCCACGGCAAGGATAATAAGACTCGCCGAGACGGCAAGGATTAACGGGAGATGGCTATGCTTCTTGTCCGACATTGACGTTTATTTTGCCCTTTAGTGCACTAATTTTTAGTACCGTACCCTTTTCATATTCTCCCGACAAAATACCATCAGCGATTTGGTGTTCCAGGAGATCTTGCAATGCACGACGAAGTGGTCGAGCACCAAACTTTTCATCATACCCCTCGGCGATTATCAAACGTTTCGCCGATGCTTCGATGACTAGATGAATACCCTTTCGAACCAAACGATCTTGCAATTCTGCTACCAGTTTATCAAATATCTTCGCAACCTGCTTACGCGTTAATGCTCTAAAGGTAACGATTGCGTCAAAACGGTTAATGAGCTCTGGTCGCATGATTCGGCTCAATGCTTCTTGGGCGACTTCTGCATTTTCATCATGTAATTCTTCAAGCTTTTTCTCGTCTGAACGCGTGATGGCGTGAAATCCAAGGCTTGATTCTTTCATCATACGCTCTGCACCTAAATTACTCGTTAAAATAACGATGGCATTCGTGAAATCGACTTTATGACCTTTTGCATCGGTCAACGAACCATCTTCTAAAATTTGGAGAAGCAGATGGAAGACTTCAGAGTTAGCCTTTTCAATTTCATCAAACAAGACAACACTGTAAGGCTGACGACGAATCTTATCGGTCAATTGACCACCGTCTTCGTACCCAACATAGCCAGCTGGTGCACCGAGAAGACGACTCGTGTTATGGCGTTCACTAAATTCACTCATATCAATCTTAATCAAGGCATCTTCGTTGCCAAAGACTTCGCGGGCCAAGACCTTTGCAAGCTCTGTTTTACCGACACCCGTTGGACCCATAAAGACAAACGAGCCAATCGGTCGCTTACTACTCGCGACACCGCTACGGCTTCGACGAATCGCACGAGCGACTTTCTCAACTGCTTCTCGTTGGCCAATGACATACTTCTCAAGATGACCCTCAAGATTTCGAAGTAATTTTGCTTCAGATTTTTGGACACGGCTCACTGGAATTCCCGTCATAAGCGAAATTGCATGAGCAATGTCATCATCACCAAGTGTAATCGGCGTTTTCTTTTCAAATTCGAGACGAGTCTCTTCGAGTTTTTCGGTAAGTTGACTAATTCGTGTCTTATAGAGCGCTGCACGTTCGTAATCTTCACCGGTTACTGCTTCTTCCATCTTTTCGTTAAGATTGCGGAGTTGCTTCATGTAATCACGCAGTTTACTTGGTTTACGCCCAGATTTAACACGCACACGAGCTGCGGCTTCATCAATCACATCAATTGCCTTGTCAGGCATAAATCGCTCACTAATATAGCGGTCAGCCATGTAGACAGCATCTTCAATCACCTCGTCATCAATCGTGACACCGTGATGTTTTTCATAATATGGCTTCAAGCCTTTAAGGATTGCTGTTGCATCCTTGAGGCTTGGCTCAGGGACAACAATCGTTTGAAGTCGCCGTTCAAGTGCGGTATCTTTTTCAATGTGTTTGCGGTATTCGTCGAGTGTTGTAGCGCCAATCAAACGAATTTCACCACGAGCAAGCGCTGGTTTCAACATATTCGCCGCATCGAGTGCACCCTCAGCAGCACCAGCACCCACCAACAAGTGAAGTTCATCAATAAAGAGAATGATATTTTTCTGTTCTTGTAGTTCATTGATAACTTTTTTCAATCGTTCTTCGAATTCACCACGATATTTCGTCCCAGCAATCATACCAGCGAGATCGAGCTGAATAATACGCTTATCAAGCAAGTGTTCTGGGACATCCTCAGAAACAATGCGCTGCGCAAGACCTTCCACGATAGCGGTCTTACCCACACCAGGTTCACCAACAAGAACAGGGTTATTCTTCGTGCGACGACTCAGGATCGTCACAAGTCGTTCTTCTTGTTCACCGCGGCCAATAACAGGATCGAGTTTCCCTGCACGCGCTTTGGCGGTTAGATCGGTCCCAAATGTCCCAAGTGCACCCTTTTGTGTCGGCATTTTCTTTTGTAAAATTGCTTCGTCATCAGTCTGACTATAAGTGTCTCCTTGATGGTCAAGATACTCCTCAAGTTCACTGACAATATCGGTAATATTGACGTTCATATCTTTTAATAACACAGTCGCACGAGCATTTTTCTGCGTCAGGATACTATAAAGAATATGTTCAGTTCCAAGATAGTCTTGGTGAAATTCCTGTGCGATATCCCAGCTCATCTTGAGGGTAAGTTTTGCTGTTTCACTCAGACTTTTAGTAGTAATCCCTCCGACAATAGCCGAAACGGGCACCACATTGAGTGCAGATTGCGCACGGTCAAGTGTCACGCCAGCGTCAGCTAGTATTTTTGCACCGACTGAAGCGCCTTGTGCCATAACCCCTAATAATAAGTGTTCTGTTCCGATATACGGTGTTCCGTAGCCCTGTGCAATCAATGTTGCATGGTGCAAGCTCGTCCGTGCATTATCGGTGAGGTGCGAGATAAATTCTGCGAAATCATCAGCCATAATCCTATTATCTATCCTCCTATACAGGTAGCGCAAGCTTTTTGTTTTCCACTTACTGCTTCTCTATCCAGTATAACAAAATTAGCACTCGAATCAAGAGAGTGCTAATTTTTTATGTATCGAGAAACTACTTAGCTTCGGGAGCTTCTTCAGTTGTCTCTTCAATAGCATCAAGAAGGCTATCTTCGATGTTCTTCTTTGGCGCTTTTTCAGTTGGTTTTGCAGCGGCAACTGCTTGCTCGATGTCGAGTTCGTAGCCAGTCAAACGACTTGCGAGTCGAACATTCTGTCCACCACGACCAATAGCGATTGACTGCTGGTCTTCGTTAACATAGACAGTTGCACGTTTGTCGGCTTCATTGATTTCAACTTTACTGACTTCAGCAGGACTGAGTGCGTTTTTGATGAACTGTATGTTGTCTGCATCATAGGTAACAATGTCGATCTTTTCTTGATCACCGACTTCATTCATGACAGCTTGGACACGAGTTCCATGACCACCGACAAATGTACCGACTGGGTCAACACCAGGGACAGTGCTTGCAACAGCCAGTTTTGTACGACGACCAGCTTCACGAGCAATCTTCTTGATTTCAACTGCACCACTTTCAAGTTCTGGAACCTCTTGTCGGAAGAGGTATTCGATGAATTCTTCGTTACCACGGCTCAAGATAAGTTGCGGACCACGGTTGTCACGTTCGATATCTTTAATAAAGACTTTGATACGGCTACCGACACTATAGTATTCACCTTGAATTTGTTCACTTTGTGGAATAATACCGTTGGCTTTACCGATTTCAATACGAACGACACGTGGCTCAACACGCTGAACAGTTCCGTTGACGACGGTACCGATCTTGTCTTCGTATTCGCTAAGAACAACTTCACGTTCAGCTTCACGAAGACGTTGCAAGACAACTTGCTTCGCTGTTTGTGCTGCAACACGCCCAAAACTCGTTACTTCATGTTCTTCTTCGATCATGTCACCAAGTGCAGCGTCTTTTTTGACCTTACGAGCGTCTTCAAGACTAATCTCATGAGCGTCACTACCAACAGCTTCAACCACTTCGCGGGCAACATATACTGTTGCGACACCGCTATTAACATTAAATTCACTACGAACTTCTTGATCACGCTCACCGTTATCACGGCGCCATGCCGCAGCGATTGCTTGCTCGATAACAGACATGACCGTTTCTTCAGGTAGGTTCTTTTCTTCGGCAATAGTGCGAACCGCGAGGGTTAGCTGTTTAAGGTTCATTTCATCCATAATTGTCTCCTTTCGGGTGACTTTTGACTAAAAAATCCGACCTGCCGGCCGGAATGTACTGTCGCTATTATATATCGAACTCGTCTGGAGCGCAAGTACTCAGGGTGTTGGAAGGCCCTCTGTCGGACAACTCGCAAGCACCTGCTTCATAGCAGTCATTTCGGCATCAGTCACCCATAACGAATATTTTTGCTTCACGGCAATCTGTCTTGCCACATATTGGCAGCGAAATGTTTTATTTGACGGAAGCCACGATGCAGCATCAGCGTCGCCCTTCGCTTGGTTAGCCGGGCCATCGACCGCGAGAAGTTCTATCGGATCATTGGCGAGCTGAATCCTTTTTTGTCTCGTCAATAACTGTGCTCCTTTTTGCCAGGCATCCGACAAAGCAACGACATGATCAATTTGAATCGCCGCTGCTGTTTCTTTACTAAAGATAATAATCTTACCTGTATATGTATCATTGAGTGTCCCGCCAATCACCCGACATTCTTCATCGAGCACAGGGTTCTGAAGATCACGGTTCAAAATGATAGTACGTGTATCACACCCGTTGATTGTCGACCATCCACTGCCGTATTGATCACGGCTATATCCAGTTTTTGGAGCACGACCCTTGACCGCCAACGTCTCGAGCGTTGTGCTCGCGAGTCCCGTGCCAGTTTGAGCATTTTTCAAAGGTTGCTCGACGATCAAATTCGGTGCAGGTGCTGAACCCCAGACAATAGCCGTCAGCACACCTAAGCTAATCAATACAACAATTACCCTTCGAATCCGCTCACTCATGTCATTACTATGCACGGCTCTTCTTAACTTTGCTACAATAAATGTATGCAAAGTGTGGCCCGACTGATCAAAACCTTTATTCCTGATAACTATGCGTTATCGTTAACACTCGATCGTAGCGGTCGAAAATTTCAAGGATTAGTCACTATTTCTGGTGTCAGTCCTGATGACGCACACGAAATTCGTCTTCACGCCAAAGATCTTTTGATTGAATCAGTCAGTTTTGATGGAAAATCTGCCGACTTCTCTCTCGAAGAAAATGATGAATTACTTATTGAACATAAAGACATGTCGTCAGGCAAACACGTCGTTATTATTGCTTTCGCAGGTACTATTACGGACCCGATGCACGGTCTGTATCCTTGTTACTTTGAAGTTGATGGTGTTAAAAAAGAGCTTCTTGCTACTCAATTCGAAAGTCACCACGCCCGCGAAGTATTCCCTTGTGTCGATGAGCCTGAAGCCAAGGCAACCTTTGATGTTACTTTAACGACTGAACCTGAAGTGACTGTCCTTGGTAATATGCCTATCGTCCTCCAACGAACTGAAAACGAGTTCCTTGTCACAACCTTTGAAACATCACCGCGTATGAGTAGTTACCTCGTCGCGTTCATAGTCGGTGAGTTACATAAAAAATCTGCCACAACCAAAGGTGGCGTTGAAGTAAACGTATGGGCGACACCAGCCCAGTCACCCGAGAGCCTCGACTTTGCCGTCGACATCGCTACCCGAACAATTGATTTCTTCGATGATTATTTTGGTACTCCCTACCCACTCACAAAATCTGACCATGTTGCTCTTCCTGATTTCTCATCAGGTGCCATGGAAAACTGGGGGCTCATTACCTACCGCGAAGTTGCACTTTTAGCTGATCCGAAGACGAGTTCTCTGAGCAATAAACGTCAGGCAGCAACCGTGATTGCTCACGAACTAAGCCACCAATGGTTTGGTAACCTTGTGACCATGAAATGGTGGAATGATCTCTGGCTTAATGAGAGCTTCGCCAATATGATGGAATACCTCTCGATCGACATGCTCCAACCTGACTGGGAGATTTGGCTTGACCACGCTAGCTACGAAGTCCTGCAAGCACTGCGACGCGATAGCCTTGACGGTGTCCAGTCAATCCGCAGTGAAGTTCATCATCCTGATGAAATCGGTGCATTATTTGACCCGTCAATCGTGTACGCCAAAGGTGGCCGCCTTCTTCGTATGCTACAAACGTACATTGGAGATACCGCCTTCCAAAAAGGACTCAAACTGTATTTTGAAAGATACGCCTACCAAAACACTGAGGCCAACGATCTGTGGCAATGTCTTACCGAAGCCTCAGGACAAGATATCGGTATGTTTATGAACACCTGGATTAGTCAGTCAGGCTATCCAGTTCTTGAAGTCACAAAAGATGGCGATTCGCTTCACCTAAGCCAATCACAATTCTTCATTGGCCCACATGGTCCATCAGACAAATTATGGCCAATTCCACTCAATGCCAACGACCCATCAATTCCTAAGATCTTAAGCGAAAAACAACTGACAATTCCTTACGCTTCAAAAGATTTACTGCAATTTAATAAAGGTGGCACCGCCCATTTCATCACCCACTACAGCCCTGAGCTGCGTGCCGAACTCCTTGCATCACTGAGTAGTCTATCTGATGTTGACCGCCTTCATCTTCTCCACGAACAAACACTTCTTGCACAAGCTGGTATTATTTCAACGGCTGAACTCATCCCTCTGCTTCTTCAGTACAAAAACGAAGAAGTGGAAGCAGTCTGGGATATTATGTCTGTCGCAATTAATGAGTTGAAGCGTTTTACCGAAACTGACGAAGCTGCTGAAAAGAAACTTCGTGGTTTTGTCGGTGAACTCGCAACTGCACAATTCGAACGACTTGGGTGGCACACAAAGCCAGGAGAGCCTGACAGCGACACCAAGTTCCGTGGCCTCATCATTAGTCAAATGATCTACAGTGAGCGTTCTGATGTCCTCTCCAAGGCTCACGAGCTCTTTACAAACGCAACTCCCGAAACACTCGACCCCGAACTTCGTACCGGCATAATGGCAGCTGCAGTTCGTTACGCCACAGACCAAACAATTATCGACCAGCTCCTCACTCAACACGACCGCACTTCTAACAGTGAGCTGCAAGAAGATATCGCCGCTGCACTGACGGCGACCAAACAACCGGAGACGATTGATCGTTTAATGAAACTCCTCCAAGATCAGACCGTGGTTCGTATGCAAGACTTCCCGCGATGGTTCGTCTGGCTGATGCGTAACCGTTACGGCCGTGACAAGATGTGGCAATGGACGCGCGACAATTGGCCATGGATGCTTGAGAAATTTAAGGGCGATTCACACTTCGATGCGATCCCTCGCTATATCGCGAGTAGTCTTATTACCCAAAAACAGCTGGACGAATACACTGAGTTCTTTGAAGAATCAAAGAAAGAACCAGCGCTCAAACGAAATATTGAACTCGGTATTGGTGAACTAAAAGGTCGGATCGAATTGATCGAACGAGACGGCGAGACTGTTCGAAAAGCTCTACTCGAGCTCTAGAAACTCATCAAGATGAGTGTCACCACTGAGTGATGCTACTATTAGCCTAACCTCTCTGTTGGGGTGTCGTGTTATATACAGCTCTGCTGCAAATGCCATTTGTTTATGTTTTTTCGGAGTAATCGCCGATAATCCATCGCCGTGAACACTGTTATGACGATATTTCACTTCGGTAAAATAAATAGTGCCTTTTTTAAGAGATATAATATCAATCTCGCAATATTTCGTTTTCCAATTCCGATCTAGAATTGCGTGACCATTCGCAATAAGGTACTGAGCAACGACAGTCTCAGCAGCGTCACCGATTTGCTTTGTGGATGGCTTATCTGAAATGAAGGCGGCAATTGGTGCGAAGGTAGTCCGGTGAAGTGGCGTCACTCCTAAAGTTTCGATGGCCTGTTTATGTGCGGCAGTCCCGTATCCCACATGACTTGTAAAGTTATACCCTGGATATACCTCATCTTGCTCGGCCATATACGTATCACGAGCAACCTTTGCGATGATCGATGCTGCCGAAATACTCGGAATCAACAAGTCACCCTTTGGAAGAGTCGTCACATACTTCCCCTTACTCGTCTCTGACAAGAAATTAATCGTGCCATCAATAATAATTTCATGATATGGTGCTTTCACCTGCTCTACTGCTCGGATTGTCGCCAATCTCAATGCCGCCGAGAGTCCAATCTTATCTATCTCTTCCGATGAGACCCATCCCAGTCCAAAGCCAGCCGCATCGCGACGAATAATCACATCGAGTTCATCACGCTTTTTCTTCGTGAGCTTTTTACTATCAGTTAAGCCCTCAATAGGAATATCTCCGAGCACCACCGCACCAATAACCAGCGGTCCAGCCCATGGTCCTCTCCCTACTTCATCAATCCCTAAAATCATCTCTTTATTATACGCAATAAAAAATGACCGCGAGTGCGGTCATTTCATGTTTAAGAAGTTTTACGCTTCTTCGTGTCGAGCTTCGACTTCAGCTTGTTTCGCTGTTAATTCAGCTTCAGCAACGGCTTTTTCAGCAGCTTTTGCTTCTGCAGCAAGGTGAGCTTCTTCTTTGAGACGAGCTTCTTCAGCTTCAGCAGCTGGGTCAGAGATGTCGTTAACGCCTTCACGGTCAAAGTTAACACCCTTAAGGCGAGCACTCTTACCGCTTCGTTCACGAAGATATGAAAGGTAGTTACGGCGTACTTTCGAACGACGAGTCACTTCAATTTTCTCAACCAGTGGGCTGTGAATAAGGAAGCTTTTTTCGACACCAACACCGCTGGCGATTTTACGCACAGTAATACGTGCTGTGTGCGAATTCGCACGGTCGACACGAATAACAACGCCTTCAAATACCTGAATACGTTCTTTAGTGCCTTCTTTAATTTTTTGGTGAACACGCACAGTGTCACCGCTGTTAACGTCAACAACAGCATTCTTCTTCTGCGCTTGGTTTACCTTATTGATTAGTTCAAAACTCATTTTCGTCTCTCGTCGTTATTATTAGTACAATCGAATATCTAATATACCATAGTTTGTCTCTATTTAAAAGGGGTTAGAGTCCTAAATGACGCGATTAACTTCATCGAGTGTTGTCTCGCCACGAAGTGCAGCCAAAACACCGCGTTCTAACAGGCTCACCATACCGCCAGCACGGGCAGCTTTTTCGATAACTTCTGCATGGACATCTTGAACATCACCACGGAGGAATTTCTGAATTTCTTCATTAACGACCATTTGTTCCATAATCACGATACGACCAGTATAGCCAAACGGTGACGCTTCACTCACAACCGGTCGATACAGCTTAAAATTCTCCAGATCAGGCTTGGGTTCGTGCTCCGGGAGGTTCGCAAGTGCCGTTCTCACCCAGGCTTTCGTTGGTTCGTCTGGGTCGTAAGCTTCTTTCGTCGCATCATCAAGGCGGCGGACCAATCGTTGAGCGATCACGAGACGGATTGCTGAACTAAAAATTGGGTTTACGCCAATAAGGTCAATCATGCGACTAAATGCGGTTGAAGTCGTATTTGCGTGAAAGGTCGAAAGCACGAGATGCCCCGTTATAGATGCCTGAATCGCTGTCTTGGCAGTGTCACTATCACGAATTTCACCGACCATGACGACATCAGGGTCAAGACGCAGCACCGAACGAAGGTGATCGGCAAAGCTTTGACCGCCTGTCGTATCAACAGGAATCTGGGACACGCCGCCAATACTAAACTCGACGGGGTCTTCGAGGGTAATAATCTTACGATCAGTTGTATTGAGACCGTTGATAATGCTATACAGTGTGGTTGATTTACCACTTCCCGTCGGACCAACCATCAACACCATGCCTCGAGGGTGACTAATCACTTCATCGATCTCGCGTCGTTCGTTTGCACCAATACCAAGACGATCAAGATTGAGCATTGATTCATCGTAGTTAAACAAACGGAGAACGGCATCTTGTCCGAACAGTGTAGGAATAGTCTCAATCCTTAGGTTGAGCGTGTGCTTTACACCGTCGCGTATAATTTCTTGTTGCAAGTGGCCCGATTGTGGCTCATTTGAAGCCGTCGAGAAGTTCGCACGAGAAGCAAGTGCGCCAAGAATCACTCTGTATCGGTCGTTATCAAGCTCTGCAACAGGGTGGAGTGCACCATCGATACGCATACGAATACGAATACCGTTCTGTTGATTCTCGATGTGGATATCACTGGCACCAAGCTTATCAGCTTGATCAATCAAGTACTCAAACACCTTATCACTACTAACAGAGTTCAGCGTATTGCTGACCTGTGTAATCGTATCACTGTCACCAGCCTTAGCAATCTGAATATCATCGTAGGTGACAACAAGTGGTGGGTCGTAGCGATTCATGAAGGTATTAAAGCCGCTCACGCTGAGAAGTGAGTAGACAACATTTTGTGCCTGAGCAGTATATTTATCAGTCAATTCACGAATAAAAGACTGTGGAGTTTGAGTCGTCACTCCAAAACGCCAAGTAACTGAGTCGCCACCCTGTTCAAGTGGAATAATGCGATGTTTGTGCATGTCCTCGATGGACAGTACGCCCGAGACAAGAGGTGTCGTCAGGTCGGTGCCGCGACTGTCAAAATACTCCATCCCGAGGATAGAGGCACGTTGCTGTGTGCTCGACTCGTCTTGATCGCGAGCTTGCTGCTGCTGTTTATCCTCATTCATTCATCCTATCGTACCAAAAAACATAAGCATTTTATAGTGGTATAATGACGCGTAATGCCCGAAATCATTGTTATTGCTCACAATATTCGTTCAACCCACAACGTGGGATCAATTTTTCGTACGGCTGAAGGTTTTGGAGTAAAACAGATCATTCTTAGTGGCTATACGCCCTACCCTAGTCTCAAAGGCGACACGAGGCTGCCTCACATTGCTGATAAATTACATTCTCAGATCCATAAAACTGCCCTGGGTGCTGAAACGATGGTACCTTTTGAATATCAAGAGGAACCACCTATCGAAACACTTCGTTCTAAAGGGTATCGAATCGTAGGACTTGAACAAGATGCCCGTGCAGTTATGTTGAATGCATATACAGCACCTGAAAAAATAGCACTGATACTCGGTGAAGAAGTTGAAGGCATTACAGCCGACTTACGAGTTCTGTGTGACGATCTGGTTGAAATACCTATGCAAGGACGCAAAGAGTCATATAACGTCAGTGTCGCGACCGGTATCGCTCTCTACGCACTCTCTATTTAAGAACGACGGCGTCTTCGCCAACGATCTTAACCAATCGGCCAACCAACGCATCACTTCCGTCAACTTTAAACGGCATCTTTATAGCAGATTTTTTATCTTTACCGAGCACCAAGACGATATCACCCAGTCCAGGGAATGCACTACAGGCCTGCTTTAGTTGCAGCAAGGTTTGTTCATCATCGGGATCTTTGACATGAACATAGAGTTTTTTGATCACTATTTCCTCGACAGGAACATAACTGCTCGCGGGAGGACCACTGGGTGTGGTAGAGGCTGCCTTTTCACCGTAGCGAACACGTTTTGCTTGGACGGTTGCAGCGCCTTTTGGCCGAGCCATCTTTGTTCCATTCGATTCATAATTACGGAGTTCGCTGTCTTCAACAATATGTATTTCGTCGGCAATCATCTTAGTATCTGAGGTGACATTGCCTTCTTTATCGCGGGCGGTTACTTTCCCCGTGGCACGAATGACCGTGTCCTGGAGTAATTTAGCACCGAGTTGTTCATACAGGTTCGGGAACACAATAATTTCACTCTCACCTGTCTTATCTTCGAGCTTCAGAAACGCCATTTTTGTTCCACTCTTTGTAACGATACTTCGGATAGTCGAAATAAGTCCACCAATCGTCACCGAACGACCATCAATATCAGCGGTAAATTCAGCCAGAGGGATCGTTTGCTCTTCAAAATATGCATCGTAGTTATCAAGTGGATGTGCACTGATATACAAGCCGAGTAGTTCTCGTTCCCAGGTCAATCGTTCCTTCTCGGTATGTTTAACTGGTGCTTGTTGGATCGCGATTGATGGTTGAGCCATCCCCTGATCAGCGAGTCCGCCGAAAAGATCTATTTGGCCGCTCAGTGCCTCTTTCTGTATTTTTGAAGCAAATCCTTGAATCATCTCTAGATTGAAAAGGAGGTCAGAACGGTCGGCCATTTTATCAAAAGCCCCTGTTTTAATTAATGAATCCCAAGCTTTTTTATTTACTCGAGAGCTCGAAACGCGCCTCGCAAAATCTTCAATACCAGCAAACTTGCCGTCATCACGGGCACGCAATATTTCTTCAACCACTGCAGTTCCCACCCCCTTGATTGCTGCCATACCAAAACGAATTTCTCTTTTTCCCGGAACGATTGCAAATTCGACGAAACTTTCGTTTACATCAGGAGAAAGAACCGTAATGCCCATGTGCTTACACTCAGCAATCTCAATTGCTAAGCGATCCGTGTCTCCTTGGTCACTTGTCATCAATGCTGCCATAAAAGCTTCGGGGAAGTGCGCCTTCAAATATGCTGTCCAGTACGAAATCATCCCGTAACATGCAGCGTGAGATTTATTGAAACAATAGGCAGCGAAGTCTTCAAGCTGTTTCCAAAACTTTTCCATGTCATCTTTACGAGCGCCGGACTGTTCAATCGCACCATCAATGAAACGAGTTTTCATCTTACCCATCATCTCGACATTTTTTTTACCGATCGCCTTACGGAGCGTATCGGCTTCTCCACCAGTGAATCCCGATAGATCTTTTGAGATTTGCATGACTTGTTCTTGGTACACCAAGACACCGTACGTCGACTCGAGTGCATTCTCCATCTTTGAATGTGCGTAAATAATTTCACGTTCTCCATGTTTTCGTTTAATGAAGTCATCAATAAACTGCATAGGGCCTGGGCGATAGAGAGCCACCATTGCAACAATGTCATCAAAGACCGTTGGTTTTAATTCCCGAAGATACCGCTTCATACCAGCAGATTCCAGCTGGAAAACACCCGTGGTGTCACCTTTTTGGAGCAAGGTGAATGTATCCACATCATCGAGTGGAATCTCAGCTAAGTTAATGTCAACTTTATTTACCTTCTTTATAATTCGAAGTGCGTTGTTGATCGTCGTTAAGTTTGAGAGGCCCAAGAAGTCCATCTTAAGCAAACCGAGCTCTTCAATAGGGCCCATTGGGTATTGAGTCGCAACGACTCCCTTTTGTGACATTTCGACTGGCGCGTAATTAACAATGTCGTCTGGTGCAATGACGACACCAGCCGCATGCACACCGTGACTCCGGATTGTTCCTTCAAGTCGAATAGCAAAATCAAGTACGCGCCTGGCTGTTGGGTTGCTATCGTATTCGTATTTAAGATCTGGGTCATCAACGACACTTTTCGCGAGAGGAATATGACGTCCCTGGACCGGTTGCGGGATCAATTTCGCAAGACGATCACTTTCGGCATAGGGCACCTGGAGGACACGAGCAACATCACGAACTGCTGCGCGGGCGGCCATTGTTCCGAATGTCACAATGTTAGCGACACGTTCGACACCATACTTTTCGGTACAGTATTGAATTACCTCATCCCGACGTGTATCTTGAATGTCGATATCCACATCAGGCATGCTAATACGATCAGGATTCAAGAAACGCTCAAACAGCAAATCGTAATGGAGAGGATCGAGTTCAGTAATACGGACGGCATATGAAACAATTGATCCAGCAGCACTTCCACGACCAGGACCAAAAATAATACCACGATCTTTCCCCCAGTTAATAAAGTCTTGGACAATCAAGAAGTATCCATTGAATCCCATACGATCAATCACACCTAACTCGTAGTCAGCTCGTTCGAGCACATTGTCTGGAGTAATCTTACGCGCTTCTTTGATAGTGAGCTTGTCTCGCTCTTCGGGTGTAATCGATCCGTATCGCCACGCAAGCCCCTGAAATACCAATTCATGGAGATAGGTCTTTTCGTCATGGCCCTTAGGCGTTGGGAACGTCGGAATAAGAATACCGCCGAGCTGGAGTTCGACATTACAGCGTTCTGCGATCACATGAGTATTTTGAATTGCATCTGGATGAGTTACCCCCCATCGTTCGATGATCTCTTTCGGATCAGTGACATGAAGTTCAAAGTCCTTCAACGACATACGCTTTTCATCACTCAAGAATGAACCAGTTCCCACACACAATAATATCTCGTGAGCTTCTTGATCATCATGAGTAAGATAGTGTCCGTCACTCGTAATAACTAAAGGAATATCAAGATCTTTTGAAAGTTCTTCGAGATACCCATTAATCTTTGTCTGTACATCCCACACGTGTGTATGTTTTGGGTGACCATGATCTTGCATCTCTAGGTAATAGCGATCTCCAAAGATAGATTTGTACCACGTTGCAATACTTTTCGCTTCTTCGTAGTTGTCAGATTTCAAATTTTCGCCTAGTTCGCTGCTGGCACACCCTGAGAGAATAATAAGTCCTTCACTATACTGTTCAAGGAGTTCACGATCGATTCGAGGCTTGTAATACATACCTTCAAGGTTAGCGGTTGAGCTGAGACGCATAAGGTTCTTATACCCCTGGTCATTCATTGCCAATATAATCAAGTGATAGCGAGCTTTGTCCTTTTGAGGATCGCGGTCGTGACGAGATCGCGAGGCAACGTACGCTTCCATACCGATTATCGGTTTAATACCCGCTGCTTTTGACGACTTATAAAAATCAACCGCCCCCGACATTGTGCCGTGGTCAGTAATCGCAACCGCATCCATACCCAGCTGTTTTACAAGATCAATGAGTGCTGGAATTTTACTCATACCATCAAGAACGCTGTGATGAGTGTGATTATGTAAGTGTACGTAAGAAGACAGCTTTAAGTCAGCCCCCGACGTGTTTTTGGCTTTTATTTCTACCCCCATGCTCTCACTAGTATACCTCGGGCTTTAGGGGTTGTCTGTAGTAAAAAAGATAGTGCTGAAGCTTAATTCTTCTGTTGAACGGTGTTGACGATGTATTGGACAAAGTCTCCGACACCACCAGGAATATCAACGAGGAGGTTGAGCAACCATAGAATTAATGCAACAACTAGCGTACCGCCAACGATACTGCCGATTCCAAAAAAGATTCCTCGCCAAAAATTAAACCAATACACTTGTCGTCGTGATGAATGAAAATCGTAAAAAAGGTCTTCAAGAACCGCCCTACGAGCGCCCAGCTCTTGTTCTTTCTTGATCTTAAGCCCAGCCTTCTTGATCATTGAAATTATTTCTTCGCTGGAGTTTTGCTTTTAGAGGCAGCTGCCGGCTTCTTTTCGGCACCCTTACGAGCACCTTCGATCGCACCTTCGGCACGTTCTTTTACTTCTTCAGCTTTTAGAGAAACGTCTTTCACCACTTTTTCAGCTTTCGTACGGAGTTCTTTTGCGTTGTCGACAGTGTCTTCAATTACCTCTTCAGCCTTGTCACGAACCTGACCGGCTTTTTTAGACACATCTTTGACCGTTTTATCAGTTGTTTTCTTAATATCTGATCGAGTCTCTTTGCCACTCTTTGGAGCGGTGAGGACACCAGTAACAAATCCTGCGACAGCACCTGCTGCAGTTCCGATGACGGCGCCGAGTGCAATTTTACCTTTTGATGAAGCCATGATTATTTTCCTTTCCGGGAAGTTTTTGTAAATTTCTTAATATATCGTCCAATCATTTCTGCTATGAACATTGGAGAAGCGATTTTTGCCGCTCCTTCTACTGCGTTCTCAATATGATCAACTGTTTTTTGAGCAGAGTGCGCAATTCGGCGAATCTCTGCAGATAAACGGATGAGGTAAATCAAAAGAATAATGCCCGCGATCAAGAAGATAACTAAAACGATCGACAGGATGATAACAAGGACTTCGGCAGCTGAACTCATGGATTGCTCCTTTTAATCATAAATATATGTATATGTGTTATTGTACGCTTAAAATAAGGTGAAGGCAAACCGTTATGAGAGGCGGTCACGAAGATAGGTACGGAGTTCGTCACCGTATTCTTCACTTTCTAAAGCTAAGTCAACGACTGCTTGGATATACTTCAATTGATCACCAGCATCATGCCATACCCCATCAATAAATAGCCCGTATAGTTCACCATTTTTTGCTAATTCTTCTAGGCTATCGGCTATCCCAATTTCGCCACCGTGACCAACTTTTTCCTTTTCAAGAATCGGCCAAATTTCAGGAGTTAAGAGATAACTCCCCGGAACTGCAAAGTGTGACGGGGCATGTTCTGGACCTGGTTTTTCAGCAAAGCCATCAAGTCGAAATAATCGATCGCGTTTTTGTTCGGCCAAGCTCGCGATTCCATATTTCTTTGTTCCTTCATCATCGACTTCAATCAATGAAATCACCGACTTGCCTGTTTCGTTGTAGGCATCTTTTAATTGCACCGGCCACGCCACATCACTGCGGAAAAAGTCATCAGCAAAAAAGACGAAGAAAGGCTCATCGTCATTTATCAAGTGTCGTGCATTAAGGATTGGTCGAGCGTTACCTTTCGGCAACCCTTTTTGACGAACATACACGAAGTTAGCTAACTCAGCAACTCGTTGAATCTCATCGGCTTTATCATCCTTACCGTTTGCGCGGAGTTCTGCCTCAAGCTCATTGCTTCGATCAAAATGGTCTTCAATTGCACGTTTTGTGCTACCTGTCACGATAATAACCTCAGTTACGCCAGCGGCGACGGCTGCTTCAACAATAACTTGGATGACCGGACGATCAATCAGTGGCAACATTTCTTTTGGCATTGCTTTTGTTTGTGGTAAAAATCGTGTCCCAAGACCTGCGGCACAAATGATTGCTTTCGTTGGTTGCTTCACCCTTTTATTCTCCTATTTTTTTGCGAATTAATTGTTGCGCCATACCTGGATTAGCTTTGCCTGCTGATTTTTTCATCACCTGACCGACAAGGAAACCAATCGCTTTATCTTGTCCTGCTTTAATGTCAGCGACTGATTGAGCACTCGCAGGATCTGCCAGGACTTCATCAACAATGGCTTGAATCGCAGACTCATCACTGACCTGAAGAAGATTTTTCTCCTCAGCAATTGAGCGCGGCGTCTTGTTACTACTCAGAAGTTCATTAAAGATTTGTTTTGCAGCGGTGCTTGAGATTTCATTTCCATTCACCATTTCAGCTAATTCGATGAGATGATCGCCCGAGACTTTCACCTCGCTGGCTTCAGACTGTTCGTCAACACTTGCAATAGAACTCGCAAACCAGTGAGCAATCGGTTTCGCAATCGCGTCACCTTTTTGCGTTTGCGCATCCAAGACGATATTGGCATATTCACGATTATCAAGCAACGAATTCACTACTGAAGAGTCCAGTCCCATTGATGACCATTTTTGACGATAGAAACTCGGAAGATTTGGCACTTCAGCTTGGATTCTTTCAATCTCTTCATCGGTTAAAACAATAGGCGGAATATCGGCATCAGGCATATAGCGATAATCTTGTGCATCTTCTTTACTGCGCTGTGAAGTGGTCTTACCGGTCGCATCGTCCCACCCACGAGTTTCTTGAACGATTACTTCGCCTTTTTCTAATAGTTCAATCTGACGGTTGAATTCATACTCAGCCGCTCGTTCGACGCTTCGGAAAGAGTTAAGATTCTTAACTTCGGAGCGCTTACCAAGCTCGGTTGCGCCTTTTAGTGCGACTGACAAGTTAACGTCAAAACGCATATTGCCGTTATATAGATTTCCGTAGGTGACGCCAGCATACGTCATAAGTCGATGAAGCTCGGTTGCAAATGCTTTTGCTCCCGCAGCTGAATGGATATCGGGTTCAGACACAATCTCAATTAATGGTGTTCCTGCACGATTAAGATCAACGAGACTGAAATCAGAATAGTGTGTCAGCTTTCCGGCGTCTTCCTCAATATGCGCATGATCAATGCGAACGGTCACTGTTTCGCCGTTTTCAAGTGGCGCTTCAACAGTTCCTCCGAGGATAATTGGCTGGTACATCTGGCTAATCTGATACCCTTTCGGAAGGTCTGGATAAAAATAGTGTTTGCGGTCAAAGCGACTCACCCGTGCAATTTTCGCGTTCAACGCTTTCCCTGCTCGAACAGCAAGTTCGACTGCATGGTGATTCAATACGGGTAACATACCGGGAAGACCAAAATCAATTGGATTGATCGCTGTATTTGGCTCTTTTCCTACTGCATCATTATCGGCGCCACTAAACAATTTCGTCGCTGTCGCGAGCTGTACGTGACATTCGATACCAATTGTCATGTCATATTTTGCAAGTATTTCAGCAGATGCCATTAGATAGCCCCTACGTCTTTAAGTGCTTGTTTAAAAGCGGCCAATGCACGTCGGGCACCGTCATAATCAATTCGGACATCTGGTTCATGAGCAATTCGATTGCGCAGTTTGTGTGCCGACCAGACGTTATTGGCATTAGACCATTTGGTTTGCATTTGTTTCATCTTTTCAGCCATCGTTTTACCGTTAACGCCGCGGTCTTGTAGTGCTTGATCGAGTAATTTATCTGCGTTCATAACACTCATTGGATAGCTGCTCGTTTCATCTTTTTTCAATGATGTCTCAATCGATAGCCACCGACTGCGGTATTTCTCAACATCGAGTGTTTTAGGACCTTTTTTCGTGAGTGCAATAACCGCGAATAAGAGCCCACCAAATATCAATACTGCTGCAAAAAAGAAAATGATTGAAAGATTTTGATCCATTACTTGTTCTCCATTTGTTTTGCCAAAGCCAATAAACGACTATCGCTTCGTCGTTGCCCAACAAGCTGTACACCAATCGGAAGTCCTGAATGGCTCTTACCAGCAGGAACGTTAACCGCAGGAAGTCCCGCAAGACTCGCCGGCACTGTCATCACATCCGCCAAGTACATTTTGACGGGATCATTCGTATTTTCGCCAAGTTTGAAGGCAGGAGTTGGTGTGGTTGGACTCAACAACACATCAAAATTTTCAAATAAACTATTAAAGTCATTAATCAAAAGTGTTCGCGCTTTTTGCGCCTGGAGATAGTAGGCGTCAAAGAAGCCGCTCGATAACACATAACTTCCGATCATGATGCGACGTTTATTTTCCGTCATGAAGCCTTGATCGCGTGATCGTCCATAGAGGTCAGATAGCGACGTTGCTTCGGCTCGCTTACCATACCGGACGCCGTCATAACGACCCAGGTTACTACTCACTTCAGCTGGAACAACGACATAATAAATACCCAATGCATACTTAAGAAGAGGCAAGCTCACTTCTTCAACGGTATGCCCGGCTAACTTCAGTTTCTCAATATAACTATTCGTTATCTCACGAACATCACTATCGACATCGTCAGTCATTGATTCTTTAATAATACCAATACGCAGAGACGTTTCATCAGATGACGGAATAAAGAAATCAGGTAAGGTGGTCATGTCTTTTTTGTCACGGCCACTCATAATTGACATGACGAGCTCGGCGTCTTCGACAGAGCTAGAGAGAACGCCGATCGTATCTGTACTACTTGCCATTGCGACAACACCATATCGACTCACTGTTCCATAAGTAGGTTTGACGCCAACAACCCCGTTGAAGCTGGCTGGTTGTCGGATCGAACCACCCGTATCAGTTCCGAGTGCAAATGGGACAATATTCAATGCAACAACAACCGCTGAACCTCCGCTACTTCCTCCAGCGACACGTTCCTGGTCGATAGCATTCTTTGTGGGACCAAATGCAGAGTTTTCAGTGCTTCCTCCGTGCGCAAATGCATCGAGGTTCGCTTTACCGATCATGATCGCGCCTTCAGCTTCAAGTTTTTCAATAGCCGTCGCCTGAAGTGGTGCATGGAAGTCTTCAAGGAATGTACTTGCAGCTGTGGTTGTGCCGCCAAGTGTTAAGAAATTGTCTTTTGCAATAAATGGCACACCAGCAAGTCGTCCGGTTATTTCTCCTCGGTCAACCGCATCAGCTCGTTCAAGTGCACGCTCCTCCGTCAGACTCAGTAAGGCATGGAACGATTCGTTTTCATGTGCCTTCGCCAATGCGGCTTCGACATTCGCGCGCGCAGACTGACCAATAAAATCTTTAATAATACTCATATTAGAGTACCTTTGGAACCTTAATTTGCTTCGCTTCACTCGCTGGAGCAAGAGCGAGTAGTTCGTCGCGGCCTAGTCCATACGTATCGACAACGTCTTCACGCCAGACACTCTCAAGATCAGTCACTTGATACGTTGGCTCTACACCAGTGGTGTCAAGTTCTGACAGTTGTTGAATATATTCAACAATGTTTTCAAGATCAACTTGCAAGGCGCTTGATTCATCGCTGGAAAGTTGCAAGTTGCTCAGCTGTGCCAAATAGTGCACATCGTCACTAGAGATCTGTGTCATATACGCTCCATTATACCGTAAAAATCAGAGGTCATTTACATTTTCGCCTTTATATCAGCGATGATATCGCGGAGCTCGGCAGCTTTTTCAAACTCCAAATTCGCGCTTGCAAGTTCCATTTGACCCGATAACTCTTTAACAAGACTTGCGTATTCATCCTTTGGTACTTTACGGAGATCAAGTTTTGGTGTCTGGTCGGCTTTCTTCGGAATGATCGAACGAAGTCCTTCACTCAGTTCCTTCGCAACGCTCACTGGGGTGATGTTGTGCTCAGTATTGTAAGCTGTCTGAATCTCACGACGACGGTTGGTTTCATCAATCGCTCGTTTCATAGAATCAGTTGTCCGGTCAGCATACATCAATACCTTGCCATCGAGGTGACGGGCGGCACGACCAATATTTTGAATCAACGCACTGGTGCTACGGAGGAAACCTTCTTTATCTGCGTCGATAATCGCGACGAGACTCACTTCAGGCAAATCAAGTCCTTCTCGAAGCAAGTTAATACCAACCAAGACGTCATAAACACCCGATCGTAGGTCGTTCAGAATGTCACCGCGCTCCAATGTATCGACTTCACTGTGAATATACGCGGTCTTAATATCGAGTTCCTGCAAGTATGTCGTGAGGTCTTCGGCCATACGTTTCGTGAGTGTCGTGACCAGCACGCGTTGGCTTTTCGCAACTCGTTCACGAATCTCGGCAATTAAATCGTCAATCTGACCAGTTGTCGGACGAATAATAATCTCAGGATCAATCAATCCAGTTGGGCGAATGATTTGCTGGGCTGGTTCTGGGCTGTGTGACAACTCATATTCCGCAGGTGTTGCCGACACATAAATCGCTTGATTCATATGGCGGTTAAATTCATCGAACGTTAACGGTCGGTTATCGAGTGCGCTTGGCATACGGAAACCATGCTCCACCAGCACTTCCTTCCGTGCGCGATCACCGTTGTACATACCGCGAACCTGTGGAAGTGTCATGTGGCTTTCATCAACCAAAAGCAAAAAGTCATCAGGGAAATAATCAAGGAGTGTCGCAGGCTGCTCACCAGGTTCACGATTGGTCAGGTAACGACTATAATTCTCGATCCCCTTCACAAATCCTGTTTCTTCCATCATTTCGATATCATACTTGGTTCGTTGACCAAGACGCTGAGCCTCAAGAAGCTTATCGTGTTTCTCAAAGAATTCCATACGTTCTTCAAATTCTTTTTTGATACCTTCGAGTGCGTGGTCGAGTTTCTGACGTGGAGTGACGTAGTGACTACTCGGAAAAATAGTGGTCTCGTTTGGCTCACCCAAAATTTCGCCGGTCAAAGGATCAATGCGCGTCAGACGTTCAACTTCGTCACCATAAAATTCAATACGATACGCCACGTCACTTCCCGCTGGAAAAACATCGACAATGTCACCGCGCACACGGAAAGTACCCCGGTGAAAATCGATATCATTTCGCTGATACTGGATATCAGTAAGAAGACGAATAAATTTGTCTTGTTGACGGCGCTCGCCTTTGACAACCGTGATTGACATTGTCGAGTAATCATCTGGCGATCCAATACCATAAATACAACTCACACTGGCGACAATGATCGTGTCACGACGCGTCAAGAGCGCAGTCGTCGCAGCGTGTCGCAGACGATCGATCTCATCATTGATCTTACTGTCTTTTTCGATATAGGTGTCACTACTGGCGATATACGCTTCAGGCTGGTAGTAATCGAAGTAACTGACGAAGTAATGGACTTCATTCTCGGGAAAAAAAGCTTTGAACTCACTATACAACTGAGCCGCCAACGTTTTATTGTGTGCCAACACTAAGGTTGGTACTTGACGATTGGCAATAATATTCGCCATCGTGAACGTTTTACCACTTCCTGTTACCCCAAGAAGCGTTTGTTCTTTCTCGCCTTTTTCAAGTCCCTCAATAAGACTCGCAATTGCAGTCGGTTGATCTCCCGTCGGTTTATACGGAGAAGTTAAATGAAACGTCTCATCCATTACCTCTTAGTATACTATTTTTCACCGATCTGTAACTAGAGAGTTAAAGGACTATTCCATAACCTTCAGTGAACTAAATCCATTTTTGAAAGCTGTTTGATATGTTGCAAGTAATTCTTGGTCGTTAGCACAGTTTGTTCCGGCGAGTGTCAGTCCGTATGTTTTATCGCCAGCAGTGGTTTTTTGAACGATGCTAGTGTTGTCTTCAGTCGATGCAGGATTTTCAATAATCGATGCAAAAACCCCTGCATCATCAGTACATTTTGTACCGACAAGCCCTGGAGCTGAAAATTCAACATACTGTGTCCGATCAGCAGTTCTTTTTACACTATATTCAAGGGCTCCAGCCCCTTTTGTATAGAAGACGGTAATTTTCAGAGGATCAACGTCAATAGAACTGAGTGTCGACGGGTCAACAGAGGGTGCCGGCTTGGTTGTCGCTGGTGTCGTTGTCGCGCCCTTGTCCGAATCGGTGGTTGTCGTCGTTGGTTCAGTTTTCGAGGAATCTGTTTTAGAGGTTGTTTCTTCTACCTTGGGTTTATTTAATCCATTAAGAATCACTATCGTGCTCACGATAGCCAATGTGAGACCGAGCACAACAATCGTGACGATTAAGCCGGTTCTATTCTGTCCCTTTGCCATTGTTCATCCCTCGCAGATTTACGTTCTTCTAAGCATAATTGCGATGACTCTAAAAGTAAAGTATCGCTGTACTATTTGTGGTTCAGTTTCTTCTCGTACGCATCAATATGAGCCACAATCTCGTCGTGGTCATCTAAGATAACATAGAGTTGATGATCTTCAGAAGAAATCGTATGATATTCATGCATCAAAAGATCACGAATCAGCTTGTCGACTGGTTTCCAAAAATCAGAACCTACTAAAATGACCGGTGCTCTTGGAATCTTTCCGGTTTGTTCAAGTGCTAAAATCTCAAATAATTCATCAAAAGTACCAAAACCACCCGGCATATAAATGTAAGCGCTGGCATCAAGCGTCATAGCAACTTTTCGACCGAAAAAGTGTGAAAATTGGAAATTGTCAGTCGTATATTCGTTTAATGTCTGCTCGCTCGGAAGTAATATATTCAAACCGATTGAATCCCCACCCGCATCATATGCACCACGGTTAGATGCTTCCATCACACCATGTCCGCCACCTGTTACGACTGCATACCCTTCTTTTGCGAGACGATGAGCGACTGCATAGGCAGTGATTGTCACTTCATCATCTTGTGGTTTACGCGCCGACCCGAAGACAGTCACTGTCTTATCGTAATGACCGAGTTTTTCAAAGACGCTTTCAAATTCTTCAACCACACCATCAAGACGACCCTCAGCCGCATCAATCAGACGCTGACGAACCAGTAGATTATGCTTCGCATTCTCTCGTTTTAGTGCAGGGACATTATGGCGTGTTTTTGGAACCGTCAAACGTTCCGGGGCGATCATATCGTTATCAAGTTGCTCAAGTACTTGTTTCTCGAGGTTTTTATAGCCCATGTAGCGCGAGAATATCTCATTCCAAAGGCTTTCTCTGAAGTGATATGCATACCGACCCTTATAGGGCTCTTTATTTGAATAAGCAAAACTCACATCAAATAAGTTAAAGGCGACTGGGAAGTTATCGTAGTTAATGCCAACGTAATCGCGGTTTTTCCAAAACTTAAGTTCTGGGTCAATTTGATAGAGGAGATCTTCAGCTCGACGCCAGTGGAGATCTTCTGGCTGAACGTGTGGCTCAAACGCGATCTTATCGACAGAATCTTCTTTGTGCCTACCAAGATACCGTTGAATGACACGCCAGTGAATCTTTGTGCCTGCCATTTGGCTCGCATTTCCAGGATCAGCAATTAATGTCTCCATGACAGTGCGACCGAAGTGTGGTTTGGAGCTTTTTAACTTAAAGAATGTTGAATAAAGCTTCACTTCATTCATATAGTGCAGTAGGAGGGGTAAAGTCTTTAGGACAAGACCACGCATTGTCCTCACATGCATCGGCACAACAACAATCGTGCCCATTTCTTTTGTGTGAGTCACATTATGAAGTTTCTTTTGTACAAAGTGCTCGGCTAAATCAACATACTTATCGTGGTCCATTTCGATAATACGAATATCACGCTCTTCGTAGTCACTTGCTGTGACCTTACTAAAGAGTTCGTCGTACTTGTTGAGCCATTCAGCACCTTCTGAGAAACGGAGTGCGGTGTAAATCTCATCAAAATCTTCGCCAGCGAACATTGCTTCGACGTCTGTGTAGCCGAGTTTATCCATCAACGCCTGAGGTGGCATTTGTCGCAGCATTTCTTTCGCTTTTTCGCGCTTAAGGACAAATACCTTACGGTTGAATTTTACTTTATTTGCAGCGGCGATCATCGGTGGCACTAATTCGCGAACTGTATCAGTATCTTTCGCTCCGATGACTTTCGTCAAACGCTTAATATCTTCCTCGACACGCGCCTGTAAGGCTTGATAGACTTCTTCGCCGGTTGCTGTCGCAGGATTGAGACCCATTTGCTGCATATTCTCAGCAGCCATTTGCGTTATATCACCGATGAGCTTCGTGTCTGCAGATGGACGTCCGCTATCGAGTTCAAGTTGTCCAATTGCAGTTGAAAAGATAGGCTCTTCAGCATCAAGCAGGTCACGTAAAAATTTATTAGCCATTAAAACTTCTCCTCAGTCATTGGCATATCATGTAAGACAGTGCCCTTATGTAAAATTCCCTCTTTTGCACCAATCTTCGTCACTACAGAAGTTGAATTAGCACTAGCGAACACAACCGCTTCCTTCAAAGACTTTCCTTCTGCCCATTGACTCAAAAAACCAGATCCAAACGCATCACCGGCACCAGTTCGATCAAGCACAGGTACATCTTCATACATCCCTGCTTTAACAACAGTCTTACCGTCGGTTGCAACGACACCATTAGGTCCATCAGAAATAACAACAGTCGGACAATAATGAAGTCCATGGCGTGCTAATTCCTCAGAGTCTTGACCACTAACGACAAGCATCGCCTCTTCTTTGTTCATGAGGAGTAGGTCGACATCTTCGAGTAACCCACGAAGTTTGTCGGCTTGTTCGAGCTCTGCCGATCCGGGGTTCAAAGCAATCTTAACTCCTTGAGCCTTGGCGTGAGTAATAATAACCTCAAGTGCATCCATTGCTCCAGAAAAGCTAGAGATATATAGCCAATCGTAAGCTCCAAAGTTAATCGATTGATATTCTTGTGGAAGATGTCCGTTCGCAGCACCACGGTAGATAAGAATCGTTCGCTCTCCAGTTTCGGCAAGCAAAATCGTTGAGTACTGGGTTCCTAGCTTTGTGTCTTTAATAATTTTTGATGTATCAATATGTTCGTGGTCAAGCTCATGAAGTATCCCTTGCGCGGCAAAGTCATCACCAACGCGTCCAATGAAGTGACTCTCGATACCTTGCCGAGCAAAAGTAACCGCTGCATTTGTTGCGCCACCACCAGTTGAAAAAGTAACACCATCAACATTTAATTTCGCACCGAGTTTAAATTCCTCAACGTATTCATTCGTTTGAGGGTCGAGTTGTGCTTTTATTCCCTTACCGGACAAAAAGACATCCTGTGAGGCCGCACCCAGCGCACATATAGTAACCATATGCATCATGATACAACGTTTGCTATACTATAGGCAATGAATAACCTCCAAAAACTCCATCAACAATTCAACCAAAGTCCATGGCTCGACAACCTTAGTCGAGACCTTCTGGAGTCTGGTAAATTGGCTGAGTATGTCACCCAAGGTGTCCGTGGGCTTACCTCGAATCCAACAATCTTGGAACATGCAATCTTAAACAGCTCTCTCTACGATGAACAGATCAAGACTTTGGCTACTTCGGGTGCTGATGCCGAAACAATATATTGGCGCATCGTTGAAGACGATATCAAGGCGGCAGCTGCGCTTCTGCGTCCACTGTACGACGAATCGAACGGTGCAGATGGATATGTCTCGCTGGAAGTATCCCCACGTCTTGCAGAAGATCACGATGCGACACTCGCGCAGGCAAAACGCCTTTGGCAAGAAGTAAACCAGCCAAACCTTATGATCAAAGTTCCGGCAACCGACGCAAGCATGCCTGCAATTCAAGAACTCCTTAGCGTTGGCATTAATGTTAACGTGACGCTTATATTCAGTCTCGATCACTACCAACAAGTTGCCGATGCACACCTTGCAACACACAACACTTCGAACAACACCGCTCGGAGTGTTGCATCATTCTTTGTTAGTCGTGTTGATAGCGAAGTTGATAAACGACTTGAGGCGCTAGCGACGCAAGACGCACTCGATCTTCGTGGTCAAGCAGCAGTTGCTCAGGCCCACCTCGCATACGACATTTTTCAACAAAAATTTGGTAGTGTCGCCGATAGTCAACCCGACACCCCCGCTGTTCAACGCTTACTCTGGGCTTCTACCTCAACAAAGAACCCTGCTTACGATGATCTGATGTATGTAACCTACCTAGTTGCTCCACAGACCGTTAACACACTTCCAGAGGACACTATTTCAAAGATCATAGATCATCTTCCTGAAGACATCCAACCGATCTCAACAGAGTACATTGCGCACGCAAAAGATACTTTCCGCCGACTTCAAGAAGTAGGAATTGATTTTAATGATGTTGCAATCACCCTCGAAAGCGAGGGTGTACAAAAGTTCCAAGCGTCATTCGCGACGTTGCTACAAGCTATTGAATCAAAGATGGCTTAAGCAGTTCTTAAAGAACTGCTTTACCGGCACTTCCTAGTGAGCTGATCTTCTCTTCAACTACCGCCTGAACTGAATCACGTACTGGTCCCATAATCTTAACGACTGCATACTGATCAGGATTATCCTGGAGAATTTTTTCAAGTCCTTTACGGAAGGCATATCGAAGGTCACTATTGATATTCACTTTACTGACACCAATCTTGGCTGCTTCTTCAAAGTAGTGTCCAGGGGTGCCACTTCCGCCATGGAGGCTAATCTGACAGTCAATCGCATCGCGGATTTGTTGTAACAGTTCAAGGTCTAATTCTTTAGGAACTGGGTATTTACCGTGGAGGTTTCCGATAGCTGCGGCAAATGTATCGATACCTGTTGCATCGACAAATGCCTTCGCTCCTTCTGGAGTCGAGAATGTCTTCTTGATTTCTTCGTAGTCGATAGCTTCTTCGTGTAGGTTACTACTTCCTCCGAAATAGTGCGGTTCACTTTCAACAAGAGCACCAGTAAACTTGGCATACTCGACAACTTCACGAGTTGCATTGATGATTTCCTCATCACTCGCCTCATGATTACTTTGAGACAAGTCAATGTGAATAAATTCGAATCCAGCATCAATACCACGTTTCGCAGACTCAACGGTTGGGCTATGATCAAGATTGATGTAAACCTCGATACCATATTCTTTTTTGTAATTATCGATCATGTCACGAACATTATCCGCACCCATCGCATCAATTTCATCATGAGTTACTTCTACGAGAATGGGTGAATTTAGTTTTTGGGCCGCTGCTGCAACCGCAATGATCGTATCTTGATTATCGATGTTAAATGCTCCGACAGCAAAGTGTTGTTGGCGCGATCGTTGCATCAAATGTCGTGCCCGTGTCGTATTTTCCCGAATCTCTCGTATTGTTAGTCCCATATGCCCCCTTAAAGTATTGTGCTTATATTTTCAGTATACCGAACCTAGCTTACTGGTGGTAGCGAGGCATTTTCTCAATAAACGCTTTGATGTCCTCAGCCATCGACGCACCATTTAATCGGAAATGGATGAGTAGGTCATTTGGTGCACCGGACTCACCGAAGCGATTTTGTATTCCTAGACGCTTTAGCGGCATTGGTAAATGTTCACCAAGGAACTCTGCAATTGCACCCCCGAAACCACCGTTGATTTGAGCTTCTTCTGCTGTCACTACACGTCCAGTTTTGCGTACACTTTCAAGGATTGTCTCCTCGTCAAGTGGTTTAATAGTTGGCACATGAACCACTTCAGCTTCAATACCTTCTTTTGAAAGAATTTCAGCCGCAACCAATAGTTGATAGGTCATCGTACCAGTCCCAAGCAAGCTCACGTCATGACCCTCACGCAGAACATAGGCCTTACCAATTTCAAACGGTGATTCTAAAGTACTAAATATAGGAGTTTTCTCACGAGCAAGGCGAATATAGGTGGGTTTTCCATTCTCTGCAATAAGTTTTGTCGCTTTCTCAGCTTCAATACCATCACCAGGCGCTACAACGATCATATTTGGTAATACACGCATCAATGCAATGTCTTCAAGCATTTGGTGAGTAGCGCCGTCAGGACCAACACTGATACCAGCGTGAGAACCAACGATTTTTACCGGTTGATTATTGAGTGCTGAAGTGGTGCGAATTTGTTCCCAGTTTCGCCCAGGGCTAAAGGCTGCGTAACTGCTCGTGAATGGAATCTTACCTGCCCGAGCCATACCACTCGCAACAGTCACCAGATTTTGCTCAGCAACACCAATTTCAATAAATCGTTTTGGAAATGCGTCACGGAATAAATGCATTTGTGTACTTTCGGTCAGGTCTGCACAAAGCGCAACGACCGCTTCATTGGCCTCACCAGCGGCTTTGAGTCCACGACCAAAACCTGCTCGCGTTGGTTCCTGTTCGACATCGTCGTTGAATACGTTTGGGTTCAGACTATAGTCACTCATACACCTTCTCCTTCATGGCTGATCTTTCCATCAAGTGTCCTCAATTTCAGAAGTGCCTTCTTGTAATCCTCAGGAGATTTTCCATAGCCGTGCCAATGGTAATCATATTCCATAAAGTCGACACCCTTACCTGGAATAGTGTGAGCGATAATAACGGTAGGACGATTTGTGACTGCGCGACCTTCACTAGCTGCGTTGAGGATGCTCTCGATGTTGTTACCATCAATCTCGAGCACATGCCAACCAAATGATTCCCATTTACCGCGTAGATCCTCGAGAGGCATAACATCCTCAGTACTGCCGTCAATCTGAATATTATTACGATCAACAAAAGCGACGAGTTGCGAAAGTTTGTTCTTACCAGCAAACATTGCGGCTTCCCAGATATTCCCTTCGTCGAGTTCACCGTCACCCATAACGACATACACAAACCGATGTGTTATATCGTCAATATATTGAAGTGAGTACGCGTACCCAGCTGCTTGTGATAATCCACTCCCGAGTGGACCACTTGTATTTTCGAGACCCGGAAGGCGTTCTCGTTCAGGGTGACCTTGAAGACGGCTACCAAGTTTACGGAGTGTCAAAAGTTCTTCTTTATCAAAGAAGCCCGCTTCGGCCATTGAGGCATATTGAACGGGGACACAGTGTCCATTACTCAAGAAAATAATATCTCGATCAGCCCATTCGGGTTCTTCGGGTTTAATATTCAATATGCTGAAATAGAGCGCAGCAAAAATGTCGGCTAAACCTAATGGGCCAGCACTGTGTCCGCTCCCAGCAGCTTCGAGCATACGAAGAATGTCCTCTCGGATGTCGTGTGCTTTTTGTTCGAGTTGTGGGATTGTGAGCTGGACCATTAGATGACTCCGTGTTTATTAATTTCTTTTACCAAAGCCTCGTAGGCTACAGCCGGATCTGGTGCATTCGCCAGCGCACCACCACAATTCAAGACGTCAACTCCGCCTTGGGTTAGCGTATATGCGTTTTCAATACTGACACCACCATCCCAGCCGATTTCTACTTCTGGGTTAATCGCTTTAATCAAACGAATCTTTTCAACCTGCATCAAACTTGCAATGCCACCGTACTTGCCCAATTCGCCGGAGAAAATCATCACGTGATCAACTAAACGAATAATATTATCGACTGACGAGGGTACTGTTGAGCGCAAAAGAGCCACACCTGCTTTAATACCCGCGGCTTTAATCTGAGCAATCAATGTCGCACGATCTTCTTTGATCTCGGCGTGAAATATAATCATGCTCGGCTTCAATGCAATGAGTGCGGCGATATGTTCAGAGGGACGAGCTAGCATGGCATGAATATCAACTTGCCAATTCTGTGGCCAATATAGTTGGTTTTCGGCCAAAAGAAATGATGGCGCAAATTCTCCATCACTGATATCAATGTGAACGCGTTGGGCAAAACCCTGAATGCGTTCGACACCAATCTTGTATTGTTCGGCGGTCTCAACAGTAATAGCCGGTGCGATAATACTCATTACATCAACCCGTCAATTTGCGCGTTACGACGTTTAAACCTCGGTGCTGATGCAAAAGGCGTACTGAGCCATGTTTCTATAATGCCTTCCCAGTCGCCATCTTCGAGAACACGTGACGGCAAGCACAGCACGTTACTGTCGTTATCGTTACGCGTCATCTTTGCTTCAAAAGCATCCCAGACCACACTGGCACGGATACCGTGGAAACGATTGGCAGCCATAGCCATACCTTGACCACCACCACACAGCAAAATTGCCCGAGCCTCGCCATCAGGTTCACCGAGAATCTTAATGGCAGCGGCTTGAGCAAATTCAGGAAAATCGTCATTCGGGTCAAGAGCTTTATCGCCAACATCAACAACATCGTAATCATGTTTTGCAAGGTAGGCAAAGATATCCTCCTTCAAATGAAACCCGTTGTGATCGCTGCCCAAAAAGATCTTCATAGTACTTTAAAGTATAAGCGTTATACTACTGTTTCTGCAAGGTCTTTCCGATGTCGGCAACCAATTCTACGAGGCGGTTACTGTAGCCCCATTCGTTGTCGTACCAGACCATGATCTTCGCAAGATTACCACCAACAACTTTAGTGAGTAGTAAGTCAACTACACCAGAGTGACTGTTACCAATGTAATCACGGCTCACGAGTGGCTCTTCACTGACACCTAGGATGCCTTGATAGAACGGTTCAGCAGCAGCTTTTTTGAATGCATTGTTAATAGTTTCGACCGTTGCATCACGACCCAGAAGGACGGTAATGTCACTAAGTGAAACGACTGGGGTTGGGACACGAATGCTCAGTCCATCAAACTTACCCACAAGTTGTGGCAAAGTCTTAGTGACGGCAATTGCTGCACCGGTTGTTGTCGGAACAATGTTCTCGGCTGCATTACGACCTTCACGAAGGTCTTTTGATGGTGCATCTTGCAATGCTTGGCTCGCGGTATAACTGTGAACAGTTGTCAGGAGTGATTTCTCTACACCAAATTCTGCATCAAGAATTGCCATAACTGCGCCGAGTGAGTTGGTGGTACAGCTCGCGTTGCTCACCACAGTACTCGAACCTTCGATTGCATCTTCATTTGCACCAAGAACGATCGTATCAACGCCGTCGCTCTTGCTTGGACCACTAATAACAACGCGCTTTGCACCAGCCTGAATGTGAAGCTCTGCTTTTTCTTTTTCTGTGAAGCGTCCGGTTGACTCGATGACGAGTTCAACACCCAGGTCTCCCCATGGAAGTGCTGCGGGATCTTTTTCAGCTAATACTTTGATGTGCTGACCGTTAACGATGAGATTCGTGTCGTCGAAGGTGACTTTGTTTTTGTATGCGCCATAGTTTGAATCGTGTTGCAAAAGGTATGCAAGCGTCTTTGTGTCAGTCAGGTCGTTGATCGCGACAATTTCTATGTCGCTGCGATCAAAGGCGATCTTAAAGGCATTTCGTCCGATGCGTCCGAACCCATTGATACCAATTTTCGTTTTACTCATTGTACCCCGCTCCTTACAGTGTTAAACATAACTGTTTTAAGTATAGGGGTTTTAGTGTTCAAGTCAAAGTATTTCGTTATACTAAGTACATGAAAAAAGAGGCACTACTCCTAAAAGCAGCTCCGCACTACGAAGAAGACCAGGTGCAGGAATTGGAGCATGCCATCGAAGTTGCGACCGAAGCGCATAAAGGTCAAAAACGAAAAAGTGGTGAAGCCTATGTCACCCACCCACTTTCTGTCGCATCGACGTTGATCGACTGGGGTATGGATATTGATAGTGTGTTAGCTGGTGTCCTTCATGATACCGTCGAGGATACTGATATTACCCTTGAAAAAGTTGAGAATTTTTTTGGCCACGATGTCGCATTTTTGGTTGATGGGGTCACCAAGGTGTCACAAGCTCGCTCGGGAATGCAAGACCTCGCCGAGTACCTCCCGCAAACAAAAGAAAATCTCTCAAAACTTCTCATTGCAGTTGGCCAAGATGTTCGCGTTATTATCATCAAGCTCGCCGATCGACTTCATAACCTTCAAACGCTTCAATACATGCCCAAAGACAAACAGACGAAGATTGCCCGTGAGAGCCTCGAAGTCTTCGGCCCAATGGCTGACCGGCTTGGTATGGGACGCGTCCGTATGGAAATTGAAGAACTCGCTTTTAGCTACCTCGATCCAACCGAATACAAAAAACTACACAATCTTATTCGTAAACGTCTGGGTCGAAGCACTCGTAAACTAGGGCTTGTGCGCGATGAGGTCGACAAAACGCTCAAAGCACAAAATATAAAGTTTGAGATCAATGGTCGCGTTAAGGGAATTTATAGTCTCTATAAGAAGTTAAAGAAAGTCGATGGTAGCATCGATGATATCTACGACTTGATGGCTCTGCGTATTATTGTTGAGACAAACGAAGACTGTTACCGTGTCCTTGGCATCCTTCACGGGCTCTACCAGCCAATGTTGGCACGTATTAAGGATTATATCGCTGCACCAAAACCAAACGGCTACCAAAGTCTCCACACAACGGTCATCACTCCCTCGAAACAAATTATTGAATTCCAGATCCGCACGTACGATATGCATGAATTTGCTGAACGTGGACTCGCCGCAAGTTTCCATTATCACGAACAAAAAAATTCTAAAGATTACACTCGTAAAAAAACAGCCGTATTACCTGCCAACATGCAATGGATCACTCAACTTCAAGAAATCGCAACCAAACTACGAAGTGGTGATGAGATCCCTGATGACCAACTAAATGTGGACTTATTTGGTAATCGTATTTTTGTGTACTCACCAAAGGGTGATATCTACAACTTGCCCGAGGGCGCGCTCCCGCTTGATTTTGCATATCTCGTTCATAGTGACATCGGACGACACGCCAATGGTTTCAAGGCAAACGGAGTGATTCATCCTTTTGATAAACCCCTTCATAACGGTGATATTGTCGAAGTGATGACCCGCAAAACTTCTGGCCCAAAGCACTCTTGGCTAGAGCTTGTCACGACGACTCACGCCAAGGGAAAACTTCGCGCGCAACTCCGTCAACTCGGTATCATTGAAAGTATTGGTCATGCCGCCGCAATCATACGCGAAAAAACATTACGGAAAAAGAAATAATGACTCATTTCGTCATCGATATATCGACTGTTGCCGATGGCAGTATTTACAATCGCCATGATCCCAAAGATCCTGAGATCATCGCCAACCGTGAACGCTATCTCGCACGACATACTATTTCTATGGAACAAACGACTCGTTTGAATATCAATATGCTTGTTCGGGCCACAGTCGAACATGACACCAACTATTGTCGCTACTCTGAAGTAACAGACCAACAAAAAGGAAACGGCATGCGTGATGATGACGCACAAATCGCCGATGCACTCGTGACGACAAAGACAAACCATGCATTATTTTTACCTGTTGCTGATTGTGTCGGTGCAACATTTTATGATCCAGAGCACAGCGTCCTCATGGTGAGCCATCTTGGCCGTCACAGCCTCGAACAACAGGGCGCGATCAAATCTGTTGAGTATTTAAAAGATCACTACAAAAGTGATCCATCAAACATTCTTGTATGGTTAACGCCTGCTCCAGGAAAAGATGTCTACCCTATCTGGGCACTTGATAATAAGGGAATGAAAGAAGCGACCTTTGAACAATTAGATGCTGCTGGTATTAATCCGAAGAATATAACCGACAACTCTGCAGACTCAACCAAAGACCCGAACTATTTCTCATATAGTGAATTTCTCAAAGGAAATCGCGATATCGATGGCGATCACGTAATGATCGCAATGATGCGGGACTAAAACGTTTCGAAAAAGCCTTTTTTTATTGCACGATCAAGTTGTTTTTGAACTGATTTTTCCAGACCTTTTACTTTTTTGAGCGGAACCCAATCGTAACGATCATGCTCCCAGCTAATTGAAATCTCCGGACGTGTCTTCAATCGAACCGCATAGAGCGAACGCTCCATTTTTACGAATACCATGTGGTAAGAGTGGGTATACATATCCGCCAACACAAGATCTTTGGAGCTAATCACCACTTTTGTTTCTTCTAAGATCTCACGAGCAACACCTTTTTTGTGCGACTCGTCGTCTTCGATCATTCCGCCAGCAAGATCAGGATAGTGTGCATAGCGAGGATGACTTTCGCTCCTCCATAGAACAAGAACATTGTCATCGGCATCGATGAGCAACGCTTTTGAGGAGCGAAACTTTTTCATTATTTTGCTGCGCGCTCGATAGACTCGTGCACTACTTTCCAAGCAGCCGCAGCGTCACCCCAACCGTTGAGTTTTGCGTCAACACCTGTCCAGTTTTTCTTCCAGTCTTTGTAGTGAGTATAAAAATGCTCGATGACTTTTTGGAAGTTTGCACCAAGATCGGCAAGATCCTTAATATGGTCTTTGCTTACATCGTGAGTTGGCACGACAATTAGTTTTTCGTCCATCTCGCCGTCATCTTCGAAATACAACACGCCAATCGGACGCGCGGCGACAACAGTCCCGTGAGGAACAGATTCGTCGATAATAAGCAGTGCGTCGAGTGGGTCACCATCTTCACACAAAGTACCAGGAATATATCCATAGTCACTTGGGTAGCCTAGGGTCGTTCCATTGACACGATCAAGGAACAAACGACCCGTTTCCTTATCAAACTCGTATTTGTTTCGTTCGTTCTTGCGAATCTCGATAATAACGTTCACTTGGCCCTTTTTTATGTCACCGGTATGTACGTCAGCATAAGTTGTCATGAATTTCTCCTTTTTCATTCTATATCTGATATTTTACCAGTTTTCGTCAGATAGATATATAATCGCTGGAGACCATTATGAAATTATTGCTTCCACCAGCCTACGTCAGCCAAGCTGCCGCCGATATGAGAAATGCCACAACGCGTATTTTTTTGATGTCGATGGTTATTGCCGATCACCCCGCGACACACGAATTAATCGCGGAGCTCGAAGCAGCAGCACGTCGTGGAGTACCCGTGACTGTCTGTGCTGACGTCTTCACTTACGGCGAAGTAAGTGGCAGTTATCTTCCCATAAAGTACTACAGTGCCAACAGTCGACTTGCGACCAAAATGAGCAAACGCCTGCGATCAGCTGGCGTCACCTTCCACTGGCTTGGACGTGCTCGCAGTAGCGTGTTCACAGGACGCACCCACGACAAATGGTGCGTTATCGATGATACGAGCTATACCTTCGGTGGCGTCAATATGTACGAAGGCGGCATCGCTAATATTGATTACATGTTTAAAGCCGAAAACAATCCACGTCTCGCCGACCGTTTAGGTCGTGAGCAAGAACGCATCATGAAAGCCGAGCGCACAGCGAGCAACTACCCAAGTGTTACCTTCGCCTTAGGTGAAGACAAACTCCTCATCGATGGAGGTATTGTCACAAAGTCAGTTATCTACCGACGCGCGTGTGAATTAGGCCGCGAAGCTGAAGAAGTCATTTTTGTTTCTCAATATGGACCGACAGGAAAGCTCGCTCGTATTCTCAAATCTAAACCGACGCAATTTTATTTCAATCGTGCTGAACAAGCCGAGTTTATCAATCGAGTTATGCTGAAGATTGGTTCGCTATTTAGTGGCATCAAAACAATATATACGAAAAAAGAATATCTACACGCAAAGTTCATCATTTTCACCATGCCGGATGGTTCAAAAAGAGCTATCACTGGTTCCCATAACTTTGCGTACACTGGTGTACTCTTCGGAACACGCGAAGTAGCCCTCGAAACAAAAGATCCAAAAGTAATATCTCAGCTAGAAAAATTTTTAGGAGAATACGTCGCTTAAGCGCCGTGTTTTTGTGCGTCTAAGTATTCACGAATTGAAAGTGCTGCAGTTGCGCCTTCACCCACTGCACTCGCGATTTGTGCTGTAGCACCGCTTCGAACGTCACCGCTCGCGAACACACCAGGTATATTCGTTTGAAGATGTCGGTCAGTTTTGATCAACCCGATTTCATCAAGTTCGATGCTACTTCCTTCGAGGAACTGAGTATTTGGCATCAGACCAACAAACACAAAAACACCATCTGTAATAAAAGTAATTGCTTCACCGTTCTTGATGGCATTCACTGCGCTGACACGACCATCGGTCGCGACAATCTCTTCAGTCGTTGTGTTTAGATGGATTGTAATCTTTCCTTCGTCGACACATTTCTGGACTTCATGTTGTAAGACTTCGCTCGCTTTGATGGTCGAACGAACCAGAAGATCAATATGAGTTGTGTAACGAGTTAAGAAAAGTGCTTCTTGTAATGCAGAGTTGCCACCACCAACGACGACGAGTTTTTTATCACGGTAGTATGCGCCGTCACAGGTGGCACAGTAGTGGACACCTCGTCCGTAGAACTCGGCCTCACCAGGAACACCAATTTTCTTGTAATCACTACCTGTGGCAATAAGAACAGTCTTCGCCTTCACATCAGCGCCATCAACGACGACGACTTTGACATCACCTTCATCGCGAATTGCTGAGACATCACCAAATTCAATCTGAGCGCCGAAGCGTTCAGCCTGTTTTTCAAGGTGACCAGCTAGTGTGAGGCCTGCGATACCTTCAGGAAAACCAGGGTAGTTATCGACGATATCAGTAATAGCAGCCAAGCCCCCGATCGCTGATTTTTCGTAGAGAACGGTATCAATATCTTCACGAGTCGTGTAGATAGCAGCCGAGAGTGCGCTTGGGCCAGCACCGATCATGATTACGTCGCGAATGTCTTTAGTCATAGAATTTCCTTTACTATATATAGTATAGCACTAATGCTTATTGGCCGTACAGTTTTAATAATTCTTTTGAAGGCGTTGGAGCCACGATGGTTTCGGGTGTTGGAATGACCATGATAATAAACTTCAATGGCGTATTGGCAGGGATCTTATCGCCACTTCCCGTTGCACCGTATGCTTTGTCAGACGGGATCGTGAGTTCACGAACGCCACCGACTTTCATACCAACGGCACCCTCAGTCCAGCCCGGGATAACACCACCTGGAGAAGCAGCAAACGGTACCTTTAGCTTATCTCCATCAATCGATTGATCGAAGACAACACCATCCGGAGTCCAGCCAATGTAATAGGCAGTAAAGGTTGAACTCGCGGTAAGTTCAGCGCCGTCTCCGACTTTAAGGTCTTCAGTCTTAAGCTCAGTCACTCCTGTCTTATCAAAAACAGCGGGACGAGACGAATACTGACTAAAATCAGCAAAGTATTTTGTCGAAAGTTCAGTACTTTGAGCCGCTACCTTTTTTTGATAAGCTGCATACTCTGTCTGATACTGATTCGTTAGATCAGTCTTTCGAGCCGCATCCAACTTCGAGTTGTTCGTTGATAAAATCATAACGACAAATGTTCCAATTGTTCCAACCGTCAAGACGACGGCAATAACCCAAATTCCAATTTGCTGCGCACGCGATGTAGCCACTTCTGTCTCCCAACTTTTAACTCTCTTAATTATAGCAAAGAATTATTAAACAACGGTGGCGTTGAGTGCTTTTGTCACGTTCTTCGTTACTGTATCAATGAGCGTACTCACTTCTTCGCTCGTCAACGTCTTGTCGTATGAACCGAGTTTAATGCGAATCGTTATATTTTTCGTTTCACCAGATTCTGGTTGATAGATATCGACAGGAACAATCGAGGTGATGAGTGATGAATCTTTCAATCCTTCGTTCGCACTATCAACAACTTGTTGGTACTGAATATCATTGGCGACTTGGAAACATATATCACGCTCGGTTCCAGGGTACTTACTCCCCGCCTCGTAGTGATAGCCATTCGCTTCCATTAATTTTGAAATAGTTCGTGGCGAAATTTCAAATCCAGCGGTGTGTTCGGGAAGTTTAAATCCTTTTTGGACCGATCGTTTAAATTCACCAATCACCCCAATTCGTTCATGCGTATCTTTACTCCAGACACGAGCACTACGACTCGGCTCAAATGGTTGTGATACCGGGAATTCTGATTCAACTTCAAGTGGCTCATAGACAAATTCGAGTTGCAAAGAAGCGGCAAGATACTCGAGGTGACGTTTCGCCTCATAATAGGCTGCGCTCTTGCTCTTTTTGCTACTTGAGATGACGAACGACAGTCCGTCGAGTTCTTTTGGTACGTTCTCGTCAGTCAGCCCCATACCTTTAGTGTGGAATTTATTGAGTTCGAATAACGCAAAATGATCATAGCCAGCTTTGATATTCGGGTGAACATTCACGAGTAAGCTCGGGATCAAACTTTGACGGTAATATTGCAGGTCAGGACTAATGCTATTCGTCAGACGGTAGGCTTGTTCAGGATCTTGACCAGCTTTCTTCATAACATCACCATGAATAAAGCTATAGGTCAGCACTTCGTTGGCACCACCGCGTACAAGAGTAGTCCGGAGGAAAGTACGAAGTTGATCAAAACGATCAGGAATCACTGCAGTGAAATCACGTATCGGAAGTGTTGGATTGATTGAATCAAACCCGAGAAGTCGACCGACTTCTTCGATAACGTCCTCAGCAATATGAATATCATTACGCCAATACGGAACTGTTACCGAGGCGACGAGATCTTTCACTTCGACATTGAATTCAACATTTTCTAATAATTCTTTAATGTCTGCAGCGGTAAATTCGGTGCCAAGGATCGAATTAATACGTGCTTCGCTAATCTCAACAACCAACGGGTCATGGTGGCCAGGATAGGCATCTCCCACCGCACTGGCTGCTTTCGCACCAGCAAGCTGCGTCATCATTTTGACGCTTTCAGCCAAAACTGGTGCACCAAGTGGTGCCGGCAATCCTTTTGACAGACGAGTAATTGCTTCAGTGAAAATACCGTGACGCATTTGCATGTTTCGAAGGCGATACAAGTCAAAGGTGGCACATTCTAGCATGATTCGCTTTGTCGTCGAATCGATTTCTGTATCAAACCCACCCATTGCACCAGCGAGAGACACAGGCGTGTCACCGGCCGCGACCACAATGTCTTCAGGGTCGAGTTGCAACACTTTACCATCAAGAAGCTTCAGCGTCTCACCTTTTTTCGCCAAACGAACGTGAACTTCTGGTGTATCACCAGCAACAGTCAGGAATTTATCATAGTCGAAGGCGTGCAGCGGACGACCTGCCAGAAGCATCATATAGTTCGTCACATCAACCACCGCACTAATCGGACGAATACCGCTCCGAGACAAGTACGTTTGGATCTGAACCGAAGACTGAGCTGCTTCGTTTGCATCAGTTAAGACAATCGCTTGGAAACGATCAGACAACGTCGGATCATCAATTATCACCACAGGAGTTTCGACAGAACCGTCTGTCACAAATGAAGGCTCAAGTTCAGTCAACCAAGCGGGTGTCGTAAACTGCTTGCCTTGGATACCCGCAACTTCGCGGGCAAAACCAACAATGCCAAACGCATCAGGTCGATGAGTTAATGATTTGTTTTCAATATTCAATAAGTAGTCATTGAGTTCATATAGTTCGGCAAAGCTCGTACCTGGGTGTGTTTCTTTATCAACTTCCAAGATACCGTCGTGATCTTCATACAGATCAAGTTCTTTCGCACTGGCAAGCATACCATTACTTTTGTAGCCTTGGAGCTCTCGAGTACCTAGTACGAATGGTTCTTTGTCACCAAATGTTTCTGGAACAGTGCTTGAAGGTGGAAGCCACGCCGCCAACATACCCACACGAACGTTCGGAGCGCCACAGACAACCTGGACATACCCGCTGGCGTCACGTTCGACACTCTTCATAATGCCACCATCGTCAACTTTTGTGAGATGAAGGTGGTCGCTGCCTTCAACGTCAGATGCTTCAACAATTTTCACGACAATAACGTCTTTGTATTTTTCGCTGAGGTCTTCAATACTTTCAATCTCAACGAGACGCGCACCGATTAAGGTTGCGAGTTCATCAACAGGAAGATCAATATCAACAAATTTCTTGAGCCAGTTTAGTGAAATGATCATGCGAATTTCCTCAAAAATGCTAATTTTGCTGACTCAAAGTGACGAAGATCCTCAATGCCGTACTTCAGCATGACGAGTCGTTCAACACCACCACCCCAAGCAAATCCTTGATACTTAGTTGGATCAATTCCCGCTTCTGATAAAACGTTCGGGTGGATCATACCGCAACCAAGCATTTCGAGCCACTCACCGTCTTTGCCACCAAGTGCAGCTGGTTTTTCAATCGCAAACTCAAGACCAGGTTCGACGAATGGGAAGTATGCGGGCTGCGTTTTAATACGAAGGCTCTGACCATAATAAACTTCGAAGAAACTCCGAAGCGTCCCGAGCATATCACCAAGCGTTGCCGTTTCACTGACGAACACGCCTTCAACTTGATAAAACGTGTGCTCGTGCGTCGCGTCGATGTCTTCGTTGCGGAACACACGGCCATAACTAATGGCAGCAATCTGACCACCAGCCTCGAGTTTTTCTTTACCTGCCTTTAAAATACGATGTTGCATGGTCGAAGTATGGGCAGGAGGAATAAAACCTTCTTCGGTACGAAAGGTATCATAGCCATCGCGAGCTGGGTGATTTTCAGGGAAGTTCAAAGCGCCAAACATATGGAAGTCGTCGTCGATCTGACGAGATTCAATCGCTTCAAAGCCCATGCGGGTAAAGATATCGACAACGGTGTCGAGTTCTTTGGTCAAAGGATGTTGTGAACCATATTCAGTCGGGAGTAATGAATCGAGCGAGCCATTCACATCCCAGGGCGCTGTGACATCAATCGCCACAATGTCGCCTTGCTCAATAAGATTCTCGCGCGCTTCAACCGCTGCTTCGACCGCTTGCTTCAACGCATTGACCGCTTTGCCATACGGACCACGCTCTTCAGGACTGAGTGAGCCGATCGCCGCATAGAGATCTTTAAATTCGGGTGCACGTAAAATATCACGAGGAGTCTCGCTTGCTTCCACCCTCTCGAGTAATGAGGTACGTACTGCATCAATATCAGTGCTTGGCATAACTAGTAGTTATTATACGAAAGATTGAATCAGATCGCTACAGTGATCTGATGATAATAGCAACAACGAGTCCGACGACGATAAGTCCAGCAACCACCCATACCCAACCGAGCTTGGTTGTTTGTGTGGTTCCTTTAATAAATTGGGAATCTTCGACGCCATCAGGCAGTTCATCTTCGCGGGCTTTATTACGAGCGCGCTCTTGCAGTTCGGTCGCAATACGATTTTGAAGTTCAGAACGGTTTTCATCTTGGCGAATAAATAGAGACATGCTCTCAGTATATCACCAGATTTATGCGCAAAGGGTTTATGCTATACTGTAACCATGTTGACTATAAGGAGGGAAACATATGGCTACTAAAGCCGCTACTTCAACCAAAAAAGCACCCGTGCGAAAATCTGCCGGGGCAAAAAAGACCACTAAGTCTGTGACGTCAGCTCCTGCCACCGCCACAAGGAACACCTTTGTGGGACACGTTCAAGAATCAGTACGTTCAGTATCACTCTGGCGATCACTTGGCGCTGAGCTCGTAGGAACATTCCTATTTGCTGCAGTTGTCATCGCCGGTCAAGGACAACCCATCTTTGTCCTGTTCGCGTTAACAGGAATCGTCCTGTTAGTCGGTGCAATCTCTGGTGCACACGTTAACCCAGCAATCACTATTGGTGCTTGGGTGACTCGTCGCATCGGATGGCTTCGTGCAGTTAGTTACATCGTAGCTCAACTACTCGGTGCAATCCTCGCCTACGTTGTGCTTAGCGCATTCCTAGGTGGAGCAACTGCCGTGAGCGAAAGCTCAGCAGCACTCGGCCAAACAGCTCCTGCGCTCTTCAAGGCCGCAGACATCAGCCTGTTGGTTGGTAAAGAATGGTACGTCTTCTTTGCTGAATTGCTTGGTACAGCGATCCTAGGATTCGCTATTGCTAACGCAACTCGCGAAGTACAAGACCGTGTTGCCGCAGCATTCACTGCTGGTCTCGGCATCTTCATCGCATTGATGGTTGCCGTCAGCGCTGCAAGTTATGTTGGTGCGAACGCCATCATCAACCCAGCTGTTGCAATCTCGTTGCAAGCTTACACGCCACACATCTGGTCATACGCGATTTACGCGCTTGCACCAGTCATCGGTTCAATCATCGGATTCATTCTGTATGACCTGCACCGTGGCCGTTCAACTAAGTAGTTAGTTACTTATGACAAAATACCCCGCAAGATGGTGCGGGGTATTTTATTTTGACTTATTTTTAACCAAGAAAGCGACCATAAAGAACACACCGCTCAAGATGAGAGGTATCAAGCAAATATATAGTGCATACGCTGCAATAGCGAATGTCGTATATCCACAAGATTGAAAGTGACATGACACCAGACTAAGAAGAAGCCCGCTTACAACATAGGCTACTGGTGTAAGGATTAAGAATACGAACGACAACTGCTTGAGTGACTTAGGAGTAATACGCTGTGTATTTTTTTTGCTTGTCATAATTTTATTATCTTACTGCTATTCTTCATCAACTCGCGGCTTATCAATCAAAAGTGGTTCAACCGATTTCACATTGCCTGCAATCTTCGTGACGTCAGTATCAATCTTCGCGAGTTCTTTGTGCGCGTTGTTGTAGTGGTTGACCGTTGTACCGAGTGAGTTGCCGAGCTTATTCATGAAGCTATCAAAGGTGCTGATATGACGCCCCAGCTTGCCGACTTGAATCTGGATGTCTTTGGCTTGCTCTTCGATCTGGAGGCTACGAAGGCCTTGGAGAACGGTCTGAAGGTACGCCATGAAGCTCGTCGGGCTGACGATGATAACTTTCTTTTCTTGGAAGGCGTACTCGATCAGGTCACGGGCAGACGAGCCAGTCCCGACATCTCCAATCAGCAGGTCATAGTACAACGATTCGCTCGGAATGAACATGAAGGCGAAATCCATCGTGTTCTCAGCTGGACGAATATACTTACTCGTCTCATCGATGCGAGCTTTGAGGTCATTACGGACTTTCTTCAATAGGTCTTCACGCTCGCTCTTTGTACCCGTCGACACCATACGATTGTAGTTCTCGAGGCTAAACTTGCTGTCGATCGGCAAAATCATGCCTTTATCTAGGAAAACGACCGCGTCGGCGATCTGGCCATCACGGAACTTGTATTGCATCTGATAATTTTTGGTCGGCAAGATGTTTTGCATGACTGATTCGAGATAGTACTCACCGAAGACCCCACGTTGCTTCGGGTTTTGCAGGACATTCTGCAAGGTCTTCAGTTCATCGGCCACATCCACGACGCGCCGGTTCGTTTCATCGAGCTTGGCGAGACGCGTTGAGACGTCATTGACCAGCTTCACACTCTCAGAGAGCTGCTTCTGCATTGAAGTCTGCATATTGGTGGCATTGCGTTCTAGTTTGTCACCCAGTGAGCTCTGAAGGTTGGTAATGGTGCGGTTCAGTTCCGTCACGTCGGTCTTCAACATCTCCACTCCTCCACTCGACTTCATATCGCGCAGACGTTGGGTAATAAAGAACAGGGCAAAGGCTAGCCCGACCACCACAACTAAAAGAATGATTAACAAGATTTGTTCCATAGCTCTAGTATACCTTAAAGCACGAGGGCAATGCGGATAATCAAGATGATCATGAGACTAATAATCACCGCAAAAAGTAGCCGTGAATAACGAGAGATCCAGGCAAACAGTCCGAAACATAATCCATAGAGCAAAATCGTCCAACCAAAGGCTTCAAGCCAGAAAAGCCCAGAGAACCACGCGGACAGATCCCATAGTAGTGCCGCTGTGCCTACCGCCAAGATAACTGGCTGAATGACGCGCATCCGAATCAAGATCAAGATCGCCACCAATGCGGTGATGACCGTCGCAATATTCCCTGCCAGCGACGACGCATTCACACAGTTCGCCGCATCGGCAATATTCTTACAGGTTAACGGTTCGACGACATAGCGCGTCAACATAATCGTCAGTAGCCAGAACACGATGCCGATACCGGCTCCGATCAATACAATTTTTAACCACTCCATCCATGGGCGAGTGACCACCACCTTATCAACGAGTACTTTTGCCATGCTTCTTCACTTTCTGCCCACCCGTCTTATTGAAATACCACAACGATCCCACCAGCGCGATCACGACTCCCCCAATAACATCGAGAGGGGTGTGCACGCCAGCAATCACGCGGCCGATACATATCAAAATCACTAAGCCCACCAATACGAGGGTTGTCTTCTTCATGCGCGTCTCAAACCAGACCGCAGCCGTAATGACCGTCACAAATAACGCATGGTCCGAAGGAAAGCCCGGGTTGTTCAAATACAGCGCGCCAGCTTCAGTACCAGCAATCTGGAACGGACGAAGTGCTTCAGGCTGATAAATCGTGCCGATAAAGCGAGCAAAAAGATACGCCGTCAGTGCAGCCATAATGATACGGGCGTATGACTCCCAGCGGTGGCCTTTTGGAATCTTGAAGAGTAACACGTAGGCCCCAATCAAAAACACTGGGATCACGGCGCCATCGGCAATGAGGTGAATAAGGAGTTCTTGGGTCATAGTACTATGATACTACTTCTTCTATTTACTGTCGTGAATAGGTAATATATAAAAACTTCATATTTATTTAATAAGTATTTTCTAAGCTAGGATTAGAAATTAAACAGGTATAAAATAACGACATGAAATTGCTTGTAGTTGAAGACAACGCGCGCCTTGCTGAACGTATTATGGAGAAACTACACAAGTTGCATAGTGTAGACATTGCACAAAATGGTCACGAAGTATTAGATAAAATTTCTCAAGTAACCTACGGTGTGATCATTCTCGATCTTGGATTACCCGATATGACAGGCCTGGAGATTTGTCGACAATTACGGAAACAATCTATTAATACCCCTATTCTTATTCTCACTGGAAATGCCGATACTAATTCGAAAGTTGATCTTTTAAATGAGGGTGCTGACGACTATATGACAAAGCCCTTTGATGCAGACGAATTAAGAGCTCGCGTCAAAGCACTTGGTCGAAGAAAATCGCGACAAAATTCAACTCCAGTCATCGAGTATCTAGACTTAACTATGAACATCGACCAACGAAAAGTCGTAAGAGATGGTCAGGAAATATATTTACGACGAAAAGAATTCGATATATTAGAATACCTCATTACTAATCATGGAAGAGTTCTTACTCGAGAAATGATAATGAATCACGTATGGGATGCCGACAAAACGAGCTGGATCAGTACTGTAGATGTTCATATCAAACATCTACGAGATAAGATTGACCGACCGTTTTCTACACCGATAATAAAGACTGCATACGGTTTAGGGTATAGAGTTGACTCATTAGGGTAAAAAATGAATGCTACAACTCATTAGAAATTACCTCAAGAGACCCAAACACATTGTAGAAATTGTTTATATTGGAACATTGTTAGTAGCGGTGTGTCTTACTTCTATACTCGTCCTGAGTTTACTGATATTTCATAACGAGTATGTGATTAATCGAATTATCATAGGTCTCTCATTATTGGCATACCTGTCAATAACCGGTTTATTGATTAACCATTTGCGCATAGCGGCTGCTGCTTGGATGATTCTAGGCCTTTATAGCTTCGTCGGTACTTATTGCCTTGTCGCCTGGAGTATCAACGCACCTGTGGGCATTTTGATTATGGCGTTTGTCATATTCTTATCGGCCATTCTTCTTGGATCCTCATATATACTGCGTGTGACTATTGGCATCATCACACTTCTCATAAGCATTCAACTCGTGACGACATTTCATATCATTGAGCCAGATCGATCATCTCTCGCGATCGAATCAGGTATCGGTGACGTAATGAGCTACGCTATAATATTCGGAATATTTGCTCTCATTGCTTGGATAGCAGGTATCCAAGTCGAAAGGTCACTATCTCGCGCAAAAGATGCGGAAGCAAAGCTTGAAAAGGAAAGAGATCTTCTCGCAGTAAGACTTGAGGAACGGACTAAATCTCTTCGTGAAGCGCAAATCAAAGAGATGGCTCAGTTACATCATTTCGCAGAGCTTGGCCAACTTACGACAGTTATTCTGCATGAATTAGCAAATTATTTAAGTATTTTAACGCTCGACGTCGATGACTTGAAACATAGACATAAGCAGTCATCATCTGTAATTAGAGTTCAAGAAAGTATTAGTTATCTTGACTCGATGATTGATCAAGTTAGAGCGCAAATCAAAGAGTCGAGTATGCCTACTCGATTTAATGCGCTGAAGATCATTAAAGGAGTGAATGAGTCTCTATCAAGAAAGATCGAACAATCGAATGTTGTGTTAGTAGTTGAGGAAAAAATCAACAAAAACGGAAGTTATTTATTCGGAGACGCGATAAGATTCTCTCATGTTCTGACGATATTAGTAAATAATGCTATCGATTCATATAAAAATACCAGCGACTCTACTGCTAAGCAAATTATTATTAGACTCTCTACTAATAAAAATAAGCTAAAGATTCAAGTAATTGACTTTGGTTCAGGTATAAGTATTGATAAAAGAAAAGAACTATTTAAACCCCTCCAGAGCAGTAAAGCTGCTGGATCTGGCATGGGGCTATATATCGCAAAACAAATTACTGAAACACACTTCAAAGGATCCATCAGATTATCCGCAAAGAGTGATTGTACAGACTTCATCATCACGCTCCCGCTTGCACTCACCCCTATTAAACGACATAATCATTCCTGATTGATTGCAATCTTTTCATTAACAGCGTTTAGGTCAGACTAGTGTCGAGATTTTCTCGGTACTCGCCTGGCCTAACAAAGGTTTGGATCCCCATACACCCTATGTACGAAGGAAGGTAAACATGTCATTCAACCCCGTTGAAGACATCGTCTGGAGCGCTGACGTTTCTTTGGAACGTCTGCTCAACGAGTTGGCGATCGCCTTGCCGGTCACCCATCTCAAACTCACCGACGCGTTGGCTCTCAAGCCGATGCTGAGTGGGCTCAGTGAAGGCAAAGCTGGAGTCGACATCAGTTTTAGGTTTTTATGGCTCCAGTACAGCTAAGATATTACCCGCTGGGTCTTTGAACCATGCAATATCCGGACCGCGATTGGCAGCTTTACCACGCATAATCCCCTTTTCGTCTTGAGCACCGGGCATAGTGTCATACATCTCAAACTTAATACCATGGTGACCAGCTAAATGATCAATCGTCTCATCGATACTCTCCACGACAAAGTTTAATGTCGTAAATTCAGCCGGCACATGGCCTTCTTTTTCATATAAAAATAGTTGGCCGCCACCTGGGAGTTCCAATTGCAGTCCCATCGAGTCGTCAGTAACGGTTAATTGAAGTGTGTCCACATAAAATTCGCGCGCTTTTTTAATGTCATCGACTGACATACCGCTAAACGTTGAAAGTGCTGTAATCATCATTCCTCCTATACATTAATGAGCAGAGTTAGTCCTGCAAATACGATACCAATCACGCCGGATAATAAAACAATCTGCAGTGCCTTGCGACGATCTTTCAAACGATACTCTTCCAGCTCGACATTATCGACAACTCCGGCGCTATTGATCACATTGTACATACCTCTCATACCGAATGCCGCACAAAAATGCATCGCGTCCTGCAAGAAACCAGTCGCTGAACCAGCAGCCGGAATAATAAGAATAAGTCGCCACCAGATTGAAACATCATTTACCACAAGAAGCGCAAGTAACGCGAGTGTCACTACCGCACCCAAGATACCAGCGATACGACGCATTCGTCGCTCCGCCGGACCAATATTACACATCCCCGGAATATATGTATTCGCCATACATCTAGTATAGCCCTTCGGCTCGCAGACTACTAGGAAGTGCTATGATATATTCATAAGCTTTTAAGCAAAGGAATTATATGGCAACAGCACCCAAAGTAGACCCCGGCAAAACACTAGGTATTGTAGGATTCATCCTCTCCTTCGTCTCCTCTCTTGCAGGACTGATCGTATCAATCATCGCTCTCTCGAAATCAAAAAGAGCTGGCTTTACAAATGGCCTTGCGTTGGCTGGAATAGTTATCGGTAGCGTCATGACTGTTATAGGAATCGGCATCTTTTTCGCTATCACGATCGTCTCATATAATGGCATCACTGCAAAAGCCAACACAACGAGCGCACAGGCCAACGCCCAAGCTGTCGTGAAGTGGGTGGAGACATACAATGCAAATAAAGGCGCCTACCCAAAGAACGCAACTCAACTTCAAGATGAAACAACCGGTGTCGCGACAGGAATTAGCTTTGCCACCCAAACACTTACCAGCGAACCGGCATCACCAAATGTCATTGCCTTACTTGACTGTGGCACAGGTGGTAACAGAGTTGAATTCTGGAACTACCAAGAAGAAAAGGCATATGTGTACTACACTGGCGACGCAAGCTCCCAGAGTACCTGTTTAGTTGTCGACAACTAGTTTTCTACTTGCCTATTTTTTGTGATGTTTGCTCTCGACGTTTTCACGTCCGTATTGGAGTGTCTTTGTCATCCAAATAAGTTCAATCTACGCACCTTTGACATATTCACGATAGGCTTCGTTTAGAAGAACGCCATCATCGTCAAAAAGTTCTTGTACCTTTGGAAATTGCATATCAGTAAAAGTCGAAACAAGGCCCATCTCACGAACACTACTCACCAAAGCCTCAATTGCACGAACACCACCCCACTGGCCCGACGAAGCACCGGCAAAAGCAACTGGTTTGTGTATATAGTTTGCAAGCTCACTATCAAGCATGCGCTTCAGCGATCCTGGGAAACTATGGTTATATTCAGGTGAAACAACAAAGAAGCCATCAGCACGTTCGGTGATTGCCGTATAACGAGAGTCTTTGCCTTCTGGGTCATTACCATCACCGGGGAAATTAAAATCTTTCGGGTCGATCACTTCAGTCTCAACTTCGTCAAAAGTATTACCGACCTCCGCTACTAGGCGAGCAGCAAAAATGCTCTTACGTTGCTCACGTGTCGTTCCTGCAAGTACAGGAAGATAGAATTTTGTCATTGTCACCTCTTTACTTAAGTTGTAATTCGAGAATTTTTTCGATATCTTTGCTCTTGATCGGACGAACCATCTCGGCAATGTCAGGATCATCAAGTTCGATACCATTCTTATCAAGTAACATTCCCATCAATACCAATATCTTCGTAATTTCGCTCTCGGCAATTGAATTAATCTGAAGATCAATTTCTTCACGAAGCTCCGCAACTTTTGCAGCACGGTTCTGCGAAATCAAGACGATAATCGCCAGGAAAATCGCTTCGAGTGACACGATCATAGTCAGTAAACCAAACGGAAAAGGATCGAACGGCTTAATTCCAGGAATAAGATTCATATTGATAGGAATCCACACAAAAAACCACAGTGCGTTAAGAGCTAGGAAAAAAACAGTTCCGAACTTTGCCGTTAATTTGTCAGCGAACTTGTCAGAAAGTGTTCGCTTGGCGTCTGATTTTGCACGATAACTCTGAATCACCAATTTATGGTGTTTAGTATTTATTTCATGTGTTTCTTGGATTGTATGCATAATCAATTTATACCACGATTATCTCTGTTCTCAAAATGCTGGAGGTAAGAGGCTTACTTGATTATATGTCGCGCGACCGCACTCTTTATGAGCAGGTTAGCGAGCACTGCGATGAGAATAAGCCCCACTAACACGTACCCCATAGTGAAAATCTTTCCACCATCAGTCGTTGGAGAAATATCACCGTACCCAACAGTAGTAATAGTCATAACAGAGAAGTATGTTGCATTAAGCCAAGATAATTTCTCGACGAAGTGATAGAACATGATGCCGGTAACGAGCACGACGACGACCAAAAACGTAACCAGTCGTATCCCGAATGCATTTCGGCGGATTCTTTTGTTCGTTTTTATGATTCTGTTTATTTTACTGCTACTTGCCATGTATCTATATTATCAAATAATGATCGATTCGTCATTGTAAGCATAAACATCTTGATAAATGATGTGCTGGAATGATTGGTTAGTCTTCAAATTCAATTTTTTCATGAAATGACGTTACTTTATTGTCTTTTCGTATATACGTAACCGTGTGCATTAACGTTGGTTTAATATTGAAGACAGCAAAATCATCAGTAAGGATACTAGCATAAGGTGGTGTGTGCTTATTATCCGCAGTGATATTAGCTTCGACTCTCTTTTTTTCTTCATCAATAATCTGTCGGTCAGTAACCTCGTGTGCACGACCTTCTATTTGAACCTCATCGCGACTATACGGGTCAAAACATACAAAAACGACACAATCATTTATCCTTAAATTATGATATTTAAAACCATTTGTTTTAACAATAAAGTAGCAATCATAATCACTTTTTACATGGACGTTGATGACCGATGCGTGCGGGAGACCCTTTTCGTCAATGGTGGTGAGCACTCCTTCAGTATGGTGTTCGAGAAATGACATAATCATTTCGATACTCTCGGGTGAAGAAACAGTTTTTATTGTATTTGTCATAATAAAAAATCCTTTCTACGGATACCTGTGATAGTACTTTGTTTGTTCAAATAAGTTACTACCTCTTTAGTATAGGCTTATGTTTTTGATTAAGATAATCTCGGTAAACATAGTATGTGACATATACTAATATCTATGCACAGACAACGTCTCATTATTATTGGCGCAGTCATCCTTTCCTTAGCAATAGTTATCGCGTGGTTGCTCATGAGCGGACGCATTACTCTTTTTTTAAACAAAGATACCCAGTCAAGTCAATCACCAACTATCCCAGAAAAGCCAGCCGAAGATCAACTTGCCTGTGTCGATGCTTTTCCTAACAGTATAAAAATTGGTCAAAAGATAATGGCCGCAGGGTACGAGGACCGACTATCCGAAGAGAAAGCAGTGTTTATTCAGTCAAACATCGGCGGTGTCATTATTATGAACGAAATATCGACGGCGTCATTACAAGATTTTAAAAACGGTTTTCTGTTTGCGCCGACGGTCGCGACGGACCAAGAGGGTGGAACCGTCCAACGGTACACAGCTGAAGGAAGTTTTCTTGGCGCCAGTGATATAGCGAGTTACAGCACACTAGCACGGGCGTACAATCTATACCTTAGTGACGCGCAGTATTTGAAAAGTATTGGTATCACTACCAATTTCGCTCCTGTTGTTGATGTCGCAAGCGTCGAACCAAATCCATTGCCAGGGCGAATGTATTCATCCGACCCGTCAGTCGTGGCGAATTATGCATCGCAAGCAATTAAAGCTGCGCAGACTTCAGGTATCTCACCAGTCGTAAAGCATTTTCCCGGTCTCGGAAGTGCGACTGGGAATACTGATTTTATGACCGCAACCACCGATTCTTTCTCCGTGCTTTTGACACGAGACTTACTTCCCTACCAGCAACTTGCCACCTACAAACCTGACGTCATGGTAAGCAATGCTATCACCCCAGGTTTAACAGATGGGCAGCCCGCCATTTGGTCTCCGACTGCTGTGTCACTCCTTCGAAGTTATGGGTATCAAGGTTCAGTTATCTATAGTGATTCACTCACCGCACAAGCAGTCCCAGGAACACTTGAAGATGCCGTTATAAAGTCATGGCAAGCTGGCATCGATGTTGCACTGATCGTTCAAACACACGATCAAACCCCTGAGCTTGCGAGTGATTTTCAGACGATCATTACCCGTGCAACGACTGCATTACAATCTGGCGAATTAGACTCAAAAGAGTTTTCACAATCAGTTTTACGAATCTTGCAACGAAAAGGTATTAATCCCTGCGCGATACCGCATAATTTTTAACATGATAAAATAGAGGTATGATCCATATCTCTACCATAAGCGCCAATGAAGCTTGGCTCGAAACGTTCACTGCTTTACTTGATCAAGGCTCAGAAACAGGTAACGATAAATACTTACGCGACGAAGTAACACTCATTGAGATTGCTGAGCCCCTGGTCCTACCCGCAGATGTACGTTTCCCAATGTCCCAAAGTGATCTCGATGTTATTAATCGATATATCTATACTGGCGAAAATGAAGAAAATGTCGTCCATGATTGGACTAAACTTTACTATCACCGTTCATTTGACGAACCGAACTCGCAGATCGAATTTCTCATTAAAAGTCTCGACCAAAATAATCCTGTCGGTGAAGCTCAGATTTCTATGTGGGACAAGTCTATCGATCAAGGACAAAAAGTCTCACCGTGCACACAGATTATCTGGGCAAGAATCAAACACGGTACACTTGAACTACATATTCATACCAATTCTTCAGACGCTTACAAAAAACTATTAATGAACATGTTAGAATTCATTTCATTACAGCACTACATCGCTGAACGTGTTGGCCTTCCAGTAGGACATTACTATCACTTCCTCGACTCTTGCCACTTGCATGTCAAGGATCAACTTGCTATCGAAAGTCTAAGACAAGATATTCAATAATAAGTTATTGCATATCAAGCAAAAATATGCTATAATCTGTACATGAATATAGAGGTAAAACTGCCTGGTATCGTTGAATTCGATCAACACACGCCAAACGGCTTTCCACCTATAAGCGATGAATATCGTGAATCTTTAAGTCGGTTGATACTATTCCAAGATAAATCGGTTACTCATTTCTATGGTGGTCCTCTCGATTTACAAGGTGATCGAAACGTATGGATGAGTCCTGTTGAAGTTGATGATGGCGAAACTTTCTCTTACTTTCAACTTCTCTACGTAAACACCACTCCTGAAGAAGCGTTAATAGCCGCTAACTTTCCTGTTTCGTTACTCGAAATTGATGAAGCCAGCTACAAACTGACTGCTGCTTCACATCCTGGCTATGCACAACTAATGAACCAGTTTGATACTGATCGAAAACACGTTTTGATTCGTCACTGCAACACTGGTATGGCTTATTACCCACGCAGCCTCACTCCAACCGATAGTGAGAAAAAACGCCAGAAGCACCTCGAAAAACTCATCAAGATAACTGGTCTCCACGAACCTGAAATTCGTCTTTCATTAAGTAAACCGTCTGAACAAGACGATAACCTACCCGAAACAAGTGTTCTCGAGACGATTCACGCCCGCAAATATCCATTCGAAGGTGGAGATCTTCATTCATATGGATTAGTCCTCGAGAATGACCCATGGAAGTACTACGAATTATTCACACCACGACCTCTTGAAGAAATGCCAACGAAAGATTTATTGGTGCGTATCGACTCGGGTTGTGATATTGGGCAAATATATGATGATCGTGGATGCGATTGTCGTGAACAGCTCCACCATGCATTGAACGACATTCAAGAGATTGGCAATGGCGCAGTAATTCACATACCATCTCAAGACGGACGCGGCTTCGGTGCTGCAACAAAAATGGAAACCGAAGGTTTGAAACGGGGCATTAATGTCGCGACTAACTCTGATAATCTCGTTCCTCTTGATACGATCACTGCTGCGAAGCAAATACTTGGGCCTGACTTTGACATTCGAACCTACGAGGGTGCTGGTCGCATCTTGAGTATGATTGGTATTAAATCAATTATGCTTCAGACTGATAATCGCCAAAAAGCCGAAGGCTTAATAGCTGGTGGTATTCAAGTAACCCGCCGACCGACACATTCTACGGGTACTAATGGATCTCAGCACCACCTTGCTGCAAAACATCTCCATAGAGGTATATATTATGGAGAGGACGGAGAATAATATGACTATCTCAGCAGAAAATCCATACCCAGACGCCGCTCCTGGAATCAATAAAATCCACCGTCGTTGGATCTCTATCGATTCAATGGCTGGAGTTGGTATTGATCCCGACACTAACAAAATTCCAGACGAAATCTGGGAAGAAGTTGGTGGACGAGAAAATATGGCTGACGGCATAACTCTCTTTAATCAAAAAATAATCGATGCTACAGCAGACTATGCAGTCGACTTCAAAGTGAATTCTAACTTTTTTCAAGGCGAAGCAGGGCGAAAAGCACTTGCGAACACTTTTGCTCACTTAAAAGCTGAACATCCCGATGTCCTCCGTGTTTGTGACGGTAAATTTGGTGATGTCGGTCATACAGCAGATAAAATTGCCGATGAAATTTTTGGTAATCTTGATGCAGATGCTGTCTTACTCAATCCCTACATGGGCTTCGACGCTATTGAGCCTTTTACTCGATGGCAGGATAAAGTCGTTATTCTTTGTGTCAATACGTCCAATCCTTCATCAGCCGAAATCCAAAATCTTCAGCTTAGTGGCGGTAATCCCCTTTGGCGTTACATCCTCCAAGAGAGTATGGATAAATGGAATGAGAATGGAAACATCATTCCAGTCCTAAGTGCGACGCATAAAGACAACCTAGATGGTGTTCGAGATATTATCGGTGAAACACCGATACTTCTTGCTGGTGTAGGGACTCAAGGCGGAAGCCTCGAAGATAGCGTGCCACAGACACTCGATTCAAACGGCTACGGCCTCATGATTAGTGCATCACGAGCCATCCTATACCCCGAACGACTCGAAGGTGAAGACCTAGCAATGGCATCACGTCGATCAATCATAAATCTACGAGATAGTATTAACCGAGCAAAGCAATTCTAATGACTGAATTTTCATTTTCTTCAGAACAACGTCTGAAAGAGATTTCCGACACTCGTGAACGTGCACTTGCAAAAGCACGAACATTCATTCTCCTATTAGGTCCTTCTTCAACGGGCAAATCAACGCTTATTCACGAGATGCAGCCACTTATGGATACAAAACTCGAATATGTAAAGCCAATTATGACGCGTGCAAATCGACCTGAAGAAACAGATAAGATCTCAGTGTCAGATGGTGAATTTGATGCAATGCAGTCTGACGACGCATTTGTTGTCGTCAATAATCTTTATGGTGTTCGGTATGGAACTCCGCTCCACGGCATCCTCGAACCTCTTGCAAAGGGAGATACGCCAATCCTGGACTACCCACTTGCCACTATCGATAAATTATCTCGACCAGAATATGACACATTAAACTTTTACGTATACCCTGAATCTATCCTTGCATGGACACAACGAATGAACGAAAGTGGTCGAAATACTAATGGTCGTCTTGAAGCAGGTCTCGACGAACTCGCTTCGTTAGCAATCAAAAAGTTTATTCATCCAGCGATTGATATTAGCATTGTCAACAGAGACGGTGCTGCAGTTGAAGCTGCTCGAGATGTCGTCAATACATTCTACAGCGTTACGAAATAAATACTTATTCTAATTCTGATCGAGCAAGCGCTTGCGCCGGGCTACGGTAGGCATGAACTGAACCCGGTACTGCTCGGTACGCGGGTCGACTCTCAGACTCATATACCATAGGAGTACCGAGAGAATTCTGACAGTTATGACATGCCAATCCGCCAAATTTTTTTATAGAATCAACAGATACTTCAATTTGAGCTTTCACTAATTCAGGTGGCCATACGATGCGGTCGGCATAATAACGAAGGAGGCGGCCTGGTCCATCTTTTTGATATATCATTGCCGGTTCATCACATTCAGCGCAAGCAATGTAAAGAAACTTTGAAGAACCACCCCGCGTTTTAGCGTAGCGATCCTTTGCTAGTTTAAACTTCTCTTCAGGGAATTCCATTTAAATATATTATAACATAAATATTAAATATAATACATACATGCATAATATCGTTTCAAATTTTGTCAATATTATTTTAAGGAGACTGAGCGGCTCATTGCCATTACGAGCTATGAAAGAATCAGCACCCCTACAGAGAAGAGCATTGCTCAACACTCTGTAGGGGTTCGTCGTGAGAAGGGTTAATCGGTGGGTTGAGTGATGGGCGGAAATACACCCATATTCTCAACCTCGTAGACATCACCGTCATATTGAACGAGGGCTTTGTCTCCTTTATCGGGTACCTCGGAGCGAATAAACGCTCCAATAGTCGGTTCGTCACTTCTTGACGTCGTCATATTGAACCTCCATCTCTGACGATCTTTATATATAACAACAAAGCCGTCATATTTCAAGTAACCGAGTTATCCTGTTACATTTTTTATCAATAAAAATGAGACCCTGGTTGGGTCTCATTTAATAAGCTTGGCTGGGATGGAGGGATGTCGCAAGCAAGCTTGCTCTCTCGCTCGTTCATAAAAACATGTAAACACGTTTTTATTTCACTTCGATCACCGAACCTCCCGAACTTTTGTTCCAAAAGTATTCGGGGGTTCGAGCCACAACTCGAGCCATAGAAAAAGACCGTCTTTCGACGGTCATTCTCTATGGCTGGGATGGAGGGATTCGAACCCCCGAATGCCAGTACCAAAAACTGGTGCCTTACCACTTGGCGACATCCCATCGCGCACCAACAAATTGTACACTAACTGAGGTGATCTCTCAAGAGTAAGACGTAAAAGTACTTAGGCTTTTTTGGCTGTTGCTTTAGCTTTAACAGTTTTGACGTGAGCGAATTGTCCGTGAATTTCGAACAAGAAGTATGCAGTCACAGCGACACCAACCGCACCGAAGATGATGCTGAGCATGAATCCTAAGATGTTCACAGCGACGAGGTTGAAGACTGCGCTGATGACAATGGCAACTGCTTGCACTAATAGTGCAAAGAAGAGGAGATCCCAACCCTTTTGCTTTTTGTTCTGTAGTGGTTTCACCGCAGTTCCCAGAAGGATAGCGCGGACAACCAAGAATGCGAGGTCAACAATACCTGAAATCAGGATAACTGTTGTGTAGTAAGGGTTAATGACGTAGATGTATGAGGCACCAATTCCACCAAGGAGAAGGCCAAATAGTGAAAATAGCATAGCAACTCCGGTAAGAATTGCACCGACGAGCGCAATCCACCAAACATTAGTGGCGATCCATTTTTGCGCTGCAGGCGGCAAATGTGGAACGTTTTTCGCCCAACCACCAACCGTTGCTTCGATCTTGTTAATAAACTCCATGCTGTAACTCCTTCGTTATATAGCTTTATGATACTTCGCTGAGAGCGTTTCGACAACTATTTTTTCTTAACTGGCTTCCCTAGTGGCCACATACCCCACGTTGACCAAGCGGCGAGGATGATAAACGATAGGCTAATAAAGATAGCCCACCAGCCCGGCATGATGTTTACGAGAGTACCCAGAAAGCCAATATTGGCGAAATCGAGGTCCTTACCTGCCAGCCACAACGTAATAAACAACCAAATAACAGGCACGAGCCACATACACCCGAGACTAAACCATCGAAATGCCTTACTAAGCGACAAACGAAGCAGGAATGGTAACGCGAACACTTCTGCTACCACAAGGAGTGATGTCAGAAAGTAGCTAAATTGTTCTCCACCTGGAAGGTTAAAGCTGACCACGAGTTGCAAGAAATCTTCATAGGTAAAGAGTTGGGTAACAGACAAGATAATCAAAATGATAGCGTAGAGAGTTGCAATCGTTGCGACGTCTTTGGTTTTCGGTGTTGGTGCAGGGGTTGGTTTCGGTAATAAGCTCATGCTTGCAGTATAGACCCCGTCATTCTAGTACGCAAATCGTTGTTATTTTTGTCATTATGCTTGCGCTTTCGAGAGTGCTCCTTTACAGTACTAACAAGCGAAAGTTACAAAAATAAACATAACTCCAACAAAAACATATGTTGTGACTGTCTCGCTCTACGATATCCACCACAACGAGGGTGCCCGCCAACTTGGCGGGTATTTCTTTGGGTTTGTTTATTCAGCTTTTAAAGAATTTTCGTGGCGCCACGCGGCGATTGCTGCATGGTTACCGCTCAGGAGTACGTCCGGGACTTTCATACCACTGAATTCAGAAGGTTTCGTATATTGGGGGAATTCAAGTGTTTCACCGTCCGAAAAGCTTTCGATCTCAGCGCTCTTCTCCCCACCAAGCACACCAGGGATTAAACGAACAATACTATCCATAATAGTCATCGCAGGCAACTCACCGCCCGTGAGAACATAGTCACCAACACTTACTTGTTCGTCGACAAGACTCACAATACGTTCGTCATAGCCTTCGTAGCGCCCGCAGATGAAGATATAGCCCTGATCTGCATCAGCCCACTCTTGAGCAAGAGACTGCTTCCAGCGCTGTCCACGTGGCGTCATGAGGAGTACTTTTGCCGTTGGGTCGATTGCTTTGGCTTTTTCAACGGCCGCAAACAATGGTTCGGGCTTCAAGAGCATACCATCACCCCCACCATACGGGGTGTCGTCAACTTGTTGACGTGGACCAATTCCAAAATCACGCAAATTAACCATCGAGAATTCGACGAGTTTTTCTTTTTGCGCTTTCCAGAGCATTGAGCTATTCAATACGCCGTCGAACATCTCTGGAAACAGAGTAATAACTTGGAACTTTTTCATCTGTATTAGTGTACGGCAGATTGACGATTATGTAAATATGTGATAATATAAGAATTGACCTTACGAGAGTTTTGGTCAATCAATAGCCTATCAAGGAGCAACATTGACATCGCCACTCAATCCGTCGGCCCTCACGGTCGACGACCTGCACATTGGTGACACGATCACCACTGTGAAGTACAACACCATCGGCACCACCCAGGTGCTCGATGAGAACATTGCGTTCTGCAGCTTCTACAGCCTGACGGTAACGAGCATTACTGAGACTACGGTCTTTGGTGAACGTACCGTTGGCAGCGCCCGCGATGAGATCGATCTCATCAAGTTCGGCCTCAAGCCGGACGCTGACGACAACTGGAGTCTCGACTACTGTGTCGTGTCCAGTGAAGTAGCCCACAAGATGTCCAAGGAGTGGCGTGCAAATTTCACTCCCGACATCCACCGCGGTGCTATGGAGCTGGATCGCCAGCTCCTCACGGACACTTCCGGTGGGTCAAGGCCGCTCCTAAAGGCTCATGTCTGAGGGTTCTCCCCAAAGAAGCAAAACGGTTGCGCCCACTCCCGTTAGCTCCTGAGGGTCGAAAGAACCCCCAGGCAGCTAACTTACGTATCGAATGTTCGATACATGAGCAGGCTGTCTGAAAACAAACAACCGCCTCTAAAGGCGGTCTTTTGTACACATAAGCTCTCAACAATGGTGTATTTTGTTGCTCGCATGAGCTGTTCTCGCAGTTCAAGAGTGTTATGAACTTAAGCAGTATTATATATCAAGGTCGTCGAGTTCCGCAAGCTCTGCGCGGGTCTTTTTTGAATAGTCAGAACTCTTGTCCACAGCTTCATCCGTAGAATTATCCACAGGCTCGTCTAATGGCGCTTCTTCAACGACATCTGGTGCTGATTCTTCGGTACTTTCGCTGATACGATCATCTGATGAAATGGTTGTTGTTGGGCCACCATCATTGTTGACGATTTTCAGATTATAACGGGCATCGTTCTTTGTTCCCAGTGCGCGGAGCAACGTTCGAAGGCTCTGAGCAGTGACGCCTCGTTTACCGATGACTCGGCCAAGATCTTCTGGATTGACGGTCAGAGTTAGCAATACGCCTTTCTCATCAATAATACGGTCAACGACAACGTCGTCAGGGTATCCAACGACTGATTTTACGATATATTCTATGAATTGCTGGTCAATGGTCGACATATTCCCCCTTATGGTCGTTCTACTGATATCGTATTTTTATTGTAGCACGCTTATGTTTTTCTTTCCTCTTCATTGACTTTTTTAATCATAAGTGGTATAATCTATCAGTTATCGTAGATTTTCTACGATCGTATACCGAAGGAGTCCACATGGACATCGTCGCCGGCGAGCTGGTTCAGCTCGCCAATAACAACAACTGGTTGCCGGAAGAGCTGGATGCTGCTCAGGACTACCTGAACACGCTTCAGACCTATCCAACGGCAATCTGGCCCGAAGTCCTCGGAGCCGATAAGGCATTTGAGATCAAGGCGCTCTACGATCGCTACCTCCTGGCTGCCTGATCGACTCATGTCGAGGCCCTCGGTTCGATCCCCGCTCGCTGCCTCAGGGCCGAGCGGGGATCACCCCCCCACTTTTGTATATAAAATAATCCCCCATTACTGGAGGATTATTATTTTTGAAAAGAATCTAAGATTATTCTTTGGTTTCAGGTTCTGCTTCAGTAACAGGCTCTTCAGGTGCTTCAGCGACTGGCTCTGCAACTACTTCTTCAGCAACTTCTTCAACTTCAGGAGCTGGTTGGTTACGACGAAGCTTGTCAGCGTGACGAATTGTCTTCGTTTTGCTTGTTGATGGATCGATAACCCATTTAGGAAGGACGACGCCTGCGTCTTTCATAAGTTTAACCACACGAGGTGTTGGTTGTGCGCCGTTCTCGAGGAACTTCTGAATAGCCTCGACTTGAACAGTGGCTTCTTTGGTGTGTGGGTTATAGCTACCAACATAAGCGACGACACGGCCGCTAGAAGGATGGCGTTGAGACTCTTGGACGACTAAGCGGTAGGTTGCGTAACCTGCGCGTCCGACTCGTTGCAAACGAATTGCGAGCATAAAATGAAACTTCCTTTAACTAACTCTTTAAATATATTTTTACTACTCGGTTAATTCTACACTGTTTTGAAGTGTACGTCAATCTGTTATCCGTAGTTTACTAAAGATTAATAGTTGCTGCGATAGTCACAATTGCATCAGTCGTGTAGTTCTTGTACTGTGCACTGTATTTGAAGGTAAGTGGAGCTTCGTCCTTCTTGACGACATAGAGCACGCGACCACTCACTTGTTTACCCTGATCGATACCGCTTCCGCTATCGAATTTACCGTCAACTTTTGCGAGGCTTGAGACAAATTCTGGAGTAATTTTAGCGCTACTTGGAGATACCAAAGTGAGAGCCGAGTTAGGAACACCATTACCTGAAGTATTTCGGCTTCCAGCAACCAAAGTCAGTGCAACTACTTCTTCGTCAGACTTAACGCTCAAGTATTTTGCATCAAATCCAGTGAAGTTGCGTTCAACTTTCGTAATCATCAAGCTCAGGCCATTCTTAAGATTCACCTGTTGATTCAGTTTTGCGGTCAATGTCTGATCGGCGATGCCTTTGTTTCCATCGACCGTATTCGAGCTAACATCAAGAGTGCCGTCAGAACGATCGCTGACATCTTTACCTGCAGTCACGGTTGCAACTGCCTTATCGATGACTGATTTTGAACCAGTCTTACTATTACTACCGAGCATCAAGAAGAGACCGACAGCAATGCCTGCCAAAATGAGCACAGCGATAATGATAATAAGTATTAATTTCATATGTGATGGCTTATTCGCAACGAGTGGAACACCAGGTGTCATCGGTTGTGACGAAATAATTGGTGCAGGCGGTGTCACCTCGGGGGTCGGAGTAGGTGTTTGCTGTGTAGGGTCAGGATTATTGCTCGGTGGCATAATGGTAACTTTCTTTTATATATTGCTTGTGTCTAGTGTGCAAGTTGAGTACGATCTTGTCAATCGACAGAGATGTTATTTTTCGCCGTCAGTGTAGAAGGCCAAGGCTGCTTTCGCCGCTTCTTGCTGAGCAGCTTGTTTACTCGGACCAGTTCCTTTGCTGACAAGTCGATCGTTTGAATAGACTCCGAGGGTAAATACTTTGTCGTGATCAGGACCGACTTCTTCAAGTACCACGTAGCGTGGCGTGACGTTGTCTTTACGCTGCATGACTTCTTGAAGATGTGACTTTGGATCACGCCAGCTTCCTTCGGCAATGATGTGATCGAGTTTGCTTGAGATATTCTTTTGAATAAATACCGCGGCATCGTCGTATCCACGCTCAAGATAGATTGCACCGATAAGTGCTTCGAAAGCATTGGCGAGGATTTGTTGACGAGCGCGGTCGCCTCCTTGTTTTTCACCACGACTCATTCGAATCAACGATTCGTAGTTAAGAAGCTTTCCCGCTTCACCAATACTTTCAGTCCGAACCAATGACGCACGCCAACTCGTCAAGATTCCTTCTGGTTCTGCGTAATTATTAAATAAGAAATCAGTCACAACGAGTTCAAGGACGGCATCACCGAGGAACTCAAGTCGTTCGTTGTGCTCGTGAACGCTTTTGCGGTGTTCATTAACATATGAACGATGCGTAAAAGCGGTCACCAGTAAATCGAGGTTACTAAATTCAAAGCCCAACGTCTCGCGTGCAAAATCTTGATACGGACCCACTTGCATTCCCGTCACTATAATTTCTCCTGCCTAATTCGCTTCATACCCAACATCAACAGCTTACCGATGTCCTCATATTCGATCGCATCGAGCGCATCGTAAAATGAGAACCACTTAATGCCGTTCATCCAGTCTTCTTTTTGAATTTCTTCGCCGTCAGTCTTCACCTTCATCAGATAAACCTGTTGAGAAATCAGTACCAACTTGTCGATACGTCGGTATCGGAAATGGATTTTCCCAAGCCAACCGTGCATTTCGGTATTCATAAGACCGGCTTCTTCACCAATCTCACGTTTCGCAGCCTGTTGAGCAGTTTCACCTTCTTCAATGTGACCTTTTGGAATTGTCCAACGATCTTTATGGTCCTGAATTAAGAGAAATTCAATTTCTTCTTTGTCATTACGACGAAAGACAATTCCACCTGCGGTCGGTTCGCGGACAATTTCCTGAATGGATGGTCGTTTATTGCGGTTGAAATATTTTTTGAATTTATCAAACTGTGGTGCTGGTGCCATCTTCGGCTCCCTCTACAAGCGTGCGGTACGCTGTTCCCAGCACACCGTTCACAAACTTACTCGAGTTATCCGAACCAAACGCTTTAGCAAGCTCGACTGCTTCGTTAATCGCCACCTTAGGTGGGACGACCTTACCTTGATGGAGCAGTTCATAGACGCCGATACGAAGAATCGTACGATCGACGCGAGCAATCTGTTCAATTGGCCAGTCAGGCGCAATTGGTTGAATCTTAATGTCAATATCGGCTTGTTCCTTCAGCACCCCGTCAACGAGGGCTGAAACGAAGTCAGTATCATCAATAGCTTCTTCATAACGCGCTAAGTTACGTGCAAGGATTTCCTTGACGTCAACAGTAGGGTCTTCAGACTGGGTTCGAAACTCGAACTCATAGAGTGTCTGTAAAGCGACGATGCGACCGAGATGACGATTAGATGCCATAATGCGTTAGTTCTCTTTTTATTGTAATGTAAGGTTCTTTATATTGAAGCAAGCACTATTTTGCGAGTGCTTTGCCGGTTTCTTTACGAGTGGCGCGTGCTTTGACTGGTGATTTACCATTCACACGACGTGCCAAAAGTAGACGCAGGTGACTGCGACGTAGCCCGGTTTTACGGGGGCTACTTTGCTTTTTTGGTTGTCCCATTGAAAGTACTCCTTTTATAGGTGGTTATTAACACTTGTCGTTATTATACTATTTCCTCTCTCAGTACTCAAGTGGTTATGCTTATTCGAGGTTTATGATATTGTAGAGCTAACATGAGCAATAACATAAACACAGAAGCACCCGTCGACAAAGATACATTTAGCCCACAGACAGAGTCGGACATTGACGAGGCACTCTCATTAGGCAATATCTCGGAAACTGCCCGAAAACTAGGTGAAGATCAAGTCTACGAATCTGATGATGAGCGCTCTCAAATCCTTGCCGCTCGTCAGCGTCGTGGAAAAATGATTAAACGTGCAGGAAAAGGGCTCCTCGCTCTCGGTGTGGGCACTTCCCTTGTTCTCGGTGCAAATGCAGGTCTTAATGCGCTTGATGACAATGGTAATAAAATCCCCAATGGTGCTGAAATTGATAAAAATATCTTTTCAATTTCTGTGGTTGAGGGGGCAACGTTTCGTGAAGGTCCTCACGTTAAGGATGGTGAAGACTACAACGGCGTTCTGGAAGCACCGTCCGCAGGGACAATTGTGGGAGAAAGCCAAACGTATGTGTTTGACGAGTTCAACAATGGTCGTTGGTATGGAGTGAGTACTGACTGGGTACGCGATACCTTTGGCGGTGAGCTCGATGATGCGCAGATACAGCAGCTAAAAGATGATGCCGATGGTATCGTTTGGACAAATGAACAGAATGTCTCAAGTATTCAAAGTGTTGAAGACGCGCATAAATAGCTAAACGACAATATTTACAAGCCGGCCAAGGACATAAATCACCTTGGCTGGTTTTTTGTCGCCAACAAATTTAGCGACATTTTCGTGTGCTAACGCTTGGGACTTAATTTCCTCAGCATCAAGATCCTTCGCAACTGAAATCTCACCACGGAGTTTTCCATTCACTTGGACTGCAATAGTGATCACTTCTTCAACAATCAATGCATCGTCCCATACAGGCCACGGTGTATTTTGAATCAACCCGTCATTACCATATTGATTCCAAAGTTCATCAGCCATATGCGGAGCAAATGGTGCAATCAGTTGGAATAATGTCGTCAATGCTTCGTGCCAGACATCTTCTGAAAAACCGTCAATCTTAAACTTGTATAGTTCATTGGTATATTCCATCATGGCAGAAATCGCGGTATTAAAACTCAGACGACGGAAGTCATCTGTTACTTTACGGATCGTTTTGTGTTGAATAACTCGAATCGCTTGGTCATTCTTTGTCTCGGTCTTATCAGCCTCAAGACACTGTTGAGACAACGTCCAAATACGGCCAAGGAAACGGAAGACACCCGCGATCCCTTTTGAGCTCCAAGCAGCATCCATTTCAATAGGACCCATAAAGAGCATGTACGTGCGGAGCGCATCAGCACCGTAGCCTTGATCAATAACGTCGAGTGGATCGGTAACATTACCAAGACTCTTGCTCATCTTTCGGCCATCTTCAGCATTAATATAGCCGTGATAAATCAGTTTTTTGACTGGTTCTTTGAAGTTCACGAGCTTCATGTCATAGAAGACATGTGTCCAGAACCGGACGTACAACAAGTGAGCAACTGCGTGATCACCACCAACATAATAATCAAGTGGGTTCCAGTAATTGACCGTTTCAGGGTCCCAGGCACGCTCAGCATTGTGCGGATCAGCGTATCGAAGCAAGTACCAACTACTACAAGCGTAGCCATCCATCGTATCCGTTTCGCGTTTCGCGGGCTTGCCACAGTCTGGGCATGTCGTATTCACCCAATCATCAGCTTTGGCAAGTGCTGATAGACCATCGCCTTTTGGTGCGTAGTCTTCGATTTCGGGTAAAATGACAGGAAGTTGATCTTCAGGGACCGCGACAGCACCATGATCAGGACAATAAATAATAGGAATTGGTGCACCCCAGTATCGTTGACGACTAATCAGCCAATCACGCATACGATAGGTTGTCTTGGCGTGACCAAGTTTCTTATCTTCAAGCCAAGCAACAATTTCTTCACGAGCTTGATCAGTTGTCTTACCGCTAAAAATGCCAGAATTAACGAGTGTACCTTCCCCAGCGTGCATCATTTTTTCACCACCAAGCCAACGAAGAATGTGAGGGAGCTCAGAAACAGGTTTCAGCTCAGGAAGCTCATCTGCAGGAGTCCATTCGACGTCAAATTTCTCGTGTTCTTCACGATTCGTGTCGCCTTGGGTAAGACTCTTCATCTGGAAGAGGAGGACTTTTGTAAAGATATTACGATTAACGTCTTTGTGGGCAGCATAGAATTTGCTGTTAATCTCAACTGGAAGACGATCAACGAGCTCAAGGTCGGTAAATCCAGTCTCTTCCTGAATCTCACGAAGCGCTGCTTTTTCGACGTCTTCATCACGTTCGATGCCACCCATAACAAAATTGTGCCACGGGAAATCGGTCCAACGAAGTGTGAGATACGTATCGTCGGTCGGGTGCTTAATCAAACACATGACGACATCACGATCGGTATCTTCTTTACCTTCTATTGGAGGATTATCTTGATCTAAAATTGCTGGAGTCACAACTTGAATAATTGGTAAACGATATTTTTCAGCGAAAGCGTTATCACGCTCGTCGTGAGCCGGAACCGCCATAATCGCACCCGTACCGTACCCACCAAGGACATAATCAGCCACCCAGATTGGCACTTTTTCGCCATTTGCTGGGTTGATTGCATAACTTCCTGTAAAGACACCTGTTTTTTCTTTGGTATCATTCGTCCGGTCAATTTCGGATTTTTTGACTGCCTTATTAATATAGTCAGCCGTCGCTTGTTTAAACTCACCGACGCCTAACTCTTTTGCAAGTGAATGTTCGGGAGCGATAACCAAGAATGACGCACCGAAAATAGTATCAGGACGGGTCGTAAAGACGGTAATAATATCTTGGCGCTCATCAACTTTGAATTCAATTTCAGCACCGACAGACTTACCAATCCAGTTCGTTTGCGCGGTTTTAATCTTTTGTGGCCAATCAAGGTCTTCAATTTCATCGAGAAGCGCATCAGCGTACTCAGTAATCTTAAAAAACCACTGTTTCATAGATTTCTTTTCAACTAAACTACCACAGCGCCAACAGTGACCGCCCTCTACTTGTTCGTTGGCAAGGACAGTTTTATCGACAGGACACCACCACTGTAATGACTCTTTTTGATAGGCAAGGCCCCGTTCAAATAATTTCGTAAAGACCCATTGGGTCCATTTGTAATACTCCGGATCACTCGTGTTAATCTCACGTGACCAGTCAATACTGACACCCATGCGTTTGAATTGCTTTTTAAAGTTAGCAATATTTTCAGCCGTGACTTTTGCTGGTGCAGTCCCTGTTTTAATAGCATAGTTTTCAGCCGGGAGTCCAAACGTATCCCAGCCCATTGGGTTTAAAACATTATGGCCATGTTGGCGGTTGAAGCGAGCGATAGCATCAACAATTGAGTAGCTGAAGGCGTGTCCTGTGTGCATACCAGCACCACTTGGATACGGGAACATACCCGCGACATATGTTTTCACTTTTGTCGGGTCTTCTTTTACCTCATTAGCCTTCTGGTCTTCCCAGATTTGCTGCCATTTTGGTTCTATTTCAGAAGGATTGTAACGCTGCATAACGTCTACCACTATATCAGGTTAGCTAAGGGTTTGTAACCAGTGAAGGTTCGAGTCGAGTTATAGTCGCATTATCTCCAAGCTGCCCATAAACAGCAGCTCCCCAACAATAAATTTCCGTACCTGCCATTAAACAGGTGTGTGATGTGCCTTTTGAAGCTAGGCTGACCGTCTTGCCAGCAAGTCCCGTAGCAGTACTGACAGCAACTGGAGCAAAGGCGTTATTTGTCGTACCGTCACCAGTCGATGACCCCCAGCAATACGCGACACCATCGGCTACCGCACAAGTACTATACAGGCCGGTAGTAATCGTTTGTACGGTTTTGCCTGCAAGTACACCAGCAGTCGATACTGCTACAGGGTTGGCGCCTGGGCTAAATCCGACACCGAGCGCGCCATTCGTATTCGAACCCCAACAATACGCCGAACCACTTGCAACGGCGCAAGCATGGTAATTTCCTCGAGCAACATCCGTTGGTACTTTGCCAGACAGCGCACCCGAAGTATCTACAGCTACTGGCAATAATGAATCAACAGTAGTGCCGTCACCATTTTGACCCTGGGCAGCCGACCCCCAGCAATAAAGCGCGCCACTTGCGATTGCACAGGTACCGTCAGTCCCAGCCGAGACGGCAGTTACAGTTTTACCCGCAAGTACACCGGCAACACTGACTGCTACTGGAGCATTCCGCGTGGTTGTCGACCCGTCGCCAAGTTGACCTGAAGAATTAAAGCCCCAACAATAGAGCGCGCCACTTGCGATTGCACAGGTATGGTTACCTCCAGCAGTTAGCGCTGTCACTTGTTTTCCACTCAATACACCGCTCACCGTCACAGCGACTGGCACAGATGAACTCGATGACGCACCTTGGCCTAGCTGTCCACTCGAACCAATACCCCAACAGTAAGGATCACCTCCCGCAATAACACAGGTATGTGCACTCCCTGCGTCAATTGCTGTGACACTTTTTCCAGAGAGAACACCGCTTGTGCTTACTGGTACAGGAATTTTAGTGTTGGTGGTATTTCCATTTCCTAATTGACTAACGCTTGCTAAATTATTACGCCCCCAACAGTAAGCCTTGCTACTGACAATACCGCATGAGTGATTATCACCCAGAGACAAGGCCTGCCAAGAAGGTGCACCCGGAGCAATATGTCCCGGACACACCCCAGATATCGGAATACTATTATTATTAGTTATGTAATACGCCACAGTACCTATCGTTGCGGTAAGGCAAAATGTTTGAGGACTCACCATGTTATCGACCGTGTACTGGTACGTTATTCCTGAGGTTACACTGAGTCCAACTCCATTATTTGCAGCGGCTGTTGTTGCTGGGTATGCGCCGCTTTCTACTTGATCTATCTTCAAACGCTTCGAAGCTCCGTTAAGCTCCGACTGCAACAAAGCGACAGTCGCTCGTTGTGATACACCGTTATAACCAACTACCGCAATCGTAGCTAGGATTCCAATAACTACGATAACTATTAACAACTCGACGATAGTAAAACCGCGGTATTGTTGAGGTGCTCGGTTACGGACCACATTCATATTCATATAACTATAAACCATAAGCCCTATACCGGCTAGTCGTAACAACAAAAAATCGCCTCCGTTGAAGAGACGATACTTTGGCTGCTGCGCGCCCACCCGGGGCACAACATGTTTATGGTGTGTTTATTTTACCAGCGCAAGGGTACCCCTGTGCGCATCAGCATGCTCATAGTATGCACCGCCTCTGGTAAAAGCACAAGTAGTTTGATCATTCTGCCCTAGTATATTCCTTGAGTATATGCTTAAATAAGGAAGTTCAGAAGCACACGCGTACAAAGCTAGAAGGCGGGCGCTTATCCTCACCAAGATAAATCTCTCTTCTTCGCCGAACTACTGTCGTTAGGGTCGATCTGACAACGAAGTAAAGAAGAAGAAAAGAATACAACACAACCTATGTCACAAAATCTATTTATCGGTAGCCTAGCTTACGCTACTACTGATGACAGCATGAAGGCTTTCTTTGAAGAAATTGGCGAAGTCGTCTCAGCACGAGTAGTCATGGACCGCGAAAGCGGCCGTTCAAAGGGTTTCGGTTTCGTCGAATTTGCAGACGAAGCTAACAACCAAAAAGCAGTTGATCAACTTAACGGCAAAGAACTTGACGGACGTCCAATAAACGTTAGCCTTGCTCGCCCTAAAGAAGACCGACCTCGTTCAAACGATGGTGGATCATTCCGCCAACGTAGCTGGTAATTTATCAGTTCATAAAAAATAACCCCTTCCGAGGGGTTATTTTTATTGGGTTCTTAATTCGTGATATAACTAAGATCCACAGTTGTATGTCACGCCGTCAACATAGTGTGAGCCAGAGCCGAGATCACTACACGTACTTGCAATTTTTGAAAGACCAGCAATGAAAAGAATTCCAAAGATAAGTCCAAACACGATGTTAACGATACCGATAATAAGACCGGCAAGTGCAAAACCGTTCTTCATACCAACTGCCTTTGATTTGTTCATAGCAACGATACTAAGGATAAGACCAACAAGGCCAATTCCTACGATCGAAAGAACCATACCAACAATACCAAGGGTTTTGCCGGGGTTCATAGCAGCGGAATTAGCAACAGTTGCAGCACTGATTGTATTAGTTGCTGGTGCTGGATCGTTCATTGACATTGAAACGTCTGGCGCTGAGTTTTTTGGGTCTTGACTCGGGTTCATTATATTCTCCTTATGGTAACTGTTCATCATTGTAGTCAATGAGAGGTGGGAAAGCAATATTAATGGAATAAAGGAGAGTTAAGCCAATCCTGGTGAAGCTGGAGGAAATAGTTTACTGCGCCAAAGCCATTTATCAACCAGACGGTGACGGCTACAACCAGACTCGTAAAAAGAAACATCCCTATCTGTACAATTCCATGTTGTTTTTTGAGCCAGACAAGCCATAGGTCATATTTTTCTTTCAGCCACTTGAGTACGCTCTTGGCGAATTCGAACTCTGTTGAGAGAATTGCAAATCCAGCAAACACCGTCAACCAGCCCGGTCCAGGATACGGGATCAACACTATTCCAATCAATATAACGAGGCCTCCGACAAACCCAACAAGTATTCGCTTGCTATATCGTTTTATCTTATCCATCTATACTTCCAGTAGTGTTAAAAGTTCAGCTTCATCGATAATCTTCGTACCGTATTCTTGAGCTTTTTTGAGTTTACTGCCCCCAATTTTACCGCCGGCGACTAGGTAGGTTGTGTCCTTGGCGACAGCAGTTTGGAACGTTCCGCCTAGAGCGCGGATGTGATCAGCCGCATCATCTCGTGAAAGTCCTAAAAGTGTTCCCGTGATAACAAAGTTTTGTCCCATAAGCTTCCCTGTCTTCTTTTGGAAATACGGTTTTACTCCGAGGCGATCGAATTTATCAATAAGTGCTTCATTGTCTGGGTCAGCAAACCAAGCCACAATACTTTCAGCGACGACCTCTCCAACGCCATCAATCGCTTTTAGTTGATCAATTGTCGCATTTTGGAGAGTATCAAGTGACCCAAAGGCGGCAACAAGATCAATCGCAGTCTGTGTACCGACATGCCGAATCCCAAGTCCATATACGAACCGTTCAAGTGGTGGTGTTTTCTTATCACTAATTGCATCGATAAGTTTACCTGCAGATATCTCAGCGAAGCGATCGAGTTCAAGTACCTGAGTTTTAGTAAGCGTATATATATCGGCCAAATCATTCACAAGTCCAGCGTCGATCAGTGCCTCAACATTCTTCTCACCTAACGTATCGATGTCGAGCGCACCTTTCGATGCAAAATGTTCGAGAGCTTTCTTCAAAAGAAGAGGTCCAGTTGCTCCCTTGACCCGGTATACTACTTCACCTTCTGGGCGTTCAAAACTAAGTTCAGGGTATTGGTTCGAGAGAGTTTTTATAAAATCAAAACGGACTGCTGTTTTCGGTCGTAGTTCAATGACGACACTTTCAACTTGCGGGATAATATCCCCTGCTTTAAAAATCACCACTGTATCCCCAATCCGTACATCAAGCCGAGCAATTTCATCGGCATTGTGAAGGCTCGCATGTTGCACGGTCGTCCCTGCCACGACAACGGGGTTAAAGACGGCGACAGGTGTCGCAGCACCTGTTCTACCGATACTAATCACAATATCCTTAACAATCGTAGTCGCTTGTTCAGCGGCGTACTTAAACGCTACAGCAGCGCGAGGTTGTTTACCAACAACTCCCAGTTCAGCAAATTGAGCACGATTATTCACTTTCACGACCAAACCATCAGTATTAAATGGTAAGTCGTGTCGTTTGCTATCCCAGTTGTCAATGAACTTCATGACGTCATTGACTGACGTGAAAACTGACGCCTGTTTGTTGCGAGTAATACCAATCTCGGACAGTGTTTCGTAAGCGAACATATTAGTCGGTACTTCAGATGGATCTTCGCGGAGTAAGTCATATGCATGAAAAGAGAGAGGTCGTTCGGCAACAAGTTTAGGATCAAGCTGACGAACCGTGCCGGCAGCCAGGTTTCGAGGGTTTGCGAACTCAGCTTCTCCTGCTGCACGACGACGTGCGTTCAAAGCTTCAAATTCTTGTTTCAACATAACAATTTCACCACGAATCTCAGTTCGACCTTTAAGAAATTGCTCTAATCCTTTTGCAGACCGGAGTCGAAGTGGGACATTCTTAATTGTGCGAACATTATGAGTGATATCTTCACCGACGAAACTATCACCACGAGTAACCGCTTGGGTTAAAAGTCCATCTTGGTAGATAAGTGCACAGGCCAGCCCGTCCATTTTAATGTCAGCAAAAAATTCATGCTTGCTACCCGGCAACAATTTATCGATCCGGACAACCCAGGCTTCAACTTCCGAGCGGTCGAAGACATCATTTAGACTGAGCATGCGTGAGCTATGAGTTACCTTCTGAAAACCGCCAAGAAGTTCATTTCCAACGCGTTGCGTGGGGCTATCTGAAGTAATGAGTTCAGGATGTGTCGCTTCAATATCTTTCAGTTCACCAAACAAACTATCATAAATAGCATCACTCACCGCCGGCTCATCAAGAACATGATAGTCATAACTATACTTCGATAGCAGTTCGCGCAGCTGCACGGCGCGGTCTTTAGGCAGGTTCGGCATCATCTTCAATCATTTTTCGATATAACAAGTAAATGTAACTCGCGCTCCAGACAATTGTCAAAGGAGTCATGATGACAGCGGCAACTGGGATAATCGGTACCCCCACAAGCTGAGTCCAGATACTTTTAATCCAAGCATCGAGCAGAATAATCGGACCCATCACGAGCGTCCATCCCACAATAATCACTACACCCAGATACAGTAACCTGAATAGTAATCGAAGGCGACGGCCAATAATCATATCGCCCGCTAAACGGAGCGCGACAAAGGGATAGGTTCCCGGGATCGTCACGATAATAAGTGCAATAAAACTACTTGAAATGAGATAAAGAGATATTAAGGTCAGAAGCCCTGCACATATCCAAAACAACATCGCTTCAACACCACTATTCAAAAGTCCCGTTGTACTTGCCGCGGAATACGCCAAAATAGCGAGTGCAAGTGGAAGTAGCTGGACGAGAATAACACATACAAGCATGAAGGTAGCCACTATCGGGGAACCAGCACTATAAAGTCCATCACGCAGTTTGACCTTATTGCCAGCTAACAGATTCCTCAATAACCAGATGGCAGTTAGCCATACGAGCATCGTTAAGATAATGACATAGACTTGCTGACCTTCAGTTAAAGAATCGGCGCTCAGCCCTGTTGTGGCAATGACCGTCACCAATGCTCCAGCATCTCCAATTTTACTAATGTCACCTTTAAATACCTCCGAGCTTGTCTGTTGGAGTGTGGCTGTGAGTGAGGTGTAAGCATCTTGTGAGGTAATACCGACCGTCACCACAAGTGCAGCCGAATAAAAGATAACTAACAATATAAAGGTCTTGCGGTACTTCCATAGCATCTGATGGACTTCGCGAGCAAACGAAAAATAACCCGGTAATTCAAGTGATCGTTTGTAGTCCCGCCGGCGTGTTAATACAAAACTGCGATGGGGGCGACGAGCTCGTAAATCTTTACTCTTATTGGCAATAATCGTGACTGGTTTCTTCACGGCTTTAATAATCTTTTGTCGACGCGTTAGAGGAATAAGTTTTTTAGAACGTACTGGCATTATTTCGTAACCTTTTAATACGGTCCTCGAGTGGAGGGTGGGTGCTAAATAGTTTCGATAAAAAACCAGCTTTAAGTGGATTCGAAATAAACAAGTGCGCGGTCGAGGTAGTCTGTCGCTTCATTGGTTGACCGTATTTTTGCAATTTTTCAAGTGCATTCGCCAAGCCTTCACCATCACGGGTTGTTAGCGCACCGGTCGCATCAGCTAGATATTCGCGTTGGCGACTAATTGCTAACTGCACCATTGTTGCAACAATCGGCGCGATAATAACGACGATCAAACCAACCACCAAAACAACCGGGTTCACATCACGACGATTATCACCATAGAACAGCACTCGTATGATAACGTCAGATAAAATGCTAATCGCACTCACCAACCCGAAGGCGATCATAGTGACACGGATGTCATAGTTCTGAACGTGCCCCATCTCATGCGCCATAACGGCTTCTAATTCACGGTCATCCATAATCTCAAGAAGTCCGGTTGTTGCAGCAACCATAGCATGTTTCGGGTCACGTCCCGTTGCAAGAGCATTCGGTGCTTTATCATCAATGATATATACCTTTGGTGTATTCATACCGAGCGTAATCGCTAAGTTCTCAACAATGCGGTAGAATCGTGGATTATCTTTCTTTTGAATTTCTTGCGCACCAGTCAGTGCCATCGCAAGTTTACTGGCAATAAAATACTGAATCAGTGCGTAGAGTGCAGCTCCGCCAATTACGAAATAAGAAATGGTCGTATTGCCATAATACAGACTAATGATATAACCGATCACGCTAATGAGCGCCACAAAAACAGCCATAATGAGCACAGTATTTCGTTTATTTGCAGCAATCGCTTTATACATAATTCTTATACTATTATAGCGTTTTCACAGAGAAAAAACTACATCCTCATCTCTTTAAATGCAGCCTTTAAAACATCAAGCATTGTCGTATACGCTTCGGCGTTTGTGAGTCCGAAGCCTGCGCTATAGAGATAAACGATATTATCGACAACTTCAATGTTCACTTCGAACGGTAATGCTTCGAGTGTTTCCATGAACTTAGGGTTCAAAAGTTCAAAACTGGTTGCCAATTCTTCATCGCTCGCAAAGACTTCATATTTGTTATTAAAGTCTTGCCACTCCATCTTGAGTTGGCGCAAACCTTTCGTGCCTCCCGAGAAGAATCCTTTTTTGACACGAACCACAATATTGCCGTAACTCTTCGGAACACTTGTCTGTGCGATCAAATATTGATCCATCGTGTTTTGAGGATTCGGTACGAAATTATAAAACTGAATAATGATGTCTTTATATAGTCCGATTACATGGTTGTTAATATCAGATCGGCCGAAAGCACCTTTACTAAAAAGTTGTCCTCTCCGTGGCAATAACAAGTGACCCCAGTCGAGTGAGAAAAAGAATCCATTCTTGTCTGAGAACTGTTCAAGTGAAACATTTCGTTTACTAGGATCTGCCGTTGCTTGATCAATGCCCGCAAATAACCATTTCTTTTTTGCACGTTCAAATTTATAGAATTCAGTCGTACTTAAATTCTGAGCAAATAATTGCGTATTATCTTGGGTATCAATGAGTACATCATGAACGAATACCACCATTTGGGTCGTATACGCATCAGCCGCATCATCGGGGCTGTCATGGAACTGCATAATATCCGCCGATATAACCACTGGGTTTTGGACGTCGTTTTGCCTCGCATGCAATTTCAGTGCCCCCATCATCAACATATTATGTTGATAGTAACGAGGTGTCATGTACGTCTTCATTGATTCAACGTTGAACGTTGACCAATCTTTTTGGTATTGAATGAATGTATCTTTCGCATGGGTATCAAGCGCACCCGGGTCCCATATAACATCTGCCGCGGCGGCAACCTTGAGTGCATCACGCATTTTCTGACGTCGGATTTTCAGCTTTTTTGCGGCTTGACGAGAAAAATAGAATACAGCGATGAATATACCGATATACATTAGGACTGATATAAGAATACTGAGAGGACTGCTACTTCCGCCTGATCCACCACCAGAGTGACCGCCGCCTCCGCCTCCTCCTCCGCCACCTCCGCCACCGCCTCCACCAGAGCCTCCACCGCCACCAATGGCAAACAGATCAATGATAGACGCGAAGAAAGAGAGGGTCTCAAACATAACGATGAGTTAGCGTGAAACTAGAATTTAACGTCAGTTGGTTTGTTGGCTGCAGCACGTTCTGAATCGTCAACGTCGAAGAATTCACGAATCTTGAAATTGAACATACCCGCTACTGCGTTTGCAGGAAAGGTTTGAATCTTAGTATTAAGATCACGAACACCACCATTGTAGAAACGGCGAGATGCTTGAATTTTGTCTTCTGTGTCGACAAGTTCTTGTTGCAATTCGATAAAGTTTTGACTGGCCTTCAGGTCAGGGTATGCTTCAGCGACAGCAAAGATACTCTTCAATGCACCTTCAAGTTGATTCTCTGCAGCTGCAGTTTGTTTCGGACCTTTTGCATTCATGACACTTGTACGGGCTTCTGTTACCGCTTCAAAGACACCTTTTTCGTGCTTCGCATAGCCTTTGACCGTTTCAACCAAGTTTGGGATCAAATCAAGACGACGCTTGAGTTGCACATTAATATCGCTCCATGCTTCATCAACACGAACACGCAAAGTGATAAGGCCGTTGTAGGTTGCCCATACAAACAGCGCCAGTAATACGACGACTCCAATAATAATCCAAAGCGCAATCATTTCAATTCCCTCTTTTAAGTAGTGTATCTATTATACCAAAAACTCGGCCGAAAGCCGAGTGAGAATAAGGTCTGGTGCGCAGAGCGGGACTTGAACCCGCACGGCCTTGCGGCCAAGAGATTTTAAGTCTCTCATGTCTACCGATTCCATCATCCGCGCACATAGTAGAAAATTTGGAGGCACGTATGGGAGTTGCACCCATCTACGCGGTTTTGCAGACCGCTGCGTAACTGCTCCGCCAACGCGCCATCTTTGGTTATTATAACAGAAGTGATCGGCAAAACTCATCAAGCTTTGCATGTAAATCTTCGAGGGTGCCATCATTCATAATGACCTTATCGGCAATTGCCTTCACTGCCGGTAAGTTTTCATTTTCAATTGCGCCCGGTGTACTTTCTTGAGCATCAAGAGCATCGAGTACCTTAGGATCAATCTCGTCGCCGTCACGTGCCCGTTCACCAATTCGAACATGTCGAAGTGTGCTTGGTGCATCAATATACAAAAGAATACCTTTACGGGCATGGACCGCTTCAGCCTCAGCTTGAGATCGGAACCCGCTATAAAGTACGTTCGATTTGCCTTCGGCTTTTTTTACGACACGTTTCGCTATTTCATCAGCACCATACATATGACGAACAAAGACGCCAAATGGCCCTAAAGCGGCTTTTTTTGGTTCAAGCCCAGCATCGGTGAGCATATCACGGAGTATGTCGCCACCAGAAACGTGGAAAATAGAGAAGCGATCGGCTATGTAGTCTGCCGAGGTATCCTTGCCTGCGCCTGCTGGTCCGGTGATACCGATAATCATTCGGACTAGTATATCACGAATCTACATAACACCTTAGCAATCTAGGCCCTAAGGTGTTATAGTGGATAAGCTATGATCGCCGACATCACCATTTCCGAAAAGTCCTTTGGACCAAAATCTCTCATGCATAACGTGAGGTTTACGATTAATGACGGCGAGAAAATCGGTGTTATTGGACGCAACGGTGTCGGTAAATCAACTCTCTTTGGTATCTTGACCGGTGACGACAAAGACTTTACTGGTGACATTACCTACAAACCAGGAACAGTGACGGTGGCGACGCAGCAAGAATACCATGACGTTGGTGACAAAACTGTCCTCCAATATGTTCTTCAAGGCCTTCCTGAATATGCAGCTCTTAGCCATATTATTGAAACCTACCCTGAAACTATGGGTGACAACATGAAGAAGATTCATGAGTACAGCGAAGCACTTGGTCGCTTTGACGATAAAGGCTTTTATCAAATCGAAGAACAAATTGAGCGTGAACTCACTAACTTCCAACTTCCTAATGTTGCTCACCGCGAATTCTCTACGCTCTCTGGTGGCCAAAAGCGTTTGGTTGAAGTTGTAAAGATTATGCACTCCGATGCCGATCTTGCACTGGTGGACGAACCGACTAACCACATGGACTACATTGCAAAAGATCAGTTTATTGAGTGGCTCAAAGGCGCACATGAAGGCGCGCTTCTGATTACTCACGACCGCGACGTTCTTCGTGAAGTCGATCGTATCATCGAATTAAAAGACGGTGGCTCGGCTAGTTTCAAAGGCAACTATGATGCCTATTTGAAACAGAATGCAGTCTCAACGGGCAGTCAAATGAATGAATTTGAAATGATTGAAAAACGGATCGTCAACTTAAAATCAAAAGTGATCGAATACCAACGTTTCAAAGAAAAGTCACGCCACGGTGGAACGATTCAGCGGTTCAAACGCCTTGAAGAGGAATCTCGCAAAGAACTTGCTGAGCTCCAAACTCGTAGCAAACCAACATTTTGGATCGACAAAGATTCTGTTGATAACCTCAACTACAAAGTTGCGGCACAATACGACAAGTTCAAAGCCAAGAATGTTCGTATCAACCTGAAAAATGACGAATCACGAAGCAAGCATGTGCTCATCTCTGCTCGCAACCTCAGCCTTGGCTATGACAAGCCACTCTTTGAAGGTATCAACATCGACCTTCGTGAAGGTGAAGCAATCGAGTTCCGTGGACGAAACGGTGCCGGTAAAACGACACTCATTAAAGCAATCCTCGGTGATGACTCGGTCACAACTTATGACGGCGAACTTTCACTCGACAAGCAAGTCCGTGTCGGTATCTACGAACAAGAAGTGTCATCAACTTATTTTGAAATGCCTCTCGAAGAAGCGATCGAAAAAATGTACTTATCGCGCGAATTACCTATCACGACGACTAAGATTCGTTCAATTATGAGTGACTACCTTTTTAGCGAAGGTGATGGTAAAACTCCTGTCAAACGCCTCAGCGGTGGACAAAAAGCTCGTTTTCAATTGATTGCCATGCTCGCCAATGATCCACAACTTCTCATCCTCGACGAACCGACGAACCACCTTGACCTCCCTAGTGTCGAAGAATTAGAAACAGCTCTTGGTAAATACTCTGGCGCGATTATCTATGTCAGTCACGATGGCTACTTCCGCGACAAACTAAGTGGTGACGTCCTAAAAATCGGCGCACAATAACGACAGCGTTCATTATCTTGCTTTTTTAATGTAATTATTGTATATTACCACTGTTACACCTTCGCACATTCGACACAATTGGAAGGCCGTTATGCGCCGAACGCTCGAAAAAAAACCTGAGTACAAGGAAACTGTCCACTTCGTGGTAACGTTTCCAGTCAAAGTGAAGTATTCCGAGCGCGCCTGGGCTAGGATGGCCAAGCGCAGCATCGATACGCTTCTCATGCATCCCGGTGTCAGCCTCGCGCCCGACTCTTCCGTCAACCTAACGATCGAAAAGATCTCCGAAGACGAGTACACGCTCGACTTCACCGTGATGGTCTTGAACACGAATCATCTGCTGGCGAGCAATCGCTATCCCATGATTCGGCTCGTTCGTCTTTTTCAAAACAGAAAGGGAGATCCGAGGATCGAAGCGGAGTGGCTTGGTCTGGCTCAGTAACACCCGTTCGCCGAAAGGTTCGCCATACTCTGGCTTGAGCCAGACGGCGAACTTTTCGTATCTACGAATATTTATTCTGCGTAGTCAAAAGTGATAGGATACATACCCAGTTTCACATTCTTGCCATTGATCGCACCCGCGTCGGTCAATCCTGTATCGTAAGTCCCCTGAAGTTCAAAGAATCCGTTGCGATCTTTCGTGTTTGAATCGTACACTTTATCAGAAACGGTGAATGTACCACTTCCCTTACCGACAACGTTACCGCCACCAATTGGTTGAGTTTTTCCATCATTCTGAATGTAATAGAGCTGGTACGATAATGTTGCGTATGGGTCGTTATTGGTTTTAGAACCATCATATTCAAAAGTGAATGTTTGACCATTACCAAATTTAGCATTCTTTTCAGGGTGCTTCGTGACGCTTGGATCTGAGAAGAAATCATACACACCGTCAGGGTCAACTAAGGCTACTTTTGAGGTTGAGCTCGTGCTCGATGTTGATGAATTAGCTCCTGGTTTCATCATGTTGAGGGCCAGGAATGTACCGCCTCCAATAACAACAACTGCTCCTACGATTCCTGCGACAATAATTGCTGGCTTTGGCATACAAACTCCTCTTTATTAGTGGTGCTTATTGTAAGCGTGGTTTCAGGTATTTGCAATCTCGTTACTGTAGATGATTTTGTTATAGTTCATTAAAAATGTCCGTACCGAGCCAATGGCTCGTACTCAATATGTTTCAGATTTAATAATGTTATAATCCCATTCGGCGAAAGGTCATATCCTTCTACCAATTCACGCTTGCCATCGATAATGACTGTCGCTTCAAGTGGGTGTGCGTAGCCAATCGCATAGGCCAAATACACATAGACTTCTTTGGCTTGTCGTTTTTTCAGATAATCAACTGCGATTCTACGTGCCATGTACGCACCCGAGCGGTCGACTTTACTCGGATCTTTGCCACTGAACGCACCGCCACCAATTGGAATGCGTGGTCCGTAATTATCGACGACGAGTTTTCGGCCCGTCAATCCAGCATCAGCGTCGAAACCACCAAGATCCCAATCACCTGCAGGGTTAATATGAAACTCCACAGGTTCGTCAGTTTTTGCGAGCGGTTCATGTTTTAACCAAGTTAACACCTGAGCTGCCAATTCTTTTCGTTCAGCATGTTGGAAACTTGCGACAATAGACACAATTACTCCATCTTTTATCGTCACCTGGGTCTTACCGTCGTACGGCCAGCGTTCATACAAATTTTGGTTGAGCTTTCGAGCCAATACATATTCAAGTGGCAAGTATTCTGGTGTTTCGTCAGTCGCATAACCAACCATAATACCTTGGTCACCTGCACCGCCCGTATCGACACCGTGTGCAATTTCAGGACTTTGGGCGGCAATATGCTCAATTACCTTCACATCACCTGCGATACGCTTCACAATCGCTTCTACATCGATACTCTTGGCTTTTGAAGTCACTTCTCCCGTCACGAAAACAACACCATGACCACCAGCGACGTCAATCGCGACGCGAGCATCTTTATCTTGTTTCAAATGTGCATCCAAGATTGCATCAGAAATCTGATCACATACCTTGTCTGGATGTTTCGGTGAGACCGACTCAGCGGTTCTAAATGTTGACATAAAAATATCCTTTCATGCATAGAAAGGATCAAGAATGATTCTTATCCTTCCCCTGCGGGCTAGGTGTACCACCTTACTAAAAACAGTAGGTTGGCGACAGGTCATAGAGCTAGGACTCTCGCTGTACTCTTGATATTGGTTAATGATGTACTAGATGTATTATACCAAATTGTCGTTACTTTTCAGCCAATTCCTTTACTTTACCCAGCGCTTTAGGATAGGCAACTTCAAAATACTCTACCATTTTTAATGGAACATCATACACAGCCTTCAGTGTTGTGATTCCATCTTTCTCGACGAGTAAGTAGCTCTCTTTACCACCAGTCCACTCTTTCGCACGCTCACGCTTTCCAGTATCCTGCGTATCTGCAGTGTGTGTGAACAATACGAATTCATATTTGACGAGAGTTTCGACCAAGCTTGTTACGCCGTAACCATTTTCAGCAGAAATATACTGTATTTCATTACCTTCCTTAAGATCACCAACCATATACGTTCCTGGGTCAATAACACCCATCCATTCGCGAAGTGTTTCATCTTGCCATAAAGTATTCCATACCGTCTCTTTAGAGGCATGGATTTCAAGTGAGAATGTCATTTCTTTCATAGTTTCATTTTACCTCATTATGGCAAAGAAAAAGAGCCTTGCGGCTCGTAATTCGAATTTTTTGGTGCGGGTACAGGGACTCTAACCCTGGGCCTCATCCTTGGCAAGGATGCGCTCTAACAGCTGAGCTACACCCGCATACTTAGAAAAGTATAGCGAATAACAGTGGTTTTTTCAACCTTACACGTCAAAAAAGCGCTCAATTAAAAAATCTCAACGGCGAGGTTGAGATTTTTTAATTGGTGGCTCCTCCCAGACTCGAACTGGGGACACGTGGATCTTCAATCCACTGCTCTACCAACTGAGCTAAAGAGCCATGGTCAGCGTTCTGCTCTGTATATTCTACTAAAGAACAGTCCGTTTCACAAGGGTAGCACTAGAACCCTGAGCAAGTGGTTGAGCCTGATCGCCAACGACACCCATAGCTGTATGCCGAGCCGCTTGAAGTATAGTTTGAGGTCTTACAGTGAGTTTGAGCCTCGAAACGAGCACCATATCCACTATTTGGCTGTACGGCATAGAACGATGAACTTGTCGTCCAGCCAGTCCATGCTCCCCACGTGGTTGGCGAATTGTATTGCATACGCGCACGATACTCTTTTGTTGTTCCCGATGCGCAGGTTGAGCTCGACATTGCCGCCACTACATAATACCAAGTTCCAGATGACGGATCCCCATGATAGTTCTTCGCCCACGGTCCAGATGACGCGGCGCGAGCAGAACCAGGGATTGATGCCGAGACCGTTGGTGAATCTGGCGCCGAAATGGTCGTTATACCGGTGGCGGACGGTGACGTAGGGCCAGCAACCGCACTCGCATTGACACTAAAGCAACGAACGTAGTATTTTATTCCGGCAGATAGCCCGGTGATAACGCGAGGGCTCGTCGTTAAACCACTCAAAGTCGTCTTCGTTGTGTAGGTACTTGAAGTAGAATACTCAATCGTATAAGAAACGGCTCCCGGGACACTCGTCCACGAGACGGTTATTTGTGACGGTGAATTCACCGCGACAGTACAGTCAGGTGACCCGGCAATTGGTGCTGCCGGCGTATCGTCGGATACGACAGATGATGCCGTACTCGTGCCGACACTATTGACCGAAAAGGCACGGAAGTAATAGGTTGTTGAGGGATTCAGGCCAGTCACAGCCTGAGTAGCTGCCGTAATGCCTGATATCGTGGAAATTCCACTCATAAAACTAGCGTCAGGCGTGTACTGAATACTGTACGAATCAGCATCATCAACAAGATCCCAATCTACCGTTATCTGAGAATAGCTATTAACTGTCGTGTTAATTGCTGGTGCTGCCACAATACCGAGAGGTTCATGATCCGGGCAATATCCCTGTACGGGTGGCGCATTAGCTTCAACGTGATAGACAATTGTCCCAACGAGGGCTGTTAAACAGTACGTAACGGGGGTATTTTCGTTGTATGCCGTGTATATAAGAGTCGACTGACTATTAAACTTAAGACCGGTACCGTTATTGGTATTCGCTAAATCAACTGGGTATGTTTCATTGTTTTCAGAGTGATAGATACTCAGCTGTTTATTGGCTTGTTGAAGATCTTCAGTCACCAAAGCAATAATCGCCTTACTCTGTACCCCTGTATACGCGATAATTGCCAGCGTCGCGAGAATGCCAATCACGACGATGACAATAAGCAATTCGACGATCGTAAACCCACGAGTTATTCGCTGTATCTGATTCGGGGTAATACGACGACCTGTCATTATCCCTATTTTAGCATAGGCATTATGTTGTGAAAGTGACTACTTCTTGTCTTTGTTGTTTCCGGTCAGTACACCACTCATACCACGGAGAGCGTCAATCATCTCAACGGGGAATAAGAACATCGTCTTTTGGCTTGGTTCAGTACTGATGCGCTCAAGAGTTCCCAGTGTACGTAAGTTCAGTGCTCCAGGAATCTTCGAGAAGATTTCAGCTGCATCTGCTAAATTTTGTGCAGCTAGTTTTTCACCGTCAGCGTTAATAATGTTCGCACGGCGTTCACGTTCTGCCTCAGCTTGTTTCGCCATGGCGCGTTTCATGTCTTGTGGCAGTTCAATGTTCTGGACACGAACGTTTTCGATGTCGACACCCCATTGGTCGGTCTGCTTGTCGACGATGTCCTTGATCTGAGTACTAATATCTTCACGCTTCGAGAGCAAATCGTCAAGCTCGACGTTACCCGTCACATCACGAAGAGCCGCCTGAGCAAATTGGCTCGTTGCATACACATAGTTGGTTGTTTCAAGTACTGCTTTTACAGGATCGACAACGCGAATATAGACGATAGCATCAACCGCCGCGGTGACGTTGTCCTTCGTGATCACTTCTTGCTTCGGCACATCAATTGGCGTTGAACGAATATCAACCCGAATCATTTTTTGGATGATTGGAACGACGACGCGCAGGCCTGGTTGACGAGTACCTGTGTATTTACCAAGCGTCAAAACGACACCACGTTGATATTGATTGATCACCTTTAGTCCACTAAGAATAAAGATACCGACGACAATGACTATAGTCCAAATAAGAAACATAAAACCTCCTTGTTTTCTCTATTGTAACAATTTAAAACTGTTGAAGGAAGTTTGAGTCAAAAGTTGTATTCAGATTTTGTTTATCTACGAAGCGCTTTTCGGCGAGATCGACGAGCTTCGTGACAAGATCAACTGATGAAGTACCGGCTGCACGCCAGTTATGACGATACAGGTCTCCAGGGAGTGGATTTACTTCGTTAAAGTAGACCTTTGATGTCTTACTGTCGATCAGAAGATCAATGCGTGAGATGCCGGTTGCACCAATTGCTTTGTAGACTGCTTTGGCAACATCGACTGACTGATCATAGAGTTTTCCGGGAAGAACGGCTGGTAGCTCACTATAGCCTTGTGCGCCAGATTTTCCACCACCTTTTTTACCACCATTAATGTACTTGGTTTCAAAGTCGAAGAATTCTTCAGAGTGAGTTAAGGGCCGTTCGACGAGAGCAGGTTCGAGGACATCGTTACCCATAATTGGAACGGTGACTTCAATTAAGTTATTGACTGCTTCTTCAACAATAATTTTCTCATCATAATAAGCAGCGACTTCAAGGGCGTTGATTAATTCTTTTTGTGTCGTCACGCGACTAATCCCAATGCTTGAGCCCAGGTGAGAAGGTTTTACGAATAATGGAAAGTCGAGCTCTTTCATACTGATTTTTACTGCTTCTTTTACGTCACCCAAAACATCAGTGCGTGAAAAGAAAACAAACTTCGAAACAGGAATGTCATTGGCGGCCGCAACTTGTTTTGTGAGGACTTTATCCATCGCAACCACACTTGCTTCCATATCGGCACCGACAAATGGAATGTTCGCCATGCGAAGGAATCCCATCAATGAGCCGTCTTCACCATATGATCCGTGCATCGAAGGGAAAGCGACATCAATACGTTTTTTATTTAAGATTAAGCCGCCATCGAATGTCATCTGAACTGGCTTTGTTTTTTCAACAAATTCATTAATTCGTTTTGTGCGGTAGAGTTCAACGTTTTTGAGTGCAGCATCACTCACCCATTTACCAGACTTGGTAATATACACAGGCACGACAGTGAATTTCTTTGATAATTCGAGTGGTTTAATCACCGAAGACAGCGCGGTGATAATAGAGATATCATGTTCGGTTGAACGGCCTCCAAAGAATACTGCTACTGTTTTTTTCATATAGATGTATTATACCAGTTTATTGGTAGTTATCCGTCCAGTCGTTCTGCATCAGGACGACATCGCCGGCAGCGACAAATTGATCGATATTGGTATAGAAATCAAGCGGGTTATCTATAACGAGTATTTCGCCCTTGAACTTCTTGGCTTTCAAACCACTGACGATGAAATCGGTGACTGAATTATTCATCAAAACGACCATGTCGGCACTACTCGCGATCTGTTTTCCAATCAATGTATGTACTTCTTCATTCTTGCTTCCCACTTCAACCAGCCCGGGAGTCACATAAATACGTCGCTTAGCTGGAAGTGTCTTGAGAAGTGCCAAGCCAGCCGCGACGCCGTCGCTATTCCCATTGTAGGTATCGTCGATAATCCACGCACCATGAATTTTTTTCGGATCCATTCGGTGTTCGAATGGCGTCACTTTCTTTAGTCCTGATTCAATGTTCTTCACCGAAACACCTAGGCTATCGGCTATTGAAACCGCTAAGACACTCGGTCCAATGTTGTGTCGTCCAATCAAGCCAGTACGAACACGGACGATCTTGTCACCTTTTTTAGCAGTAAAGCTGGTTCCCTGTTCAAGTGAGATATTGATGTCTCGTACTTTCCAACCATCAACCCCGCGTCGGTCATACAGAAGCGGATCATCTTTTTTTAATTCAGCCAGCAAGATATTACTCTCGCCATTTTTATAGATCTTGGCTTTTCGTCCCAAAAACGTCACGATTTCAAAAATTGTCTCCGTCGTATGTTTCAGCGATTTAAAGCTTGAAAGATGCGCCTCATTGATACCCGTCATAACTGCCATAGTAGGATGAGTGAGTTGTGCCAAGTGCCAGACATCACCCGGCTTCTCTTCACCAAACTCAATAATTAGAATCTCTTCATCACCGGTAAGTTTTTTTGCAAAACGGCTGATACCAATTGCAGTATTCATATTGCCAGGTGTGACGGCTATCTTCTTATGTTCTGCTAAAACGGTTCCTAAAATTTCTTTCACTGTCGTTTTACCGTAGCTTCCCACGATAGCAATCTTGGTTGCAGAGTGATTCGCGAGTATCTTCTTTGCTTCTCGAATCATCGCTCGCTCTTTCGGAAGCTGAATGAGTACACGTCCCACAAGAAGTGGAAGTGTGATCCCATACGCCAACATACGTGGCGTCATAACGAGCACAAGTACACCCAGGAAAATAATGACATATGCATGGGTAATAAAACCCATGGCGATCAAGAAAATCGCACACGACGTCAAAAGTATCCATGCACCCCATAGTGTCATCTGTAAAAGCTTAATCTTTCGAGTCCGTTCAAGACTGCGACGCTTCATGACTGTTCGAAAATCATTCGTCCGATACCACCAAGCAAAGTAATCATGTAACTTATATTCAGTGTTTTGTAACATATAAAGAAGCGCGTTTATATAGAGGCGCGGGAAATAATAATTCATGCCAAAAACTCATCAATCTTTTTTTCAACGACTTCAGCTTGATCATTAAACACAAAGTGCCCAGCATTATCGACAATGAATAGTTCACCGTTCTTTAATTTGCTCATCATGGCATGTGCTTGAGCAACGGGTGTCTCAGTATCACTGATACCCCAAATGAGTAGCGCAGGTTGCGTGATACGCTCCACAAATGGGAGCAAGTCTTCATCAATAGTATGCTGAAAAATAGTTCGCATTTCTGCAGCATTGTAATAATCCATCGAACCCGCTGACGCATAGAGTTTACGACGTAGCCCTTCGCGCATCAAGCGCAGTCCTGGCAATGCCGTGACTGCTTTACCAGTCTTGGCGATAATCTTATAGAAAGCTTTTTTTACATTTTGGCGTGGCTTTACGCCAGCAGCACCCATCAAAATAACTTTTTGTGGATCAACTAATTTTTCAGCGATTGATTTGATGATGACGCGACCACCAAATGAATGTCCGATAAGCGTATAGACATTCTTAACTTCGAGTTTCTTTAGAAAGCTGGCGATAAATCGAGCATACTCACCAATATACCAATCGCTGGTTGGTTTCGGGCTCCCACCAAATCCCGGAAAATCGAGTCGAATGACACGGAAGTGTTTTACGAGGTGCGCAGCTAAACCATCAAGAGACTTGTGATCTTGACCCCACCCATGAAGTAGGACAACGACCTTGCCTTTGCCTTCATCTTTATATTCAACAAGTTGGCCTTCAAGGACAATCTTCATATTGCTCTTATTATACGGCACTGTTCCCCAGATAGTAAGCGTAAAGACACTCATGCTTTTCATACGAGTTATAATAGAGATATGCATCGAGTACCATTAGCGGAGAGAATGCGTCCTCAAACACTGGACGAAGTCATTGGGCAAACCCATCTTTTAGGGAACGGCGAAATCTTACGTCAAATCGTCAAAAATAAAGAACCAGTTAGTCTTATACTTTGGGGTCCGCCCGGATCTGGTAAAACGACGCTCGCACGCATCATTGCCAAAGAAGTCAGTGCTGAATTCATGGAAATGTCTGCTGTTACCAGCGGCAAGAAAGACGTTGAAAAAGTCGTTGAACACGCACGTCAAAACTGGAACCTTCAACTTAGGACAATTCTCTTCGTTGATGAAATTCACCGCTTCAATAAAGCCCAGCAAGATGCCTTTCTCCCTCATGTTGAATCCGGACTCATTACGCTGATTGGTGCAACGACTGAAAACCCTAGTTTCGAAGTTATCAACCCTCTCCTTAGCAGGAGCCGTGTGCTTGTTTTAGAGCCGTTAACAAAAGAAGAGATTATCGATATCTCAAAAAGAGCCCTTAAGATCGAGAAAGCAACGTCACGAGTATCAGCTGATGCTTTAGATTATTTAGCTGAACTATCTGGGGGTGACGCCCGTGTCGCACTCGGTAACTTGGAGCTTGCACTCGGGATGGCAAAAAAGGTCACACCAGAAACAGTCAAAGTTGCGGCGCAAAAACGCGTTCCCGGCTATGACAAAAAGGGCGAGACGCACTACAACGTTATTAGCGCCTTTATTAAAAGTATGCGCGGCAGCAATGTTGATGCGACGCTCTATTATCTTGCTCGTATGATCGACGCTGGCGAAGACCCTAAGTTTATTGCTCGTCGTATGTTAATTTTCGCTTCAGAAGATATTGGACTCGCTGGTAATGGTGCCTTAGGACTGGCACTAAACGCCTTCCAAGCTGTTGAACGTATTGGCATGCCTGAATCAAGCTACATTCTCTTTCACGTCGCAACAGCACTCGCTAAGTCTGAGAAGTCACGTCAAACCAGCGATGCCATGAACCGCGCCCAATCACTCGCTAAAAAATTTCCTGATTCTCCTGTACCGATTCATCTACGCAATGCCCCAACAAAACTTATGAAAGACCTCGGCTATGGAAAAGATTATAAATGGGAAGCCGACTTCCAACACGATAAAGGCTTTTTGCCTGATGATCTTAAGAACGAGAAGATTTTTTAAGCGCCATATAGACGCCGTTCGTCCAACCAAAGCCATCTTGAAGCACGTATTCACCACCCCCACCGAGCCCATCAACACTTGTGACATCATACTTTTCAATCAGACGATGGGTCTTCTTAAACACCTTCTCTACTAATTCCATCCACCTATCCGACACATCTTCAGCTAAATCGACATACCCATATCGACGAAGTCCTTCAACGGCGATCCATTGCAACGGCGCCCAACCATTTGGACTATCCCATTGCTGGCCTGTCTCTTCGAGTGTCGTGACGAGCCCACCAGGTCTCAAAAATTCTTCTTTTAGTTTTTCAGCGACAAGTTTCGCTTGACGCTCCGTTGCAATACCGGCATAAAGTGGGAAGACAGCAGCGAGGCTCATCACGCTCGTTCGTTTATGAATATGAAAATTGTAATCCATGTAAAATCCACGGTTCTCACTCCAAAGGTAGCTGTTGATTGCTTCTTTTCGAGTGGCCGCTTTTTTTCGATAGCGGCGCACCATAATCGGGTGCAAAAGCGTGTTATAGCCATCAGCAATCGTTTCTTCGATTATATAGAGTAATGAATTGAGATCGACAGGAATAATATCAGCCGTATGAATAGTATGTATATTTTTAGGATTCCTAAACCAACGAGAACTAAAATCCCAACCTGACTCAGCAGCAGCACGGAGGTGTAAGAATAAACGATCAGGTGTTCGTGTTTCAGACGTGACTGCTGTTTCAGTATCTTCTCGAAGCGATTCAGGACGAGGGGTTACTTTATTATCATAATAACGATTCAATAACGTCTTATTCGGCATCTGTACAACACGACGATAAGCATTATGCTCTGTTTCCTCTAGCTTCAGTCGTCCACGCATCCAAAATCGATATTCAATCAAGAGTAGTGGCAGATACTCACGAATGACTCGCTTGCCTTTATGTCCAGCGAGTAGCCGCACCATCATAACAAAGAAAGGTGGCTGTGAACGACTCAAGAAATAAGTTCGATTGGCAGTAGGTATATATCCATATTTACGAATCATGTACGCGAAGTTTTTGAGCATTGATTCAACTTCGGACCACTTATCACCTGCGGCTAAACCGATCATGATGAAGTAACTATCCCAATAAAACTGTTCACTGAAACGCCCTCCAGGCACAATATATTTGTGTGGGAGTGCGATCAATGAGCCCCTATCGATACGATTGCGTCGTTCAAGATAGGTCCATAGCTTACCTATGTGTTCTTCGATCGAATCATATGGATTCACAATAAACGGATCTTTTTTATGAACCGTTGTTGCAAGATCATAAAAATGACGACCAATAAATTCACGAAGGTCGAAGTTGGGATCTTCCTTTAATAGTGCGTACTCTTGTTGAATCGCACCGATGCGCTTCTTTGGAACGAGATCAACAAATGTTTTACCATCAGCGTAAATCTGCTGTTTCTGAACCTCCCAAAACAAATCACCCAGAAGTTCATCTGGACCCTTTCGTTTCGCACGTATTAAAAGTCCTGCCGTCATGACAAGTGAACTTTTTATTACATCGAGATTTTGATCTATATATTTTGGCATGCGATACTCTGCTCCCAGTTAAGCATGAGTAGATTGAAAGTGAAACCCATCAAATAGATGAGTGTTCTATTTGTTACGTTTGCGCTGGTTCGGGTCGAGGAATCGTTTACGGAGACGAACGCTCTTTGGTGTGACTTCGAGAAGTTCATCGTCTTCAATAAAGTCGATAGACTGTTCGAGACTAAGGTCGGTAAATGGTGTCAACTGAATCGTTCCATCACTTGATGACGTACGCATATTAGTCAGTTGTTTTCCACGACAGACGTTCACATCGAGGTCACCGCCGCGGTTATACATACCGACAATCATACCTTGATAGACAGTTGTGCCAGGGCCAACGAACAGTTCACCACGTGCAGATGCATTATCGAGTGAGAAAGCGGTTGTTGCACCAGCTTCGGTCGCAACCAATGCACCGTTACGAGTTTGTTGGAGTTTCGCACCAAGTGGTTGGTATCCGTGAGGCAAGCTGTTCATAATAACTGTTCCCTTGGTTGCAGTCAAAAGCAGGTTACGAAGACCGATCATTGCACGAGTTGGAATAATGTAGGTTGAACGAGTTGTTCCACTACTTGTCTGCTCTTGTTTGATAGGAGTTGCGCGACGAGTACCAAGTTCTTGGCTCACAGCACCGAGGAATTCAGCACCGACTTCAACCAAAAGTTCTTCAACAGGTTCTTTTGTGATACCCTCTTCTTCGATAGTAACGGCTTGAGGTCGACCGACTTCAAATTCGAAATCTTCACGGCGAAGTGTTTCAATCAACACTGACAGGTGAAGTTCGCCACGTCCAGAAACAACGAAACCGATTCCTTCTTCGCGAACACGAAGTGATACGTTAGTTTCAGTTTCCTGACGAAGACGATCACCAATTTGTCGACTCGTGTTATATTTCGCTTCTTTACCCTTGAGTGGGCTCGTGTTTGGACCAAGATACATACTGAGTGTCGGTGCTTCAATGTCAATAACAGGAAGTGCATCAGGGTGTTCTTTGTCTGTGATCGTTTCACCAATATGAGCGTCTGAAATTCCAGTGAGTGCAACAATATCACCAGCACCTGCTTCGGTAATTTCTTCGCGTTGAAGGCCACGGTAAGCGAAAAGTTTGTCGATTTTCGCAGAAACGACTGAACCGTCACGCTTAATAAGGACAATCGGCTGACTTTTGTTGATTTTTCCACGAGAGATACGGCCGATAGCGTATTTACCGAGGAATGAATCATAGTAAAGAGAGGTCACGAGCATCTGGAATGGTCCGTCAACCTTAGCTGTTGGCGCAGGAATATCGTTAATAATCGCTTCAAAGATAGGCGTCAGATCAGTATGAAGATCGGTGTTTTCAGGGAGTTCAGGCCATGCCTTGCCTTCACGACCAATCGCGTAGTAGACAGGATAATGGAGTTGGTCGTCGCTGATAGCGAGTTCCAAGAAAAGTTCAGATACTTCATCAATCACCTCTTCGATACGGCGTGATGGTTTGTCGATCTTGTTAATAACAACAACTGGCTTCAATCCAAGTTCAAGTGCTTTAGACAAAACGAACTTCGTTTGAGGCATTGGACCTTCTTGAGCATCAACGATCAAAAGGACACCGTCAGCCATATTGAGGGTTCGTTCAACTTCGCCTGAGAAGTCGGCGTGTCCTGGGGTGTCGACAATATTGATCTTATAATCTTTGTAGTAGACAGCGGTCTGCTTGGCAGTAATCGTGATCCCACGTTCGTGTTCCTGGTCACCACTATCCATGATCAGTGATTGTTCCATTTCAGCTTGATTAGAGCGGAATGTATTACTTTGCTTTAAGAGTCCGTCAAGCAATGTCGTCTTTCCGTGGTCGACGTGAGCAATAATAGCGATGTTTCGAATTTGTTGTGGGTCTTTCATAAAAATATGCCCATTAACGGGCTTCCTTATCTGTAATTAAAGCATAGATAAGCTTTTTAATCAACCCTTTGAGGGTCTCCTTAAACAAAAACCACTCCACGAATGAAGCAGTTTATATAATGTCATCTGGTGCGCGCGAGAGGACTTGAACCTCCACGTCCTTGCGAACACTAGCACCTCAAGCTAGCCTGTCTACCAATTCCAGCACGCGCGCAGACTGTTACATTATAGGGGTAGAACGGCGAAAATGCAAGTTGCACGACAATAGAAAAACACCCACTTGCGTGAGTGTCATTCTGTGGTGGGCGCTGAGGGGTTCGAACCCCCGACCCTCTCGGTGTAAACGAGATGCTCTAGCCAGCTGAGCTAAGCGCCCGACTAAGGAGATATTGTAGCGTAAATGACCCCTTTAGGCAATATCTTACGGGGTTTGCTGAACTTGACGATTACCGACTGACCAATATAAGACTTCGGCGTAGCGATCATTTGCTGAGATGAGCACCTCATCTGCTGGTAACGCGTGAACACTTTTACTGTATGCATATTGTGTCGTAGCTTGATATAAACCAATTGCTGGTGCGTCCGCCATCCATTGACGAGCAAAAGTGAGGTACTTCGCATTACGGAGGTCAGGTTCAACACGTGAACGTGCGCTCACGAGAGCATCGTCACTTATTGCACTCGCATAGTTCGAAAAGTTAAATCCGTTTGTTGCCTGTGATGAATGCCAGTAAGCATAGACGTCAGGGTCGCCGCCAATCGTCAGCTGGTACAGGAGCACGTCGTAACGACGAGGTTGCAGAATATCTTTAGCAACGTTCTGTGAGGCATCGGTTGGATCGACGATACTTGTTGTCACGGTTATTCCTAAGCCACGCCACTGCGACGCTAGGATATCTAGTGTCTTTTCAAAGTCATTATTTTTAGTAGTTACAACAGACAACTTCAGAGGCACACCATCTTTCTTTCGAACAGTACCGTCTAATTTCCAGCCGGCTGCCTCAAGTGCAGCTTCTGCAGCAGCCTTGTTGTACACAGTTGCATCCGGAACTGCTCCGGTGACCTGTCCGTTCACAAATGGTAAGTGGAGCTCTGGTGTACCTTTACCAAGCGCGTCTCGGACCTTACCAACATCCGTTCCAGCCTGAAGCGCCTGACGAACGGATTTATCTGCCAAAACTGACGTCGTCGTGTTAAACAGCGCATAGACGCCACTATTGATCGGCCTACGATCGACAGAATAACGATCAGTACTCAATCGAGCAACGTCGCTCACAGTGAGATCGCTCGCTGCGTTTACTTCAGCAGTTGAAAACGCTTTAGCGATTGCATCACTAGTTCCGTAGACGTGTAACTGAAAACGATCAAGCTTCGGGATACCACGATAATAATTAGCGTTTCGGGCTAAGTGAATAATCTTACGTCCCGTCGGCTGGTCAATATCTTGCACAAAACGCAGCGTAAATGGACCACTTCCAATTGGTTTTGTGCTGAAAATATTCTCGCGAATCGCCCCTGGTTCAATATTGCGTAAAGTATGCTCAGGCAAGATTGGCAAGAAATTCAAAGCATGTGGGAATGCTGCATAGACTGAAGGGAGTTTGAAAGAAACCGTGAGATCATCGACAGCTGTTGCTGTAATGTCGTTCCACCCCGTAATCGTTGAGCGAGTAGCTGGGTTCTTCAATAGATTCACCGTGAAAACAACGTCTTTTGCTCGTACGTAAATACCGTCTGTCCAACGAGCATCAGGACGAATCGTCAAGGTGTATGTTGTGCGGTCATCGCTGATCTTCATACTGTCAGCGAGGTCATAATTCAAATGGCCAGTTTTGTCATACGTTAATAATTTCGAAAACAAAAGATTACTGACAGATTCCTCAGCACTCGTATTGGCAAAGATTGGGTTCAGCGTATTAACTGGGCCGAGCACTGCTTCAGCATAGGTGCCATCGTTGGCAAAAGCCTGTGTACGATAGCTTTGCTGATACCACATAAGTTGTAGGCCACTCGCGCCAACCACAATCCCAATTGCAATAATCCATAGAGCAATGTGACGACGGACCTCACGGAAGTTGTCGAGACGACGAAACACAAAACGACGAGCGTGCTTCACCGTCGCACCCTCGACTTTTTTCATTCGTTGCCTCAACTCTTTCGAGTTAAAGCTCATTTTTGGAAGACGATTCCATTTACTTGGTTGGTTATCAGCCACGTGTATACTCCTCTAGCCTAGGGCTGGTAGTAAAAGGCCGACCAAAATCGATAGAACAAAGACAACCGCTAAAACAACACTCACTTCAAATAGATTTTTGTCGACACCACGACGAGTTGTATAGAGTTCACCAGAAGCTCCAAAGCCAGCACCCAAAGTTGCGCCTCGTTGTTGTAATAGAATCGCAATGATCATAAGAATGGCTGAGCCAAACATAACAATTTGCAATATTGAATCGATGTTCATTCCTTCACTCCTGATTTACTTCCGCCAATTTCAACGGCTGCACTTACTATATAGTTTATCAGACTAAGGATAATTCCGGTAAGAATTGAGTTCATGAATGACATAGAAATGCCCGGAGCAATTGCAACTGACAGATACACCAGAGCCCCATTCACAATCAGCATGAAAAGACCAAGCGTCAATAAAATAGCGGGAAGTGAGAAGATCACGGCCAGTGGTTTCAAAATACTATTAATGACCGAAAAAATCAGTCCAGCAAGCAAAAATCCCCACATACCAGCAGTGACATCAACGTGTTCGTAGCCAGTCCCAAAAAGACGAACCGCTACCCAAAGCCCAAATGAGTTGAGGAGCCAACGGACGAGAAAAACGAAAAATTGCTCTTTCATATAATAGTTTTAGTATAGCACAAAGGGGTGGAACTGCTTTTGCTAATATTTAATGATGAATCGCTTAACAATTGATGGTTGAATTTCGTTGTGTGAGAGGCCACCACCCGTATTCTGGTTAGTTGCCGTGACACTTGGCTGAGCAATAAGTGTGAATCCGTAGGCTGTTCCATTAGCTGAGGTAGCTGCAGATCCACCAAAACTCCCGTCACTAATATAGGTAATGCCGCCACTATTATGATCATGGGTGTTCTGGATATGAGTATGGGAAGCCATTTCTGCGATAGTGAGGACGTGACTTTTTTCGCCGTATTTTTCGCCCATCGTATCGAATTGTGTATCCACAGAGTTACGATTCACACCGACACGACCCCTTGAATCTGGGATATTGAAAGTTGATGAGCCATCACCGACACCATACGTTGTTCCAATGGCCCTATAAAGATCGGCGTATATAACCCTTGATATGGCTGAGCCGTCTTCAGATAAATAGCCCGTCGGGATGGTTGTTGGCCAATACCCCGACAATGACGTCCCTGTCGGCACGGCACTCCCCGACGCTCCACTCGTTGTTGTATATTTAATGGCAGATAATTTTGTGATAGATGGTTGAATATTATTATGATCTTGATCTCCACCAGTGTTCTGATTTGTCGCCGTCGTATTTGGAGCAGCTTGAAGCCTGAATCCATAATAAGCTGCGGCTGCAGAAGTTACCGCAACCCCACCCAATGAGCCATCCGTGACATAGGGGTTTGGTGCACCGCCGTTATGGTTGTGTGAGTTTTGAATGTGTGTGTGTGACGGAATCTGCGCAACTGACAATTGTTCACGCTTAGAACCAGTCTTCTCGCCCATCGTGTCAAACTCCGTATCTGCGCTACTAATATTCACACCAGCTCGGCCCTTAGAATTAGGGACGTTAAATGTTGTTGAACCATCTCCGACACCGTAAGTCGTACCGATCGCCGCATAGAGTGCACTGTACGTAGTCCGTGAAATAGCAGCCCCGTCTTCAAGCAAATAACCTGTCGGAGCTGTTGACCAATACCCATTGATCGAACTACCTTCGGGAAGAGTCGTAGCACCTATGTCGGGCAGAGAAAATTTAATTGCCGATAATTTTACGATTGAAGGTTGAATATTATTGTGCGTTTGATCACCTCCTGTAGTTTGGTTTACAGCAACCGTACTTGGAGAGGGGGTTGTAACATTGTATTTAAATCCGAAGGCAGAGCCATTGGCTGTATCTACATTGATACCTGGGCCAGTAGTAACGTACAGGTTCGGTTTACCACTATTATGGTTATGTGGGTTTTGAATATGTGTGTGTGATGGTAGCTGTGCAATAGTTATCTGTTCTGCTTTCGAGCCGCTAAGTTGACCCACCGTTGCAAACTCAACATCCGTTGAGTTCTTGTTAACGGCTGTCCGTCCACGGGAATCGGGTAGGTTAAAGGTTGTTGAGTTATCTCCAACGCCGTAAGTGGTACCAATAACAGCGAAAAGTGCCGCATAGGTTGTACGAGACACAGCTAAACCATCTTCCATTAAAAATCCCTGAGGTGGCGTCGTCCAATAACCATCAATTGACGTTCCGACTACCAGTGAACCGTATGATGAGTCAGTATTGGCGTTATTAATACCTGACCATGTACTCGTCCCTTTTGCATTAATTGATTTCACCCGACAATAAAAAGAGGTGCTCGGCGTCAAATCATTTATTGTTGCGCTGACTGTTCCTGAATTGTTCGTCACGGTTGATTGTCGATCTCCATAGATAAACACCGGATCAGATGCGCACTGTGCAATATAAGATGCCGCACCAGCCACCGAAGGCCAGTTCACAATCGCTGTCGTTCCGGTTGCAGAAGCGATTGTAACACTCGCAGGAGCAAGTGGAGGCGTGAGGTCGGTACGTGTCGCACACGTTCCTTCTTGTGGACCACTATTCTTTACCTTCGAGTATATATAATATTGAATTGAAACATCTTGAATTGACTGGCCGTCGATACAGTATTGATCTACTTGGAGCATAGTGAAGACCACGGTGACATTATCAGAGGAGGTAAATGTCGGGTTTGAGGTTGGGTATCCCCCAGAGCCGGCTAAGTTCCGTGTATTTTCAAGTGTCGCAGATGCGGCGTTGAGATCGCTCTTTACCGCTGCTTTTCTCACGCCACTTTGCCATCCGTTATATGAAACAACCGAAATAGCTACCAATACAGCAATGACTGATATCACAACAATCAGTTCAACAATTGTAAACGCCTTTTGACGATTATGGATCACGAGACACCCCTATTTATTCTCTTTATCGTATAGCTAATAGGTCTAAAGCACAAGCTATATGTCAATGCTTAAAACTTAATCACAAACATTTTTACGATTGAAGGTTGAACGGTATTATGAGCCCCATCACCACCAACAGGTTCGAGGGAGTCATACACCCCTGATTTCGTCGAATATGAAGTCGAGATGCCATAATCTGCTCCAGATCCCGCAAGATAATCAGATACATCACTATTCAAATACGGTATTTTGTGAGTATGTGAGGGCATTTCTGCAATAGTGAGTGTGTGTGCTTTTTCGCCATACTTCTCGCCTATCGTATTGAATTCAGCATCAACTGGACTCATATTAACTGATGTCCGGCCTCGAGAATTTGGCAGGTTAAACGTTGTCGTCCCATTACCTGCTCCATATGTTGTCCCGATGACTGCAAATAAATCTGAATAGGTTGCTCGTGAAACTGCTGTACCGTCTTCAGACAGATACCCACTAGGGACAGTCGTCCAATATCCCTTAATTGTGCTGCCTTTTGCAACTGCCGCAGCGGTCCCTGCTGCGGGGGTGTATTTGATTGCGAATAATTTCACTATCGAAGGTTGAATGGTATTGTGCGCACCATCGCCACCGACGGGTTCAAGTAAGTCATACGTGCCTGATTTCGTTACGTAAGAAGTTGCGATACCATAGGGCGTACCAGATCCTCCAAAGTAATCTGATACATCATTTCCACTCGCTAGATAGGGTATCTTGTGAGTGTGTGAGGGCATTTCAGCAATCGTTAAGGTATGTGTTTTCTCACCGTATTTCTCACCCATGGTGTCGAACTCTGTATCTGACGGGTTTTTATTAACTGCAGTCCTGCCACGAGAATCGGGAACGTTAAAGGTTGTCGAGCCATTACCAGCCCCATATGTCGTGCCTATCGCTGCAAAAAGATCAGAATAGGTTGCTCGTGAAACTGCTGCACCATCTTCAAGCAGATAGCCGCTCGGCGCAGTCGTCCAATACCCTTCACTAGAAGTTCCTGACGGAAGTGTCGATTGAGATCCCGAAGAGACGGTAAACTTGATAGCGGATGTCTTTACTATTGAAGGCTGAATATTATTGTGCGCACCATCGCCACCAACAGGTTCAAGTGGATCATAAGTGCCGGTTTTCGTCGCGTAGGATGACGATATACCGTAAGGATTCCCCCCACCTCCGAAATAATCGGATACGTCAGTAGTTAAATAAGGGAGCTTATGAGTATGTGATGGCATCTCGGCAATCGTGAGTATGTGTGCTTTTTCACCGTACTTCTCACCCATGGTGTCGAATTCAGCATCTGACGGATTCTTATTCACGGCTACTCGGCCGCGAGAATCAGGTACATTAAAAGTTGTGGTACCGTTACCAGGCCCGTACGTAGTACCAATGACTGCAAATAAATCAGCGTATGTCGTGCGTGAGACAGCTGAGCCATCTTCAAGCAAGAAACCCTCTGGTGGCGAGGTCCAATACCCTTCGATCGACGTTGCCGTCGCAAACGCATCATATGTCGTACTGGTGGTTGCGGTACTCGCTCCTGACCAAAGACTCACGCCTTTCGCATTGACCGATTTCACCCGACAATAAAACAGGCTACTGGGCGTCAGATTGTTCACTGTCGCACTAACGGTTCCTGAGTTATTTACTGCTGTCGTTTGCTTTAAACCATAGATGAATGCGGGATCAGATGCACACTGTGCAATATACGTGTCCGCGTCAGCCACTGAAGGCCAGTTTACAATGGCGGTCGTTCCAGTCGAAGAAGCTATCGTAATACTTGCTGGTGCGACTGGTGGCGTGAGGTCTGTGCGAGTTGCACAGCTGCCTGCTTTTGGACCACCTTCTTTTGTTTTCGAATACATATAATACTCTATCGACGTATCTTGAATTGAGTGCCCATCGACACAATACTGGTCAGTCTGGAGCATCGTAAAGGTGATACTGACGTTTTCACTACGGGTAAACGAAGGGTCAGTTGTGGGGTATCCGCCGACCGTTGCTAAACTACGAGCATTCTCAAGCGTTGCGGCAGCGGCATTAAGATCATTTTTTACCACAGAGGCACGCACACCATTCTGCCAGCCGCTATAAGAAACGATTGAGATGGCCACCAATACAGCAATAACCGATATAACAACGATAAGTTCGACAATCGTAAACGCCGTTTGACGGTTGTGAGTCACAGGTACCCCTTTTTACTCCTTTTATCGTATAGCTAATAGGGCGTAAGCACAAGTGTTATTGCTGGAGGTATGGAAGAATGAGTGCAGTTTTCTTTTCACCAATCGTCTTGACGATATCAACTCGTTCAGCTGACGCAACGCCGCGCATACTTCCAAACGTCTTTATCAACGTCCGACGCGTGACTGGACCAATCCCTGGAATCTCTTCGAGCGTACTGGCAGTTTGTTTTGCACGCTTCAAAACCGTATGGTAACTCACGGCAAATCGGTGTGATTCATCACGGATTCTTTGAAATAGCTTTGTAACATCCATATGCGTTGCGACGGTTGTACCACCACGAAGATTCTTAGAGTGACCCGATGCATTCAATTGTCCTGGGTGAAGATTGACTGTTAAATATTCACCAGATTTCGTCACGACGAGACCGCTATCCTGTTCGGTAATATAACTCTCTAATTTCTCAACATTTATATTGGAGCGGGTTCGATGAATAATAATTTCTTCCTCACGTTTTGCGATACTGATCATTGGAATGTGTAGATTTCGTTCTTCAAGCGCGCGTAGTGAGGCATCGAGTTGACCTTTTCCTCCATCGATCAAAATTAAATCAGGCACACCCCATGATTTCATATTCTTTTCACTTGTACGACGTGACAATGTTTCGTACATATTGGCATAGTCGTCGTTTTGCTCGATGCGCGTTTTGAATTTTCGATAATTCGCACGATCACTCACCCCATTAGTGAATACCACCATACTGGCAACCACATTTGTCCCGCCCATATGGCTAATGTCATAGCCTTCAATGCGAGCAGGAATTTTCGTGAGCATAAATAAATCTACTAAATCACTCAGTGCTTTATCTTTACTGATATCAAGGAATTCTTTATCACCGAACATGATCTTTTGTTGCAAGGTTTTGAGATCATTCATTCTATTTCTCAATAGTGCAGCGTTTTCGAAGTCATGCAATTTTGCGGCCAACTGCATTTCTTTCTCGAGTTCCTTTACGATTGTGCGGCGACCGCCTTCGATATACCGAATCAACCGTTTCAATGTCTGCTTATACTCATTGCTTGATATCCCAGGTCGCGGGCTTAAACCAATATGTGCATCGAGATCAGGACGAGTACCTTCTTTTGGCGGAGTCATGTAATACGGGAAAACTTTACGCAAATAGCGGAGTGCTTTTTTAATCGCAAACCCATTATAGTAAGGGCCAAAATATTCCGCTTGATCGTCGGCTGGATTACGGGTAAAGCTAATTGTTGGCCACTCGCTCTTCATATCAATACGAATGAACATCTGTGACTTATCGTCACGAAGCAAAATATTGTAACGAGGCATGTAGCGTTTGACCATTTCTGATTCAAGAAATAACGCATCAAGTTCACTTTCGGTTTCAACCCAATCAGTGTCTTCGATTTCTTCGACAAGTGCTCGGGTTTTAATATCCATATCTCGAGTACTTTGAAAATACTGTCGAACACGATTCTTTAAAACTGCCGCTTTACCGACATAAATAATCTCGCCTGTTTTTGATTTATGAAAATACACCCCAGGGTTTCGGGGCAGTGTCTTGAGCTTCGCTTCAAGTTTTGCATTCATATATCTATTGTACCTCGAAGAAAATCGATTTCGAAATGGCATCTCACTAAACGTCAGTCATTTTGTTGACAAGCAAAAAACTAAGGACTAGAATACGACCAATCCAGTTGTCGACTTGTCCGACTGGATTGGCGATGACCCGGTCTCGGGGCCGGGGAATCATGGGAAACAGGGCGCACAAAACGCACAATATCGGAATAGCCGTCACGCCACAAGAGCGGATGTCTCGATAGAGAAGTAAGATGGTCGACCACAAGTTCGTAGGACATAGACGTCAATCTACGACCATAAGGATCGTTTCCAACTCTCACCCATCACCATTGCCAACACTTCCGTGTGAGATCCTGCGGCGTGCGGATCTCACACGGGAATATCCCACTTCTAGTTATGTTGTAATGCCAGCGAGAGTTCGCGGCATTTTTTTGTGTGAAAAAGAAGCTCAGGGTCACTCTTACAATTCTCACAAATAAGTACAAGGTCGTTACAATTAGCGAAAGCACAATTTTCATAATTGCTGGTCGTCTCTTTACAATGGCTACAGATACCAATAACGGCAGTATGGTCAGAAAAATTAACGGTCATACGATCGTCGAAGACCCGAAGGCTTCCTTCCCATAATCCATCGTCACCATACGCTTCGCCGTATTTTACAATACCCCCATCGATTTGATAGACTTCCTTAAATCCGCGATTAATCATCAGGGAGCTTAGGATTTCGCAACGGATACCACCCGTACAGTACGTCACGATTGGCTTATCTTTAATGTCGTCGTACTTGCCACTTTCTAATTCTCTAATAAAATCACGGCTTGTGTGAGTATCAGGAACAACCGCTCCTTTGAACTTTCCGATCGCTGCTTCGTGGGCGTTGCGGCCATCAAAGAAAATCACGTCATCTCGCTCTTTAACAAGTGCGTGAATTTCTTTAGGTTTCAAATGAACACCACCCCCAACAACACCGTTTTCATCAACCCGTAATTCGTCGGCTGCATCGAAAGCCACAATTTCATCGCGAACCTTCACGCTCATACGTGGAAATTCATCACGTGTTCCATCGCTCCATTTAAAAACCATCTTCTTAAATCCTGCGAATTGTTTTGTTTCTTTGATGTACGCTTTTAAGTCATCCATCTCACCACCAACCGTTCCGTTGATACCGTGTGGCGAAATAAGAATTCGTCCACGAAGATCAAGACTACCAGTTAATGTTTTTTGCCATAGGCGAACAGTTTCCGGGTCTTTAATTGGGGTGAATGTATAATACAGTAGGATTTTTTGCACGAACCATATTATAGCACGATTACTAGTGTTATATTAGAGAGATATGCAACGAAAAACGTTATCGTTATTTTGGAAGATTGCCATGCGATATCCAGTTCACACCTGGATCGCAATTCTTAACTCTGGCTTTACGTCAGTCATTGCCGGCTTCATCGGACCATTCATCATCGCACAGATCCTGACACTCGTTCAATCAAATAACCTTAACTTTACGACTGGTTTGCCGCTCTTGATCGCGTATACAGTTGTGCAAACGTACGGTCAAGTTGCCGGTGGACGTATTAACCTATACTTCGCTTGGACAATGGAAGCGTCTGGTCAACGTGATTTGTATGAAAAGATATTCAATAAATTAACTGCTCACAGTCTTAATTTTCATGCCAATCGTTTTGGTGGTTCACTCGTTTCACAAACGACAAAGCTTGTTGGGTCATTCGAACGATTCTGGGACACCATCATCTGGCAACTCGTCCCATCATTCGCAAGCATCATTGCTGGTATAGCTATACTTTCATTTGTGTTCTGGCAGTATGCAATTATATTAACTGTCATTTCGATCGTCTTCGTACTCGTTGTATTTATTGGTTCACGAAGTATGAAACGAACAACTCGGGAAGAAGCTCAAGCCCAAACTGCGGCTAACGGATACGTTGCGGACGTCGTGACAAACATCTCAACTATCAAAGCTTACGGCTCTGAACGATTTGAACAAAAAGAGCTACTCATTAAAGCAAACATTTTCCGTGAAAAAAGTTTTGCAAACCTGCGCCAGTTCTTGGGTGTCAGCACGGCCTACTCGGCACTCATTATGGTGCTCTACGTGTCTGTCTTTATTGCAGCCATTTGGGCATCAGAACGACACCTCATTTCAATCGCCAGTATCTACCTCGCCATTACGTATACCTTCACTATCGGTCGTCAGCTGTGGGAAATGAACTCAATCCTCCGTAACTACAATCGTATTATTGGTGATGCCCATGACATGATTGAGATTCTTGATCTACCCCCATCGGTCGTCGATAATGGCACCAAGAAACTCAAAGTAACACAGGGAGACGTCGAGTTTAAAGGTGTCGCCTTTACACATCAAGATAACGAAGATGCGCTATTCAAGGGCTTCTCACTCTCAATTCCAAACGGTCAACGAGTTGGTGTCGTCGGACATTCTGGTTCAGGCAAAACAACCCTCACTCGCCTCCTACTTCGTTTCTCCGACATCGAGAGCGGAGAGATTTTGATTGACGGTCAAGACATTGCTGACGTCACACAAAGAAGTCTCCACAGCTCGATCGCTTACGTTCCTCAAGAACCAATGCTCTTCCACCGATCACTGCGTGACAACATTGCCTACGGAAAAACAAATGCTACCGACGAGGAAGTTATCCATGCCGCAATGCTTGCTAATGCAATTGAGTTCATCGAACGTCTTCCACTCGGTCTCGATACTATGGTTGGTGAGCGTGGTGTGAAGTTATCTGGCGGACAACGTCAACGCATCGCGATCGCTCGTGCCATTCTTAAGGACTCTCCTATCCTTGTCCTCGACGAAGCAACCTCAGCACTTGATAGTGAGAGTGAAAAACTAATCCAGGATGCACTGCAACAGCTTATGAAGGGCCGTACGAGCATTGTCATTGCTCACCGTCTATCGACTATCGCCAAGCTCGATCGTATCGTTCTGCTGGAGAATGGCTCAATTGTTGAAGATGGCACTCATGCAGAACTGCTCGCTCAACATGGCACCTACGCCAAACTGTGGTCCCACCAATCCGGTGGCTTTATCGAAGAATAAAAAGAATCCCGCTCGTACGAGCGGGACTTTCTTTTTTGTAACGAGTGTTACTTAGACTCTTTTGACTCGTCTTTGCTTGCGTCTTCAGCTGGGACTTCGGCTTCGCCGTTATCAGCTTCAACTTCGTCATCGATCGTTGCATCACCAGCGGCAGCTTCGTTAGCTGCTTCAAGTGCTGCAGGTTCGTAGACATTGGCAATCACAAGATCAAGGTCCTGTTCAACATCAGCAAACTCAACACCTTCTGGGAGTGTCAGGTTAGCGATCGTCAAACGGTCATCAGTTGTGGCCAAGTTAGCGATTGAAATTTCCAAAGATTCAGGCAGTGCTGCAGGTTTGGCTTTGATTTCAATAGTCTCAATTGCTTGAAGGATAATCAGACCAGCTTTTTCTGCTGCACTTTCACCTTCACCAATAAGAACAATTGGCACATCAGTCGTAATGACATCGTTTTGCTTAATCGCGTGGAACGCAATGTGTTGAACAGTCCGTTTGATAGGATCGTATTCAATACTTTTAATAATTGCGAGCTGCTTCTTTCCATCAATCGTGAGATTAACTGGTGAGTGCTTTCCTGCCGCGTGAACAACCTTCGTCGTTGCAACAACTGCAGATTGAGTTGAGATTGGTTCCTCGTTGCCACCATAAATGACGCTAGGAACAAGCCCCTCTCTACGGAGCGCCGATACCTTCTTACCGCTTACGGTACGAGTATCAAGTTTCAGCGATATTTCGTGCATGCGTCTTCTGTTTCCTTCCTCTGGTAATAATCTGTCACTATTATACCATATCTAACAGATATAAGGCGTGTTAGAATAAGAGGACATGATTGAATCACTAACAGTGTTTGGCTCATTTTTTTTAACTGACCTCGTAGATATAATCACGAGTCTCGGTGTTCTCGCGATTGCTTTTGTAATTTTCGCCGAATCAGGTTTACTGATTGGATTCTTCTTGCCTGGGGATAGTCTGCTTTTTACCGCCGGTGTATTAGTTCAGACAGGATTAATTAATGTTAATATTTTTGTCTTGATTGCGTTACTATTTGTCGCAGCGGTATTGGGCGACAGTGTCGGCTATGCTTTCGGTCGTCGAGCAGGACCACGAGTTTTCAATAAACCTGATGCGCGATTATTTAAACAAGAATATATTCGTCGCGCTCAAGCATTTTATGAGAAACACGGTGGTAAAACAATAATTATCGCTCGTTTTATTCCAATCGTTCGTACATTTGCTCCGATCGTTGCCGGTACGGGTCAAATGCCCTATCGTCGTTTCTTATCATTTAACGTCATCGGCGCACTGCTCTGGGTGAGTCTCATCACGTCGGCTGGTTATATGTTAGGGGAACTATTCCAACGATCAGGTCTTGAAATAGATCAAGTTATTCTTCCCGTTATAGCAATAATCATCTTAATCTCAGTGCTTCCACCTGCTATCCACATTTTTAGAAACAAAAGAACTCGTGTCGCTTTTTGGGAAGGAACCAAACGCGAACTCAATTCTATCTTTAGCAAAAAGAAATAATTCGCGCCACCTCTGACTTGTCAAAAACTGCTTATGCCTCCATACTAGAGAAATTATGGGGCATCAGGTCAAGAAAAACCTAGGGTCAACACTCACCAATGATGGTGTTGAGTTTCGTGTCTGGGCACCGTTCGCTAAAAATGTCAGTGTCTTAATCAACGACTCATTCAGCTCAGCTGAAAGCCCACTTCTCAGTGAGGATGATGGGTATTGGGCAGCAACGATCAAAGAAGCTGAAGCTGGCCAGTCGTACAAATACCGTATTTATACAAGAGATGACCAAATACTTGACCGTAATGATCCTCGTGCAGAACAGCTAACCGATTCAGATATTGGCGCCTCAGTCATTGTTGACCCTCGTTTTGACTGGGAAGGCGTCGAAGCGCCTATTATTCCAAAAGAGAAACAAGTTATTTACGAACTCCATATCGGAACGTTCAACCGACCCGATGCATCAACTTCGGGAACGTTTGCGACAGCGATTGAGAAACTTGATTATCTTCAAAATCTTGGTATTACTACTATCGAACTCATGCCTGTCACGAGCATGAAAGCCGGTGTGGGCTGGGGATACGAACCAATGAGTATTTATGCCGTAGAAGATACCTATGGTGGTCGACGTGGCCTCCTGGACTTCGTCAAAGCATGTCACAAACATGGTATCGCCGTCATTCTCGACGTTGTATATAATCACTTTTACGATAAGACCGACCTTCGACAATTTGATGGCTGGAGCGAAAATGGCCGCGGTGGAATTTACTTCTACAACGACGAACGCGGTGACACACCATGGGGTATGCGTCCAGACTACGGTCGCCCCGAAGTACGACAATACCTACTCGATAATGTCGCTATGTGGCTGACTGACTACCGTGTGGATGGTCTCCGTCTCGACTCAACAACGTACATGCGTAACACCCGTGGTCCTGAAGGTGACGAGTCGACAGCTATTGGTGACACTTGGACACTCCTCCAAGAAATGACAACACTCGCCCACAAGATTAATCCGCATGCGCTCATGATCGCTGAAGATAGTTCAGGTAATGAATCTATCACCAAACCTGTGAAAGAAGGTGGCACCGGATTCGATGCACAATGGGGTATTAGTTTCCCACAAGGTATTCGCCAAAGCCTTGGATTATCGAACGTCAATAGCTATAACAATTCGCTCGATTATGAACTTAGTCTTGCTTATAATGGCGACGCTTTTCAAAAAGTGATCTTTGGTGATTCACACGATACTGCAGCCAATGGTGCCGTTCGACTTAATGAAGCAGTGACGCCAGGGAACGCAGCCAGTGTTTTTGCTCGTCAGTATGACCTCATTGCAAATGCTATCGCTCTCACCGCACCTGGTATTCCAATGATTCTACAAGGTGAAGAATTCCTTCAAGAAGGAAACTTTAATGACTGGAAAATGTTGGAATGGGATAAAACGACTCAGTTTGCCGGTATCGTACTCGCCCATCAACATCTTATCAATCTTCGTAAAAATACTTATGGCAACACGACAGGACTCACCGGCCCTTCAATTAACATCTTCCACGAAGACATATCCAATCACGTCATGGCATATCATCGCTGGCGTGACGGTGGCGCACACGATGACGTCCTCGTTATTATTAATTGTAGCGATCAAAGATTTACTGACTATAAACTATACGTTCCTGTACCGGGACTATGGCATGTTCGTTTCAATAGTAGCTGGAAAGGCTATAGTTCAGACTTCAATGAAACGAAAGTCTCATCAGTTATGACTGATGAGAATTCACAAATTAGTATCGAGCTTGCCGACTTTAATATCGTTATTCTTACACAAGATCCTGCTACAGCAGAGACTTAAGATACGAACCAGTAAACGAGTCTTTTACCTTAACAATATCTTCTGGTGTGCCAGTCGCCACAATCATACCTCCACCAAGTCCTCCTTCGGGACCCATATCGATAATGTGGTCAGCTGTCTTAATAACGTCAAGATTATGTTCAATGATAATCATGCTGTTGCCACCTTCGACAAGCTTCTGCAAAATACCAAGAAGTCGTTTCACATCAGCACTGTGAAGTCCTGTTGTTGGTTCATCAAGAATATACATCGTCTTGCCTGTTGAACGACGTGACAATTCAGATGCTAATTTAATACGCTGTGCTTCTCCGCCACTAAAGGTTGTGGCTGGTTGACCAAGTTTAATATACCCAAGTCCCACATCAACAAGAGTATCGAGCTTGCGTGCAATCGCAGGAATATTCTTAAAGAAATCAGCACCTTGCTCAACAGTCATATTAAGGACATCGCTAATTGTGGCATCTTTATATTTAATCTCGAGAGCTTCACGGTTGTAGCGTTTACCCTTACAGACATCACAGGTGACATAGACGTCTGGCAAGAAGTGCATCTCAATCTTAATCACACCATCACCCTGACAGTTCTCGCAACGTCCACCCTTAACGTTAAAGCTGAAACGGCCGGCTTTATATCCACGGATATTAGCTTCAGTTGTGCCTGCGAAAAGATCACGAATCGGCGTGAATACTCCGGTGTATGTTGCCGGGTTTGAACGAGGTGTGCGACCAATAGCGGACTGGTCGATAACGATAACTTTATCAAGTTGTTCGATACCCTCGATGTTGTCATGAGTTCCTGGTACCTCATGCGCACGGTGAAGACGAGCCGATAGTTCCTTCGCTAAGATATCATTAATGAGTGTTGATTTGCCTGAGCCGCTCACACCACTCACGACAGTAATCAAACCAAGCGGAATCGTCACGTCAATGTTCTTAAGATTGTTTTCACGCGCACCTTTTATAATCAGGTTACGGTCTTTTTGTACTGCACGTCGCTTCTTTGGCACTTCGATTTTCTCGACACCACTCAAATAGCGACCTGTGATGCTATTGGGGTTATTGGCAACTTCTTCAGGAGTTCCTGCGGCAACAACCTCACCACCAGCGATACCAGCGCCAGGCCCAATATCAAGTAGGTAGTCAGCGTGGCGAATCGTGTCTTCGTCGTGTTCAACAACCAAGACAGTATTTCCAAGATCACGCAGATGCTTCAGTGTCGCAATTAAACGATCATTATCGCGTTGGTGTAAACCGATTGAAGGTTCGTCCAATACGTACAAGACCCCTTGAAGCCCTGAACCAATTTGAGTTGCAAGACGAATACGCTGTGCTTCACCGCCGGAAAGTGTATTGGCGGCACGTGACAGTTCAAGATAACTCAACCCAACGTTACTCATAAATCCAAGCCGAGCATTAATTTCCTTCATAATCTGGGCCGCAATGAACTGTTCTTGATCATTGAGTTTCAGATTGTTTGTTAAGAGATCGAGTGCTGCATCAACACCAAGATTACAGATATCCATAATATTCAAATTATGAACAGTCACCGCCAAAACGACCGGCTTCAAACGTGCACCATGACAGGCATGGCATTCTCGTTCACGCATGAAACGTTCAATATCGCGGCGCATAAAGTCGCTATCAGTTTCCTTGAAACGGCGCTCAAGATTCGGGATAACTCCTTCATAGGCAGCATCATACGCACGTCCGTCGCCAAGTGAGACACGGTATTTTTCTTCTCCCGTTCCATACAGAATCTTTTGAATCGCTTCATCGTTTAATTCTTTAACAGGAACACGAAGACTAAAGCCATGACGTTCTGCCACTGCTTGCAATCGTTTCATGTACCATGCGTCACTATTGACGCGATTGTATGGACGAATCGCACCTTCCGCAATCGTCAAGCTCGGGTTGAAAACAAGCTCAGGATCAACTTCAAGTCGGTTACCAAGACCAGTACAGACTGGGCAAGCACCCTGAGGCGCGTTAAAGCTAAAGAGTCGTGGTTCAAGTTCGGGAATTTCTTCATTTGGGTGATCGACACAAGCGTAGCGTTGACTATAGACATAGGTATTTTCAGCGTCGACATCGAGAATCTGAACAACACCATCAGCAATATCAAGTGATTGTTCGACTGACTGTGCAATACGTGAACGAACATCGTCACTCAGTGCGATACGGTCAACAACAATTTCAATATCGTGTTTGAACTTTTTGTCGAGTTCTGGAAACTCATCGAGTGCATAGATAACACCGTCAACACGAGCACGCGCAAAGCCAAGACGACTGTATTGTTCAGGAATATGCGCAAACTCGCCTTTTTTACTTTTGACGATTGGTGCCAATATCATCAAACGTGCGCCAGATGTTAATTTCATTACCTCATCGATGATATCATCAGGTGTTCGACGAGTGACTGGTTTGCCACAGACTGGACAGTGTGGAATACCAATACGAGCAAACAAAAGACGAAGATAGTCATAGATTTCAGTCACGGTTGCAACGGTACTGCGAGGGTTTCGACTGGTAGACTTTTGGTCGATACTGATCGCTGGACTCAGTCCATCAATCTGATCAACATCAGGTTTTTCCATTAATCCCAAGAATTGACGAGCGTAACTTGAAAGACTTTCAACATAACGTCGCTGTCCCTCGGCATAGATTGTATCGAACGCAAGCGAAGATTTACCAGACCCACTGAGTCCAGTTATTACGACAAGTTTGTCACGCGGAATCTCAACACTGATGTTTTTAAGATTATGTTCGCGTGCGCCGACGACCTTAATTACCTCTGACATAACCATACGATTATACGCTTCATTTTCATTTTTTACCAGACCGTTGAAGGAAGCTTATGCTTGCATCGATGTGTCTCAAGTGGTATATTTCATAAAACTTTACAGAGGTACGGAAATGCGAAGAATTATCATCATCACTTGTCTCGTTCTTTCGGGACTGATTATCTTGGACAGCATGAATGCTGGTCACGCATTCATGATGTTTTTACTCGCTGGCGTTATCCCTGGTACCTCTACCGCTCTCAGTGCTGAAGTCATGATGGAAGGTTTCGCGCTTCTTATCGGCTTCGTCATGGCACGCGTCAGTGCTCGCTTTATTTTGCAATTAAGCGAACGCTTTTCTCTCCGTATTCGTAGTCGCGCCTAATCAGCGTCGATTGGAACGATACTCTCAGCCCATAGTTGCAGCTCTTGTAAGATGAACTGCTTGTTGTCGTCAGTGGTCACACTAGAGACTGCCTGGAGTCGTTTCAAAAACATCGGAAGTTGCTTTTGAATGTGCTGTGCGCGCCATTCTTCCCATGCCATCGCTTCATCCTCGGCTAAACTACGTGGATAATTACGCGCTTTGTAATGCAAAAGTAATTTAGGTAATCGTTCGTCAACGAATTCAGGGTGCAAATCAGCCAGGGCCTGTTCATCAGATTGACGAACTTTTTCAATACGCATTGTATCCATATCACCGACAAACCCATCATATAGCTGACCTTCAGGGTCGGTTGCTGGTTTAAAGTCTGCCTTCTTCTCAAAGATACTGCGAATCGTTTCGGCAAATCCAGGATGTGCCAACAAAATATTTCGGTGTTTTGTCACGATATCTTCACTAAGACCAATCCGGTTCCATCCATCAGACTGTTCGAGAACACCAAGTGGTGCCACCGCAGGCGCACGGTTATATTGCAATTCTTTAATCGGGATATTCACAAAGTCATCTTTTTGGCGGTCTTCCCATTTAGCGAAAATACGACTCTCGATATCTTTTTGAGAAAGAGTAACAAATGGCGTTGGGTCATCTCGAAGATCATACACGATCACATTACCGTTCCTGCCACTCGTTAAAGGGAATGAGACAGTTGCTTTATGGAATTGGCCGTCAAAGCGGCCACTCACATAGACAAAAGGTTGCTTATCGTCAAGATTCACAAGACCTTTCACTTCTTTCTTATCTCTTAGTTTCAACAGATAATTATAAAGTTGTGACTGTTTTTCTTTGATTAATCCCGTCACTGCAATTAAAGCCTCGACGTCACTGAGTGCATCGTGTGCCTTTTCGTGGTCAATCTTGTTAACCTTTGACAAGAGCTCAAGTCGGTTACTCTCTTTACCGTCAACGAATGGCCATTCAATACCCTCAGGTCGAAGCGCCCGAGTCATACGTACCACGTCGAGCAAGTCCCAACGTGAACGACCATCTTTCCACGCCCATTCATATGGATCATAGAAGTTACGCCAAAGAAGATGCCGAATAAATTCATCGTCAAAACGAATATTATTAAATCCCACGGAAATCGTATCAGGTGTGAAGACTTCTTCTGTCAGCATTCTTGCAAATTCAGCTTCTGTATATCCATCTTCAATCGTTGATTGTGGGGTAATACCAGTTACCATCAAAGCATCAGGACTTGGCAATACGTCATCATTTAATTTCACTAAAATGTTATAAGGTTCCCCGATCGTTTTGAGATTCATGTCGGTTCGGATACCAGCAAATTGCATCACACGATCGTCGCGCGGACTCAGCCCTGAAGTCTCAAGGTCGTAAAAGAAAAAAGTTTGGGCCATACCTCTAGCATAACAAAAAACACACCACTTGGGTGTGCAAAGATCGAAAGAGTGTGCGGGTGTGACCGCGGAGGGTGAAGAGGCTGGGGGCATAGGACTGGGGGGAGTCCTTCTCATTCACCGCATCCGCGGTCACTGGAACCTCGAGGAGGTCCCATCTTTACCGGTTGGCGCCCCTGACGGGGGGTCGCGGGCAGCCGATTGGCAAAGATTTTTGATCCGTAGGACCAGGAGGTGGGCTATGGGTGTCGTAGCAGGAAGCTTCACGATCACCACAATACTCAGCGAGCGGATTGACGTCGCGCTTCAAGCTGGTCGTTCGAGGCGTTAGACGCTCTCGGGACGAACCCACCCCATGGCCGAACCATGAGGAGATGAATCTCCAAGGCCTACGGAAGGCGACTCTGATGACAATGCAAAGCATTTCCATAAGAGTTAATACAATTATAGCACTAATTGGCTATAAAGTCAATGATTTCTAGTTGTCGTTCGCTTGTTCAACAAGGCTAAACGTATCATTACCAATACGGATAACACTATCCCCAACCGCACCTGCGCGGGTTAAAGCGTAAGCAATGCCCATTTTTTTCATAATGTCTCGAAGGCGATTGAGGCCTTCATGAGTTTCAAAACGAGTGCGTCGAGCAAATTTCTCAATCTTGTGACCAGTAACGAGAAAGACCTCTTGTCCATTCTCGGTAACTTTCTCGACATTCCAAGACAAGGCAACTTGGTCAGCAGAAAGAGAAATGACAGGCAAACCATCAGTTTCATCATCAAGTTCTTCTACTTCACGAATTGTTTCAACTTCAATACGAAGTGCACGAAGTACTTCCGTAATACCCTTGTGGGCTGGTGAAGAGATAGCAAATACGAGGCGGTCGCCAGCAACAGCTTTCACCGCATCAACTTGCATTTGAATAATTTCTTCGTCAAGACCTTCAGTTTTGGTCAAAGCAATAATTTCAGGTCGATCAATAAGAATGTCATTATATGAGGCAAGTTCGTGTCGAATAGTCTGGTATGCTTTCGCAACATCATCTTCGTATGCATCAATAAGATGCAAGAGCACCGCGGTACGTTCAACATGACGAAGGAACGCATCACCAAGGCCCTTGCCTTCACTCGCACCTTCAATCAGGCCAGGAATGTCCGCAATCAGTAGACTACCGTCATCAATATCCGCGACACCAAGGTTTGGTGAGAGGGTCGTGAAGGCATAATCAGCAATTTCAGGGCGAGCATTACTCACCACACTCAAGAAAGTTGATTTACCGGCATTCGGGAATCCAACCAAACCAACGTCAGCCAGAAGCTTCAGTTCTAGTTCAGCTTCAAACGTCTCGCCATCTTCGCCATTTTCAGCGATACGTGGTGCTTGACGAACCGATGACTTAAAGTGAGCATTACCAAATCCACCATCACCGCCTTTAGCGACGACAACTTCTTGGTCATTTTCGATAATATCAGCAATAATACGACCGTCTCGTTTAACGATCGTTCCCACAGGGACTTTGACGTAGATGGCATCACCTGATTTACCGTGACGATCGCGCTTCGCACCAGCTTGGCCGAGTTGACCCTTTAATTCCGGCTTATAACGAAAGTCAATGAGGGTGTTGAGACCACCGGTACCGACGAAGATAACATCGCCACCTTTGCCACCATCACCGCCGTCTGGTCCCCCTTTGTCGACATAAATTTCATGACGAAAACTGACGGCACCATTACCGCCGCGACCAGCTTGAACATAGACCTTGGCGGTATCAACAAACATATTGTCTTATTATACTAAATTCGCCCCTGAATTAACAGGGGCGAATAGTTAAGAGACATTTTTGATCTAGTGAACGTAGACGTAAAGCGTTGCTTGACCGGCACTAATCGTACGGTTATTGACGATATTAAAGCCGCCATATGCTGAGTTATTCATCTCACTCACAACGATACTACCGTCAGCTGCAACTGACTCGACGACTGCAACGTGTCCGGGGCTTCCTCGTTCGACAAGCAGAGCACCAGCTTCAGGAGTATTGTCGACACGGTAGCCTGCGGCTGCTGCGCTATAACTCCATGAACCTCCGTTACCCCAGAAACTTCCGACTGGTTTACCAAGGGCTGCACGACGCTCGTAAGCGTACCATGTACAGTTACCGTAGGCATATTTGTTACCGACTGAACCAGCACGGTATCCAGCGTAGAAGCCACCGCCTCGTGAAACTGAAACAGGTGCGGTATACCCAGGACGTTCGTTGGTTGGAAGGTCACCATTTGGAATAACAATCTTAAGACCAGGGGTAACACCACTGATTTCGAGATCATTGTAGGTCGTGATAACAGATGAATCGGCTTTATATTTGTCAGCGATTCCTTGAACAGAATCACCTGCTTTAACTGTGTATATAAGACCGTCACGTGGCAAGATTTGTATCGATTGACCAACCGTTAATGCATCGGACACCATGTTATTCGCCCATTTAAGAGTGTCTTTTGTGATACGGAATTTAGCAGCAATTGAATCTGTCGTATCGCCGTCAGCAACTGTGTAGCTGACGATGTTGCGGCCAGCAGCAGAAACCTGGATAATTGATGGCTTAGAAATCGAAGAGTCATCAGAAGTTGGTAACTGACTTTCAATTTGGGTTGAGATAGCAAGGCTACTAACAGACGGTGCAACTGAAAGATTAGTCGCAGCAGCGACGCTGGCAGCAATATTAGTGGCGACAACGTCATTGACGGTCGCCTTCTCTTGATCATTACTTAAGTTGCCTGGGAGGGTCGCGGTGTTGGCAACACCTGACACCTGTTGAGGTGCCCGGTATCCAATCGCGATGAGGACAACAAGGAGTACAAAAATACTCGAATATACGGCGATAGTGGACGATTTGATCCGATTCTTCGCCTTGCGGCTTGATCGGACAATTGGCTGTTGCTCTGAAAGAGCAACTGATCCTTGAAGAGCTGAGCTCGACGTGATCTGATTACGAATTATCGTTCTCCTGCCGCTCGGATTACTCGCGAGGGCTCTACCTTACTAAGTCTTAGCTTCTCCTAATGGAGAAAGGGGTACATGTCGACCGATTAGTTAATTGAAAGAGTTTCGGTACCCGTACGACAGTTTTGGTAGGCTCATTTGCGTCCTGATCTTCCCACTCGCTGACAGCTTTTTATTCAAGTTTCACCTTGGTAAATCACTACTAGTAGACAGAATCACAAAATGTGCTCTTACGAGTATAGCATAAAATCGACCTTTGGAGCCCATTTTGTCTATGTTTTTAACAATTTTGTACACAGGCTAACAGAGGTACTAAAGAGTGCTACATTTCACTTTACAGTGGTCAGTGATGTTTTGCTCGTGTTCAGCATTCGTTTTTGCGAAATAGGTGACGTCATCATCACCGCTCAGGAAGAACACATAGTCGCCTACCGCAGGATTTGCGACTGCTTTGAGTGCCGCGATGCCTGGCGTAGCGATTGGTCCGGGAGGTAATCCAGGAAAACGACGGGTATTGTACGGTGAATCAAGGTTAGGATCACGGGCAACACCAGTTTTATCAGCAATGTACTGGTAGGTAACATCTGAGCCCAGAACCATACCTTGTGCGAGGCGATTGTAGAACACTTCAGCGATCTTTGACTCGTCTCCTCCGATTGATTCACGTTGAATGACAGAGGCAAGTGTAATACCTTGGTACAACGTTAGGTTGCGGCTCTTGAACTGGGCAACGAGGTTATTTTTTTCAATCACGCCATTGTAGGTCTCAAAAGTATAATTCAAGATTTCGCCGACGGTCGCACCACTGCCAAACTTATAAGTATCACCATATATATATCCTTCAAGGTCGGCATTCACTGGTCGCCCATCGAATAGTGAGGAGGAGTATGTTGCTTTGAGGCCGGCGTCCACCTCTGTCTCTGAATATCCCGCATCTATAAGCACTTTACGATTCTCTGCAAGTGTTGCGCCGGGAAGAAAAGTAATATTGAAGGTATCAACATTACCATTTTTTAAGTGATCAACAATCTCAGGAGTTGATTCACCCGGAGATAACCGATATGTACCCGCTTGAAGCACGTTCTGGGTACCAGAGAGCCGCGTATAGACATTAAATGCGTCCTGGCTACGAATGATGTGTTTATCCTCGAGCAGCTGTCCGATCGCTTTTGGTGAGGTTGCGGGCTCAATAGTCACCTTAATCAATTCATTTTTGCTGGTACCAACTGGTGATAACTGCACACGGTACCAGATACATGCGCTCAGAAAAAGCACCATAACTGCGGCGACAACAGCAATAATCGAGAAAACGACCGTTTTCTTCTTTTTTGACCATTTGGGTTTGATTGTCAGACCAGACTTTGATGCTTCGATCGGTTGTGGCATAACTGGGGCTGGAATCAGGGTTGGTGGCGGAGTTGGTTCCCTTTTATCCATTGTTACTCTCGAGATAATCTTGCAATATAATCGCTGCTGCCTGTGCATCGATATCGCCCTTGGTATATGGTTTCTTATGAGCCTTAAGTTGTTCTTCGGCAAGGACACTGGTGAGCGACTCATCCTGAAACACCATTGTCGGAACAAAATCTTCGAGTTTCTGAGCAAACAGTTCAACAAAACTTGTTTGAGCGGTTGATTCACCGAGTTGATTTCGAGGGTAGCCAATAACTAACGTATCCGCTCCTTCTTGGTCGATAATCTTTGCAATGGTTTCAATTTCCGTCCCATCAACAAGCACAGTATCAAAAGCAATCGCTATGCGTACACCGGTATCAGCAACAGCAACCCCAATTCGTTTTTCGCCAACATCGAGGCAGACAATTGACCTAGTTTTCATTCTGAAGTTTGAATTCGATCTGAATCTTATTGGGGTCATTGGGGACAGACTGGACCCAGAAGTACGAGAACTGAACATCGACTTCTTGGATTCCATTAAGCGCTTGAAGTGATGACTGGACCTCTCCGTAAATCTTTCCCTTTACCTTATCTTTAATAGCAGCTTCATCGATTTGAGGACCAATCTGACCTGTAGCATTCACTGTCGCGGTGATCACTTCACCCTCTTTTTTGAAGTTGCTAATAGTAGCTTTATCGATACCAGTATTGTAGACTTTCTGGTTTGTCTGACTATCGAGTTGTGATTTCATACTGGCATTCAAGTACGTGTCGAGATCAGCTTTTGGTACCGCGTATAGAGTAAAAGTCGTTGAGATCGTCAGTTTGGCCTTACCAGTTGCAGGAACTTCTGCATTAACAGCTGGCGCTGATACAGCCTCGGCTCGGTCAACTGTAAAGCTGCTATCAATAATTTTTTCACCATTAACGAATTTCTTAGCAAGAATATTTTTTTCAGCATCGGTTGATTGACCGATAAGCTGACCCTTGGCGCGGTCAATATCATCGGCTGAGACGATCTTCACTTCTCTACTTGAGCCACCGTCAATAGCAGCTGTCGCAACTGCCTTGAAATAGGTTGCACCAGATGTCGCACCATGCCCAGCAACAGAGAAGACTGTGCCAGAGGGAGCATTATACTCATCTCCAACGTCAGCTGCCTGTATTGCAACAGAGCCGGAAACGCCCTCAGTCATAAATCCAGGAGCAGGTGCGGTTGCAGCAGCCTGAGTAACATAATTACGTCCGTTCGCAGAAATAGTCGTTCCTGCAGGGACCGTCACAGAACTGGCCGTTTCATAATTTCGGAAATTAACAGTTCCTGAGGATTTGTCGCCCACTTTTCCTGTTCCTGTTGCATCAAAATCAATCGAAATATCTTTCTTTTCTTGCTGTGCAACGGATTTCACAATACCAGTCTTGAAGTCTGTTGCTGCAGTACCGCCAAGTTTTATAGTTGAGCTTACAGGAGCGGGTGCAGTTTTTGCCGTAATAATCACTGTTGCTGCAGGTGCAAAGCCGAACATCCAAATAAGCAGTGCAATGAGCGCCACGCCACCAGTAATAGCAAAGAATAATCTTTTACGAAATTTATCAAAGTTAGGAATTTTTACCTTTGAACGTGCGGCGGCAACTTTCTTGGAAATAACCGACCCCGAACCGACAGCACCGGCTGATGTTGCGATTTCTTCACCATCAATATCCATCCCATCAATGACATCACTTCGTCCTTCAGTTCGTTCAGCGCGAGTATTGTCACTTACTTTAACGGTTTTGGCGTGATCACCAACAGGAAGATCGGAACCATCAATAATATCGTCTCCGTCATCAACAACAAGTGCAGGGACTTCAGCAATCTCTGGTTTACTCTGTAAGTTTTTAGCCACTGGTATCGAAGCGTTAGCAGCGAGTGCCACTAAAGCTGGGTTATTGGTGACTAAAACAAGATTCTTCTTGTTGGTTTTTGCCATTCGATCAAGCAAACGCAAATTAACCGCACTCTGAAGCGCACCGGCTCGTTTTGGCGGGACAATAGCGACGACTTTTTCCTTAGATTTTTTTATCTTACCAATAATGGCGGTTACGTCGTCGTCGACATCGATGTAAATTACGTCTTTTTGCATGTTAAATTCTCAGAAGGCGATTAAGTTTTTCTTTGATCGAATCCCCTTCTCCACTCCCTAATAGTGTATCATAGCCGACCCTAAGAAGGCCCATTGCGGTTATGAATGTATGGTCTGTGATATCGTGCGTCGTATCAACAATACCAATAACTTCTGAGGGATGAATGTGATGAACCGTTGGCTTCTTGGTGAACGGCAGATCTTTGTGCCACTCGGAACCTTCAAGTGCGTGAACAAGCTTTTCAAGGCTCGCACCACCCCCACAAAGGAGAATACGGTTCGGAAGATGATCGACAGAATCAAATTCGCTCAGGGCAAGTTCAACTCCAGCTATCCAGACTTCAAGTGTCTTGTCGATCGCCTCGTTCACTTCTTTTGCAACGCTCGGTTTGATCTGTGAATGATCGATATTTACCTTGAGTTTTTCAGCATCTTTGTACGATAAATTCATTTCGCTAGCGATCGTCTGTGTGAAGCTTCGTCCGCCAATGCCGAACATCTTCGTGCCTTCAACACCCCCGTCGTTGACGACTGCGATATCAGTTGTACCACCACCAACGTCAGCCAAAATAGCAGTAAAGTTATTGCTTGCGTCACTTCCAACGACGCTTCGGCTCACCGCAAATGGCTCTGCCGCAACTGCGAGTAGTTCCAATGAAAGCTCCTCTGCAACACGTTCCAATGCACCAATGTGAACCATTGGCGCAAATGCGGTGTAGATTTGGACAGCAACGTCACGGCCCTGAAAACCAATAGGGTTACTGACTTTGTAGCCATCAATGTGAATACTCACCAGCGCACTGTTTACCAATTTTACCTCAACGTCTTCATTGCCGCTCTCAAGAGCGATCTGTCGTTGAGCTTTGATTTGAGCGCGTTCTTGAACTTTTTCAATAATAAATTCCATCTCAGAGGAGTCAAGCGGTCGATCTGGTTGCGGTCGTCGGTAGCGAATAGTGTCAGTGACACCTTTTACTAGTTCGCCAGCAATACCAATCACCACTTGTTTCGCCTGCAATCCCGCCTGTTCTTCAGCATCAGCCAAGGCCTCTTCGCAATTACGAACGACGCCTGCAATGTCAGCAATTGCACCAGAATGCATGTCGCTGACTTCTTGACGTGCGCGCCCAACCCCAACAATCTCTAACTCATCGCCTTTTTGCTTGGCGATGAGTGCTTTAACGAATTCGGTTCCGATGTCGAGTGCGACTATATAGTCTTCACCAGCGGCTTTTTTACGTGACTTGCGTAGTTTTTCTAATACCATAGTTAGAACCATTATATAACAAAGGTGCTTATGGTCCTAAAGGGTTGTATTTTGAATATTAGTATGTTATAATATATTTAATGATTGATGCAAATTTAGCTGAACGTCTTATGAGCCGCCGAGAAAGCGAAATTGTCCGAAGAATCGGTGGTGTTTCCGATGAAATGCTTCCCGGTTTAAATTACAAGCTGTCTCTCAAAGGGGCTCGTATTTCTCAGTTTGTCATCCGCACACTTGAACAGCAGTTCTCACAATCCCTTGATCGAAAATCAGGTGTTAATGTTGATCTCTCTTTTAACCCTAATTCGGAAGAATTTGTCGTTGATCGACTCGCAATCGGCGTCGATAACAAGGCAGTTGCTGCGGTTATCCAACGAACTGACTCGCTCGGCTATATCCCAAGTCTTGAGACTCACTTACCTATCGAGCGGAACTTCCTCCCGATTGAGCCCTACAAGAACGCTGATTTAATGGGCATGTTGGGCATAAACCAACCAGGAACGATTGATGCTGCTAGCTATAAGCTTTGGCGGGCTGAACTACTTGAAAAGACTCGTGGCTGGCAACTTGCTGAGCACGTCGATTTCATTCGCGATATTGACCCTAATTTTAGTCTCGTTGACCCCGAGACCGGTATTCCTCATATGCTCCCAGGTGTTATGTCCTCGGTTCGAATTTCAAACACTGAAGTCTACGACGAAAAACCATCTGATACCGACGATATCCATCTCCGTACTCAAGCAGTGACTGAGATTATTGAAGCATCACTTCCGAGTGATGACGAAGATGATCGTGATACTCTCCATTTCTACACCAGTGCTCAATCTGAATCAGCTGGCTACGACAGCGCGACACCTATGATGTCTCGGACCGTCTTAAAAACGAATAACTCTTTGCATAACCAACTCGCTGATACGGTGACGCGTGAGATTCATTCTGAAGTCCTACCTCTCACACTTGAGTCCTACGGTCGGTTCATTGATATCGTTCAGTTTGCTGAACGATCAATTAAATCAGTCCGTTCTTAGAGAAGAACGGCTTTAATTCGGCGAATTCCCGCGCTTGAAGATTCTTCTTTTAATATCTTGAAAACTTTATCACCTGGTTGAATAAGCTCGAGCGTGTGCTCAACATGAGGGCCACCACAGATCTCGAAACTAAATGGTTTTTCAGCGTTATCAGCAATCATTGTATAGACTTTGACTGTTTCGCCGTAGCGATCACCGAATTGACCTAAAGCGCCCATTTCTTCTCGAGCGATTTTTGTCGAATATTCAGCGTAACTGACTTTGAGATCTTTATTAATTTCAGCATTAACTATAGATTCGACTTCCTTAATCTGTTCAGGGGTAACCTTTTCTGGATGAGAAAAGTCGAAACGAAGTCGTTCTTCAGTAATATTACTGCCGTGTTGAACAACATGATCACCAAGGACCTGTCGAAGTGCAGCATACATCAAGTGAGTTGCCGTGTGGTACTGCTTGTGAATCTCAGTTTGACCACCAAGACCACCTTTAAAGACGCCTTTCGTGGCAGTCCTAGATCGCTCTCTATCTTCTTCCAATAACTCAGAAAATCGCGACTTTGATTGATCTGGTACTTTAATTTCTCGTTTAAATGCTTCCTCATAAATCAACTCCGTAGGAAATCCATACGTCGCATAGAGTAAAAATATTTGATCACCAGTAATGATGTTTTCAATTTTCGCTTCACTTTTACGTGCAGTGTCATAAATTACTGAATTATCGACAATTCCCCACTTCATAGTTTTTTCAAACTCAGCTAAACCTTTCCGCAATGTTTGACGAAAAGCTTTTTCTTCTTTAACTAATACAGCGATGATTTCGTCACGTTTTGACTTAACTTCTGGATAATCATCTGTATATAAATCTGCAATTATTGGTACTATCTCTTCTAAGAAATTTTGCTCAATACCTAAATCAAACGCTTTTATAATCGCACGACGAAGTAATCGACGCATAACGTAACCCTGTTCTTTGTTAGAGGGTCTAACGTCATCGACAGCAAGGAAAGTGGCTGCACGAAGGTGATCGGCAATCACACGCATACTCGCAGTGTGTGACTCATAGTCTTTGCCGCTTAATTTTTGGAGTTTTTCAATAATTGGCCAAAGAAGACTAATTCTAAACACATCAGGACTGTCAATTTGTGCTGCAGCAATGCGTTCAAGCCCACCACCAAAATCGACATTTTGTTTTTCGAGAGGGGAGAAACTCCCGTCTTCGTTTCGACGATATTGCATAAAGACCTGATTGCCAATTTCCATGAATTGACCACTGTCGCTCGCAGGGTGCGCGAGGCCATACCCTTCGGCGTGGTTTTGAGGACCAAAGTCGTAAAATACTTCGCTATCAGGGCCACACGGGTCACCAATTGGTGTCTTTTCAATGCCACCGCCTCGGCTCCACCAGTTCTCATCGCCGTCGTAAAAGAAGATACGTTCACCGGGCTTGATACCACGCTTGTTGCCGTCTTCTTGACTTCCGATTTCAACAATCTTAGCTTCAATACCTTTTTCTTCAAATACTTTTTGCCAGATATTTGCTGCTTCGTCATCGCGCGGAATATTAAGTGTTGGGTCACCAATAAATGCGGTCACGTAGATTTTGTGAGGATCAAGTCCAACGACATCTGTCAAAAATTCAAAGAACCAACGAATCTGCTGTTCTTTAAAATAATCACCCAGGCTCCAGTTGCCGAGCATTTCAAAAAAAGTTGTATGACGGTTGTCACCAACGTCTTCAATATCTTGCGCCCGAAGAGAAGTTTGGCTATCAACCAAGCGAACACCATCTTGGTGTGATTCTCCCAAGAGATACGGCAGTAGAGGTTGCATACCACTCCCAATAAAAAGCGTCGTTGGATCGTTATATGGCACCAGTTTAGCGCGAGGAATAATCGCGTGGCCACGTTCTTTAAAGAACTCTAAGTACGAGTTACGGATTTCTCGAGCATTCATCTCTGTTATTCTATCAGATATATGACTTAAAACAAATAACCGCCCCTTACGGAGCGGTTGGTTTGTTAACTCTTTAGATTAGCTAAAACGTTCTTTGACTTCGTCGACTTTTTCGCCAACAGCTTCAGTTACATCATCCTTCTTTTCGTCGAAGGCTTCTTTAGCGTCTTCTGCTTTTTCAGCGACTGTATGAGCGACATCGCCGGCAACATCCTTAGTCGCATCAACGACATTGCTTGTCGTCTCCTGGACCGTGTTTGCTACCTGTTCAGCGTTATCTTTTACATCGTTGGCTACGTCTGCGGCTTTGTCCTTTGTATCATCAAAGAATCCCATAGACCCCTCCTTTGTTAAGATTAGTACTCCTCTATTATACGCTTAATGGGCTCACGATACCACCGCCCAGACAGTCCTCACCACTGTAAATAACGACCGATTGACCTGCGGCAACAGCGCGTTCAGGGTGCTTCAAAATGAGACGAGCAGTCTCACCATCGAGGATTAATTCTGCATCGGTCAGTGTTGCACGGTGACGAACGCGAATCTGATACGTCCCGTTTTCTGGTGCCCCGTTGATCCAGTGAACACCAACGAGGCCAAGTTCTGGCTTCCAAAGATTTTCATCGTTGAGATCGGTTGTGACATAGACATCATTTTTATCCATATCTTTCCCGACGACGTAATACGGTAAACCACCACCGACTTCGAGTCCATGGCGCTGTCCAACGGTATAGAAAATGGCACCGTCGTGTTGACCAAGTATCTTACCTGTTTGCTTATCGATAATCGAACCAGCTTTTTCTTCAACGTATTGTGAAAGAAATTCACGAATGCCAATTTGACCGACGAAACAGATACCTTGACTATCTTTCTTAGCTGCCGTGTAAAGCCCACGTTCTTCTGCCATTTTTCGTACCTCTGGCTTGGTGAATTCGCCGAGCGGGAACAGTGTATTCTTAAGTGCTTCACCCGTTACACGATACAAAAAGTATGTCTGGTCTTTATTGGTATCGACTGCTTGTTTCAAGACACCATCTTTGACTCTCGCGTAGTGTCCTGTCGCGATCAGATCGGCACCATCATCGAGTGCAGTCTCAAGAAATAATTTAAATTTCACTTCTTGGTTGCACATGATATCTGGGTTCGGAGTACGTCCCAGCTTATATTCATTAATCATATAATCGACAACTTTTTGTTTGTACTCTTTCTCAAAATCGAACACTTTAAAATCAATGCCAAGTTGAACAGCCACCCGTTTTGCATCTGCTAAATCGTCAGCCCAGGGACAACGCATACCGGGAAGATCCTGTGTCCAGTTTTTCATGTACACTCCAGTGACATCGTAGCCCTGTTCTTTCAATAGTGCGGCGGTGAGCGACGAGTCAACACCACCACTCATACCGACGTAAACTTTAGTCATCATACTGTCCCCGTAACGTAGAACGCGATGATCTTCACAATTTCACCACCAGCAAGCCACCATCCACGCGGACTCACCCACCAAAATGCATATGACCAGTCTTTGTCATTAAGCAGTGGGTGATTAAGAATGTGAATATCACCTGCTCTTTTTTCAAACTCAAGATCGGCACGGCGTTGGTGATATCCAGATGTCACAAGCATGACTTTATTGAAGCCATGAATCTTGAAAATTGACTGCGTATTTGCAGCATTCTGCTCTGTCGTCTCAGCAAATTCATCAACTAAAATTGAGTCAGCAGGCACGTCCTTGTTGAGCGCACGGAGCCGCATGGCTGCAGCATTGCTAATACTATTCTTATCCTTAGCGGCACCTGAAAAGATAATTGTATCAGCCCAGCCGTTTTTGAATAATTTAATTCCTTCATCCGTACGAGCATTCGTATCACCACCACTGACGACAACAATGGCATCGAGTTTTTCACAATTTCCACTGCCTGGAGATGGTGTCTCACTACATCCGATAAAATTATTCGGTTGTAGGTAAAAACTAATGCCTACAATAATAGCGGCCAGTCCGACGACAACAATAATCAACCACTTAATCATCGACTAGCCCTGTCGTACTCACGTTGAATTTCCTCACGAATAATCACCGCAGCATGTGCAATATTCTCTTCTGTCGATAGATGGCCGAGTGTCATGCGTAGACTTCCGTCAGCGACTTCGGGATCCAACCCAATAGCAGTCAGAACATGCGAGCGCGTTCCTTTATTGGCAGCGCAGGCACTTCCTGTTGCAACTAAGACGTTTCGATTCTCGAGCGCAAACAAAACCCGTTCCGCATCAAGATGTGGAAATGAAATATGGAGATGACCCGCCAGGCGGTGTTTTTGATGACCTGAAACAACCGCACCGGGAAAGGCAGTGGTTAATTCTTTTTGAAGATTATCTCGAAGTTTCGTTAAACGATCGCTCTCGTATTTGCGGTGCTCGTTTGCAAGTTCCATTGCCTTAGCAAAACCAATCGTACCGGCGACATTTTCTGTCCCACTTCGGAGTCCACGTTCTTGTCCACCACCGACGATGGATGGCGAGAGCGAAACATATGTCGCTGCCCATAGAAGACCGACTTGTTTAGGTCCATACACCTTCGCCGCATTGAGAGTTAAAAGGTCGACGCCAAGCCGGGCAACGTTCACATCGAGTTGTCCGACACCCTGCGAAGCATCACTATGAAGATAGATTGGTGTGTGGTCACCGCGCGCCAGACGAGCTTCACGCTCGTTCTTCACAACTTGTGCGATGTCACGAAGTGGCTGAATAGTTCCTAGCTCATTGTTCGCGAGAGCAATACTCACCAATTGCGTATCTGGTCGAATCGCATCCTTGATACTATCCGCGGATACAACACCTCGCTTATCAGCTTCGACAAGTGTGTGTTCAAAACGCTTCGCTGCTTCAAGAACTGCATGATGTTCAACATTTGCAGACACAACATGGCCCGTCAGACCATTAAAAGCTAAGTTTATAGATTCCGTCGCACCAGCCGTAATAATAAGTTCTTCACCTTTTACACCAATCGTTTGGCCTATTGTTTGTTTTGCCTGCTCGTAGGCACGACGAACAGTTATTGCAGGAGCATACGGTGCTGATGGGTTATAAAAATCGTCAGAAAAATAAGGTTGCATTGCTGCCACCACTTTAGGATCCATGGGCGTCGCCGCCGCATGATCAAGATATATTACCTCGTCGTTCACTGTTTAATTATACCAGTTAAAGACTAAGAATGACGGCCACGTCGGCCATTTTGAGGTTTGAGATATAGTTCGTTCGCAACGAGACTTTCAAGCTTACTGAGATAATATACGACCGTTTTTAGCTCAGTATCTTCAACAACTTCGTGAATAAGACGACTATCGTTAAGGAAGCTCTGTGTTTTAGTCGCACCGTCGTAGGTTGGCGTGTAGTGAATAGTTGAAAGTGGTTCTTTAGAAACTGATGGATCATACATTGTCCAGAATACATGTCCGTCGATATGGTGCATTTCCCAGACATGATGTTTCGGTTTTTGATTTTCAGGCACTTCTGCGAATATTTTTGGACTTAACGAGGTTTCTTCATCGATTAACCGTTTGCGAAATTCTTCACGGTCAACTTCTGATACACGTCGCTTACCGAACATATTCACCAATTGAACGAGGAGTGCAGGGTTATCAAACGTTTCGTCCATGTACTTATCTTGCATGATACCCAGTGATTGAAAGATACGACGAAATTCTTCAACTTCAGGACGCAGTTTCATGCGTTCGCGGTCACCAAGCAGTTCAGCAGTTTTATGGAATAATGGGGTGCTTCCTTCTCGCTCGAATGCAGACATAGCCAAAAAAGTCGCTTCAGCAATATGTGCTTCACGATCACTTCTTAAGAGGTCGGGAGTAAGTTCTGACGACCGTGGGGTTGGTTGTTCTGATGATTGAGACACAGGACCCGTAAAAGAATCTCCTGTATTTTGAGCAGGATATCGATAGGTGCTATTGGCATCTGGGGCCTGATTAGTGGTGGTAGTCATCTCGCAGAACTTTAGGGGTTAGAGCGCAAATAGCGCGTGAGCATTGTCAGTAGTCGCTTGAGCTATCAGCTCAATAGAGATACCGCGCCGTTCAGCGTGGTACTCAGCGACATTCCTCACGTATGCTGGCTGGTTTATCTTACCACGTAATGGGGCAGGCGTCAAGAAGGGCGCATCTGTTTCAAGTAGCAGTTTGTCGAGAGGAATCGCATCAAACATCGCTTTTTGAGCTTCATCTTTCGTGAAGGTACTGATCCCATTCACACCAATATATAATCCTCGTTCTATTGCTTTCGTTAGATTCTCTTTTGTATCCGTAAAACTATGTAATTCGCCGCGAATTCCTTCAAACGAATCAAACACTGGCCAAAAATCATCAAAAGCCTCTCGAACGTGAAAGATTATTGGCAGCTTATGATCAAGTGCAACCTGGATTTGGGCTTTAAGCGCTTCAAGCTGCATCTCACGAGGACTATTAGTATAAAAATAATCGAGACCAATCTCTCCAACAGCAACGATTTTCTCAGATGAACCAGCTAATACGGCGATTTCTCCATATCCGTCTTTCGTGTCGTGTGGATGCACGCCAATTGAGGCGTAGGTATCATCCCGAGTTGCCGCAAACTTGATCGCCTGACGTGAGCTTTCTTCACTCGTGCCAATACATAGAAGTTCTGTAACTCCCGCTTCTCGTGCAAGTGTCACCACCTCATCCCTATCTATAGGGTAATCGGCTTCATGAATATGACAATGTGTATCGACGAACATAAAACTATCCGTTACTTTACTGGTTGCTGAGTTGGCGCCGGCGTATGGAGGTATTTCTTCGGGAAGAGGACACCATCGCTCTGTTTGATAACACCACTTTCAAAGATTTGTTGGATAGCAAGTGCAGTTGATGGCAAGAATGGCATCAATAAGTCGCCGATTTGAACCAAAGCTCCCGCACAATGAGCAAGAATTTCAGACAGGTGAGCTTCAGCATCGGGGTCTTTGCCGATTTCCTTCGCAACATGCCATGGTTTGACACTATCAATATACTGGTTGAGGCTTCGAACCATATTCCACACTTCGTCGATTGCTTTGTTAAATTCAAGACCATCCATCGCTTCGTGATATGCACTCATATCGTGCTCCGTCTGAGCAGACTCACCAATAACACCAGATTGATATTTGGTAATCATACTGGCGACACGTTGAATCAAATTACCGAGGTCATTACCGAGCTCGTTATTGTAGGCATTTTCGAATTTTTCCCAAGTAAAATCACCGTCTTCAAGGGTTGGAATGTGCCGCGAGAAGAAATAACGGAAGGCATCAACCCCATAGTTGTCGATGATCTCATTTGGATCGATAGTGTTTCCGACAGATTTGCTAATTTTAGCACCACCAATATTCACGAAACCGTGAGCGAGGAGTTTCTTAGGCAAGGGAAGACCAAGGCCAAGTAACATTGCCGGCCAAATGCCAGCGTGGAAACGGAGGATATCTTTTCCAATCACCTGCACATCTGCAGGCCAATACTGTTGCCATTCCGCACGATCAGGGTACCCAATAACCGTAATGTAATTCGCAAGAGCATCGAGCCAGACATACATGATTTGCTCAGGATCACCAGGCACAGGAATACCCCATGTCAGACTTTTCTTAGGACGAGACACACTCACGTCAGCCAAACCATCTTTGATTAATTCAAGAAATTCGAGTTTACGGAACTCGGGATAAATCTGCATCGTTCCGTCACTCAGTGCGGTTCGAATTTGTTCAGTAAACGCACTCGTTTTAAAGAAATAGTTTTCTTCACTCACCTGTTGATACGGTGCCTGGTGATCAGGACAGACTCCATTGGTGGCTTGCACCTCTTTATCGGTGAAAAAGGCCTCATGTCCAACACAGTACCAGCCCTGGTATGAACCCTTGTAAATGTAGGGCTTCAGCTTTTCCCAAATGTATTGGACAGAAGCAACGTGGTGTTCATCAGTGGTACGAATGAAATCAGTGTAGCTCGCTCCCACTTTCTTCATCAATGCTTCAAAGTTAACATACATCTTATCAGTGAAAGATTTGGGGTCAAGACCCACCTCAGCAGCCTTAGCGGCAATTTTGTTGCCATGCTCGTCAGTACCCACTTGAAAGCGGACTTCATGGCCTTGTTGAATTTGATATCGAGTCCAAATGTCAGCAATCAAATAATCAAGCGCGTTGCCGATATGGGGTGTGCCGTTCACATAAGGAATAGCGGTTGCAATGTAGAGTTTCTTTTCCATTACTGACTATTGTAACAGATCATCGACTACTGCGAGTAGAGGCCGGTGTAGAGATATTCGCCAGATTGAGCTGCAATGATTTTCTTGCCGTCTGCTGACATTGCGAAGATGTCATAGCAACCAGCCGACCCAGGTGTCGACGCTGTCCATGTCGCACCACCATTGATTGAGCGTCCCACTGTTGTCGAGTTTGTACTTGCGATTAACTTCGATCCATCTGCTGAACCACCCAAACCAGCACAGTAACCGGCGCCTTGACCACTATCAGTCCAAGTCGCACCACTATCAGTAGAGATAATAGCGGTTGATGCTTGTTGAGAAATGGCTATTTTTGTACCTGATGATGATGAAATCGCTTTATACCAGAAATTCGACCCACTAGTGGTTCTTTGAACCCATGTTGCGCCGCTATCCGAGGATGTATACACGTAATTATTGTTTGGACCACCAACCACTTTCGTGCCGTCCGCTGACACTGCAAGGGTGTACCAACTACTGCCTGCAAATGGCGCGCTCGTCACCGTCCATGTGACACCAGAGTCAGTTGACATAGACACAGTGCTTGTTCCTGCGTACAAAATTGTACCGTTAGCTGACGAGGCGATTGATTCCCAATACTGTCCACTCGCTCGTTGTGTCCAGGTCGCACCAGAGTCAGTTGAGGTATAGATAAAACCGTAGGTCGTAGCGACAAGCTTTGTGCCGTCCGCTGACGACGCGACATTCGTCCATGACCGGCTCGAGTCTCGTTGTGTCCAGGTCGCACCAGAGTCAGTTGAGGTATAGATAAAACCACTGTTTACGACAGCAGCGAGCTTGGTGCCGTCCGCTGACGACGCGACAGCCTTCCAGTTCTTCATGCCAGGACCAATCCGTTGTGTCCAGGTAAGATTAGCGTAGTCAGCACCATAAGTTGGATCACCAGCAATAGCACTATTCGAAGGAGCTAAATTATCGCACGTCCCTGCTGTCGATTCTTTATAAGCTGCCGTTGTGAGCGATTTTTTCGTTGAAGCCGAAGTATTATAGGCGCGAATACAGTAATCAGTTTTATTTGCCACGACATCAATGACATTTGAACCACTAGGGGTAAATGTAATATTAGTATTCACTGCGCCACCAGAGTACCAAGTGACACCACTTCCACTATTATCACTACTTAGATAGCCACCATTTTTGAGTTGGTAGCGAGTAACTTCAGCTTGTACGCCGTCAAGATCGGATGAAACTCCCTTATCAATGGCTGATGATTGAAGCCCGGTATAAGAAACGATGACGATTGCCGCCAGTATCCCAATGATGACAATAACTATCAGTAATTCGACAATTGTAAAGCCTTGTAGATTTTTGGATCGAAGCGCATATCGCATAGTGTTTTTATCTTAGCATGAGCACTATGCATTCACAATTTTTGTGAGGCGAACCCAATCATCGATCGATAGGGCTTCAGCGCGTACATCAGGATCAATTTTGGCAGTCACAAGCAAGGCTTCAAGATCAGGCTTAGAAAGTCCAAGACCAGCGGAAAGACTGCTACGGAGTTTCTTACGTTTTGCAGAAAAACCAGCTTTTACGACACGGAAAAATGCTTTTTCGTCGATATCTTTTATGAGTGATTCCTGGCGAGTCTTCAAAACGATAACTTGACTGTCCACTTTGGGCGGTGGCGTGAAAAAGCGAGCCGGGACTTCTTGGTCAAGACTTACTTCAGCGAATGCCTGGGCACTAATAGCCAGAATACTTAAATCTCCTGGTTTCGCAGCGAGTCGCTGGGCAACTTCTTTTTGGATCAACAACACGATTTGTCGTGGTTTATTTGGGTTCGCAAGCAACATCTGAATAATCTTTGACGTAATATAATACGGCACATTTGCCACGACAACGTAGTGTTCTGGTAAAACAGAGAGATCAAATTGGAGAATATCTTCATGAACGACTTCAAGTGCAGTCCCAGGGAATTGGCCAGGTAGCTTTGCGGCAAGTTCATCGTCAAGCTCAACAGCCACCACTTTAGCCGCCCGACGAAGGAGTTCACTCGTCAGCGTCCCGAGTCCTGGGCCAATCTCTAAAACAGTATCTTCAGGATTAATGTCAGCAGCGTCGGCAATCGCCGATAAAACGTCACGATCCTTGAGCCAGTGTTGTCCAAGTGATTTCTTTGGGCCAGTCATCTTAATACCAATGGTGCGCATTCCAGAATGCATAGGCATTTGCCCAGCCTCCATAACGTCCATTCACGTAGCTATTCATCCAGTTGAGCGAATCGATAGGGTTATACGGGTTACCAGGTACCTTTGAACATGGCAAGGCTTGTGCTAAGCCACACGCTCCAGATGATTTATTTACTGAGTTTGGATTCCATCCACTTTCTCTCCCAACCATGAAGTCGGCATAACCCCAGTCGCTCTCGGCAATATTCGATGCACCTAACCACTCTGACTTAGTACCTCCTCCTGTGTATGGGAGTGTCTTCGGTTTGACACCAATAATTTCAATCTGTTTGAGCGGTTCAGTCGTCACAAGCGAGACGATTTCTTTACGGTTTACTTCGACGCCGTCTTGAATCTCAATTTCATACGTCACATTTCGTTGCCCGACTTGCCCTGCCGTCTGAACGGCTTTATATCCTATTTCGTGGTCAGCATCACGAATCTGCTCTGTATCAAATTGCACTGGTTCCTGAACCGTCACCGTTTGCTTTCCTTCGCGCCAGACACGAACTTCAAGTCCCGGTGTTATTGGAGTGGTGAGTGGAACCGAGACGCGGTCGCTGGCGTCAAGTTCAAGTCCTTTTGCTCTCAGCATATCGGCCACAGTCGCTCCCTGGGTCCGGGCTTCTGTTCTATTGCCATACAAATTGAAATTGAAGACAGTTGCTCGATCAATAGTCAAAAGGAGGCCAGCACCATCAACCAGAATATTTTCAGATTGAGTAATCTTCGCTTTGTCTTCTGGATACAGCGTCGTCCCAACATCTTTCAAGATCTGTTCCGGTGTTTGATACGGAGTCACGATCTTTTGGCGAGTAGCGCCATCGATAATCAAGACCGGTCGAGCGCGGTAGATGTTGATCTGATATTCACTCGCAACAAGCTTTACGTCGGCCTTCGGTTCAACCGCGTCACGATTATCAATTACAATGCCCGCATCTTTCAATGCATCACCGATAGTCGCTGCGTTCGACAGGAGTACTTTTTCATCACCACGGTCGTGAATGGTGATCAAACGACCCGACTGGTTGGTTGCACCGGCAGTTTGGTTGAAGGAAAGGAGGCTACATACTAAAAGACCAACAGCAATAACACTGACGCCTATAATCGTGGTGGCTTTACGCAGTAATCGTTTCATTTTGGGTATGATGTAACACCCCCTTAGGTGTTCTGTTTATTATATCAAACAATTCTAGAATAATCCTTGCGCTAGAGTCGCTCAAGTCGAGCATATTCGGCATTCAGTTTCTTGGTTTGTCCGTTTTTAAAGGCAATCGTGACTGCCATGCCGTCAACGTCGATAATTTCACCTTCACCAAAGGCCGTAGATTTGACTGCATCGCCAATCTCAAACCCAATTTCATCACTATAAAATGGCTCGTCGTTGCGTTGTCCCATAATGCCAGGATTAGCAGAAATATTCGCTACCTGGTCTCCCATATCAGTAATAAATCGTGACATTGGATTATAGCTCCGCTGACCAAACTGCAAACGGCTGTAGGCGTAACTGAGATGTAATTCTTCACGGGCACGAGTCATCCCAACATAGGCCAAGCGTCGTTCTTCTTCCAAAGCAGCTGGCCCAGCTTCGAAGACTCGAGCATTTGGAATAATTCCCTCTTCCATTCCGACAATAAATACGACCGGAAATTCGAGACCTTTGGCAGCATGAAGGGTCATCAAGGTGACTTTCTTACCTTCGTTTTCTGTATCTGTACTCGACATCAACGCAACTTCTTCGAGGAAATCAGGGAGTGCACTAAAATTCTGGGCGTCAGATAATAACGAGCCAAGGTTAGCTTCTCTATCTTCGGCTTGTGGCGTCCCATCAAGAATGTAATCACGGTAGCCAGTCGATGAAATAACTGCTTCGATAAGTTCGGTTGGTGAGGCATCATCGATACGTTCAGCGACTTTTCTTAATTTAGCACCAAGTGCACCAAGTGCAGTTCTCGCCTTGCCCGTTACCACACCTGCATTCTCAACTTCTGTCAGTGCCGTAATAATATCGATTCCTCGTCCAGATTGCCAATTCAAAAACTTTTCTAGACTCGTTACCCCAATTCCACGAAGTGGTACATTGGCGATACGCGTAAAGCTCATTCGATCATTTGGTTGATATAACAACCTCAGATACGCAATGATGTCTTTCACCTCTTTTCGATCGTAGAATCTCACACCACCAACAAGCTGGTAGGGGATACGTAACTGCAAAAATGCCCGTTCCAATGTGTAGCTCTGAGCGTTAGTACGATAGAGTACTGCGAAATCGTTATAATTACGGGCACCCAAGGATACATGGCTTGAGATTCGCTCACCTACCAAATTCGCCTCTTCGGCCTCATCATAGACACCATGAACCTGGACTGGTGAACCAGCACCTTCCGCCGTCCATAGTTTTTTATCGGTTCGTTGAGTATTTTTGGAAATAACGTTATGGGCCGCTTCAAGAATATTACCGGTACTTCGATAGTTTTGTTCCAGTTTCACAACTGTCGCACCTGGGAAATCCCGTTCAAAGTTTAAGATATTTGTAAAATCAGCGCCACGCCAACTATAAATCGATTGCCAGTCATCACCCACGACACAAATATTATTGTCTTCGTTGACCAATAACTTCACGAGTTGGTACTGAGCAGCGTTAGTATCTTGATACTCATCGATCAAGATATGTTTGAAATGATCACGCCATTTAGTGCGGAGTTCAGGAACATCACGAAGTAGGCGCACACCGTCGAGCAGAAGGTCGTCAAAATCAAGCGCCCCAGCTTCTTTTCGCATCGTCTCGTAGCGTTTGTAGATTTTAGCGATGTTCTTCTCATAAGGGTACTTCGAGGTAGCATCGTAGTCATCAGGACTACGCATTTCATTTTTGGCATTTGAAATTGTGCTGCTCGCTTGAGAGGCTTTGATTTCTTTTTCAGAAATAGATAATTGTTTCATCGCCTGTTTGATCATCGCCTGTCGATCGGCTTCATCGTAGATAACAAAGTTACGACTGATACCAATCGATTGACCATCCATCCGAAGCAAACGGACACAAATACCGTGAAATGTTCCCATCCACGGCATAAAGTTGCGGTTGTTCTCTTGGCGAAGGAGGTAACTGAGTCGTTCACGCATTTCGCGAGCCGCTTTATTGGTAAAAGTGACTGCTAAAATCTGGCTTGGCCAGATACCTTCTTCGGCGACTAAACGAGCAATGCGGTGTGTCAGCGTCTTTGTTTTACCACTCCCCGCACCTGCCAATATCAAAAGTGGACCCACAACAACTTGCGCGGCCTGTTTTTGAGCCTCGTTTAAACCCTCGAGTAAATCCATTAGTTCTATTATAGCCGAGTGAGGAGTCTCAGCCTAGAGAAGTGGGAGCACAAAAAAGTAGATTGCAGCGCCAATACCACCACCGATGATGATAAGCCCGACGATCCAGAGAATAACGAGTCCGCCAGATTTCTTCTTTGCTACATAAGCCAACGGCTGATGGTAAGCTTCGGTATCATAAATAGCGCCAGATGGCTGATTAGTCGTGCTTGGCTGTTCTTTATACTGTTGATGAATCGAGGTAGGACCAGCCGGTGCTGTGTCTGTTTCAACAGGTCTGACAACTTCTTCTTGTTGCAGAGCTGGTGATTCTGGTGTCTCTTCAACGACAGGCTCAGCTTCTTGTTCAACAATAGGCGTCTCCATAGGAGTTTCTTCTTTGTCATCAGCTTCATTTTCAGCAGTCAAAGCAGTAAGGAGGTCTTCGTCAGATGCAGCCAGCAAGAGTTCTGGTTCATCCTTTTTCACTTCAGGTGTTTCTTCGGCTTCCACTTTCATAAGATCATCAAATGGATCAGTTGCTGGTGTTTCAGAACTAGAAAACGCACCGAGTGGTCGTTTTTCAACTTTTGCATCACTCAAAAAAGGCGTTTCGAGTGGTTTTGGTTCAGGAAGATCATCTTCAATCAATTCGAGTTCAGGAGTTTCCGGGACAGGGGCTGGTACTTCGGCTTCGTCTTCTTTGTCAAAACCATGAAAATCAAGTGGATCAGGCCAGTCGGTACTACGTTCAACTGAAGGTTCTGGGGTATGCTCAGGAGCTGACACTTCTACTGGTCGAGGTGCTGAACGTTCTGGTACCGGGCTTCCGTTTCGCATGTCAGATGAAGAATGAACCATGTCCATAAATCGTCCAGAACTTCGACGAGCTGCGGGTGTGCCGCTCAACACGGGTTTTGGTGCTGAATCTGAAACAGTAACGGCATCACTCGAAGGAGCTGGCGTCGGAGTAGAAGGCTCCATCGTTGAGCTGACTGCGCGGTCTAGTTCATCAAAATCAATATCTTGCATTATGTTCCTTATTTTTCTTTCTTTGCACTTGCATAAGCTTTTTCAACAATACTACTAAACGCGTTTTCATCCAAGCTTGCGCCCCCGATTAATAACCCGTCAATTTCACTTAACGCCAGGTAATCAGCCGCACTATCTGCCGTCACGCTCCCACCGTAGAGGACTTGTACGCCATCTGCTGCTTTTTGACCGTATAAATGCTTAAGTTGGTTGCGAATCGAACGAACAGCACCCGTGACGTCTGCAGGGACTGCATTTTGCCCTGTTCCGATTGCCCAGACAGGTTCGTAGGCGATAATAACTTGATCGAGTTCTTCACTTGTAATGTTCGCAAGTCCACCGATTAATTGGTCATGGAGGACATCTTGAGTTTCTCCCGCTGTCTTTTCGTTGGCTGTTTCGCCAACACAGAGTACTGGTCGAATGCCGTTTCGAATAGCTGCTTGGACCTTGGCGCGAGTATCTTTATCTGTCTCATGGAAAATATGACGACGTTCAGAGTGACCCACGAGCGCATACGTCACAATACCGCGGAGTTGAGTGGCGGATACTTCACCGGTGAACGCACCGTGGTCGCGCCAGTAGAAATTCTGTGCCGCCAATCGAAATTGGCGGAAGTTCACTTGCAAACTTAATGTCTGCAATGCCAACATCGTCGGAGCCAAAATAATCTCAACATTGCGGTGTGGCTGAACGACCTTCTCGAGGCGATGAAGGTACAAACTAGCCTCATGAACCCCGAGGTTCATCTTCCAGTTACCGATAACGAGTTTTTTATCCCTAGCCACTTACATCCCACTCATGCTTTATTACTGTTAGTGTAGCTTATTTTCGCGCATCGAGCAAACTCTCGATTCCTGGTAATTTCTCGCCTGACATAAGTTCTAAACTTGCACCACCACCCGTCGAAACATGGGTGAAACTTTTACCACCAGCAGCATCCCATTTCAAGACAAAGTCAGCGGTATCGCCACCACCAATAATAGAGGTGATATCAGGGTGCGTGGCCAGTTCTAGCGCCAATCGGGCTGATCCATGAGCAAAAGCTGGAAGTTCTGCATACCCCAGTGTGCCATTCCAAATAACCGTCTTTACACCTTGGAGATCGGCAATTATATGATCGATTGACACATCACCAACGTCGAGTGCTTCGTCGTCTGACTCGATTGCATCGAGCGCAACGACACGGCGCTCTGCTTCGGGCGTTGGAGCCTTCGCCACAGCTACATCTGTCGGTAAGAGAATAAAGTTATCAACTTCCGCCTCACCAACCTTCTCTCGTGCTGCTGCATATATACGATCGAGTTCTTCGTTTTGGTTCGTTTCAAAAATACTCTTTCCCATCGCAACACCTTTGTACGCGAGGAACGTATTAGCCATAGCCCCACCAATGATAATCTTGTCGGCAACTCTTACAAATTCTTCAATAATAGCGATTTTGTCACTAATTTTAGCACCCCCAAGCACTGCAACTAACGGACGATCTGGTGAACGCATCGCTTTAGTTATCGTCATGTATTCTTTTTCCAGAAGAAGTCCAGAGACACTTGGAATACAAAGGGTAATAGCATGAGTACTGGCATGCGCGCGGTGAACAACACCGAATCCGTCTTGCACGAAGTAACGTGCACCGGTAGCCGTCGCAATCTTTTTAGCAAATTCGTGGTCATCAGCTTCTTCTTCAGTATAAAAACGAAGGTTTTCAAGAAGGGTTACCGTTCCAGGAGCGGCTTTTTTGACTGCTTGAACGACTTTGTCACCAATACAATCATCAACAAATTGAACCGGAATTCCCAAAAGTTCCCGTAGTCGTTCGGCGACAGGCTCTAGACTAAACTTGGCTTCATGTCCCACAGGACGACCAAGGTGGCTCATGACGACTACTTTACAGTGGCGATCGAGTAAATATTGCAGGGTTGGTATGCTCGCTCGGATACGAAGATCGTCATCGATCTTGCCATCATGTGTCAGCGGCACATTATAATCGGCACGCACCAGCACAGTCTTGCCTTCAATAGGTACATCACGAATTGTTAGTTTGAAAAAAGTCACCGTCCCCACCCGTCTATAATGTTTTTATTCTAGCACGCGTACTTTGATTGTGTCAGTAGTTCCGATGATTCCTGGTTGTTGTCCGCTCACGATAATAACTGTCGCAGGCCCTTCACCAAAGAAACCGTCAGCTTTGAGCTCTTTTGCAAGGTCAAAACCAGATTCTTCACCGTCTGGACGAACATAGCTACGGTTTGCGTAACTCAAACTGAGTTGTTGTGCAGTTCGAAGCTCACTTGTCACACTGATAATCGGTAGGTTTGGACGGTGTGCAGCGATATTGGCTGCAGTTGCACCAGATTTAGTCTCTGCAAAGATAGCATCGACGGTCAGTTGCTCAGCCAAATGAACTGCAGCGGTACTAATCGCGTCGAGTTGCATATTCTTGGCAATAATATCGTCGTGAATTGGGGCAACCGCGGCGTTATCTTGTGTATAAAGGATGACTTTTTTCATTGCTGCAACAGTCTCAAGCGGGTAATTACCGTTAGCCGTCTCATCTGAAAGCATGACGCTGTCAGCACCTTGAATCACCGCGTTCGCAACGTCACTTACCTCTGCACGAGTTGGTTCTGGAGCGTCGACCATACTAGCCATCATTTGTGTCGCGACAATACTAAGTTTGCCGTGTTTGCGGCACATTGCGATCAGACGTCGTTGGACAATAGGGACGATTTCAGCACCTGCTTCAACCGCAAGATCGCCACGAGCAACCATGATACCATCAGTTGCTTTCACGATTTCTTCCATGACATCTGGTTTAATGGCTGCTTTTGTCTCAATTTTGGCAATAATTTGCGCTTGAGAACCACCAGCAACAAGAATCTGGCGGAGGTTATGGATATCGTCTGGACCCTGAACGAAGCTCAACGCAACGTAATCAATGTCCTGAGTCAGGCCATACTCAATATCTTTTAGGTCTTTAGGGGTTAAAATGTCGCCACCAAAGTCGGTGTCAGGAAGGTTAATACCCTTCTTGCTCATTAAAGTACCATCGTTTTCTACACGGAGTTTAATCGCAGTATCAGAGGTAAGTTCAAGTACAGTAGTACGAACTTTGCCGTCGAAAATGTAAATAGGTTCACCAACTTGGACTTTTTCAGCCAGGTTGTACTGAACTGGGAAAGTTAAACCATTATGTTCTGCTGCATAATCAAGAACAATTTCATCGCCTTTTTTGACGACTGTATTCTCATTCAACATACCAAGACGAATCTTCGGCCCCTGAAGGTCTTGTAAGATTGCGACCGGTTTACCAATTTTTTTGCTCGCTTCACGGATCCAGTTAATCTGTTGGGTTCGTTCGTCGTAGTCACCGTGACTAAAATTGAGACGCATACCATTCACCCCAGAGAGGATAAGTTGCTCGATTTTATCAGCATCATTGGTTGCAGGACCAACGGTTGCCAAGATTTTTGTGCGCTTGAAGATAATTCCCATAGCGTTACTCCTTGTTGTTTGATTAGTTTAGTCGTAGCCTTGACTGTTTCGTTTGGTGATCTCACGGAGAATCGAACTCCGATTGCCAGGATGAAAACCTGGTGTCCTAACCGTTAGACGATGAGACCATCAAACGAACAAGTCAAAAAACGTGCCGTTCGACTCGGGAAATTGTAACAAAAAAACCTCTGTTTGACTAGAGGCTAACGGTGATTTGATTTCCTCTCGACAGAGAACACTGTTGGTAGGAGAGTCACCGTGGTATGGTTTCTCATCTACGCTTTTAGCAGTGTCCTCTGTCAAGGAAGTCTAGGAAGTACTACCGATGGAAGTACCCGGAGCCATGCGGAGCTGTTTGGTGCGACGTCTCCCCTGTTTCGCAGGTTTGCCGTGCCAGTTCCGTCTGTCACCGTGGTAGGAGTTGTCCTTGGCCCTCATGACTTGCGCCAGGTGGTCATGTTCGTCCCGAAGGTCGGAGGTGAAACACCAGCGACCATCCATCCAGTATAGGAAGTGCTTCTCACGCATAGCCAACATGGCCATGCAAATGAGTTTGGCGCGAACTTTCCCGGCAATCTGTTCCCGATCTCGTCGGGACAGAGTTGCCAATGTGTGCTTCTCGACGTCGCGAAGCCCGTAATGCAACTCCCTCAGGCCGAATTCACGGCGCAGGTTGATGCGTTCGGTCACATAAGTGACGAGGTCAGAGATCTCGTCGTTCACACCGATGATGCAGTTGTCCCTTCCGGTCGTCCGGCCCGTGGCGGGGTCGGTTGCTCTCAGAAACACGGCTACTATCTTGTAACGGATAGCGGCCAGCGTCGCTCCCATGTCGTCACTGGTCTCGTCGAAATACTTCTCGACGGGAACCTGTCCCAACTGGTGGCGGCGTAGTGCGGATTGAGCGGTCATAATTCTCCCAGACTTCAATGTGCGTTTGCATCCAATACTGCTTCCCGTATTGGTAGTGGCGACTCTGTGCGTCACACTTACAGCTTGTCCTTGTTTTACAACAACTCTGTATCTTTTGCAACAAAAAACCACCCTTTAGGGGTAGTTAGATGGTACTTCCGGGTGGAGTAGATGGTCATTGGCTTGTGAGCCTACCGTCTACTCCACCCATGAAGTTAGGGGGTTTCTCCCTCGCGTCGCTGCCATCCTGGCGTTACCAGGCTAATGCGACCGTTCCGTATCACTTGTGGTGGCGGTTCGGTCAGAACAATCATGTGATCGTTTGCAGCGGAAGAGGGGGTGACCTCATCTCGCGTCATTGCACGCCCACCAGTGAGAGGTGGGGCTGCTGAGTGTACTGCTGTGGCCTGCCGGCCTGTCGCTTTGCCTCACGCTCCTTTACGACAGCATCTTTGGCTGCCTCATAGTTGAGGCGCCGCTTGAGCTTGAGAGCCTTGCAGACCAGGTCGTAGGGATCACGAACCTTACGCAGGCTCTTGATCCTCGGGCCGTCGATCTCGACGATGAGACGGACGCCTTCACTACTGAGGTCAGCGACAATGCTGGCGAAGACCTCCTTCTGACCACTGCTGTGGTAGAAGTTGATCAGCTCACAGAGCGTCTTCTTGATCAGCTCATCGTTCGGGTGAGCGATGAGACCGGGACGCTTGGCATTGCCGTGCACCTGCGCGGCCCAAGCTGAGCGCTTGTGAATGCGCTGACCCTTTGGCGACTTGCGTGACGAACGCGTGGACTGCTTCCCAGCGCTACTCCGTTTGACGGTGTAGCTGTCCTTGCGAGTTGACATGTTTTCCTAACTTAGTGCTCAAGCTCTAACTCGATGCGGGGTTTCGATACCCGTCTGCACATAAAAGATAGTTATACACCCCTGTGCGCTAATTGTCAAAACACCGTACATGTAGCGGTGCCATCTCATTCATGGGTACTATCAGTAGTATCTGTATCTGTTAATTCGCTATTCTCAAAAAGCTTGTGCTTTTGTATTATATATTGCTTAAGTTATTGACATTTATCGATCTTTGTGGTATATTGTAAAGATCATTCACGGGTGAGGTGTGAGAGCCTAACCAGGGTGAATAGGACGTTAACAAATCGGATCATTACAGTGCATGTCCTGAACGTGTTTTATTACATGTTTATACACGCACTAAGCTATAGAACCAATCATCATTCCGTTTGTCTTCGGAAGCTGCGCGTCAGTTAATCACCCACCTATATATAGGTCTGGTTGATTGGCGCGCAGCTCCCGACTTTCGTCGTGAGTTTGCTGGAGGGTCCTCCTCCAAGAAGTATCGTTGTAAAGTCTTCGGACAATACGACATGCAGCACCGGAGGAAGCCCTCCGCTCACTCACAAAAATCGCCTTTAGGAGGCAAACAGAAATGTCCGTTACACGAGTCAAGAACCTGCCCACCGCACGTGGTCACCTCCGGTCCGCCGGACTGAACACGCGTGAAGCCGCAGATCAGGTCGCGAAGGAACTCAACGATCTCGCCAAGGAAGAGGAAAACACCCGTATCGGTGCTGCTGCTGTGCAGCTGAGCATCGACGACGAGCGTGACGACCTCCTCCACCACGCGGATCAGCTGCTTGCCGCCGTCAACGCGGCTCGTGGCGTTCCCGCAACTCCGCCGGCCCAGCCGGAGGAGCCTGCCGAGCCGGTCGCACCCGCGGCCGACATCACCCCCCCTGTCACGCAGACGGCTCCCGAGCCGGCTGCAACAGTCGTCACTCCGGTGGCTGCTGTGACAGAGGTCATCGTGACGCCACCTGTTCAGGTGGTCCCCGTGCCCGTGGTTCACCACTGGTACGAGATCACCCACTGGGACTGGCGCCACAACTGGTGGCTGATGTTGATTGGAGCTGGCCTCGGCCTGCTCTTCTCAGCGCTGCTCTGGGACTGGTTCGTGAAGGCGGCTTACGCTGCCATCGCGACTGCAATGCCGACCGTTACCGCGGTCGGCACCACGATCCACTGGTTCGCCTGGCCCATCGTGGGCCTCGCGATCGCTGGTGCGATCATCAGTCCCCGTATCACTGCGCGACGCGTCCGACGTGCCACCGCAGTCCCGGCCACCGATCAGGAGGCTCGGGCTGCAAACGCCGCCAACCTCCGCCGAATGGCGGATGAGCTCGAAGCGCAGGACCCCCCGGCAATTCCGCCGGCGCCGCCCGCAGCGTAAGTGGGCAGGACGTGAAGTTTGAACTTCATGGGACATCCGCCCCAGAGCAGGATCATACCTGCTACGTCCACAAAGCCCATCCTATCCTGGGGCTCAATAAATTAGGAACTAGATGACCCTTAGGAGGTCAAAGTGAACAAGCGCTCATGGAGTGTGGTGGCAATCGTTGCCGCCATTCTCGGAGTTATCGCTATCGCGCTCCCGCTGATCTTCGGATACATCGGTTCCGCAACAAGCGATCGTCCGGCGGGAACCGTCGCGTTCGACCCCAACACGGATTACATCCCTGTTGAGGCGCTCTGCGTCGACAACCACTACAAGGACAACTCGATCCGGATCGTTAAGGCCGGTGACGACGCGTTCCGTCAGTTCGCAACTGCCGTCTCGACGCCATTCGTGGCGACGACCGGTGAGGCCGCTCTGACGGAATACCTGGATGAAGGCTGCGGCAACGCGACCCTCCTCTCTCAGGATGTCGACGAGATGCTCCTCTGGACGGACCAGGAAGTTCCTGGCGCCGATCAGAACAAGGCATGGCTCAACGAGATCAAGACGTACATCACCGAAAACGGCCTCGACGCGTTCAACGCGAAGACGGCTGACGGCGTGAAGATCGTCACTCCCAAGTTCCAAACGTTCCGCAGCTGGGTCAACACGATCTGGTTGCGTTTCACCCCGGTGCAAGAGGCTCAGCCTCTCGTGTCGGACCGGAACTGGGAAGTCTCCGCGGTCGCGTCACCCAAGACGCAGCCCGTCCCTTACATTTCTGCCGGTCCAGACAACAAGGATGCTTTCGAGCTCCGTCTGAACGACAAGAATGGATGCCTCGCTAGCGAGGCGCTGAACATCCTCGACAAGCGTGTCGAGCACATCAGCAGTGACGACTGCAAGCCCACGCCGCCCAAGGCTTCCGACTGTGTCGGGAGTTCTTGTGGCGGGACCACTCCCGAGTGCACGGATGAGAATCCCTGCATTCCTGTTAAGACCTGCCTCACCGAGTACCCGGAATTCCCTCACGGGACCTATCCGAACTGCAAGGATGGTCAGGACAAGTCGCCGTTTAACAACGGTGACGGATCAACTGGTGGTGGCCCTGCTGCTACCGACGGTCCTGGAGACAAGACGGTTCTGCAGCCGACGACGGATACGCCATACGTGGCCCCGCCTGCTCCTGCACCCGCCCCGGTAGCAACACCAGATCCGGCTCCGGCGCCTGCGCCTGAGCCTTCTGCGGCACCTGTGGACGCCCCCGCAACGGGATGTTCGCCGCCGCCTGGCATGACTACCTGTCCCTAACACCCGAGTGGGGCGCCAAGACTTCGGTCGACGCGCCCCACTTGCGGGGTTCTATAGCTTTTTGTTCCAAGGAGTCTCACTCCCATTGTGTGATTAAGTTCACGAATGGTTAGAGTTTGACTCCTTGTGAGTCCACCTGGACTCGGACATGCACATTGTAATGATCTGATTTGTGACGATATTAACAACTCGGTAACAATGTTTAAACAATATTTATAACTTTGATGTTATCTGCGAGATACATCAAGAATGGAGAATCAAATGAGTAAGATTACATCCCTCATCAGTCGTGCTCCCAAGCGTTTTAGCGCTGTTGTTTTAATGGTTGCTGCTGCAGTCATTATCCCAACCGCCGCTCTTGCCTGGGGACCAGACCGTCAAACGTTTACGCTTGACAACCCAAGTGACCACGTCCAATTTAACTCAATCGTTGACCAAAAGAACACTGACCTCAAGGACGAACGAAACTTCGTTGGTATCCGTGAAACTGGTTCAGCGAACGTTTGGTACGACGACATGAACGTTCAAAGCGGCAAAGAATACATTGTCCGTATGTACGTTCACAACAACGCTGCTTCAAGCCTCAACCTTGTTGCGGAAAACGTTACTGCTCAAGTCACATTGCCAACAACGACTGCAAAGTCTATCCAAGTTGACGGTATTATTACCGCTTCAAACGTTGGTGCAAACAAGAGTGGCAACAACGGTACAACTGCAAGTGTCTATGACCACGCAACGTTTACCAGTGCCAACAACTTCAACCTTGCATACGTTGCAGGTACATTGAAGTACGAAAGTAACGGCTTCGGTCCTAACGGAGTAGCTCTTCCAGAGTCTATCTTCACAAACACCGGTGCTAAACTTGGTTACGACAAACTTGATGGTAAAATCCCTGGCTGTTTCCAGTACTCTGGTTACGTTAGCTTTACCGTGAAACCACAATTTGCAACACCTTCAACGTTCTCAATGAGCAAGATGGTAAGCAAACACGGTGACAACAAGTGGGTTGAAAGCTACAAAGCACAACCAAACGAAACTGTTGACTACCTTTTGAACTACAAGAACACAAGTACTACTCAAGAAAATGATGTTACATTCCGTGACTCACTTCCTGCTGGTATGACTTACGTTACTGGTTCAACAACATTCGGTAACTCACAGCACCCAACTGGTGTCAAAGCCAGTGACAACATCGCTAACGGTACAGGAATCAATGTTGGTTCTTATGCTGCTGGTGCAAACGCTTGGGCGATCTTCAGTGCGAAGGCCCCAGCAAATGATGTACTTCCTTTGTGTGGTACAAACACACTCGTCAACACCGGCAAAGTAAACGTTAACGGTACTTCACTAGAAGACACTGCTAACATTACTGTCGACAAGACTTGTTTACCTGGTAAGATCAATGTTTGTGAACTTGCAACCAAAAAAGTTGTCGCTATCAATGAAAGTGACTTCAACGCGAGCAAGTACTCAAAAGACTTAAGTCTTTGTACAACGACTCCACCAGAACTTCCACACACTGGTCCAACTGAAAACATTGTTGCCGTTATTGGCCTTGGTACATTGATTGCTAGCATCGCATATTACGTTGCAAGCCGTCGCGCACTAAACCAATAATCGAGTCTGACCGCTCTCTCTCACAACCACTGAAGAGATTCAGACCCAATAACCCCCGCCGTTAAAAGCGGGGGTTATTTTGTTATAATGAAATAACTATGGCAAATAAGCAGAAGAAAAAACGCAACAAAGTCTACACCGGCATCGATGCGGCGGTCCAACGTCCAGTGGTCACCAAGATATCAGCAGTCAACCGAAACAAAGCAGGGCAGTGGTGGTTTGATCACAAACGGATCGCTCGACCTGTCATTATTACGATCGCCATCGCAACCGCTGTCATCCTATTGATTATCGAACTATTTCGTATCGCTAGTAACGCGTAGTTTTGCAAGTGGCAAACGGAAGCCAAAAGTGCTTCCCTTTCCTTCCTTTGATTCAAAAATGATCTGTCCGTGATGGGCATCTATCACCTTTTTAGCAAGGAAAAGCCCCACTCCGGTACCGTCTGGTCGTTGTTTACGAGCATTCGTCGCCCGGAAGAACTTATTAAATAACTGGTCTTTCTCGGCATCAGGTACACCAATACCTGTATCTTTGACAGTAAACTCTGCATACTCTCCACTAATCTTGAGAGAAACTTTGATGGACGAATTATCTTTTGAGTAGTAGATGGCGTTATCAGAGAAGTTCATAATCACCTGACGAATCTTTGATTCATCAATATTTAATTCTGGGAATTTCTTTGGCTGTTTGTAGGTAAACTTCAGATTACGAGCCGAAGCGTTGGTCTCTAAACCATCGATTTCTTGCGCGACAATCTTTCCCAAATCCGCCGGGTGTTTATCGATAATAAACTTGCCTGTTTGAAGCCGCGAGACGTTCAGGAAATCACCAATCAAACGCACCATACGCTCGCTACTTATAAATGCTTCGTCAAGAATATGTTTCTGCTCATCAGTAATTTTCCCGACATCACCTTCTGACAACATACTAATATAGCCTTTGATACTTGTGAGCGGTGTTCTGAGTTGGTGAGAGGCCATGCTAATAAACTCATCTTTTGCTTCATCCAGTTTCTGAAGTTGCGCGTTACTGGCGCGAAGTTCTTTTGTCGCGCTATCAATACGTTGTTCAAGGTGAGAATTAACGTCTTTGACTTCCTGGACCGAGAGAGCATTTTGGACAGCAATACTCAGTTCGTCAGCCACCGTTCCAAGTAATCTGATATCTCGACGTGTATACGCGCCTTGACGATGCTCTCCAAGTACAAAATATCCAATTCCGATACCGTCACGACGAAGTGGCAACACAACTGCGATACGATTACTCAACATCAGGCGGTAGAGGCTTCTATTTGATGTCGCGAGATCACTGGCAACAATCATGTCTTTTCCATGAATAAATTTACCGACCTCACGTGCATCTTGAGCGGCAAATTTTTGATGATATTCAGTTCCTGCTTGAATATGTGCCCGGTCACCATGGAAGACAAAAAAGAATGCTTGTTCTGATTTCAGAGCATCGGCAATAAATGTCGCAGTCCGCCGCATCAAATCTCGAATATCGTTCGTTGTCGTTAACTCTTGGTTGAGATGTGAGAAGAAAGTGTCACTATCAATTTCATCCCGATAAAAAATTCGATTCGTGACACGATCAAAGAAGTGTCGGATTGGCTGGAAAATAAATGCCAATAACAATGCAAGCGCAATGTTGATAAAGTTCTGCAATGATGATGCACCGAATCCTAATATCCACTGCGATACTAAGTAAGCAATCACCGCATAGACAACTGCCAGAGTAGCGAGCGACAAGATATAAACAGTAGTTCGAACCGCGTAGAAACGAATATCAATTAAGTGCCCACGCGCAATACTGAGACTCAAACCAATTGCGAAAATGTCGATAATAATGACCCCAAACCCGATATACGATTGCCCGCCTGTCAGAAGAGGCACAATTGCATTAATAATCACCCCGTAGGTACTCGCGATAATAACGGTCGCTAGTACGACATTAATAGCATACCTTTCAAGCGAACCGTGACCACTTCGTCTTCGACGAACAATAATTTCTGTCACAAGTAGCGCGAGGGAAATGATCAACCCGGCAAGGTATACGTAATACCCAGTACTTCGTTCCAATTCTAGACCAGCATTAGTTTTGGTTGCTGCACTAAAAATATTTATCGTCACGATAGGGATAAGTTGAACAAGTACGATCATGAGCATTGGAATAGTCATCCGCGACCGTTGAACTTTACGAGTTTGACTACGGTGTAGTGCACGAATAAACGCGAAACAACTAAGTATTGCAGCTGTTGGCCAGAAGAAGATGATCGTATTCCAGAGTATGAGATCGTGCGCTGAGTTATCAGCAATAAAGATAGTGTCTTGCCAAAAAACAAGGCTCAAGATAGTTGCAATCAGCGTCAAACGAAGCCGTTCTTCAACTGTGCGCGATAACATGACAATAAATACCATGATGAACGCAAGTAAATTTGTCGCTATCAATAGCAAAGACTCATAAAGCATAAGCATAGTATACCCCGAGTCGTGCGCTAATTCCTAGGCAGTTGGAAGATCTGTTGTTTCAAGTCCGTGGCGAACCTTTATATCGGTCCTCGTTTTACTCGCCTCGATACCGACGCCGATAGCGACGAATCCGCCAGCAATCGCATTTACATATGGAGGATAATCTTCACCATTTGCCCAAAAATAAGCGTATGGTGCTGCGAAACTTGCACCCGTGCCTAACGCACCTAGTGTTCGTACTGCACGGTTTTTACCGCTAAAGAAAAGTTCCATACTTCCGACCTGCGTGACAGCTGTTGCAATGTCAATTCCCGCAAAGGCAGCGACACTGCCATGAAATTGTTCGACTGCCATAACCGGCAAAAATCGAAGCGCTGAATACCCAACTATTGAGCCATATAATGCGGCCTTTTTATTCATCCATAATTTCGAGGCGACAGAGTTTTTCGTTGTCTCGATATCGTTATCTTTCAATAACTTGATGAGTGTACGGGACAAGTGTTTTTCGCTTACGCCCTGCATTGCGAGAGAAATATCTTCACGATTCGCTTCACCAAATCGACTCGTCTGATCAAGTAAGATTGATTTCACAATGTCTTGAGGATTCAGTGCAATCGGTGTTGTTGCAGGACCCATATATTCCTGCTTTTCACCGATTTGTGTATAAGAATCTTTACCGAGGGTCAATTCAAGAAATTTCATTAGTTTATTGTCAACATTCATCACCCATAATGCGTGGCCTTGGTCGAGTGAATGACGCAAGCCAGCCGCATAAGCCTGTCGCGTTGCATCAAATTTCTCTTCAGTCGTTGCGTCATCCGCTAATCGGATCGAAGCTAATCCAGATAATTCAACCACGTCACGCCATCCGATATCTGCCAGTCGTGAGACATGAGCAACCTCTTTTAAGGCCGCTGTGTCGATTGCAAAATGCTTTGGGGTCGGCAAAGAAAGCATGCCATTTTTTTTATCAGCATGAATAATCCTGACGGTTGTTTCCTTCGCGCCAAGTTTTACAAGGATAGGTTCAGATCGAGGAGTGTATTCATCAATATAAATACCGTCTTCTCTCAGTTCTTCGGGCTGAATATACCCTCTGTCGAGATACACGTCGGTATGGATTTGCTGAGCTTCAAGCGCTACGGCCTCACTCGGTCCTTCTTCAATAGAGCTCACATGATAATCATATACTAATTCAACAGATAAGCAATTATGATATACTCGAGAGAACCATGACCAAAATAGCCATCATAGAAGACGACGTTGTTATTAGCCAAATGTACCGTATGAAATTTGAAGCCGACGGCTTTGATGTTCAGCTTGCGAATAACGGAAAACGCGGTGTCGCAATGGTCGAGAGTTTTACGCCCGACATTATTTTAATGGACCTACAAATGCCCGAAATGGGTGGTGCTGAAGCACTTGCACTTATTCGTAAAGAAGACTGGGGTAAAGATATTCCTGTTATCATTCTGACTAACCTCGGCCAAGAAGAATCACCAAAAGAGCTCAAGGCCCTTGGTATCCATAGTTATATCGTCAAAGCAGAGCTGACACCTCGTCAGGTTGTACAACGTATCAAAGAAGCTCTCGGCGTTTAGTCGTTGAGGATAGTTGCGCGAGCAGCTTGAATCACATTATCAAACAATGCCGTCACAGTGAGGGGACCAACCCCTCCTTTTTCTGGTGTAATCGTCAGATCGCCGCGTTCACGAACGTCAGCATCTAGATCGCCGACAATCTTACCATGCTCAGCGGCAGTTCCCGCATCAACCACCACGGTATTTGGAGACAACATCGTACTCTTAACCAAGCCCGGGACGCCAGTTGCAGTCACCACAACTCCCGAACGACGCAACCCGCTCACAAGATCGTCAGTTGTGTCATCATAAACAGTAACGTCATAGCCCGTCGTTCCCCAAAGTCGTGCCAATGGTGCACCCACCAAACGACCGTTTCCGACAATCGCAATTGGTTTCGATTTTAAATCGACGTTGTATCCAGCCAAAAGCCAGTCGATCGCCATAGCTGTTGCTGGTGTTAACGTTGCATTTTGACCAAGACCATCCACGTCCTTTTCGGGCGCGACGGCGTTCACTGCTTCATCCGTCTGAGCCTCGTCAGCAAGAGGGAGCTGAATAATAATACCGTGGACGGTTTCGTTGGCATTTAACGCTGCGATTGTATCCATCAAATCTACTTGGTCAACTTTATGAATATCGACATCGATCAAAACATCCTCACCGTATCTTTTCTTCAAATTAACATAGGTATCGATGACTGGATTATCGATAGTCTGAATAATCGCTAATTTTGGGTAGACGTGTGACGCTTGGCGCAGAGCACGAACTTGTCGCGCTTGGCGCTCTTCTATGAAGCCAGCCAGCTCTTTTCCATCAAGAATTCTCATTCGTTCTAGCTTACCAAATCGTATGCTACAATGAAACCATTATGACAAACCTTATCACCTTCGCTCAGTACTACAGCAATTATACCTATGAAACAAGCTCAGCTGATTCAGCTACCGCTGCAGCTGCGGGGATTGGCTTCGCGCTATTTTTCCTTATCTTCAGTCTTGTGCTATCGATTGGTATATACGTTCTGTATGCAATTTTTCTTGGTAAAATTTTCAAGAAAGCCGGTATTTCACCTGGTATCGCTTGGGTGCCTTTTTATAACAACTGGAAATTACTTGAACTCGGTGGCCAACAAGGTTTTTGGGCTATCCTCGCAATAGTACCTGTTGTGAACTATGTCTCTGCTGTCTTCCTATACATTTCTATGTACCACGTTGGTAAGAAGTTCGGTAAAGATGGAACATTCGTTCTCCTTGCTATCTTCCTCCCAATCGTTTGGCTTATCTGGCTCGGTATTGATAAATCAACTTGGAATGACAAAGGCTCAACTGCCCCGTCACTCCACCACGCGCCCGCTCCAACTACTTCTGCCTAAAAGGTAAAGATCGCAATAATCATGATCGTCTGGACGACAAGCCAGCATATTTGAGAAATAATAATCGGCATCAACTTGTGTCGAAAACCATATATAAGTAACACGACGCTCGCGATGTCATACGTCACCCAAGTCGCAAGTGATATCTGCGAAGAGTCATGAAGTGTGAAGACGAGAACAATCTGAGGAATAGTCATGATTGGTTGTGCGAGACCAACCAGCAGTGCCAGCGCATCAGTGATAGGATAGGAGCGATCGCTCCGTTTGTGCATAATATGGCGCATATTAGCGAGCTTTTTTACTTATTCGCGATATGACATAAATGAGGACTAACCCGCCTGCAGTGATAATCAGACTTGTGATAGCAACCTGGGTATAGCCGCCATGAGCAGGATCAAGAAATGGGTACGGGTACCAGTTCACGAAAGATCCACGGAATAAACTGTAGATGAGGTATAACACTGGGAAAATGATCCATGCCAATGCTTGGCGAAAACTAAAACGACGAATCGGTGGATCCATTAACCAATCAATAGCGATCGCAATTGGAATGATGTAATGCAGAATCGTATTATCAAGTGGTACGGCAGTCAATGTTGCGTTTTCAATACCTGCCAATAAGGTTGCAAACACAATACCCGTCACCACCATATAAAATGTTGTTGCACCTCGGAAATAATCAAGCCACACACTTTTTTTACCCGCGTATACATAAAAAGAACTTATTAAGAAAACGATAACCGCAATAATATTGCTCTCGATTGTGAAGTAACTGAAGAAGTTGCCTGCATTGAATGTGTTTCGATCAGCCAGTGTCGCGATCTCAGTCACAATAGCAATTAATCCAATTAATCCAAAAAATAACTTATACCCAGTGAGATACTTCTTTTTCATATTTAAACTATAGCAGAATCAAAACAAAAACCTCCCTAAATAGGGAAGTCTTGATAATAGCCTGGAGGGTCAGGTGGGACTTGAACCCACGACATTCTGCTTAAGAGGCAGACGCTCTAACCAGCTGAGCTACTGACCCGTATCGGACAACATTTCTCTGCTTTAAACGCGTTACGAACGTTGAACTCAGACTATACTACCATTTTTCCTTCTCTTTTTCAATCTGTTAATTGAATCTAGAGTGCTTTCCGAATACGATTATTTCCGCGGTCAGCGATATACATTGTGCCATCAGAACCAAAGCTTATTCCCGCTGGGTAATTAAAGACCGCGCCCGTTCCCGTACCTTCAGTATAGGCCGCAGTTCCTGAGCCGAGAACCGTCGTCACGACACCTGCTGAGGTTATCTTGCGAATACGGTTGTTTACCGAATCACCGACGAACACATTTCCACTGGCGTCCACGCCAATTCCTGACGGCTGATTAAACTGTGCAGCCGCACCCGTTCCTTCTGCGTACCCACTTGTCGAGCCGGCCAATGTCGTCACGACGCCTGCTGAGGTTATCTTTCTGATCTTGCCTGTCGTATTATCAACCACGTAAAGATTACCGGTGGCGTCCGACGCCATAGCGTATGGTGAGCTAAAGGAAGCGCCCGCACCGGTCCCATCGGTCGAAGTGGCGGCACCTGACCCTGCGAAGACGCTGACGACACCAGCTGAAGTAATTTTCTTGATTAGATTATTGCCTGTATCAGCAACGTAAATATCGGTACCACTGACAGTCAGCCCTCGTGGACTCGACATGCCAGTCGCAAAGGTTGTCACCGTTCCCGAAGACGTAATCTTTACAATATTATTACCTCCGAAGCTTGCAACATAGACATTCCCCGAGGCATCCAATTCCAATCCTTCCGGATATCCTATCCCTGATGCGAAGGTAGTCGTCACGCCAGCAGGAGTAATCTTCCGAACTTGGTTGCCGTAGAGATCAGCGACATACACATTACCGGACGCATCAACTGCGACATCATTCGGCTGATTAATAGAAGCACCTGCACCGGTTCCATTTCCGCTCGACCCTGCACCACTTCCTGCTAGAAGCGATGTAATACTACTCGTAGAGATAATGACTGCTCCTGGCGCAGTATGCCCCGCACATACCCCAGATTGAATCTGGCGAGTGGTTGAGGAAACGTTGTACGCAATTGTTCCATTCACCGCACTCAGACAATAGGTGTTACTCCCAGCAACATAAGTATATTCGTAGATCGTTCCCGAGCTCGGACGCAGACAAATCGTACCCGCAGCAGGACTTGCGCTACAGTCAATTGTTGTCGGATATGTCTCAGCAGAACCAATATTAATCCGGAAGATCTCGAGTTGTTTCAGTGAAGCCTCAAGGTCGCTTTGGACCGATGCTGTTTTTGCACGATTCTGGAGACCGGTGAAGGAAACGATGGTGATAGCGGCAAGAATACCAATCACAATAATAACAATGAGTAGTTCGACGATTGTAAAACCTGTTTGTTTTTTGCCCATCTGTATCCCAAGCATAGCAAAATTTTGCTTTAAAATCTAAAACACTCCCGCAAAAGGAGTGTTTTTTATAAATTCTTGGTACACCCGGCAAGATTCGAACTTGCGACCCTCTGTTCCGAAGACAGATGCTCTAATCCACTGAGCTACGGGTGCGTACATTTGTACGAAGTACAGAGGTGATTATACCACAACAGGTCTTTCCACTACTAGTGTTCGTTCCGCTTTAGCCGTGTATAATACATACATATGACCGCAACCCGCACCACAAAGGCAGAACACGCTTACCGAAAACATCTCAGAACCGCCGACACGGACGTATGTGTATTCTGTGGTGTCAAAAAAGGTGATCAGCGCTATATTGCTGAAACAAAATCGTTCCAAGTCGTCCGAAACAATTTCCCCTACACACTGTGGGATAATCAACCCGTTGCTGAACACCTGATGATCACTCCAAAGCAGCACATCGGCAACTTGAACAAACTGACTGATGAGCAAAAAATCGAATATCTCGATCTCCTCGAGAAATACACAATCAAAGGCTACAATACTTATACTCGCGCTTCGACCTCAAAGATACGTACTATCGCCCATTATCACACCCACCTCATTAAACCAGGTGATTCAATCACTACATTTGTCTTCTCTATTCGCAAACCATATATACGGATCACAAAATGATGGAAGTCCATACAAACATCCCGCTTAAAAACTTCACCACTATGAAACTCGGTGGCCCTGCTCGATTTTTTGTTGAAGTTCGTACTATTGATGAACTCCTCGCTGTTTACCGCAATGCTATTTCTAAACAATTACCCGTATTTATATTAGGCGGCGGCAGCAATGTGGTTGCCAAAGACGAGGGATTTAGTGGTCTTATTATCCGTATCCGTATCCCCGGTTTCGATATCGTTAGTGATGACATAAATACAACAACAATAAAAATCGGGGCAGGGGAGGGATGGGACGAGACCGTAAAGAAGACAGTCGACATGCGCCTCAGTGGTATTGAAGCAATGTCGGCAATCCCGGGCACAGTCGGCGCAGCGCCAGTCCAAAATGTGGGTGCATATGGACAAGAGATTTCAGACACGCTCGTGTCGGTGGAGGCCTACGACTCACAAACCAATCAAATAGTAAGTCTCCAAAATGAAGAATGTGGTTTTTCCTACCGTCACAGCATCTTTCGTGGTGACCAAAAAGGACGCTATGTTATCACTAGTATTACTGTCAAACTATCAAAAAGTTTGCCACAAGCACCATTTTATGAGGCCCTTCAAACGTATTTCGACGAGCATAATATTAAAATATTCACCCAGCAGATTGTTCGAGATGCTGTTATTGCGATTCGGACCGATAAACTTCCCGACCCTGCCGTCAAACCAAACACCGGATCCTTCTTTAAGAATGCCGTCGTCGAACAGTGGCAGGCTGATGAATTAAAACGCACCTATCCTGATATGAAAACATTCGGTATGCCTGATGGTATGGTGAAGATTCCTACTGGATGGCTGATCGAACAAGTCGGCTTTAAAGGCCAACTTCTGCACGGCATGCGTGTTCACGATAAAAATACCCTTGTTCTCATCAACGAATCCGCCGCAAGCTTCGCTGATTTACAACAAGCGCGTGATGAAATTATTGGTGGCGTCAGAGATAAATTCCGTATTCAAATTGAACAAGAACCACTCGAGATCTAGTCCTCTTGCGATTTGAGGCCAAACCTCTTATGCTAGAGACATGAAACAGCGCGGGTTTACGGTGGTTGAACTGATTATTACGATTACGATTATGGGAATCTTGTTGATCCTGACGATCGTCAACATCAACGGCAACCAAGTCGCATCTCGAGATAACGAACGAACCGCTGATATTGCGACAATCCAAACCTGGATGGAAAACTTCTACAGTGCCGGCTCACCAGTTAATGGAATACCTGGCAACTATCCTGCTGTTCAAGTAACAACCCCTACAAACTTCCAACCAAACATACCTGACGCAGACCCAAAAACATTCACCGCACCCGGAGCATCTAACAACTTCACGAGTTTCATTCAAGCCACCAACTCCGTTCAAACCACGACTGGTGTCGCACCACAACCTACTATTTCTCAGTACGTCTACCAACCAATTGATTCAACTGGAGCAATCTGTAGTAACGGACTCGACTGTCGAAAGTACAATATCTACTACCGTCTCGAAAAAGATAATACCGTCTATATGGTCATGAGTAAAAACCAATGATACGTCGATATCCTCAGGCTGGATTTACTGCAGTCGAGCTACTAATCACCCTCTTTGTGGCAGCGGCTTTTTTGATCGCTGGCTATCAGCTTTTTAATATTGTTATAAAAGACGGCGGTCAAGCACGTTCGGAATCTCGTGCAGGAAATGTTGCCTACGACTACCTCCGTCGTTATTCGCCATCTGCTACAGACCCTTGTACTGCACAAACTCCTCTCACAAATTCACCTATCGACATAGACGGACTCGACACCGTAACAATCTCCGTTTCTATCAGCTGTCCTAGTTATTCAACGACAGGACTCTCAAAAGTTGAAGCAACGATTAGCTACAACACACCTCAACAAACAACTGAGTATGCTACTTTCGTGAATGGCTCAGGACTACAATCAGCCGATATAACAGACGGACTTATTGGTTGGTGGAAATTTAATGGTGATGCAAATACTTCAGTTGGTTCATCAAATGGTGCCCTAACTAACGCCACGCCAGTTCCTGGACCGAGCGGCACCGAGAATACAGCATATAGTCTGAGTGGGACAAACTCGTATATACGTTTTGACACCAATAGTATGCCGTCGCCAATGAATGCGATTACTATCTCGGTATGGGCAAAGCCAAGTTCTGCGTCCGCATCATTTATGACAACTAATCCTGTAGGTGCTGCAGGGAGTATTATTCAGATCTTAATTCCCTACACCGGTAATACAATGTATTGGGATTTTGGTAATCAAACAACCGGAAGACTCACTACCCCATTCAATGTAGCTTGGTTTAATACTTGGTCACTCTATACCTTTACTGCATCTGCTTCAACAGGAACGAAAATCTACCGGAATGGTTCGGTTATTGCAAGCAGTGCGACCGCCGGAACGTATACAAAAACAGGTCAAACTCTTGACTTGGGGTACTACGCGGGAGGTTCAGCATACTGGACAGGATCTATTGATGATATGAGAATGTACGACCGCGCGCTCTCGTCGACAGAGATATCGAGTCTCTACGCTGGAGGTGCAAAATAATGTCACTGTTTCGCCAGCGTACTTCACAAAAAGGATTCACACTTATTGAAATCCTCATCATCGCACCTATCGTTATTCTTACTATCGGTGCATTCCTCACTGTTATCATTAGCGTGACTGGTGAAGTTTTAGCATCGCGTGGTTCAAATCAACTCACCTATAACGTCCAGGATACGATGAACCGCATCGAACAGGACGTAAAACTCAGTTCGGTTTTCTTGGCACAAAATAATATTACACCTGCATCTCCACAAGGTTACAACGACGCGACATCTAATTTCACAAATGTCGGCGGAGCAACTGGCCCAATGCTCATCCTTAATGTCCTGGTCACAAATGATAATCCCCTCACCTTAGGCTCTGGTGTTGTCTATCTTTCCAATCAACCAAATGGGTGTGGTACTGCGCTCGTACAAAACAACGTCCCGATGACAATGAATGTCATCTATTACATAAAAGGAACGACTCTCTGGCGACGGACAGTTATGCCTTCAAACTACGCGTCAACAGGCTGTTCCACTCCGTGGCAGCGTCCAAGTTGTTCTGTTGGATATACCGATCCGTTCTGTAAAACAAACGACGTCAGGCTCGTTGATGGTGTGAATCCAAGTAGCTTCTTTATTCAATATTTCACGACGACAAATGCTACTCTGCCAAACACTGTTGCTTCTAACACCAGTTCGTCCGTTACAGATCGGAACACCGCCCTCTTCTCCACTCCTACGGTCGTTGTTTCTCTGACTGCAAACCAAGTAGTCGCAGGTCGTACTATCGAACGAGCTGCCACAATGCGAGCAACACGACTTGAAACGAATGCCACAACCGTTGCTGCCCCGCCAGTACAATCCGCGCTGAGTGGTCCTCCAACGAAAGTAAATACGAGTGGTAATACAAACACTAGTGCGACAGTAAATTGGACTTCACCTTCGGGTACACCAACAAGTTACACACTGCAATATTCGAAAACAAGTAGCTTCTCTAGTCCAACGACAATTTCTAATATAACTTCAACCACTAAAACTATTACTGGTCTCACCACTGCCACCGGGTATTTCTTCAAAGTCTCTGCGACAAATTCTACAGGAACGACCGCATACTCGACCGGCGTACTTGGATACACCACTGGTACAAACCCATGGTCAAGTTACACAAAACTTACCGGTGTGGGTGACTGGAACAATGATGGGAAGAACGACATCCTCGGGTATACCAGTATCGGTGATGTTCGCCTCCATACTGGTAATGGTGACGGGACATTTAATGGGGGTATCTTGCTCACTAACATTGGTTCCAGCGTCGTGAGTTTCATTGGACCAGGAACATTACCGAGCGGCACAGCACCAATTATGTGGTGGACTGACACAGGGGGTGGTGGCTATGCTCTCAAATCTAATGGACAATATAGCATCTCTGGCAGCACTATCACCAGCGCACCTGCAGGATCATTTAGTAGCTGTATGGATGTCTTCGCTTCGCCGTTCCAATACACTAATAACACTACCGTGATCGTGAACTGTCATGCAAATGCTCTCGGCAGGTGGGGCTTGAGTAGTGGCGGCGTCGCTACCTTCATTGCCTCATCCGGGGGTGGCTGGAATGGTTATGCAGCAGATACAGTATTCGGCGGTGGCGACTTTAGTGTTGACGGCAAGGGAGATATTCTCGTGACAAACAGTGCTGGAACACTTATATTCTATCAAGGTGACGGAGCCGGATTTGTGACGTCAAACTCGACACAAGGAAGTGGTTGGTTAAATAACCGCGTGACCAGTGGTTGGGACTACACTGGCGATAACAAAACAGACATTTTGCGATACGTCACAACCACAAATATTCTGTATCTTTACACAGGATGTGGATGTGGAACAACCTCAACAAGCTTTGTCGTTAACTAAAAAAGGAGACGAAAATGCAGCAGATAGTAACCACTCGTCCACGCGGCTTCACTATCGTTGAACTCTTGGTTGTTATTGTTGTTATCGGTATACTCTCCTCTGTAACAATCATTTCGTATGCCTCCGTAACGACCCGTACGAACACCGCAAAGGCGGTCTCAGCAGCGCAATCAGTTGTCCAGAAAATTACTGTCTACGCATCCGAGACCAGTACCTATCCCTACTCCACAAACGATCTATCGGCTGATTCGACAAAATCATATTACCTCAATTCGACTGATTTCAGCTTTACCCTCAATACAAACCAGCCAAACTCACCGAGCACGCTAAGATATGTGAAATGTGGTACGACGCCAAACATGTCTCAGACCGATATTACCCCCGTGAACCAGAATCTCACAGGCGTCCGTATATACTATTGGACCTATGACGGGAGCCCGAATGCCAATTCATATAAAGTTGCGGGTGTTGATACTGGTACGGGCATCGTTTGTCCATAAACAAAACATAAAGAAAATGCTTGCGCTTATAGTGGCCACGTAGTACATTAGACTTAGAATAAATCACAATAATTAGGGGGCGACTCACAATGAGTTTCAACAACATCAAATCTAGATTACAAGACGAACGCGGTTTCACTATCGTTGAGCTCTTGATCGTCATCGTTGTCATTGGTATCTTGGCAGCAATCACGATTGTCTCTTACACAGGTATCTCTGCGAAAGCAAACACGAACACAGCTAAGGCAAACGCACAAAGCGTTGTCCAAGTTGTCGAAACATACGCTCAAGACAATAATGGCCTATACCCTACCTTGGCACAACTTAACGGTATTACCACGGGAACTGCGAAGCTCCCATCTGGTTTGACCGTTCAGTCAGGAATTTTGGCAGCAACTGGATTTGCAACACCTTCTCCTGTCACCACTAGCGTTCAGTACATTCCAAAAAGTACGACTGGTGCATGTGTTGCTTACTGGGACTCAGTAACTGGTGCTCCTGTAAACACACTTATCGGTAATGCACTTACCTACAGCAACACAACTCCTTCTTGTACTTAATAAGGTAGATTAGCTAAACAAAAAATCGCTCCATCACGGAGCGATTTTTTTATATACTATCTTATTTACTCTTTATCACTAGGGAGTGGGAACTGAAGCGCAAACTCTTCAACCTCCTGCTTCAAAGCAACCAGTGCCGAAGGGTCATCACGACTATCAATGGCTTGCTTCATCCAATCAGCAATCTTCGCCATGTGCTCTTCGGTGAGTCCTCGAGTCGTTAACGCTGGTGTTCCAAGACGAATACCGCTCGGACGGAATGGTGGTAAAGGGTCATCAGCAATTGAATTAGCGTTCAACGTCAGCCCGATCGCATCAAGTGCATTCTCGGCGACCTTACCATCAATACCAAAACTCTTATAGACATCCGCTAAGATGAGGTGGTTACTCGTACCACCGGTAACGAGGTGGAAGCCTCGCTCCTTGAGTGCATCGGCCAAAGTGCTGGCATTCTTCACGATTTGTGCCGCATAGACCTTAAAGGCTGGCTGCATGGCTTCGTGAAGCATCACAGCCTTTGCTGCGATGACGTGCATGTGTGGACCACCCTGCATACCAGGGAAGATTGCGCGGTCAATCAGCGTTGGAATGTTCTCAATCGTCTTCTCAGGAGCACGAAGTGGATTCCCCACTTTACCCTTAGTTAAGATCATGCCGCCACGAGGACCACGAAGTGTCTTGTGGGTAGTGGTGGTCATGACATGGAACCCATGATCAAGTGGGTTTTCAGCGACACCACCAGCGATAAGGCCAGCGATATGCGCCATATCAGCCATCAAGAGTGCGCCAACTTCATTGCCAATAGCAGCAAACTTATCATAATCAAGTTCTCGAGGATAGGCACTAAAGCCAGCTAAGATAATCTTTGGTTTGTGTTCAAGTGCGAGTGTTCGAAGTAATTCGTAATCAATCTCACCCGTTTCAACATCTTTCATCTTATAACGGATGAAATTATAGAGATGAGCGCTTCGAGTAACCGGTGCACCATGCGTCAAGTGACCACCGTGGCTTAGATCCATCGCAAGTACCGTATCTCCCGGCTCGAGCCATGCTGTATAGACCGCTTCATTTGCCGGTGCGCCAGAGTGTGGCTGCATATTGGCGTGATCGGCATGAAAAATTTCCTTCGCACGTTCGATGGCGAGTAGTTCAACTTGGTCGGTGAATTCTTGACCACCATAATAACGGCGTCCAGGGTAGCCTTCTGAGTATTTGTTCGTAAAGATACTTCCCAGTGCAGTTAGTACGTCACGACTCACATAGTTTTCACTAGGGATAAGTTCAAGTCCTCGGCGTTCACGCTCTTCTTCGCCAGCAATAAATAGCGCAACTTGATCGTCATGTGTCACCAGTGGTGTCATTCGTTTATCTGTCATACTCGTATCCCCTTTTACCTCGATTATAGCACGAGCGGCTCCTTGACAGTATACCAATCATGATATATTATTATACTTATGCAAACAAAATCGTATACGTCAAAAATCGGCACACTTATTCAAGAGACGCGACAAGCCCGCGGTATGACTCAGGCCCAACTTGCAAAGGCATTGAACACCAGTCAAAGTGCGATAAATCGCATCGAAAAGGGTGGACAAAATATCAGCCTTGATATGTTAGCTCGTATTAGTGAAGTTTTGTCAAGTCAGATTGTAACTCTAAACCAAGCTGGATCAATTAACTTTAGGATCGAAGGTGGCCACAAACTCTCTGGTCACATTGTCACGAAAACCAGCAAGAATGCTGCCGTCGCACTTCTCTGTGCGTCACTTCTCAATCGTGGGACAACCACTCTTCGTCATGTCGCTCGAATTGAAGAAGTAAACCGCATCATCGAAGTCTTAAATAGTATTGGCGTCAAAACCCGCTGGTTTGGTGACAACGATCTCGAAATCACTCCACCCGCTCGTTTGAAGTTAGAAAACATCGATAGTGAAGCAGCCCGTAAAACACGGAGTATTATTATGTTCCTCGGTCCTTTGCTTCACCGCTTTAAGACGTTTGACCTCCCCTATGCTGGTGGTTGTACACTCGGTGAACGAACAGTGGAACCACACCTGAGTGGGCTCGCCTACTTTGGTCTGACGGTTAATACCGTAACCGGCCATTACGCCGCCGTTGCGAAAACCGTCAAACCCGAGAAAGTAATTGTTCTTTCAGAACGCGGTGACACTGTCACTGAAAATATCATCATGGCCGCTGCGCTCAACGACGGTGTCACTATCGTTCGTAACGCGAGCCCGAACTACATGGTTCAAGACCTCTGTTTCTATCTTGAAAAACTCGGTGTTAAAATCGAAGGTATCGGGACAACAACTCTTAAGATTCACGGTCTTCGCGACATTAACAAGAATGTCGAATACGCTCCTTCTGAAGATCCGATCGAAGTAATGAGCTTTATCGCTGCAGCAATCGTGACGAAATCTGAGATTACGATTGAGCGCGCACCGATTGAATTCATTGAAATCGACCTTAAGTTCCTCGAGAACATGGGTTTTCAATACGAAATCTCCGATGAATATACTGCACTTAACGGCAAGACTCGTCTCGTTGACCTCACTACCAAGCCGAGTGACCTCAAAGCCTCAGTTGATAAAATTCACTCCATGCCATTTCCTGGTTTGAACATCGATAACCTTCCCTTCTTCGCGGTTATTGCTGCTGCTGCAAAAGGCCGCACACTTATCCACGACTGGGTATACGAAAACCGTGCGATTTACTTGACCGAGCTTTCAAAGCTCAATGCCAAAGTTGAATTGCTTGATCCGCACCGTATCTATATTGAAGGTCCGACAAAATGGAAAGCTGCTGAGATTATCACTCCTCCAGCTCTCCGCCCTGCAGTTGTCATCATGCTCGGCATGCTTGCCGCACCTGGCATCTCGACTCTGCGTAACATCTATTCGATCAACCGTGGCTACGAAGACCTCGCAGAACGCCTCAACACGCTCGGTGCGCATATCACCGTCATTCGTGACATCACTGAATAGTTTGCCCCTTTCGCCTCAAGGGTAGTAGACCAACGGGCGCGCTTGTGCTTAAATAGGGTGAGTTATGGGGAATATACGGAAGCAGCTCGATACGCTGCTGAACCAAGAGATGGATCGCAAGAATTTCCTTCGCTACAGCGGAGGTATTGTTCTAGCTCTCTTGGGAGTCACAGGACTCATCCGCATCCTTTTATCTTCAAGTAAAACCACTTCGGGTCTTCTCGAAACACCAAAAGGCCGTCACGGTTACGGCTCATCAAAGTACGGTCAATGATCTATCGTATATCTGTAATATGTTTGAGTGCAATCGGTTGATTGTACTGTGCAACACGGTGAGCAATCGTCAGTGCACGTTCTCGTTCGATTGTTTTGCGAAGTTCATCGATTGATGCTTGTCGGCTACGTTGAAACTCCATAGCAAACCCACGGAGGCCAGGTGTATCGGCAATCGGTGCCAATGCAATTGGCTTAACTCGCTCTGGCGCATGTTCAAAGAACTCAGTCACCAATTCATCGTCAATGATAAGTTCATTTCTCTGGCGAGTGACGATTTCAACGTATTGCTTCTTAGCAAACATATGACGCCACACAATCATGACAATCGAGAGGTTGTAAAGCACAACAATTGGTGTCGCAATCAAAAGACTCGTAGTGAGATCGAGAGCGAATGGCACAAAGAAGCTCACAACAAGTCCACCAAGTACGACATACTTTTCGGCTTTCAGAAGTGACTTCGGGCTAATCGGTTTAATGTGATCGACGATGACGAGGAGCAGCGGAATCTGGAAAACTACCATAAAGGTGATCAGAACATTCGTTACAAAGCTAAGGTAACTCTCTGCTCCAATGAGTGCCGATAAGCCCTCAACCTGGAAGCCTGCGAAGAAATGTAGCGCACCGGGAAGGATAAAATAAAAACCAAAAGCTGCACCCGCAGCCGCCAATAAGACAGAAATGCCAGTATATCCATAAATACGGAGCTTCGAGAACGCCTTCGGCAAAGCTGGACGAATAAACATAATGATCTGGTAAATAATAACTGGAATTGCAAGACCAATACCCACCATTGTCACAATCTTCATGACAAAGTTGAAACTACCAGCTGGTGAAGTGTAATACAGATCGCTTTGGAGAGGCGACTTGAGCCAATGAAGAATTGGCTCAAAGAATAGGTACCCAATAACGCCTCCAGTCACCAATACAATAGCGGCTACTATTAAACGTAGCCGCAATTCCTTGACATGGTCAAGCATCGTCACCGCTTCGGTATTACCCGTAGACTGGCGTCCCATTCCCTTTTACTCCGTTATTTCTTCGCTGATTTAGTCGACTTTTTTGGTGCTTCTTCTTCGTCGTCACCGCTAAAGCCTTTTTTTAGCTCTTTGGCCGATTGACCAATACCACGAGCTAATTCTGGAAGTTTCTTCGCGCCCACGAACAAAAGAATGATTACCAGGACAATCAGCAGAATAATTTCTACTTTTCCAAGACCCATATAATTCCCCTCTCTTTACTACTACAATAAATATAAGCAAAATCATGTAAATATACAAGTGGCTATATCTACGCTCAAAGCTTGATTAAAGGAGTAATCTAGCTTATGATTTAGATAAAGTAAGTCATTGGCGCGAATAGGCAGGGGAAGTGAGTCAATCACACAATGTACGGGGAATTATTTTGAATAACCACTTAGTGATAAGTACGGACGCTATTATGATTGCGAGAAACTTTTAATGACTCAGCAGCGATTACCAATTGTTAACGGTGATGACGGTGACTGGGGAAATCTTCTTAACCAGTTCATCCAAAAAGAACACTACGATACGGGTGTCGACAATGCTGCAAACGGGGGCCACAAAGCAGTCACAATTCGTCCTGGCACCACTTCTGCAGGCACTGCACCGTTAAAATTTAGTTCTGGGCCAGTCATGACGACACCCGAAGCTGGCGCAGTTGAATTCTTAACCGACACGCTTTACATCACGCAAACAACCAGCACAATACGTAAAACTATTGCAATGTACGATGATGCCTCAGGTGCAACCGGTGATATGTATTACCGTGATGCAACTGGAAACTTTGTGCGTATTGCTGCCACAACGAACACCTATGTTCTGACGCTTGCAGGCGGCCTCCCTACATGGGCAGCTCCTTCGGGCGGAAGTGGTTTGACTCAATCTCAAGTATTCGCACGACAGAGTATGAGGATATAAGCAGATGATCCTTCTTAAGTCCACTACCGAGACTCTTGAGCTAACGACCTCATCTACCGCTGATATAGACTTCTCTGTATCGTTCGCTGACATCACCACGACCACCTTTAACCCCTCGACAGTTGAAGGAAAAGTTGTCACCTCTACGACAACAACCATCGTGGCTGCGCCGGCTGCAGCGACGCAACGCCAAATCAAATTAATCACTATTACAAATCGACACGCATCTACGTCAAATACTATTCTTGTCAAAAAGGATATCTCAGGAACAGAGTATTACTTAACCCCAACGACTGTCACGCTGCTAGCTGGTGAAACACTCCAATATCTTGATACTCAAGGTTGGGTCGTATACGCGACTAATGGATCAATAAAAGGTGACCTGAGCGCAGGTGGATCAAATACAACTGTCCAGCTAAATAATAATGGAACCCTAACTGGTGATATCGACTTTACCTTCAATAGCTCCACAAAAGAGTTAGATCTTGGAGGTACAAACACGAGTATGCTTATACAGAGTATTACGACCGAGCCTGCTGTTGCTCCTGCAGGTGTACTCCGTATCTACTCAAAAAATGTTTCGGGTCGTATCGTTCCAAAATGGGTAGGCCCCGCTGGACTCGACTCAGTTTTTCAGCCAGCACTATTCGGCAATAATATTGTTATGTGGACCAACACGAGCGCTACTGCTGGATTATGGACAGGGACTGTCGGCGCAGCTGCAGGAACATTTGCAAATACTCTTCCTACATTTACAAATGTGTATACCTCAGTCCGTCGCGCTCGATATGCAAACGTGATCACAACTACCAATCAAATCCTCGGTCAGCGTGGAAGCGAAGCAATGTATTTCCGCGGCTCAATATCAAGTACGGGTGGCTTTTTCTTCTTTGCTCGCTTTGGACTTGATGTATGGACAACGGGTGGCCGTTTGTTTGTCGGTATGCATACCTCAACAACTGTTGTATCTGCTGACCCATCAGCTTCTTTAAACATCCTTGGATTTGGTATTGATGCCGGCAATACAGCTATTACATTTATGCACAACGATGGAAGTGGTACAGCGACAAAGGACACTATCGCCGGACAGCCGACGCTCGCAAACAATAACGGCTACGACGCATATATTTTTTGTAAGCCAAATGACAGCGTGGTGTACTATCGACTCGTCGATATCAACACTCAAACAGAAATTATTAACAGTTCAACAAATCTAGATCTCCCCGTCTCAACGACAGGTCTTACCCCTGGCGTTCTTGCGAGTAATGCCGCCCTTACACCGGTTACCTCTATCGCAATCGGCTTGAACCGGATCTATGTCGAAACCGACTTCTAACACTCGCTCACGAGTTTTTATTACTGCTATCGGAATTCTTTTTACAGTTTTTATTTGTCTACTCTTTATTCCATCGACGCATGCACTTACCACAACTCCTGAGCGAGCACTAAGTATCAGTCCTCTTCGCACAGAACTTGTTCTCGCGAAAGGTACTTCCAAAACGGGAACTCTGACTATTTTTAATAGTGGTAGACAAAACCTGTCAATTCAAATGAGCACTCAACTTTTTACCGTTTCAAACAATGATTATAATTATTCATTCGATCCAGACTCCCCTGTCAACCAATGGGTTCGATACACTCCCGCCAACTTCGAACTTACAGCAGGTGAGTCAAAAACGATTGAATATTCAATAAATGTCCCAGTCACCGCGAACCCAGGAGATAAATACTTTAGTATGTTTGCATCGACGACGCCTTCAAAAATTCCCGGACAAATTGCAACCACTGAACGAGTTGGGTCACTTATTTACCTGACCGTTCCTGGTGATATTACACGATCTGGAACATTATTGGGTCTTCGAAGTCCCCTTCTCGCAACTGACGATACAACTTGGAGCGCGACGATTCAAAACAGCGGAACCGTGCTCTTCCGAAGTAATTATTCAGCGAGTGTTCAAACTCTTTGGGGACAGGAAGTGAGTGCCAAGACCAGTAACAACAGCCTCATTCTTGCAAGTTCGGTCCGGCTCGTATCAGATAAGCTCACCATGCCTTCGTGGCTCGGTATCTACAAAGTGGTCTATACTATCGAGCTCGGTGATACCCCAACAATTACTTCAACTCAACCATTAATCTACTTACCCCTACCTCAGCTTATCCTGCTCATCGTATTAATAATTGTCGTTGCTTGGCCGACTATCTCAAAAGTACGTAAAGGCCGTGCGCTTAACATAAAGAAGACTAGTTCGTCTGAGGAATAGCCGTATACATAATCGTTGTACTATATAGGCCAGCTGGTTTTGCTAAGTCAATCTTCACTCCATACGTGAAGGTCGTAACATCACCTGTCTTATACGGACCGGATCGAGTACGAACGAGTTGGTCAGAGGTCGTAGCGCCAATAAAGTTCGCGCTTGCATCGATGTTATAGCCCCATGTATTCGTTGCAAGGGCGGCACCAGTGATATTTGCTGATGCACCAAGCACTGCAGCACCGTTCGTTAAGTTGCTACTACTTAATGCACGTACATATAGCTTATAGCCGACAACGTCAGTAGAGGTGACCGTCACGACACTTGAATTTGTGCCAAGCACTCCCGATGTTGACGGAGTAATAGGAATGTTAATCGAACCATTTGTTGCCAGTGATATCTGAGTTTCGCCGCCATACGGAACGTTAGCATTATATATACCAGTCCCGTACGGCGAGGCTGAAACAGAATAATTACCCAAGAAAACTATTGTGCTTATGGATATAACTGCTAGAATAAGCTTGAATAACATAATAATGCTTATAACTATATCAGTTAAAGTGTCAAAATTAAAACAAAGAAGGAAATAAAAAATGACCAGCAAAATCAAACAAATGGTGAGTAGAGGTGTCCTTGGACTTTTCGTCCTTGCTTCAGTCACCACTGGCTTGAGCCAAGTCGCTTCAGCAGCCCAAATCACTGCTCGTTCTGTCACCATTGGTAGTTCTGCTGCGAGTGCAATTACAACATATTCATTTACCTTCACAGTTCCTACGGCAACTGCGGTCAAATCTGCAGAGTTTGTTGCTTGTACGACAGCGAGTGGTGCGTGTACGACTCCTTCTGGCTTCTCAGTATCTTCTTCAACATTAACTGGTCAACCAACTGGACTTGGTGCGGGCACAGGCTGGACCGTTAGTACAGCGACCGCAGGTTCACTTCGCCTTGCGAACGCCTCCAACGCAACTGCTCCATCAGGATCACAGACTGTTTCATTCAGTAACGTGACCAACCCAAGCGCGACCAACTCAACATTCTTCTTCCGAATGGCGACATATTCAGGTGCAACCTGGACCGGCGCACTTGACGCTGGAAACGTTGCAACTTCAACTGCTGGTCAAATCACCGTCACCGCATCAGTTGATGAAACATTGAGTTTCACCCTTGCAACTGCAACAGTTGGTCTTAGCACACTAAGCACTGGTTCAACTGCTTCAGGTACATCAACAATGACTGCATCAACAAACGCGACAACTGGATACGCAATCACCGTTAACGGTACGACGCTAACCTCTGGCGCAAACACTATCGCTGCACTTGCTGCAAATACAGCATCAACAACGAACACTCCACAATTCGGTATTAACCTCGTTGCGAACACAACTCCATCAGTTGGTTCAGCCGTTTCAGGTGCAGGTTCAGGTACTGCAGCAACAAACTACAGCACTGCTAACAGCTTCCGTTTCGTCTCTGGTGAAACGGTCGCAAATTCTGGAGCCCCTACGAACACTAACAGCTACACAACAAGCTACATCGCTAACATCGATGGCGTGACAAAGCCAGGTTCATACTCAACAGTTCTAACCTACGTTGCGACAGCAAACTTCTAAGTAGATGAGAATTATAATAAAGCGGCTTCTTACCCTCGGTATCGCCGCTTTTATTATTGGCTTAGTTGCGATCGTCCCCTCGAGCATCACCTATGCCGAAGAGAATTCAGGGAGTGGACTCGAGATTAGCCCAGCCCTCGTTGAACTTAACGCGGTCAAAGGGAACATCTACACCGTTAACCTAAGTGTCACAAACGTAACTAATAACAATCTGGTGTTCAACAGCTTCGTCAACGACTTTGGATCAAAGGACGAAACAGGAACACCGAATGTCATTCTCGATAATACCGTTACTCCGACCTCCATCAAGACGTGGGTCAGTAACATTCCCGACTTTAATCTCAAAGCGCATGAGAAGAAAAAGCTTACTGCAACTATCACCGTTCCAAGTAATGCCGCTCCCGGTGGACACTACGGTGTCATTCGCTTCAGTGGTCACAACGATAGTGCTGCTTCGTCAAATGTTGACCTTACTGCTAGTGCAGGGACGCTCATACTCTTGAAAGTTGACGGTCCAGTTATTGAAAAGGTAAACCTAATCTCATTTGACGCAACGAAAAACGGCAAAGCCGGTGCCTCATTCGAAACTGGTCCAATCACTTTTGTCACTCGCTTCGAAAATGTCGGTACTGTCCACGTTAAGCCAACCGGTCAAATTGAGGTTAAAGACTTCTTCGGTAATCAAGTCGCAAATCTTCCTATAAATGATGCGGGGGGTAACGTCCTTCCATCAAGTATTCGTCGATTCGAAGCAACGTTCGATAAATCTTGGATGTTTGGTCAGTACAGCGCACAGATCAGTATCGGTTACGGTACGAGAGGTGGTGCAATCGTCGAAAGCATCAGCTTCTGGGTTATCCCTTACAAGATCCTACTTATCGGTCTGATTCTTCTTATTACGGTTATATATATTCTCCGCGGACTCATTAAGCGCTATAATAGATACATAATTAAAAACTCACATAATGGCAAAAAGAAAAACCACAAAAAATAAAAAGCCAACTGCACTTTCTCACGTTAAAGCGAGCTTAGTCTACGTTGCGCCACATAAACACACGGGGCACCGATTACCCCACCGTCACACCTCACATGGACTACTGTTCTTACTCCTTCTTGTCGGTGGTGTCATCCTCTTTTTAAGTCTTGCGACGCTTGAGGCGGCAGGCATTACAAAGAGTGGAAATCTCACCATCACCGCAGTCGTTCCAGGTGCACCTCCAACTGTCGGTGCTGTTATTACGACACCCCTCAAAAAAAGTTCATTTAAGAACTCTCTGGTTGATGTTAGCGGGACGTGTCCGAATGGGACTATCGTATCTGTGTACAACAATGGACAATTCAGTAGTGCAACAAACTGTACTATTGGAAATACGTTCTCGACAACCATACAGTTACGACTTGGTGTGAATATGCTCCAAGCACAAAACTATGACTCACTTAACCAAGCAGGGCCAGTCACCGATCAGATAGAAGTTGCGTATGAGCCTGATGTTGCGGTGACCGCAACCAACCTTCCCCCCGCGGCAATTAACAGACCTTCTGATATTAGGATTGATACTTCAATCCCTTTCACCCCCGTCGCTCAGCCAGATCAATCACCATGTTACAACCAGCCTCCAGTCGAGACACCTAGTACGAATTTGCTCGGTATGTCCATAAGCTGTGTGACGCGTAATATCTTCATTGGCGAGAAAATCGAATTACCCGTCTCGCTATGGGGTGGTATCGGGCCATATGCACTCTCAGTTGACTGGGGTGATACGGGTAAAGCTGAGTTATTTAGCATCCCCGAAAAGGGCCGTCATATCTTGTCGCATACCTATCTCATTCCGACCGCAAAGAGTATCTCGCTTCATCTCGCTGATACAAAAGGTCAAAGTTATCAGCTTCAAGCTGTTGTTCAAGTAAACACAAACACCACTGCGATTGCATTGACTGGTGCAAACGGCGGACCCTTCCAGTCAATCGTGAATGCTGCGAGTTCAACATGGGTAGAAGCCTCCGTACCAATCTATTGGGCTGCCGTCTCCCTATTCCTCGGTTTCTGGGTTGGAGACCTCTTCCAGCGCTTTATAAAGCCAAAGAAGACCATTCGTCGTCGCGCTTAGTCTATATCCCGTCGGCTCTTGACCAATCAGTCGCAAGATCAAAGCCATCGGGATACCTGGTAGCAAATCCTCCTGTGTCATATACTTTCGCGGGACCAATACTCGTTTCTACTAATGAGCACTTCGGATACCGTGAATAATTCGCCGCAACAATGACATATCCTTGGGCGTCAACTTTTACTCCATCTGGCCGCACGGAGTAATACCCACCTTGTCCGCAACTTTGCATAACCAGGCTCATATTAAGATCGTAATACGTCTCGCGGTGTGACACGCCTTTACTATCCGTATAATATTGAGCTCCTCGTGAGAGTGAGAGGCCACCACCATCGTTTCGAATGCCTATTACCTCAACCTGATCAGTTGGCTTACGAGTGATGATATCAGCAATCGCGACTCGAGATATCTCGACACCTTCTTTTATTTCGAGCTGATAGGTGGTGCTTTGAATACCTGGTATACCCTTGGTTTTAGTCACTCGATATCCATATGGTCGGTCTGCGTCGTAGACGATCTTATTCCCTACCGGGATTTCCTGATCAACCGAGACAGTCTGCTTCCCTTCTCGCCACACGCGAACCACCATACCCGCAGATATTGGTGTGTTCTTCGATGGAAAGACCCGATCATTGCTCGTTAGTGTCACGCTCTTCTCTTTCAACATCTCGCCAACTGTTTTTCCCTGTGTATGAATATTGGTTCGTTTTCCATAGAAATCGAGAGTCAACGCTGTCGCACGGGATATTGTCAGTTTCAGTCCCGCACCATCATTGATGAAATCTGTCAGCGGACTCAGCGTTGCAAGGTCCTCGTCATTAATCGTAATACCCACGTCTTTCGCTATTTGTTGAGGTGTTTGGTAGGGTGACACTGTTTTTATTCGAACAGCACCGTCAACAACAACGACTGGACGAGCCCTGTAGATATTTACATGATAGTTAGAGGCGATGAGTTCTTTATTAACCGACGGTTCAACTGTATCGCGCATATCAAGATCAATATTATTAGCTTTCAATGCTGCGCCAAGTGTCTTCTCGTCGGATAAAAATACTCGAGTCGTTCCTCGATCATATACCGTAATGAGACGTTCATCTTGAGCATGAACAGAATTACCTAGCCCAACAATAGAAACAGAGGTCACAAGAAGAGCAAAGAATATAACAACGCGCCGCACCATTTCTTTAATTATACCACCCCGATAAGGTGTCAAGAATTGTCTATATCTCTTCGTGTGGTCGCGTCACAGTGATAAGTTTAGCGATACCGATAATGAGTAAGCTATAGATGACGATAGCAACCAGCGTCGATGTTTCGAAGTGAGACTGGCCAAATGTTGGCTCACCGAATATACCAAAGAATGGCGTGACAAATATCGCACTCAAACTATATATAAAGTTAACGAAGTCGCTCAACTGGTTAGCTCCAAACAACTGAAGTAATAATCGAACAAAAAGTAATGCAACAATAACCCCACCGACGTAGTACACAACTCGTTGGGCAATGACAACTCCCGAGATATCTGTTTTTTGTTTCACACTTTGTCGCTGAACAGTGGTGTTGCCTTCGCGCTCGTTTGTTTTACGAACTTCTGTGGTTTGACGATCTTCTTCCATATGAACCTCCGACTAAACGTTAGTAATTCTATTATAGCACTCGTGGTTAATTGAGCTCTTCTTCTCCCATCAACCAGACATACTTAAGGGGGTATACAGAAAAGTAAGAGTGGCGAGGGAGAAGACTGTCTAAAGTTAGAACGAAACTAAAGATCTAACCGGAACGTCGGTTGCTTTAATGAGTTCAGACCCTCCTAGACTAGGCAGGTCTATTGCACTACAAAATTCAACAATCGTTGCACCAGTTCGACGAACTAATTCAACACTCGCAACTGCTGTTCCTCCAGTAGCGATAACATCGTCAACCAGTACGACTTTGTCTTTAGACCCCAGAGTGTCAGTTTGAAGTTCAATGGTATTTGTCCCGTATTCCAAAGCGTAGTCTAGCTGTATAGTCTCGCCGGGGAGTTTTCCGGCTTTTCGAACCATCGTTAGGCCAACCCCTAGTTCGAGAGCCATAGCAGCGCCAAAAACAAAACCACGAGCATCCAACCCGACGACTTGATTCACCCGGCCGCGAAGTGGCTCCGCCATATCGTGAATCGCATTCGCAAAGATAGCGCCATTTCCTAAAAGCGGAGCAATGTCATAAAAAAGGATACCTGGTTCTGGAAAGTCCTCAATGGTTCGAATGTGGTCTGCATAATTCATATATATTCATTATTAATTTTTTTTCAAAAAAATAGAAGCCCGTAAGGCCTCTTGGGTTGTTGTGTGGGGAAGTAGTGGTCAATTGAATGACCACTACTTCCCCGTCCGACGGGTCAGGATCTATATCCCCAACCACATACGGATAAGCGGCAGCGCGAAGTAGACGATGAACGCCACAGCCATTACCCACATCAGCGGGTGTAGCAGGCGCGCCTTCTTGTTGGCCACCATCGACACGGTATAGACGATGAACGCCACGCCGATGCCATTGGTAATGCTGTACGTGAACGGCATGACAAGAATGCCGAGCACACTCGCGAGAGCCAGTTCGTCAGCGTGTTCCTTGACGGCGACGCCAACGAACTCCCACACCATCAGGCTACCGACGACGACCAGCACGGGTGCAGCCGCTTCCGACGGCACCAACTGAACTAGCGGTGTCAGCAATATCGCCACCAGGAACAGGACTGCGGTAATGACGTTTGCGAAGCCCGTGCGGGCTCCGGCACGTACACCCGTCGCCGATTCGATGTAGGTGGTGTTCGACGAAACGCCGGCGAATCCACCAAGCGCAGCGGCCAGCGAGTCGACTCCGAGGATTCGACCCAAGCGCGCAGGGTTTCCCTTCTCGTCGAGAAGATCAGCACCCTTACTCACCGCCACGATGGTACCCGACGTGTCAAACAGATCCGCGAGGATCAAGCTAAACACGAAGAATACCAACAGGATCGGGCCAGCACTGAATGCGTTGACGAAACTGAAGTGCCCGAACACCGACCAGTCAGGTCCGGTGACGACTTCCTTGCCAGCAAGGCTTGGAACGTTCAGCACCCAACCAGCGGGGTTGTCAACCGCACTGCCGAGCTTAGCGAACGTCTCGATAATGACCGCCAAGGTCGTACCACCGACGATGGCGATGATGATCGCACCCTTCCACTTCTTGATCACCATGACGATGGTCGCGATGAGGACGAGTACGAACACGAGCCGGGGCCAAGTGTTCAGCGGCTCGAGGTTGAGCGATGGCGCCAAAGGAGCTCCCTTGACGACACCTCCATCCACGAAACCGATGAGGATCAGGAAAGCGCCGATGCCGGCCCCGATCGCTTGCTTGAGAACGAGCGGGATGGCGTTGAATAGCGCCACCCGAATACCCGTTATTACCAGCAAGAACGTGATCATACCTTCGAGAACGACGACAGCCATTGCACCTTCGTAGCCCAAGATGGGAGCAAGTTGGAAAGCAACGATCCCGTTGATGCCCAGGCCTGCGGCCAGAGCAAACGGCACCTTTCCTATCACACCCATGGCGAGAGTTGCGATTGCCGCAACCAACGCCGTGACCGTCGCCACTGAGTGGAACGACGGTGTGTATCCCTCGACCGGCGCACCGGTGAGGATGATGGGGTTGAGCACAACGATGTAGCTCATGGCCAAGAAGGTTGCAACACCTCCGTTAGTCTCGCGCAGGAACGTTGAGCCCCGCTTGGTTATCTCGAAAAAACGATCGACAGCGCCGACCTTTTCTTCTGTCTGGATTGTCAAGATTTACTCCCTCGAACAGACTGCACGGTGAGCAAATTCCAGGTGGAAAAGCTCAGGGGTAGTATACAAGACACGAACAATATTTGCTATAAAGTTATAAATATGTCTGAATAGCATAAGCTATTTGATAGAACTCGAACTAGATAAACACCTATTTAAAAATATACGGACTATTCTTCTTATCTCGTAGTGTAATAAACATGTTCGTCGAAATATGCGATAATAAAGTCAATGAACAACCTTGTCGACTTCGGATGGAGCAAAGCAAAGCAACAAGAATGGGACGATACAAACGTTACCAGTAACCGCCCTGCTCGCGTTATTGCTGATTTTGGTACATCTCTAAAAATTGCCACTCCAGATATTATTACTGCTGAGTTGTCAGGTAAACTTGCTCATTATACCCAGCGAGATGCAGCTCCAAAGGTTGGTGACTGGGTCTCGGTCGCTATTTCAGATAATAATAATGCAACGATTGAATCGGTCATCTTTCGTTCAAACGAGATCGCACGCAAGGTTACCGGGAAACGAACAGTGAAACAAATTATCGCGGCTAATGTCGATATCGCTTTCGTTCTTCTTGCACTCGACAATGATTTCAGTGTTGAACGACTCAAACGATTCTTATACCAGTTGTCAGTTAGTTCGATCGAAGCAATCATCGTTTTAAACAAAGCCGACAAAACTGATGATGTTCAATCATATATAGAACAAATTAAATCTCTCGATATTCCGATCATTACCACCATAGCTACCGAAGGTATCGGTGTTGATGCTATCGCAGCACACATTACACCCGGAAAAACAGCTATCTTACTTGGTTCATCTGGTGTCGGTAAATCGACACTCACCAATAAGCTCCTCGGAAGAGATGTTCAAACAACCGACAGTGTCAGAAAATCGGATTCCTCCGGCAAGCACACAACCGTTCACCGAGAACTATTTATATTGCCAAACGGCGGTATTTTGATCGATACACCAGGTATCCGAGAGTTGCAACTTTGGGGGACTGAAGAGGAACTCGATACAAATTATGATGACATTACACAGATTGCAAGTCACTGTAAATACGCTAACTGCCAGCACACGAGCGAACAGGGTTGCGCTATCAACATCGCGCTTGCTGACGGCACACTCGAAGCAAAACACTACGAAAATTATGTAAAAATGAAGTCTGAGTTAGCTGACCTTGCAACGAAAAAAGTTGAAATGATTCGTCAAAGTAAAAGACGTGATACAAGGAAAAGTCGAACCGCGTTGGATAATACATATAGTTTAGATGAAGATAATTAGTCATATTATCTGATACGGTTTTGGCTCATTACTTTTACCTGCTTTATCCAATATGCACCCCAACCGACAAGTGCAATTGCATAACTTCCCCACATCAATAACTCATATACTTGTGCGGTGGGTTGATAGAAGAGGTAATCTGAAGCCACAGATACCAACTGTGATGATACGAATACCGCGACAAAAAATACCGATATAGAAACCGCTGACCATGCCACCATATCATATGTATTCAATTTGGTTTTTCGCAATGTCGCATAAGACACAACTCCAAGGAGGATCACAATGATAAGGGAAAAAGACGAATAAATACTCACACTATTCGTCATGATATTTTGGATTAGATCCCATACAGGCAACACCACAATAGAACCAACCAGTGGGACTGAAAACAACTTATACTTGAGAATATCATGTTTAGCCTGACGGCTGTGTACATGGGCAATCGCAATAATGGTCGTGATAATCGCGACTACAAAACCCGGGAGTAAATTACTCAATACGATTCTTTCATTAGGATTTGCATTGAATAATTCAGAGGGGAAAATGACGAGTACTGCAAATATTGTCATTATCCAGAATGCTAATAAACTAAAGAGTATTCCATTAAAGTGATGGTTTAATTTACTCTTTGATCTCACAGAGCTCCCACCAATAAGATATCCGACTAACACCGGCAGCAACGAGCCAACTGTTAATGCAACAAAGAATACAGCAATATTATAGTGAGACACCTTTGTAAGGTTGGCAGCAAGTAATTGTGCCCATGGGATAGTTGTCGTTAGTAAGGTTGCGATGACAAGAAGGACAAATAAGACATACCCTGTTACAACGAGCGGTGTGTGTACATTTTTATTTTTTATTTTTACCATATTGCTTTTTATTATAAAGAAAACATGAGCAATTTCAACGTAAATCATGAGTGTCTGCGTATAACTGAATACGATGCAAGGCTTTTGTGAGGGTTAGAGCGTTACTATTTAATCAATAGAGCATCAATGTCTGAAATAATTTGGTCAGGGTCAACAGCAAGCACAACCTCAAAACCCATTTCCTTAGCAGGCACAAGGTTCCTTTGTTTATCATCAATGAATATTGATTCTGCCCCTGTCGTTTTCAATTGTTTTAGTGCTAACTCGTAAATTTCTTTTTGCGGTTTGGCATATCCAACTTTACATGAGGCAATAATCTCATCAAACATGTCATAGTAGCCCGCCTGCTTCAAAACATTATAGGTTGGCTCAATGACATTCGAGAGAATTGCCGTTCGATATCCTTTAGCTTTTAGCCGAGCAACAAAATGTAAGATATCTTCATTTGCGACAAGGCCTTTCCATTTTTTAAACTCTTCAGAAATAGAATCGTGAATTTTAAAACCGTATGTATCTTTAAGAATAGCCCAATATTGAATTTCGGTTATTTCTCCGCGCATAAACTGTGGCATATAGTTTTGAAAGATCTCATCAATTTGAGAATCTGATGCACCTAGCTGTCGCAGCAATGCATTAAGAAAGTCGTCACCTGGATCATTTGCGACGACGCCACCCCAGTCAAAAAAGATTGTTTTGTATATAGTCATGCACTCATCATAACAAAATGCTGGAAACGATACGCCACTTTGGTGGAGGCTAGAATGAAATGAATACTCTGACGTTGAACAAAACCTGGAAGATGATCGCTTATAGTTCCGACTCATCGATCAAAGAATAAATATCAAAAGCAACCTCTTCGTAAGGATGAGCCTTCTTTAACGCATTAATCACCAGTTTCGCTTTTGAACGTTCGCATATAACTTCTATTCTTTCTTCATCAACAACTTCTGGTACTTCTACTTCACCAATATGCGGATTTGCATTACGTGATGGCGTGAATCTTCCCTTACCAACAACTGTATAACTACAAAAACTATATTCACCAATCTGACCCGCCCCGGCATCACCTAAGGCTTGACGAATTTCATCTGCATTCTCACTCGGCACAAATGTAACAATTTTTACTTTTGTAAATTCCATGCCTATATCATAACAAAATAGACCAAAGTTCGTATTTCAAACTTGGTCTATATATATCCATGAATCAAACGTGGTACCCCGGGCAGGAATTGAACCTGCGACCTTAGGCTTAGAAGTCCTCTGCTCTATCCAACTGAGCTACCGGGGCGTATGACTCATTATATAGCAAACACTACCAAAACAGAGGTATAATACACGTCATGCCTATCGGGGAATACATTAAAGACCGCTGGATAGTGAAAACTATCAAGAATATCTGCCAAGTACTTGGTATTGAGTACGCGTCCTATTCAGACAACTGGTTACTTGAGCTTACGAAAAATGAAGTCACACACCGGATCATAGGTTACAAATTTGATTTAAATAATGGCGTCGCAGCATTAAGTAGTGAAGATAAAGTCGTCGCGTATACTATCCTTTCCGCCCATAATGTTCCCGCTATCCCCCACGCTCTCGCTCGAACAAAAGTTATCTCGTACAGCCAATGGCAACAGAACGGCTGGCATGATATCGTCGTTAAACCACTCGCTGGGACTAGCGGTCACAATGTACAGTTATTCCATAGTGAATCAGAGGCCGCTGAGTGGATAGAGTCTCAAGACAGTGATGCTTGGGCTGTCTCACCGTTTGTTAATATTAAGCGTGAAATTCGCCTGATTGTTTTAAAGAATGAAATCCTCCTTACATACGAAAAAGAAGCAGTCACGATCAATGGTCTTCGGATGTTTAACCTTGGACTTGGTGCCACGCCAAAAAATACTGTCGTTAGCGAAGAAATAAACGCCCTCGCAAAAAAAGCTTTCAATGCGCTCGATTTACAGCTTGGTGCTGTTGATATTGTTGAACTTGAAGATGGACGACTCATGGTTCTGGAAGTAAATGATGGTGTCATGATGGAACATTATGCTCGCGCATCAAAAGAGAATGAAGACAATGCCTATGCGGTGTATAAAGCAATTATTTCTGAAGTAATGAAATAGAGGACCTGCCCCGTCGCACCAATTTACAGTCTTCTTCGGATGATACCAATAGTGACTCCGACGCCAACCACCACGAGACCTGAGACCCCTGCAATAATTATCCACGGTATCGTTGCTGAATCTTTATTATCATTTTGTTCCGTGGCCGTACTGCTTGGCTGTTCTGGGTTTGATGATTCTATCGGTGTATTTTTCACCGTCTCGGGTACAAACGAATGGCCAAGATCTTCTTGAGTAATCTGACTATTCTTATTCGTGCCATGAGATGAATTATCGCTCGGTGAAGTGACAACTGGCGTTGGGTTCGAAGGCACTACCGGAGGAGTATAGACACAAGTATTCCAAAGTATATTTCGCCCAGCAGTTGCAACAACGTACCAGGCAGTACTTGCAACCGACTTACTCGTTCCAATATCATATGTCGTGTCAGGATCGGTCGCGTAGCGGAAAGACCCATCGTTTTCTTGAGCAGGTATGAGTTGATCTATAAGAGTACGATATGCGGTATAATCACCATTCTTGTAATACGCGAGAGCGGCGCCAAAAGATCCCTCAAACCATATAGTAGGCGCGGCACCCGGGTATCCCCCGGCATCGTAAAAAGCACCGTAACCCGTAATGCCACTGCGAGTGTTCTCAAATAACGAAAGTCTCGCAAGCGATGTTTCCGCACGTTCAGGTTTACCTGATGCATACAATTGAATCGATCCCCAGCTATTCACATCGAGCGGATCAGAGACATCTTGACCGCCCGCATCCACCCCTTGGTTAAATCGCTGTTCTGTCGTGTTATATAATTTTTGACTAACAGCAGCGTCGAGCTGATCAGCCATACTGCGGTAATCAGTAACCGTATTACCAAGCACACGCGAGGCCCGCATGAGAGCATGCCAGGCATCTATATTATGTTCCGTTGAAGCCCAGTCGATAACATAGCTGTCATCGAAGGTCTGAGGATTTCCACTATATAGCCCATACCCTCCAAGATACAATCCTGAGGTTTGTCCGGTTGATGAGAAGGTCGTCTGCATAAAACTGAGCGCATTCTCGGCATCGATTTTATAACTAGCGATATCTGCATCATTTGGATACGTTTCGATATACGCCAATAATGCATCAGTGGCGATCGCATGCGCACCTATTCGGTACAGCATATCAGTATAGGTCGGGCTCAGTTGGGGAGCAGCAAACACAAACCCTCCCGCATGTGGTCCTGCTTGTGTTTGTAGATTGAGTAGCCCACCGACAAGTTGCTTTGCAAGCGTACTATCACCCACACTTATCGCAGCAAAGAGCGCCATTGCTTGATCGTAGGCAAAGCTTCGGTCTTCAACTGCCGTACCATACCCCGTTTCACCAGATTGATATGCATACGAACGCACCAACCCTGTCGGTTTTACATATTCAGCAAGAATATCATCCGGATTCGTCGTTGTATCAACTAATCTAAATAATTTTGATCCAGTATTTGAGTTCTGGAATGTAAATGTTCCGTTAGCCATAGCTGCGGTCGTTGCCCAATAATAAAGCGTATCGGTGATGACATATTGCTGAACCTCAAGTCCGACGTATTCGGCATCTGGCCATTTTGATCCATACGGTGCATAGCCAGCATTGGCATCAAGTAATCCCAACATCCATTCACCATTCGTTGATGGGTCTACTGATGACAAGTCGATCGAGAAGTTACCGGTTGTTCCGTCGGCAAGAGCTTGAACAGGAACTTGTGATATGACTCCGTTTTCACGTTTATAGGCTTGGATAATCCAACGAAATGACGAAGGTGTTTCAAGAACTTGTCCCGAGATCACTCCCCGATACGCGTCAGTGACTGTTGCCGGAGAACTAACCGAAATAGAAGCGTTTGTCGAAAAGCTCCGTCCATCAAGATGGAAAGTACCACTTGTAAGTCCCTGATAACTAGGGGCATAATCACTGTCTGGTGTAATCGTACTGTCAGTAACCGTGCTTGTCCGTGTGTGCGTCATACTTTTGATCCAAGCAGATGCTGATGAAATCTTCGCTTGATCGCCGATAGTTAAAAGCGCTGATCCTTGAGATGGTGATGCGAATTTTCCATCAGCTGTACAGTTGTATGGAGGAGCAACGGCCGAAACCTGACGCTGAAGGGCAAGCCCAACTCCGACGACAATAAAGCTCATGATGATAACAACAAAAAGACGAGCGACTAATCTCATGACCTTATTATACCGCTTATGGACACTTGTAGCGACCTTCTCTGAGAAAAAATAAATTAAAATTTTGGAAATTCTGGTATCTTCTGCTTCGTTCCTGTTGTTCTACCCTTGCGCTCCACAAAAATACCTATACCTCCAAAGAGAACCATAAAACCAATCACTGCTCCAATCAAGAAACCACCCCAAACAGGCACGGGGTCAACCGATGATCCGGCCGTTTCTGCTAAATCAACCTCCGTAATGCCTAGTAAGGCGAACAGTAGGCTGCCAAGTGTTAATATCATTATGCTACCACCGATGATTATTAGAGTGATACCCAAGGTTGCAAGCAATACGATCGCCATCTTAGAACGTGTTTTTGCCATAATTGGATTGTATCATACTGCAAGATGCTTTAGATTCTCCAAGGTTCAATGCTGGTCGGGTATACTATTGCCTAAATAAGTTCCCAAAAAGAAAAGGACGGTTGCTCCGAGCCCAAAAACCACAATCGCTATTGCAATACTAGAAATCACGATTGTGCGACACCGAGCTTGTGAACGAACCATAGATGCAATCGCCAAAGCCAATGCAACAATCCAAATTAGAGGTGCCAATGTTGCCATTAATATAATCCCAATTCCTGATGGAATAATGAATTCATACCCAAGTGTGTGTGTTGAACCATCAATGAAACGAAGAATGTAAAGAAATGCGCAAGGAATTAATGATACAGCCGCCAAAATGATTGCCACAACTGCTAAAGCCAGTGTATCTGAATGTGCCCCAATATTGTTCTCAAGCGTAGGGATCGCAGATGTTTTAACCATGCCTAAATTGTAGCATGAGCCGTGGTGCGGGCGGAGAGAATATCTAAAGATATATCTGCGTCGCGTTCAGAAAAGTAAACTTTCCTGCCCTGCTCCTTGCTATCGAACTCTCATCCGCTCACTTCACTCGTCACGATGAGAGTTCAAGTCTCAACCAACTCATACCAAAGAAAAAAAGTTATCACAGGGATAACTTTTTTTCTTTGGTGCAGCATTGTTTATGAAGTCAAAACATTGCAAATGGTTTATTTTTTGACTGTCTCAAAAAACTCTTTTATTTCGAGCCAGCTACCACAACGTGTCACTTCATCAGGCAAATGATCGATTCGATTCCAAGGATAGTTACCATAAAGAATCGACTGTACATTCACTTCTGCGGCTGATCCACAATGCTTCATGTAATCATCGATAACATAAGACGCACCCAGCCGGCTATACTGATCCCCTTTAGTACGCAGATGACCAGTACTGGCTTGTCCATCCTCAAAGAAACCGCTATATATAACATCGACAAATAGTCCAGGGTAGTGTTGCTCTAGCCAGTCATTCGTATATGTTTCCGCTTCCTTGCGGCGTGACGTCAGAATAACTAGTTTATAATCGTTCTTCAACCAATTCAGCACTTCATTTGCGTGCTCCATCGGTTTGTAGTCACGCTGATTCTCGCGATCACGCATAACTTTTTGACGACGCTCTGCCTCTTCAAAAGAGACGCCCCATGTCTTAGTTCTGTCTTCGTCGTAATCGGCTATTGTTATTGACGTTCCAAAGTTGGTGTTGCTAAACTCAATAAAACCTTCAGCGGATGCAGCAAGAGTATTATCGAGATCTATAATAATTAAGGGCTTATCCATTTTTTTAGTATAACAAAAACGTCAGAAAAGTTCTGACGTCTCAAATGGTTCATCTCTGGTGCCCCTTAGTGGAAGTGTTCCGAAAGCAACATTACCGTTCAATCATAGGTATTGCAAGAGAAATCAGATTAGCTCAGCAGTATTTAGGCAATGGCTTAGTCGGACTGGGCGTGGGGGCTTAGGAGCTATAGAAATAATTTATACATTACCGTAATTAATATATAAAAAGCCACTTAAGTAGAGGGTCAGGATGAGTTGAAGTTGAAACCTACTCAAAGAGATTTTTATAAATGTCTATTTTTCAGTTTGCCATAATATCCGGTCTATTGGTCCATTTCGAGACTTAGACTTTATATTGTCGTAGGAGGACTGTAATATTCGTTCAAGGACTGGAAGCTCAATATCATTAAGTCGTTTTATATTTATACAATACCCCGTAGTTGTATGTTTTCCGAGATTGGTTAGCGATTCAGAGTAACGTGCCGTGCCGTCCATGAGATATACGGTAATTTTACCTTTTCTTGGGTAAAAACCAACGATAAAGTTGTCGCCTTCACGCCCGCTTTCGTATTTGTAATGATATTCGTCAAAACCTAAAGTATGTTCGTTCCATATCTTTGGCTCAGCGTTGCTTATTCGTTGCATTATTTCAAAAAGTACTTTGCTATCATTTAGCGTATCCGCATCCAATGCGGTCAGGAGGTCTTGAGCGGAGCTATTTATATTTTCCATAAATTAATTATAACAAAAAAATCAAAATTGGTGCGGGCGGAGAGAATCGAACTCTCATCGTTTGCTTGGAAGGCAGACATATTAGCCATTATACGACGCCCGCATAGTACTTGATTATAGCATATTTTCTTATCTGTCTACATCTGTTACAATAACGTATGCTTGGCGAATGTAGCTCATTTGGTTAGAGCGTCGGGTTGTGGTTCCGAAGGTAGTGGGTTCAATCCCCATCATTCGCCCCAAGGCATCATACAATAACCTGGTTTTCGGACCAGGTTATTTGTTTTCTGCAATAATCGCTTCGGCTTGTTTATGTTTATCAAGCATTGATTTTACCTGATCAAGACTAATCTCAATCGTTCCGCCAGCTTGAACGTTAAGTGCCAACATTTCTTTAGCGACAGTGTTCTCTACCGCACGCTGCACGACACGTCGCATTGGCCGCGCACCGAGGCGTGGATCATATCCTACCTCAACCAAATATTCCTTAGCGTCTTGAGCAACCGTCACCGTAATCTTTTGTTCAGATAGATTATTATTTACTTCTACCAGAATCAGATCGACAACCTGCAAGAGTTCAGATTTGCTTAAAGGTGCAAAGACAATAATCTCGTCAAAACGGTTCAAGAACTCTGGGTGGAACAATTGGCTACCCATTAACTCATCGACGAATGCATCTTCAAATTGCTGTAAGTCGTACCCACGGTTCAAATATTCTTGAATGCGGTCGGACCCAGCATTACTCGTCGCAATAACAATCGTGTCACGGAAACTCACTTCGCGGTTTCGGACATCGCGCAATATTCCCTCATCGAGCAGTTGTAGCAGTGTCTGCAAAACACTCGAGTGTGCTTTCTCGATCTCATCAAGAAGCACGACACTAAACGGTTGTTTCATAACTCGAGCGGTCAGACTATTACTATCGTCAGCGCCATCTGCAATCAAGCGCCCGACGTCACTGGCTGATACAAATTCATTCATGTCTAAACGAATAATCTTATCTTCGCCACCAAAGTAGACCGCCGCCAAAGATTTAGCAAGTTCCGTCTTACCAACACCAGTTGGACCAAGGAACAAGAAAGTACCGACCGGTCGTTTTTGGTTGCGCACACCAGCACGAGCACGGCGCAGAGCGTCTGACACGACATTGACTGCGCGGTCTTGGCCAATCATACGTTTATGAATAAGCGTCTCCATATTCAGTAGTGTGTCGCGTTCTGATTCGTCGTCTACAATATTCGTTTTCACACCAACTGTTTTTTCAATCGCCATATTAACGGAGCGTGCAGTCACCAGTCCATCTTCTGCATACTCTGCTGACGCTGCCAGCAATGTAATTGCCTGTCCGGGCATCGACGTATCGTAAATATAGCGTGCCCCAAGTTTGTAAGACTCTCGAAGTGCTTGATACATAAAGACGACTTTCCGCTGATACTCAACCTGTGGTACATGATCTTGTAGCACTCGAAGGGTGTCGTCTTCTTTTGTTGGAGCGACATTGACACGAGTAATTGCATTTGCGAGTGCCGGGTTTCGTTTACCTATTTGTAAAAATCGTTGCTCATCCATCGTCAAGATAATCGGCAATTGACCACCTTCAAGTATTGGCAAAAGTAAATTACTGATATCAACCGAACCCACTCCATCTTCAAAGAATAGCTGTGCATCATCGAGACAAATAATAATATTCTTCGCGCTGAATGCTTCCGACAGCAATAGACTCACGAGACTTTCGAGTTCACCTTTTTCACCAGCCTGGGAAATGATTCGCGCAGCATCAAGCATGAATACCTGTTGATAGCGTAGTTTTTGCGGAAGTTTACTCGCGGGGTTCATCAACTTTCCGGCGAGTTCATACACCACTTCTGTCTTACCTACTCCGTTTTGGCCAACCAGTGCGATACTCCCCACACCTGTACCAAGTGCTTGGATAATTTGATCAATTTCTGAGCCATGTATATCCGTGTGTAGAGAACGTGTACCAGAGATATTACTTCCAAATCGCGAAAGAGTTGGCACCCAACCAAATGCCCAATCGCGACCAATGCCCCCCGCGCGGTACGTGACCTTATAGGCATCTTCACTAAGATCGTGAAGTCGGTGATACCAATTAATACCTCTGACCAGATCTGCTTCATCAAGTTGCAGATGTCCCAATAATGTCTTTTTAGCCCGTAGTTGACGAACGAGCGCTAAAATTAACACTCCAGCAGTCACCCGGTTATCCGTTTCCTTTGCAATTTTTAATGCTTCTTCAAAAACAGAAGAAGTGTCATTACGATCCTTCGAAACGACTTGTTCCAAGAAACCACCTCCAATACCAAAACGAGCAGCAAAGAAAAACCCGCCATTCGTTTTAAAGAGTGCCGTTGCAATATCGACTGGTGTTGGTTGCGGCGGCAATATACCCAAGATTTCACTATCGAGCAAGTCATCGATACGTGTACCATCTTTCACACGTGGCACATCTCGAAGTTCGTACTTGTACCATTCAACAATCATCGCAGGAATCGCTGCCAAACCAATCAATGCCCAACCAATCGAACTCTGAAAACCAATCAGTACGAATCCACTCACCAGCAATAGTGCCACTCCAATTTCAAGCGTCGCGCCCCATGGAGAAAGAGCATGCCCTATTCGAGCACGAACAGCACGATGACTCTTCGGATCAAAAAGCTTTACATCCATTTTGGAACCCATCCAATCGCGAACATAATAACACCGACAACCGGAAATAACGGAAGGAATAACCAGACAATCAGAATAATCAGCTCATATACTGATTGGAAAACGATAGCAATGATACCAAAAATGATCGTAAAGAAACGAACAATTGAGCCAATGATACGTGAAATGAGTTGATCAAAAAATGCCCGAACGACAACCATGATCGATCCATCGACCCTTTCAGCTGAAATCTGACGAAACGGTGAAAAGAAAGTCTTGAATAATTGTCCAATCGAAAAAAAGCCAGCCGTCGAGAGTAACCGATACCGAACACGGTTAAATTGCCCTTTATAGCCTGCGCCATACCACCACGAGATCATTCCCACCAGAAACATAGCCTCATTATACGATATAATGGGTCATATGCCTCAACCCTTTGTCGTAATCCTAGGAAAAGCGGTTCGCTACGTCGCCCGTCTTCGCGGTGGTGGCTCAGCACTTCCCGGTTTATTTGTAGAAAAAATTAGCCCGACCTTCATCAAAGATACGCTTGAAAGCCTCTCTAAAGGCGTTGTCGTGATCAGTGGGACAAACGGAAAGACGACAACAACCAAAATTGTCGTCGCTCTTCTCGAAGCTCATGGTCTCAAAGTATTCACCAACCGGACTGGGAGCAATTTTACTCGTGGCGTCGCTGCCGCGCTTTTGGGTGATATAGATATGAAAGGTCACCTTGATGCTGACATCGCCGTCTTGGAACTCGACGAAGCCCATGCGGTGAAGTTTGTTCAAACCATCCCCCCTCGCTACAGCCTTATACTAAATGTGATGCGTGATCAACTCGATCGTTTCGGTGAAATCGACGCAACAGCAAAAATGCTTGAAGCAATTGCCAGCGCGACGACCGGCACTGTTGTTCTGAACAGAGAAGACCGTCGCGTTCTAGCTATTAAAGACATACTCGATACGCAACATGTCGAGTACTTTGGTTTGAGCGATAGTCTTCTCGCTACGTTTCCAAGTGATGATGATCTCCGGAGCGGAAAAGTTACCAAAACAACTCGTCCCGAGGCAAGTGTCATCTTGAAAAGTTACAAAGATGAACACGCAACCTTTACTCTCGGCGGTCATGACTTTGATACAACTCTGAAATTAAACGGTATCTACAACGTCTTCAACAGCGCTGCGGCAATTGCACTTACCCACGCTATTTTAGACTCAGATACCAAACTCGATTCTGTACTTTCAACACTCTCGACCATTACTCCTGCTTTTGGACGCGGTGAATCACTCGAAGTCGGTGGTCAACCACTTGAACTTGTCCTGGTGAAAAACCCCTCTGGGTTTCGTCTTGGTCTCCAATCATTCTCACCGAATGGTTACGCCGCAATGATTGCCATCAACGACAATTATGCTGACGGTCGCGACATGTCATGGTTGTGGGATGTTGATTTTGAGAGTCTATCGGAGACTGGGGTGTCGGAAGTGTCAGGCATACGCAGTTATGACATGGCACTGCGTTTGCAGTACGATGAAATAGCGATTGGCCACATTGAGCCTGAACTCCCGCTTGCGCTCCGTCAATTCATCAACAACAACCCAGATACTCCAAAGCGTATTTACTGTACATACACCGCTATGTTGGCGCTCCGTAAAGAACTTTCTAAAATCACCGATGTCGAGGTAATCTCATGACCACACAACCAATTGTTATTCTACAGCTCTATCCAAAAGATATGAATATTTATGGTGACCAAGGCAATCTCCTTGTCTTGCAACGACGGCTTGAATGGTATGGATATAAACCAATGACAATTACCTACAATGTTGGTGACACATTACCAAAAGACGTTGATATTATCGTCGGTGGCGGGGGACAAGACAGTGGCCAAGAAAAGATCCATGCTGACCTACTCAAGATCTCTCCCCAACTGAAAAAATGGGCCGATGCAGATATACCTATGCTCATGGTGTGTGGTCTCTATCAACTATTCGGTAACTTCTTCAAAACATCAAATGATACAACTCTCAAAGGTATTGGTATTCTCGATATTGAAACGCATGCAACAAACGAACGGCTCATCGGTAACACTGTCACTCGAAGCGAGGACTTCGGCGACATAGTTGGCTACGAAAATCATAGTGGACAAACAACTCTCATCGAAGCCCGCCCTCTCGCGATGACTCTTAAAGGTGCAGGCAATAATTCAACCGACGGCACCGAAGGCGCACGATACAAAAATGTCATTGGGACCTACCTTCACGGATCAATCTTGCCAAAGAACCCTCGCCTCGCCGATTTCTTGATTCATACTGCGGTGACGAAACGTTACGGTGAATTTAGTTCTGATCTTATAGATGATTCCTTCGTCGATCTCGCCCGCGCTGTCGCTCTTGAACGACCACGATAGTCACTTCACGATATTAGTCGAACGTAGACTAAATTTCGTTATTCGCCACATGATAATGCAGGCGACAACCAACAAAGTGTAATAGATACCAGCTCCCCACCATTCAATCTGTATTTTTGTTTGTGACCAAGGCAAATCAGCTAGCCATTGTGCTGTTGTTGTCATATATGTCAGTAGCCACGTTGCTGGCAAACTTATCATTTCAGCGATCGAAGGTACCGATAGCTCGACCACTCCTGATATAAACGTCAGCAACATTGCTATGGGCACTAAAGGCACAATCATGATATTGGCAATGATAGCGATGTTTGAAATCATACCAAACCCAATGACAATAATCGGCATCGTCACGATATGGGCTGCAACCGTCTCCCCTAAAATTTGTCGTAATGTTCCTGGATCTTTTTCACCGAAGAAAAATCGTTGCATTAATGGTCCGACGATCATCACCGCAGCAAATGCCGAAAAACTTAACTCCCACCCTATATCACCCCATGCGTAACTTGGTTGCCATGCCACAGTAATAGCCGCTGCAAAGGGGAGTAAGACAAAGGGGTGAAATTGACGACCGTAATACCAACTCGCCAAACTAAGTCCAGACACTAACCCTGCCCTCGTCATGCTCGGACTTAGTCCCGTCACTGCAATAAAACAGACAATCATAATCGATGATGAGAGTGCTGACAAAAACTTTGATATTCTCACAAATAATCGTCTCGCTAACCTCACGAGAATCGTTAAGTTATATCCGCTTGCTACCACAACGTGCGTCAGTCCGGCAATCTGTAAGGCTTGCGATAATTCAGATGGTAAAGCACTTTTTTGACCAGTCAGATATCCGATTCCTAAGCTCGCCTGCGGTTCAGGAATGGTTCGTCGCACTGCATCAGCGAACCAATCACGCACTACCCGTCCAATATTGCCAGGTGATGGGCGAGTGATAGTGATGATATTTCCCCGATACATAAGCGCCGCATAGGTTCCAAATCCTGCACCTAACTCCCCTTTCACCACTACCTCGTCGCCGCGTTTGACATCAGGATGTCCCAGAGCACTCACCCAGATTGTCCCCGGTAACGAGTGGCCACTGAGAGCAATCGAATCAAGTTGCAGAATAAGCTCGCGCTTGGCATTCAGTGACGGATCTTCTTTGATTCTACCTCTGAGAGAAAGTTCAACTCCTACAAAGTGTTGATAAATACTCAAGTCCCCTCTCGTAATCGATCCGTACACCAATCCAATCATTCCAAAACTCACACAAATCAACGGGATGATATAGAGCCTCTGGCGCCAAAAAGACACACCCACTCCAATGAGCGCAGATATGATGAATATCCAGTGTGCCACCATTACGAACAGCGCCAGCAATACGCCCAAAACAAACGCGAGACTCGCCAGTGCAATTAACCAAGAAACATGAATTCGTTGTCGTAGCCACCGCACCTACCTAGCATGACAAATAAATATGAACTCCAAATAAAAAACACCCCTGGTAGCGATCGAGGGATGTTCTTTATTTGGAGGGACCACTGGGACTTGAACCCAGGACACCCTGCTTAAAAGGCAGGTGCTCTAACCAGCTGAGCTATGGTCCCATACGTTAGAAAGCATTTCAAACTATACAGCAACAGAGGTGGTGTGTCAATGTTAGCGACGTTTGTCTTTTTCTTTTTTGGCTGGCTTTGTGAAGAACAGATCAATGACTGCAAAAACCACACCAACACTAATGATTAACTCTTTCCAATCAACAAACCATCGATACACAATACCCGCCCACCCATCTTGTGGTAAGACGAATCCAAGCGGATCAACCAAAAATGCCAAGGCCAACATCGTGAATAGCAGTGCGCCAATCACTCGCGGCAACGCGTTTTTATATGTGTACCCATGGAACAACAAGATTGCAGCTGGTAGTAGTACGACTAATGAGAGGGCGATCGCATTTGTCAGCGGACCTTCGGGAACAAGCCCGGTGCTCGAAACGACAAGTCCAGCATCGTATCCCCAAATGCCACTAACCGTTGCACCAGCAGTAAGTGCCAAACCTAGAAGTCCGAAACGCCGACGAGATAAAAATGCACCCACAAACAGCGCCGCCGCTAACACTGCAAAAATAATGATCACGACCACTATGTATTCTCCTTTGTGATGGTGAACTCTGCCTTGTCACCTGTTTTAATGCCGTATCGTGTCACTGAACCGGCTGGTATCTCGAGTACATAGCGAGCTGGTGTCCCTGGCCTGAATTTTTTAGTAGTGCCCAATTCTGGGGATGCATTTTTAACCGTATAAACCACACTCTTTGCACTATCAAGCCATAGAATATCAATCGGCACTTTCATATCTTTCATCCAAATACCCCAGGTATCGTCTGTATCAAACACCATCAACAAGCCCCCGTTGGGCTTCAACGCGGACACACCGGACAATCCTTTTTCTTGAGAAATTTCGTCTTGAGCCAGAGTAACTGCAAAAACAGCACTTCGTAGACGGACTTCTGTTGTGGGTACAAAATTTAATAGACCAAATGAAACGGCAGAAGCAGCCACGACGATCACGACACCAGCAATAAGAAGCCCTGTTGTCGTACTTCGCCAAGTGCTCATGATCGTATTACCATGAGCGTATTATAGCAGTTTCGGTATTAGGCGCCGACTTTGTCTTTTTTGCTGCCACGTTTAGCGTTTTGTTCAACGTATTCAATGATCGGACCGGCGACATTTCGACCGGTGACCTTCTCGATACCGAATCCAGGACTTGCATTCACTTCAAGAATCAATGGCCCACGTGCGCTGCGCATGAGGTCGACACCTGCGATGTTGAGTCCCATTGCTTTTGCGGCTTTCACGGCCATCTTGTTCTCTTCTTCAGTCAATTTGACGACAGTTCCTTCGCCACCTTTGTGGAGGTTTGAACGGAAGTCATCGTCAAGGCTTTGGCGCATCATACTGGCGATCACACGACCACCGACAACAAAAGCACGAATATCAGTTCCAGCAGATTCTTCGATGAATTCTTGAAGCAAAATGTTTGTTCCGTCTTCGTTTGTTAAGTAGAAAGCCTGGAGTACAGATTTTGCTGCTTTCTTAGTTTCAGCCAAAACGACACCATTTCCATGAGTACCACGAGCAAGCTTCACAATAACTGGTGTTCCCCCGACCTTTTCGATCAGGCTATCGATATCTGTCGAGTTTCGCGAGAAGACGGTTTTTGGAATACCAACACCAGCCTTTGCCAAGAGTTGCATACTACGGAGCTTGTCACGAGAACGGTTAATCGCAATTGAGCTTGAAGGAGTGTAAATACCCTGCATTTCAAGCTGACGTACGATAGCTGTACCGTAACGAGTCATATAGGACGCAATACGAGGAATAACCGCATCAAACGAACCAAGGTCTTCACCTTTGTAACTTACCGTTGGTTTGTTTTGCTCAATCGAGGCATAACAATCACGATATTTAATAATTTCAACAGTGTGACCTCTTTTAAGGGCCTCTTCTTTTAATCGTTTGGTCGAGTAGTTACCGGGACCATTTGATAGGATTGCTATTTTCATCGGGTATTCTCCCCTTCATCATCAAGTTCACTATTCTTTCGTACATCCACCATAATGCCATTTTCCCGGAGGAATCGACGCCCAATGAGTGCTTCTCGTTTCATATCAGTACGATCTGACAAACCAATTTTAATCTTGTAGGTTTTGTTCCCACACACGATATTCGTTGCAATGATAAATCGTTTAATGCGATGGCCAGAGGCGCTTCGCACGTAGGTTTCTTCAAACGTATCTGTTTCCTGCGCCAATTTGGCTTTTCCCAATGGGTTATATTTCAGGATTCGTCGTTTGTCGGCACCTCTTCGATACACTTTGATATTCGTACAATGGATCGCACCAGAAAACGCACCAGTGTCCACCTTAGCCAGAATGTTATTCAGGCCGAGATCAGGAAAACTGATATATTCTAGACAACCGACTGTTTTCGTTTGCTTCAACATCGTACTTTCTCCATTATCCCATGTCCGACCCGCTTTCGATAGTGCTCAGGACATAAGTGTCAAATTCTGGTGTATTATATCATTATTTGCATTAAAATGCAATACTTCCGAGTTGACTTTTTCTCTGTTAACACCGATACTACAAGGTAATGAAGCCCTCTTTTATTTACATCGTTGGCCAACCCGATCCTTCGTCCAATGTGCTTGAAATCATCCGTCGCTTAGGATATAAAGCGGGTATATTAATCGACAGTCAATTAACCCTAAAGAATCCTGAAGAATATGATCGAGTTGTCTCTGTTGAATATGGTGATCTAGATGCTGAAATACAACGTTTAGACACACTCGATTTGTCGATTGCAGGACTACTCTGCACCTATGAAAACTACATCGTTGCCAAAGCAAAGCTTGGGGAACACTTTAACGTCCCCGCACCATCCTTACAATCTGCAAAGCTGGCGACCGATAAGTCACTCATGCGTCGTGCCTTCCTTGACGCCGATCGTTCCATTTCACCTGACTTCACGACTGCCGATAGTCTTGATAAAGTCCTCGCTTTTGCCCATGAGCATGCCTATCCTCTTGTCTTGAAGCCAACTAACCTCGTCAAGAGTCTACTCGTGCTTCGTTGTAATGATCAGTCTGAACTTATCGAAAACTTTACCTACGCACAAGATACAATTCAGGCACTCTACGAAAAGTATCATATCTATGATCGTGCACCTCAGTTAATTGTCGAAGAATTTATTATTGGGAAGCAGTGTTCAATTGCTGCTTTTGTTGATGCTGAAGGCACTCCTCATTTTTGTGACGGTATTGTTGCACTGACCAATGCTCAAGATATCAATGTCTCAGATAATTACCTTTACCGACGCGCCCTTCCTGTCGAATTCGATGAAACGTTATCAAAAGAAATGTTCGACGTTGCCGAAAAAGGTATTCGCGCCCTAGAGATGCGTTCCGTTCCAGCTCATGTTGAACTCATGTACGGCGAAAGTGGAGTTAAAATTATTGAAATCGGCGCCCGTATCGGTGGCTATCGTCCTCGTATGTATAACTATAGTTACGGGCTTGACCTAACCGAGCAAGAAATTCGTCTGGCACTTGGCCAGACTCCAGAACTAGAAGGAACATTCCAAAATTACTGCGCCGTATACGAATTATTCCCAGCGACAGAGGGTACATTTAGCGAAATATCTGGTGAAGAAGATACCGAAGCTTTCGCGTATTACCGTGTGACTGCTAAACCAGGCAAAATAGTCGGTCCAGCTAAGAATGGCCACAAAGCGACAGCGATCATCATCGTCGTTGAAGACGATAAAGAGAAGTTTGACCAACTCTGCGAGAGCGTCGACCGCTTGAAAGTTCAGGTTACCTAGTGAATATAGCTCACCTTCTTCCTACTTCTGCCATTTTCCCATTGAAAAAACATAATGGGCGCTATGAGTGGGCCCTGCGACTCGCGCGGATTCAAGCTGCTGCCGGACATACCGTCACAATATATGCGGGTGTCGGTTCAATCGATGACTCATCCGTCGTCTGGAAAAGTCTCACTGCGACAACCGAGGACAAACGAACGAACAATATAGCACTGATGACCAGTGCTTTCGAAAACCATGCACACGATGTATATCACAGTCACTTTGATTATCTCCATTACCTCGTGGCAGACCTGACCGACAAGCCAGTCATTGTCACGCAGCACTGGTTCCCGTTCCAAGCTATCGCTGATGTGGTACCACTCAACACAAAGAAAAACGTTATCACCGTTCCTGTCACCAATATGATGAAAGCAGAAGATGAGCGTCTTGGTATTCCCACAACAGATCGCATCTATCATGGCATCGACTTATCCTTATTTACACCAACAACAGACCACACTAACCGTCTCTTGTTTGTTGGTCGGATTCATCCCTCAAAAGGTATCTCTCAAGCGATTCGCTATGCAAAAGAAACCAACACACCGCTTGATATCATTGGTAAAATTAACAAAAAAGAAGAAGCCTATTGGCAAACTCTTGCCGGAGACGTCGACGGTGAGCACATTCGCTATCTCGGTTCCCAACCACAATCGGTCGTTGCCGATGCGTTCGCTCACGCCAAAGCATTTATCTTCCCGAGCCAAGTCGAAGAGGCCTTTGGACAAGTGACAATTGAAGCCCAAGCAGCCGGCACACCGGTCATTATTAGTAATGTTGGACCTTCGAATGAACTCGTCATTGATGGAAAAACTGGTTTCGTCTGTGAGACTGATGAAGACTACGTCAAAGCAATTGAGAATATTGGCTCAATCGACCGAACAACCTGTCATACCCACGCCGAACAATTCGATCTGACCAAGATGGTTGCAGCCTATGATGCACTATATATCTCTGCTACTCAGCAGCGTTAAGCGCCTGGTCAATATACGGCGCTACCTTCTCTATAACGATACGTAACCAATCAACTGAATCATCTCCGACTTCCGGAAGTAGTCCAAAACGGTGTAACCGCTCTTGGTCGTCAAGATCAAGACTCGTAATCATGGTTGCACGCCGACGAGCCTCTGGCGACGCCGAAGCTAACTCTTCGTTCATAATATTTTCCTCTGCATACGACATTGGTTGAGAGTTTACGCCGCCACTAAGAATAAGTCGCAGTACCCGATCAGAGGCTTCTTTCGCCGCACTCACATCACCGACATCAGGGAAGGTTCGCCTTTTTTCATCATAGAATGCTCTCGTCGCATCGAACATACTTTCGCCGTGTTCAAATGCTTGAATGGCACGTGCATACGTCAAAGCGACTGGTTTACTGACACCAAATAATTGGAGTTCTGCTTTACGCTGAGATATATTGGCACCTGTCTCCCGTAGCATACTAATGCGTCGACCCTTGATGACCCCAATCTTCAGTGACTCACCAAGTTTTTTGTCAGCTTGGTTTTGATTGATATGTTCAAGTTCATGCACGGCGACAGTGAGTATCTTGTAAATTGATGACGGAGCACCCGGGATCATGAGAACTCCGTCAATACCGTTCACTGCAAAGCTATCTTTTGTCGGATTTGTCACAATTTGGAAGAGTTCATCTTGCGCACGGTGACCACGACCAGGATACCAGGAACTCGCTGATTCACTGCTCAATAAATTAACTTCATTCAAGATTTCACCAAGAAGCTCTCGTACTACTTCGGCAGGTAATTCAGTATTCATTAGTATTTCGCGCTCTTCAAGAGTATAAACAGAGGGTTCAACACTCCCAGCACCTTCTTGTGTTGGTTCGACAAGTACTTCTTCGTCAACAGCGCTGGCATGACCCTCAGCATCAAGCCCCATACCATTACGAATATAATCAAGTCGTTTGTTGAGTCGATCGCGTTTTTCGGGCGTACCAGTTGCCTCAAACAATCCGTGAGGGACTACGGCTTTTGCTCCATCAAGAGTTTCTTCATCACCAATCATTTCGGACTGTGACATCAAATACTCCATAACTGGTATATCAGAAGCTACTAACCCGTTTACTCGTTTAAGATAAATATCAACAAAAGCACGTTTCGCTCCTTCAACACTTCCTGCACTCGACTTATGGTGCTCTCTCAATTCGATTAAATACTCACGTGCGGCAAGTTCTGCACGAGAGTAGCGTAATGCTTTCTGTGGATCAGCCACGATCGACATATGATCACTAATTACCGGCGAAAGTTCATCACCCCGAAGTAGTGCCTGTGTTGATTCATTTATGTAATACGTCGAACTCTGTTTTGCGAGATCACGTAGAATCTTTGGATCAACACCGTCATCGCCGTTGAGAGCACTCTGGGCAATCCAAGTATAGACGTCCTCTTTTGTCCGGAATTGTCGCAACACACCTTCAAGCCCCTCCACATGGACCTGGCCTTTCAAGAAAGCATCAGCAAAGAAAACCGGAGCCTCAAGCGCTTCGCCTTTATGTGTCAGGAGCATTGTTTGCAGAGTCAGTTCACTATCGACAGGAAAATCACATATTTCTCTTTCGAAAGCTTTCACTTCGGCAATTTCGACTTCATCAAGAGGTTCCTCAGGGGGAGCAAGTAATTTCTCAGCCATTTCACGGCTACCCTTGCCTGCACGTTCCATATATATATTAGGAAGAATGGCGATTCGTTCGTCTTCAGTCATACTCCTATTAAAGCATAAAGAGGTTGGTATCTGTTAAAAGACGCCGCGCTTTTTGCCACTTTGGAACGTTTCGAGAGTTTCTTTTTGTTGTTTCGAGAGTTTCGTTGGTATGTCAACAATAATATTGACGATATGTGGACCACGTTTTTCGCTATTCATATGAGTCACGCCATGGCCAGATAGCTTGAAGTCGGTACCAGATTGAGTACCAGCAGGAATTTTCATTCGAACCGTACCATCAACCGTTTCGACATCGATCTCAGTCCCGAGTGCTGCATCTACCATTGGAATGTGATCTTCGGACAAGATAATATCACCTTCGCGCGTGAAACGTTTGTGAGCTTTCACACGGATATTCACATAGAGGTCTCCGCGTTCACCACCACCAATCGCTTCACCACGACCACTTAAACGAATTGTTGCGCCATCATCGATACCTGCAGGTACCTTCAGCTTCACCGACTGCTTACGTCGCTCAGTTCCTTTTCCATGACAGACTGTACAGATTTTTTCAGGAACTTTACCACGACCATGACATGTCTCACAGGTCACTGTTTGTTGAATCGGGCCGAACATTGTGTTCATAACTCGGTTTTGTTGACCAGAACCGTGACAGGTCGGACATGTCTTCATATCGTGACCTGGTTCAACCGTCGTTCCATGACAGTGTGAACATTCATCATCCATCTCAAGTTCGATGGTTTGTTCAACTCCAAATACTGCTTCTTCGAAGCTTAACTGCATATTTACTTCAATATCTCGACCACGCTGAGCTGCCCGACCACGTTGTTGATTTCCACCACCAAAGAATTGACTGAAGATATCACCCAGTCCCTCGCCGAAATCGAAGTTAACGTTTTGTCCTTGGAAAGGATTTCCGCCACCGCCACCGCCGCCGCCATAACCACCACTACTCGCACCGCCAACACCCGCGTGACCAAATTGATCATACCGTTGACGCTTTTGAGAGTCCTTTAAAACGTCGTATGCTTCATTAATTTCTTTAAACTTTGCCTCATCACCACCCTCTTTATCGGGGTGATGTTTGACGGCTGCCTGGCGAAAAGCCTTCTTAATTTCATCGGCACTTGCTGACTTGCCGATACCAAGAACTTCATAATAGTCACGTTTACTCATCTGTTACCAGTATATAAAATTGGCACTCAAAAGTCTAGAGTGCTAGCTATTACGGAAGACTGACAAGCACTGGAGCACTTCTATCTGCGCTAGACCCGTCCCCTAGTTGACCGCTACTATTCAAACCCCAACAATATATTTGGTTTGTCGTCGTAAGCATACAACTATGTGTATCACCGCTTGATAGCTGTGTCGCCAACAACCCAGGCATTGTCACCGCGACAGGAAGACCAGAGGTAGCGCCATAGCTATTACCAAGACGCCCATATGCCTGGTTACCCCAACAATATACTTTTTTGTCAGTTGCAAGTGCACATGTTGAGTTAGATCCTGTACTAATATCTGTCAGGGTTTTACCACTCAAAACACCCGCAGTGCTGACGGCGACCGGTACGTTACTATCAGTATCAAGGCCGTCACCCAAATCATCGTTGCGTCCATATCCCCAGCAATACGCTGCCCCAGATGCAATAGCGCAGGTATTACTTCCACCTGTCGATATTTTCGTGACAGTTTTACCACTCAGGACACCTGTCGTTACGACTGCTTGCGGGACCGAAGTCGACATACTTGTCGTCCCATTTCCAAGTTCACCGTAGGATGCATACCCCCAACAATACGCCAAGCCAGCAACCACGACACACTTGGTGTTGGCGTATGCGTTGACTGCTTGTATCGGGTTGGCTCCAAAGACGCTACTAATATCCCAGGCAACAGGGACTGTGCTTGATGACGGTGAGCCTGTACTCGTCATAAAGTTTTTGTAGTTACTCCCTCCCCAACAATATTCCTTAGAATCTGAGGCTATCGAACAGGCAAAGTTTTGTGAAAGTGCTACAGATTGGATCGTCTTCCCTGATAACACGCCTGACATAGTCGTCGCTACTGGAACCAGGCTTGAACCCGCAACACCATTTCCCAATGATCCTCCACCCCAGCAGAATACTTGATTTGATGTGTACGCACAGGTAGAGCTTGGTCCAAGTTCAAGTCCAGTAATCACCTTTCCGGCTAGAACACCAGAGCTATCAGTAGGCGTCGGTAACAGACTATTTGTCGATGTTCCGTTACCAAAACGCCCATTATAATTGAATCCCCAACAATAGACTTTATCGTTCGAGGCGATTCCACAAGTTGCAGCGTTACTTCCAGCAGACACATACTTCCATCCAGTCACCGGAGCTCCAGGGAGTACATGTCCAGTACATAGTCCTTGTTGCACAATTAGTGTATTGCTATCAATATAATACGAATCGTTTTGAACGTTCGGAGAAGTTGCCGTTAAACAATAATAATTTGTTCCACTATTATAAGTGTATTGGTAGGTAGTACTGTCGGCTTTTTTGATAGCCGTGGTCGTACTCGGATAGACGTCATTATTATTAACTTTTGCTACTTCGAGTTGCCGAGACGCACTCGAAAGATCAGATTTTAGCAAAGCAATGCCGGCTTTTTGCTGAACACCACTAAAAGCAACAATAGTGATCGAAGCCAAAATACCAATAACGACAATTACGATAAGAAGTTCGACAATAGTAAATCCTTGGGCGTTATTGAGAGGGTGTCGTGTATTTATTTTTAACATTAGCTCTTTCATTAAACACTTATAGTAATTTCTGGTCAAACTCGAGTCGTCACTGCTTGCACAAAAGTAAGAAGATACAACATAACTGTGGATAACTCATTATGGTTATGTTTAATAACATAAAAATGCTTATTGTCAAACTATTTCTGTACGTGTACAGTTATTTTTAAGGAATGGTGGAGGTTCTCTTAACTAATATTTTCACTGCGAGTGAAAGGGAGTATAAGGAAATGAGCTTACAAGCATCATCAACAACACAGAATAATCAGCTCTACATGTTTGCAGCCGTCATGTTCGGTTCAATCGTAGCAGCAGTCGTCCTATCAACAGTCATTATCATGTCTTTGATGAGTGGTAGCTCAGCAAACGCATTAACAACCGCAAACAACAACAGCCAATCTGGCGTCAGTGTTTGTGTTGACCCGACAGCATCAGCAACAACACCTGCAGCAACCTCAACAGCAAGTACTTCTGCACCTGCTGGTGTACACCTCGGTGCGTTCCCAGCAGTTGGTAACGTTAGCGGATCATTCAACACCACTAACACCAACTCAACTTCTACCACTACCATCTACAACACCACTAACACAACAACAAAGACTATCAGCAAAAACAACGGCAACACATTTGCTCCAGTTTTCGCACCAACTACCAACACGTCTACAACTACAAACACAAGCCAGAACAATGGCAACACGAACAACCAAAACAACAACAATGACACGACTACCAACACGTCTATTGTCACTAAAACGACCACTAACACAGATGCTTCAAACAGTAGCCAAACGACTACCAACACAAGCCAGAACAATGGCAACACGAACAACCAAAACAACAACAATGACACGACTACCAACACAAGCCAGAACAATGGCAACGACAATAGTAGCAACCCGACAACAAACACATCTGTCGACAACTCAAACAACTCAACAAACACCATCGTTGAAGTTAAAGACAACACTGTCGTCCTTATCTAATCGATAAAAGACTAAAACAAAAAAGCCCGCTCTCTACGAGCGGGCTTTTTATTAGGCCTTACGACCTGAAATAAGTCGCCACAGAAACAGAAGTATCACCGCACCGACAAGCGCGACTAAGAAACTCCATAGGTTGAAGCCTGTCACTCCGGACCCACCGAGCAATCCGAAAACGAAGCCACCAATCAGTCCACCAACGATTCCTACAACAATATTGCCGAGTAATCCTTGACGAGCATTATTGCCCATAATCATCGACGCAACCCAGCCAGCCAAGCCACCGAGTACGATCCATCCAATAAATCCTAGTCCATCCATATTCTTCCCTCCTTATTACATCCTTATTATACGCTTATGTTTGAACCCCCGCCACATTTTGTGACGGGGGTCGAGGTTAGGCGAGCTCCACGTTCTCTTCAGCCCACTTTAGAGCCTCACGAGTCCGCAAACGAGCATCGATCGCACGTTTACTTGGTCGCTCACCATGCCACCACTGGCTCCAGAAAGGGTCCTCTGGGTTCAGGCATTCCAAGTTATCCTGGTGACGAACCTGACCATCGACGAACACTGTATTGCGTTCGACATAGACCAACTCGTACCCAGATCGCTTTAGCGCTTTGAGACTTCCACCATTCCCATGGATAACGGCCGATGTAATTCGGTGCATACCTACTTCATGAAAAGCATACCAAGTGCGCGCTTTGTGAGCCGCACTGGCAATACCACGTCCCCATAATTCCTTACGGAATATTAAAGAACCGCTAATTGCTTGGTGCATGTGAGCGTCGCTGATTTCGATATGCTCTAACGCGCTATTACCAATCAGTGTTCGCTTCTCACCTTCGATTAGCCAAATACCCCAGACAATGACGTCTTCAGCTTTTCGAGTCTTCTCGTACCACTCTTCCTCGTCCTCGATCGTCTTTGCGACATGCGAAGCCAAGTAACGAGTGATAGATGCCTGGTTCATACCTGGGTTGATGAACTCGCTCATTACCTCTTTATTGAGAGGTGCGAGCTCGATATGTAGTTCATCGACCGTAAACCGCATGATAGGACCAAAAGACATGATAGTCTCCTTTCTTTTATTGGTCTCGTATTTCGAGACCAGATGAGCCTCCAAGTAATGAAAAAGTCTCCGGTACTTGGAGACTTATCTTGCGTCAATATATGTAAATCAATTAAGAGTGAAGATAAGTCATACCATGGCAATCAAAGCCGCCGAGCATTTTGCCCGTGACGATGGCTGATTGATATGAATTAAACTTGTTCATAATCGTATAATACCAGTAGTCTAGTACATTGACAATAGTTTTTTTTGTTATCTAATTACTGAGACAATACTCGGAGCCATTGTTGAGCAATGTCTTCAAGCTGTAAAAGCGGTCCCCTGTCACGCTTCCATCTTCTGGACATTTCATTCCGCGGACGAAGACGATTGTAGATGTCGTTGGCAATTCGTTAATGACAATCTTTTTAGTAAAACCTCCGTCAAGATTACTGGTAGCAAAACTGCCGCCAGTAAATTCATCGTCACTTGGAAATGAGCCTCGATTGTTCGAAGAGTAAGCAGTGATAGCACTATTTAAGAAAGAGATATCACTTTTCGCCTGCGTATCACGCTGGCTTCCCTGCAAAGACGGTAATGCAATGAAGGTCATAACGAAAATGATCCCGACTAAAATACCTATTGCGCCAGTCACTACTCCAGCGATACCCATGCCAAATCCCGCACCTTTATGTTTACGTATCGCAATGATGCCGAGAATAATTGCAGGAATACCCGTCAACACACCTAGTCCAAACAAACTAACAATTCCCAATACCATCGAGGCAATGCCGAATCCTGAACCTACTTTATTTGCCGCTGCTGTCATTGAAATCTCCTTATTTCTCCAAGTATAACTTAATGGATTAAAAAGAAAACATCCAGTATATTTTAAAGTTATTTCTTATTGTTGTTCCTTGGTTCGAGCTCTTTTATATTCAAAAGTGTAAATACCTCTTCAAGTGCTTTGTGATTCTGATCAGTTTTGCCATCTGCACTGACAGAATTAGACATAAAAATAATCTGTCCTTTAACAGTAACGACCGAATTACGAGCGGGTATGAGCCTAAAGAATGTTGCGAGTTTATTTAAGGGCACGAGTAGATACTTTTCTTCTAACTCAAAAGCCAGATCACGAATAATTGGCGACGCCTCATCAGCAAGCTTGCCTCTTCCGGGGCTGGTAATAATATGCGAGTAATAAGTTAATGTATGACCGATCTTAGCCTTAAACTCGTTAAGACTAATGATCGGTTTAAGTAAAAAGTTATAACCTATATATGAAAGGAGTGAGGTTGCAATACCTAGAAAGAATATCAGCAACTCCATAGTATCTACTTCTCAGTCTTCTCATCGACAACTTCGCCTTCAACTGGCTCGTCATCTTTCTTTTCAGCATCGTCAGAAGCTGGTGCCTCTTCTTTGGCTGCAGCTTCGTACATCTTAGAACCAATCGGCATAACGGCATCATTCAATGCTTTTAATGCAGCTTCTAGTTCTTCTTTATCCTCAGCGTCTTTGTGCTTTTTTGCTTCATCGACAGCATCAACGATGACTTTTTTGTCTTCATCAGAAATCTTGTCTTTGAATTCATCAGGCATTTTTTCAGCTTGGTAGATCGCACTCTCGAGACCATTACGGGCATCAATTGACTCACGCTTTTTCTTGTCTTCATCAGCGTGAAGTTCAGCATCCTTCGCAGCCTTTTCGATATCTTCTTTTGAAAGATTGCCACTGTCAGAGATCGTAATGCTTTGTTCTTTGCCTGTTCCCTTGTCTTTAGCGGTCACATTCAGGATACCGTTGGCATCAATATTGAACGTTACTTCAATCTGAGGAACACCACGAGGTGCTGAGGCAATACCATCAAGAATAAAGCGACCCAGTGACTTGTTATCAACAGCGAGCTCACGTTCACCTTGAGTCACATGGATTTCAACTTGTGGTTGGCTATCGGCAGCAGTTGAGAATGTTTCAGATTTACTTGTCGGGACAGTTGTGTTTCGTTCAATAACCTTGCTTGCAACACCTCCCATAGTTTCAATACCGAGTGACAGAGGCGTCACGTCGAGCAAGAGAACGTCTTTGACGTCACCGGCAAGCACTCCACCTTGAATCGCTGCACCAATAGCAACAACTTCATCAGGATTCACACCTTTAAGTGGATCTTTACCAAAAATTGCTTTCACTTTTTCAACAACTGCTGGCATACGAGTCATACCACCAACAAGCACGATTTCATCGATATCAGTCGTCTTGAGACCAGCGTCTTTCAATGCGTTTTCGACAGGTTTCGCGACACCATCGATCAAATCCTTAACGAGCTCTTCGAGCTTGCTTCGCGTCAACTTATATTCAAAGTGTTTTGGACCATCTGCATCAGCTGTTAAGAATGGCAGGTTAATTTCAGTCTCGTTGGTTGCAGACAGTTCCTTCTTTGCTTTCTCAGCCTCGTCCTTAAGACGCTGCATCGCTGCTTTGTCACCTTTTAGGTCAATGCCTTCATTTTGCTTGAAAACGTCTAAGAAGTGGTTAACGATGCGGTTGTCGAAGTCTTCACCACCTAGGTGAGTATCACCATTGGTTGATTTAACTTCAAAGACACCATCACCTAGTTCCAAGATAGAAACGTCAAAAGTTCCACCACCTAGGTCGAAGACAACAATCTTCTCATCCTTTTTGCTTTCGAGGCCATAGGCAAGAGCAGCAGCGGTTGGTTCGTTAATAATACGTTTTACTTCAAGACCAGCAATCTTACCAGCATCTTTTGTCGCTTGTCGTTGCGAGTCATCGAAGTACGCAGGAACGGTAATAACCGCTTCGGTGACTTTCTCGCCCAAGAAAGCTTCAGCATCTGCTTTAATCTTTGAAAGAATCATTGCTGAGACTTCTTCTGGTGTGTAGTCCTTGTCACCCATCTTCACACCAACGCCATCGCCTTTTTTGACAATTTCGTACGGCATGATGTCGAGGTCTTTTTGAACTTCAGCATCACCAAATTTACGGCCAATTAAACGCTTCACACCATAGATAGTGTTCTTTGCGTTAGTGACACGCTGACGTTGAGCAACTTGCCCGACAAGACGTTCACCATTTTTGTTTATAGCAACAACACTAGGGGTTGTTCGGTTGCCTTCAGCGTTCGCAATAACTTCTGGTTTTCCAGCAACCATATACGCAACAGCGCTGTTAGTTGTACCTAAATCGATTCCAATAATTTTACCCATATATACTCTCCTTATACTTAGAATGTGTCTGAATTCTTATCTATTCTCTATACCTTATTTTAGCACTCTCGGACTGAGTTTGCCAATTACTCTCATTGTACAAAGTTGGCACTCTCATGTCAAGAGTGCCAATATACAACATACATATTGATTTTCTCTCGGTAGAGGACTATTATCATGTACGGCCTTCACGAATTAATTCGTGATCTACCAGTACAAACCCGCAGAACATGAGGCGGGTTTTCCATTTACAACGAGCAGACAGAATGAGGCACCAAGAGTGACCGACACTCGCATTTCGATCAACCAAGATGAACCTGTCCTTCAGGGGATTATGGCTGATCTTTACCCACAACAAACCAAACCACAAGGTGTCTTGCAGTATCTCGCCGAGATACTGTTCGGAACCAACGGTTCGGGTCTCCAGTACTTTGTTATTGGACATGAGGGTTTCACGCCCAAGATGATGACCGATTATCACCGTGCGCAGTTTCCAAACATTCGAGTCTCGCACTACGTTCTCCCTCAAGGGAAGATGAAGCGCAAACAGATTCAACGTGTTTTGGGGACATTCCCGCACGCCAAGGTCGGTACCTTCTCCGAACCTGACGCCGAAGTCGAGTACTACGTCTACACCTATTGGAAATGCAACTGACCTACCTCCCAGCACCCCGCTGGTTTCGAGCAGGAAGTCATCTCTTCTGCCTGCTCGAAACCACACATTATCAAAAAACCACCTACACTTCGGGTGGTTTTGTTTTGTTCATAATAATTTCGGTATAATAAGTAACAACAATAAGGAGTATCCCATGAACCCAACCGACCCACAACAATCACCTGTACCAACAACTACTACTCCCGCAACACCCCCTATCGCACAACCTTCTCCATCTGCAAGCGTTGTCTCTGGAGTCGTACCGCTCAATCAAGAAAATACAAACAAGCAGCAACGAATCGGCTTAATCTTAGGTATCATCAGTATTGCTGGATTTATTATTAGTCTTTTCGTCGGTTATTCATTAGCCCTTGTTGCTATTCTCGGCGCCTACACGCTCTCTATAGGTGTCAGGACTAAGAGTGTCGGACTTATCATCCTCGGAAGTTTTGGTACTGTGCTCAACCTTGGATTATTTATCCTAGCTGCTATCTCAAATCTCTAGTAAGCGACTAACGGTAGGTCGTAAGAGCAATCACAACCACCACAACGAGAATAATCCCAGTGATAATCAGTCCCCATTTCACCGACCAACCCAGTCCTTTGAATCCATTCGTATTAACATTGTGTTGTTTAAACATTTCAAGCCATTCATTAATACCTGAAGCATTGCTTCGGTTGGCAGCGACGGCAATACCCACAACGCCACCTACACCAAGCCCAGCCATAGCTGTTCGTGAGAATTGAGCATTATACTTCTTGCCCGCGACTTTGAAGGTGAGCATCACCATCGAACCACTCACAGATTCGATTTGGCCATATGGCACATCAAAAAGTACCTCAGTTGCTTGATTCGTATTTGAGTCCATCTTAAAGAATTTGATACGGTCATCTGCCGACCACTCAAGTAGCGCACTTGTCGCACCAAAAATAGTAATGCCGGGAAGATAGTCGACATGTGCCTGTAATTTTGCAGGAGCAGACAGTGGAACAGGTGTTGCAGTGGGTTGAATTGGTTCTTGTGGGGAGAGTGTTGTAGGATCCATATGGATCAATTATAGCAGTTTATTGCTTTGTCACTTTTACCATAGCGTGGCGGATGACTGTGCCATTTAATGTATAGCCGGCTTGAAGTTCTTCAGCGATCACTTCAGTATCACCTTCAGCATCTTCATCGAATTGAATCGCTTCATGGAATTCAGGGTCAAATGGCGTCCCCGGTTTCGCATCAATACGCCCAAGATTCAGGCTATCGAGTGACTTCTCGAGGTGCTTCACCAGTCCGGAAACACTCTGTACCCAACTGTTATCTTTCAGTTCTTCAGGAATATAGGCAATGGCACGCTCAATATTATCAATAACGGGGAGAAGTTTCAAAATTGCACTCGCCTGTCCTGCTTCGCGAGCAGACGTTTTTTCAAGATCGACTCGTTTGCGATAATTTTCAAAATCAGCGCGTGTTCGTTGAAGGTCAAGTGTCAGCTCGCCAAGTTTTTGTTCAAACTCTGCATCTTTTTTATTCTTTGGTTTATCTGTTGGCATATTATAAAATCTCCTCTAACATTGCGCCGGTGTGACGAACAAGTCGCATCACTTTGGCATAACTCTGACGAGTTGGCCCAAGTACACCAATATAACTATTATCACTGTATGGTGAACGGAAACGACTGATGATCAATGTTGCACCACTCGTTTTACCGATAGGATTTTCTGATCCAATATAAACGTTGAGCGGTTCATTTGGGGCAGCTTCACGAAGCCACGGTTCAAGATTATCAATAAGCTGGGCGACAGCTTGAGCATGATTACCTTGCAAGAATTCAGGTTGTGAAAAGAGATTGCCAATGCCGCTGAGATACAGCTCGTCACCAATCGTGGCTATACCAAGATTTTGGGTCAATTCAACTAAGCTATCAACTGCACTACGAATTGCACGGTCAGCACGATCAGAGTGAGGATTCACACGGGCATCAATCGCTCTCGCACTGCGATCAAGCAGAAGTGGCTGGACTTCGTTGGCGTGTTGGTCATTCAAGCTATTAACGTAGAAACGATAGCCAGCGTCAGTTGGGATACGGCCAGCACTCGTGTGTGGCTGGACAATAAAGCCCATATCTTCAAGTCGTGCCATCTCACTGCGAATTGTCGCGCTTGAGACACCAAAAAGCTTCGCGAGCATAACACTCCCGACAGGTGCTGCAATCTCGGCATGTTGCTCGATGATAGCGGCAAGGATCTCTCTTTGACGATCTGTCATATCTGTATTTTACCGCTTTCTAGCACTCTGTGTCAATGAGTGCTAGCGGCGCTTGCGCTTGTAATTGCACGCTAGCTCTCGTATACTTTGTCGTTAATGATAGATTTCAAAAAGACACCCGAGCTTGCCACGTGGCTCGGCTCAGGTTCAATTAACTTCTTTGGACTTCCTTTTGCGGGAAAAGATAGTCAAGCAAAACGTCTTGATGAGCGCTTTGGTGGTATTACACTCAGCAGCGGGGATATTTTCCGAAACAGCGTCATTCCTCCTAAAACCAAAGAGATGATAGATCGTGGCGAACTTGCCCCAACACAAGACTTTATCGATATCGTCCTTCCCTACTTGAAGAAAGACGACCTCAATGGACACCCACTTATGCTGAGTTCTGTCGGACGCTGGCACGGTGAAGAAGAGGGTGTTATCGGTGCATTGAATGAATCGGGTCATCCATTGAAAGCTGTTATCTATTTAACTCTTGATGAAGCTGCTGCGATTGAACGACTCGATCTTGAAGAAAACGCAACCGAGCGTGGTATCCGTGCTGATGATGACAAGGAAAAAATCTTCAAACGCATCGATGAGTTCAAGATGAAAACGCTTCCTGTCATCGATTATTACCGCGGCGTAGGACTATTAATTGAAGTTGATGCAAGTCTTCCAAAAGATGATGTCGAACGAATAATACTTGAGCAGCTTGCAAAACGCGCTGAAGAAAACTAGTCGCGTTTCAACATCACCGTAAATGCTTCTGACGGAATATCAACTTTACCGAAGCGCTTCATGCGCTTTTTTCCTTTTGCCTGTTTCGCGAGTACCTTCTTTTTACGAGAGACGTCGCCACCGTACAAGCCTGTTGTCACATCCTTGCGGTATGCCGAAAGGTCAGCACGAGCGATAAACTTTCCGCCAATACCAGCTTGGAGTGAGACTTGGAAATTTTGACGCGGTATCACTTCTTTTAATTTGTCGACGACAGTCCGTCCTAGTGACTGCGCTTCACTGCGGTGCGCCATCACACTGAGTGCGTCGATCATTTCACCGGCGACATAAAAATCAATACGGACAAGATCTTCAATGCGATAGTCATCAAGTTCGTAGTTAAATGAGCCATACCCGCTCGTTATTGATTTCAGTTGGTCATAAAAATCAGTCAAAAGATTTGCTAGAGGTGCTTCAAAACTAATCAACGCACGTTCATCAATATAGCTAAGGTTTGTCTGCAGTCCCCGTTTGTTCACAATAAGTTGAATCACACCGCCGATATAATTTGCTGGCACAACAATCTCACCTTTAATCCACGGCTCGCGTATTTCTTTCACACGACTGACATCGGGTAATTCACTCGCACTTTTTATGTCGAGCTCTTCGCCGGACGACAAAGTAACGTGATAGTCGGTCGATGGGTTAGTGACAACAAGGTCAAGATCATATTCTCGCTCGAGACGCTCGCGGATAATATCCATATGAAGAAGCCCAAGGAATCCAATCCGAACACCAAACCCAAGGACTGGCGAATTCTCTGGCTCAAACTGCAGCGCAGAGTCACTCAGGCTAAGTTTTTCAACCGCATCTTTGAGCGCTTGATATTCATCATTACTAATAGGGAAAAACCCGGCATACACAAATGGTTGCACGAGTTTATACCCAGGTAGTTGCGTATCGGTATGTGAACGTCTTGTGGTGACCGTATCACCTACCCGTGCATCACGAGTTGTGCGAAGGTTGGTAACAATATATCCGATCTCTCCACTGGTCAGTTCTGGGTTCGAACTCATAGCTGGTTGAAGCGAGCCAACCTCTAAGGCAATACCATTGGCATTGGTTGCCATCATTTCAATGACGTCACCTTTTTTAATCGAGCCATCGACAACACGAGTATATAAAATCACTCCACGATAATCATCGTAATAACTATCAAAAATCAATGCACGTGTTGGCGATTCACTGTCACCTTGCGGCGAAGCGGACCGTTCAATCACCGCATCTAGCACTTCCAAAACACCCTCACCCGTCTTGGCACTGATCTTGAGAATGTCATCCTCACTACAACCAAGCAAGTTAATAATTTCAGCACTGACACGAGGGACGTCAGCAGCAGGAAGGTCAATTTTATTTAGGACTGGAATAATAGTCAGATCAGCAGCCAGCGCTAAGTACACGTTCGCGAGTGTCTGTGCTTGAATACCTTGACTCGCATCAACCACAAGAATGGCACTTTCACAGGCCTGAAGAGAACGGCTCACTTCATAACTAAAGTCAACGTGACCGGGAGTATCGATGAGGTTCAAGTCGTATCCTTGGTATTTCATACGGACTGGCGCGAGCTTAATCGTAATACCCTTTTCGCGCTCTAAGTCCATGCTATCAAGTAGCTGTGATTTCATATCACGCTTTTGTACTGTCCCAGTGAGCTCAAGCATGCGGTCTGCGAGTGTTGATTTACCATGGTCGATGTGGGCAATAATACAGAAATTTCGGATCTGGTCTTGGTTCATTTAATCTTTCCCTGGGCGTTTAAACAGAATCTTTTGGATCCTTAGGAGTATAGGGGCGACTTCCTGTAATTTCAAGAGGTAGCTAAAGAAGAAATACGCTCCAATGCTCACCATGACAATAAGTGCAAACTTCGGGAAGGATGCCAAGAAGCTTTGGTCGTCTGCATTAAGTGGGAAGATCGACACTCCGATATACGTAATGATGGTCATAAATCCCGCTGCACTCGCCATGCGTGCAATCGCGTGAACGAACACTTTATCAAACAATCCCCTAATACGTTTCGACATTATAAAGAACAGGATTGAGACTTCGACAACCGATACAATCACAGCCGCCCAGGCAAGTCCGTGGACACCCATTCCTAGTCCCAATGTAAACCACACGGCCAGTGTAATATTGAGTGCAATCGTAAACAATGAAATGTAGAGAGGTGTCTTCGTGTCTTGCTGAGCATAAAAACTACGCGCCGAGATAAAGTAGATCGAACGAAAGAGGATCGCGATCGCCAATACTCCAAGGATACTCGCAATATAATTGTCTCCACCATTCTTAATAAAGTTAACGAGGTAGCCACGTCCGAAGAACGCAATAACTGTGACGGGAAGTGCGAGCCAGATGATTACCCGGAGTACTGCTTGAAGTTCGCTCTTAAATAGGTCAGGTCTGCCCTGACCTAAGCGTTCTGTCATCTTGGGGAATGCGGCCGTACTGATCGCAACACCAATCAAGTTAATTGGTACGTAGGCCAGTGAGCTCGCCTGTTGGTATGCACGAATACTTCCGTCGATCATACGCGACGCCAAGTTAGTCTCGACAATACTATTCACGTAATCAATCCCTTGGTCGAGCGAACGCGGTGGTAGTAATCTCAGTACCTGACGGAAGCCTTTATTTTTGAAATAAATTTTAAAACGATAATCGAAGCCCATACCGAATAACCCGATGCTACTCACCACTAGCTGCATCATTGAACCGAGAACCACACCAAGCGCAACCCCCATAATACCGCCATCGAAGACTTGCCAACCGAACAAGTTAATCCCATTCGTGAAAAAGACAGTTCCAATAATAATACCGACGTTATACACTGTCGGCGCGAGAGCAAAGAATGCAAATCGACCAACCGCTTGTTGCATACTCGCAATCACCGTCGCTACCGCAAAGAGGAATGGGTTGACGGCTATCACACGCATCATGCTCACTGCCAGTGAACGACCCGATTCATCAAGACCAGGTCCAACCACATAACGAACCAATGGATCTGCAAATATGATAATCAGAACCGAGGCAATCAAAGTCACCAATGCCATGAAGTTGACCATGCTGGTTGATAACTCCCAAGCAGATTTCTTATTACCGGTTGCGAGCCTCTGGTTGAAGACTGGGATAAAGGTCACGCTGAGTGCGCCCGACACGAGGATAAAGAACATAAAGTCAGGAATCGTGAACGCAACCGTATATGCGTCTAGCCCAACTTTATAGGTATCAAGATATTGTCCATTAAGTAAACGGTCACGGAACAACCCCAGCAAACTTGCCAGCAGACTCGAGCCGGCTAGTAGCCCCGCCGCGAGTCGCAGCGGCAGTTTACTGTTCGCCTTCGAGATTGTTGTACGTAAACTTAGCATGATGTATGAGTCACGCGCTCGGTTTAAAGCGAGGCCTCCTTAGGAAGTTTGGTACCCTTAAGGAGTGCGACAACAGCTTCTTCTTCAAGAGTCTCTTCTTTGAGAAGTGCATCAGCTAGTTTCTTTAGGCTCGGCATATTTTGTGAGATAACGATTTCAGCACGACGAGCCGCTTCTTGAATCAACTCAGCAACTTCTTTATCAATCTCACGAGCAGTATCGTCACTATATGGACGTTCGTGTGTCATACGGTCGAACATCATACCACCGTTGTCTTCATGGAAGACTTGGTCGCGTAGCTTCGTACCCATGCCTTGCTCAATCACCATGTCGCGAGCAATTTCAGTTGCCTTGCGAAGGTCAGAACCAGCACCAGTGGTGATTTGATCTTTGCCATAGATAATCTTTTCAGCAACACGGCCACCAAGTGCGCGGGCGAGGATGTCCTTGAACTCAAGGAGACTCGTGTAGCTCTTATCTTCAGGTGGCAAGAACCATGTCACACCACCAGTACCACCACGAGGGATGATCGTGACTTTGTGAACAGGGTCGCTGTGAGGCAAAACATGTCCAACAATTGCGTGACCAGCTTCGTGATACGCAGTCATTTCTTTTTCTTCATCGTTCATGATCTTAGTCTTGCGTTCTGGACCGATGGCAACTTTTTCAAATGCTTCAGTCAGATCAGCATTGCTAATCTTTTTCGAGTTACGTCGCGCCGCAATGATAGCCGCTTCGTTGGCAATGTTCGCCAAGTCGGCTCCTGATGATCCTGCAGTCTTTGCTGCAAGCTTATCAAGATTTACAGTGTCATCTGCTGGTTTATTCTTGAAGTGAACCTTCAATATTGCTTCGCGGTCTCTTCGTTCAGGTAGTGTAATGTTTGTTCGTCGATCGAAACGACCTGGACGAAGCAAAGCTGGGTCAAGAACGTCGGCACGGTTCGTTGCCGCCAAGACAATGACGTTCGTACCAGTTTCAAATCCATCCATTTCAACCAAAATTTGGTTAAGCGTTTGTTCACGTTCGTCGTGTCCACCACCCATACCACTTCCACGACGTCGTCCAACCGCATCAATCTCATCAATAAAGATAATCGCAGGAGAGTTTTTCTTAGCTTTCGCAAACAAGTCACGAACACGAGAAGCACCAACACCAACGAACATTTCAACGAATTCAGAACCACTAATGCTGAAGAATGGCACACTCGCTTCACCGGCAACAGCACGAGCAAGCATAGTTTTACCTGTACCCGGGTTACCCACAAGAAGGACACCTTTTGGAATCTTCGCACCAAGTGATTCGTATTTCTTTGGATGCTTCAAGAAATCAACCACCTCTTCGAGGTCTTGCTTGGCTGAATCGTTACCAGCAATGTCCGCGAAGACGACTTTTGTTTTATCTTCACCGTACAGTTTAGCTTTTGATTTACCAAAGCCGAGAGCTTGGTTGTTCTGACCTTGCGCTTGACGCATCATAAACATAAAGAAGGCAGCAATCAAAAGGACTGGGATAATGATAATCGCCAAGTTCCAAAGCACGCTACCGGTCGATGAAACAGGAACGACGGAAATCTCAGTAACGCCTTGTTTCACACCTTGTTCGGTGATGCTGCTGGTACTATCCTTCGTCGACTTCTCGGTTGCTTTATCACTTCCCTTTGGTGTGATCTTCAGGTCGTCGCCTTGTACTTCAATTTTAGATATATCGCCCGCGTTAGCTCGTTCGATGACACTCGAAAGTGAAACCTCTTTAAGGTTATCGTGTGGAGTCGCAACGGCAATCGCAATAAGGACACCAAAAACAAGAATTGCCCAGAAAAGGGTTAATCGGATAATAGTATTTGGTTTCTTCGGTTGAAGAGGGGATTTCATGGCCATAAAAAAGTATGTTCCTTTCGGGGGTAGACGAGTATTTCTTTCTTCACTCTTAATTTTATCAGTTACAGAGAAAAATTACGAGTAGTGAAACGGAGAGTAATTCCCGCTCCCGCCTCATATGCATGGCCTTTGTGAGCCGTCTTAATAGCAAGTAGCGCACGTTCAAGTTGTGGTCGCGTTAAACGAGCATCTGTGACAAAGCGCAAACATTCCATTGCAACGACTTTTGGCACATGAGTAAAGAAGTACCGGCTGTAGTGAGGTCCTGGCCCAACGAGGCGGGTAACTTCTTTGTCAATCAATTGCCGACACAACAATTGTTGTTCACGAAGAATCAGTAATTGTCGTTTTTCAATATGAGGAACTGCTGAAACAAGTCGACGAAGTCGATTCCGAAGGTATACATCACTTGCATTCGTACTATCTTCACGCCATTCAAGTCGTTGCTTTAAAGCGTAGTCGTGTAATTCAGATTTATGAGCCCGTAAAAGTGGTCGGGAGATGTCAGGCGAATCAAGCGCAGCTAATCCTCGCCAGCCTGTGCCTCGTTTGAGATTAATTGCAAGTGTTTCAATTGCATCATCGGCGTGGTGGGCAGTCACGATACGAGCAGAGTGTTTGTCAGCCATTTCACGAAGGAAAACATAGCGTCTTTCGCGGGCGAGTTCCTCACTCGCCTCCACGCCCAGTTCTTCTCGTCTCGTTTCAAAAGGAAGTCCATAGTTTCGAGCGAGTGCTTCGACAAACAAAGCATCCTCGGCTGAATCAGAACGAATGCCATGGTCAAAGTGAGCGACCACATATTCGTGTTCGGGAACCTTTGTGAGTTTATCCAGTAGTACAACTGAATCAACTCCCCCACTGACCGCAACGATATACCGACTCATCAAGTACTTCTAGTATAGCCTTCAGGCCTCTCCCAGCAAAGCCTGTATAATAAACAAAGTGCCCCAGTCTGTAGAAAAAAAGAAGAACCGGCTTATCACGCTCGATTACCTTCGAGGCTTTTTTATCGTCGTCATCATCGTGGATCATCTCGCGAGGTGGCCAAGTGTTCTCGCATTGATCAGCGGTAAAGCTCTTCTCTGGGTGACAGCCGCTGAAGGCTTCGTCGCTATTTCTGGGTTACTCGTCGGTTACGTTCGTGGATACAAAAACCAAGACTTGCCTATGAAAGAAGTCTCGATTAAATTACTTCGACGTGCGGGCCAGCTCTACATCTGGTCGATCATTACTACCCTCATCTACACCGCAATCATCTGGTACGTTCCTCTAAAGGGAGGTGCGCCGGGCATGCCGATCGATCACGGTCAGTGGAGTGAATTAATATATCAGACTCTTACGCTGCAATATACATACGTCTGGTCTCACTTCCTTACTCTGTATGCCCTGTTCTTAGCCGCAGCACCTCTGGCTATATGGTTACTTCGTCGCAATAAAGCGTGGTTGGTTGTTTTACTCAGTATTTTTATGCTTGTCGTCGGCTACATGACGAACAACCAAGCACTTCAATGGCAAATCATTTTCTTTATTCCTAGCGTGGCAGGATTCTACTTACCATCAATTCTAAAATGGTGGAATGCTCTTACTCGTAAAGCACGTCTCGTGCTCACAAGCATGACTATAGGCCTCACCATTCTCACGATTGGACTCTCGATAATTATGACGTTTTACGGTGGAGATTTCGCTACTCTTGCGGAACAAATAAACGACTCATTCGAGAAGAGTGCGATCGGACCTTGGCGCGTTATTATGGCATTCCTCTGGTTTACCGGTTTTATCCTCATCTTTAATCTCTTAGGAAAGTATATTGGCAAAGCGTTTGGCTGGTTACTACTGACTTTCGGAACACATTCTCTCACCGCATACATATTACACGGTGTCGCGATCTGTTTGATTAGCTACTTTACTATCGGGAGCGACAGTATTGTTATCAACAGCCTACTCGGTATTATCTGTATCCTCATAGTATGGGCAATGATCAAGATTCCGTTCGTTCAAAAAGTCATTCCTAGTTAATCGTAAACTCAGTTGCCCGGTACAATGTTTGGCCGTCAACAGGACTGGTGACTGAGATGCTTTTTACTTTGTGCCAGTCTGATCGAGAACTTTCAATGTCGCCACCAGAGACACCAATATACCAAATAGTGGGATGTTCCTTCGTGAACGCATCAATGTCTATAATCTTGTGCTGGTCACGCGTCTTTAGCATCTCAAGTGAGCCATAAATATACTGCGTATCTTGATCAATGAAATAGATAGGGTGGTCAGCTGAGTTATAAAAGACCGCCTCATAGAAAATCCATGGTGCATTTGCAACAATCGGCTCACCAGGCTTTGCTTCAGCGGCAATCTTTTGAACGAGTTCCTGCGTGAGGACATGAGTATTTGAATTCTTGTTATAGTTACCATAATGATAGACATTCACGATACCGTACACCATCATACCGACAAGCACTAACACACTGGCGACACGAAATACAGGCTTCCAACGACGGGTTCCGACAACAATTGTCACAGCTGCAAACATTGCAAAACCAACAATCGCTGGCAATAAGTAGCGTTCAACAAATGACGAGTGTAATGGCGGTAACGACACGACAAATAAGAAGAGGACCGGTACAAACGCCAAGGCGCTTACCAATAGGTACTGCGTCTTCGTTTCTTTTTTAAAGCTACGGTATGTTCGGTAGGCCAAGATACCCAGTCCAACAAGTACAACAATTAATGCAACCCCAGCCCAGCCCTCTACTTGATCGTGTTCGAGATAATAGAAGAGGTTCGTGAAGTAATTCGTCACACTATTGACGCCGACTGGACCGATCCAGAACCCGCTCGCTTGGATACCACCAAGTTGGATCACCATGAATGGGATCCATGGCAAGAACAACGCGGCGGCAACTATGTGTGCAACGATCCAATTTTTCGTAAAGAATTTTTTCCAAAATAGTTTCGGCTTTGTTGTGCTCTTTCGAATAACAATAGCCCTCCATACCCAGTGTGCAATCCACGCCAAGGCAGTAAAATAATGCGTCCACATACCGAGTGCAATTAAAATGCCGTAGACAATCCATTGCCATCGTTTATTGGTTTCGGTTGCTTTCACAAGAACGTACGTTGCAATCAAGATAATAGCTGCGGCTAATGTGTACATGCGCGCTTCATCGCTATAACGGATCAACATTGGTGAAACAATTAAGAATAATAGTGTCACACCTGCAACGAGACGACCAAAGAAACGACGTGCCAACAATGTCGCCGCAGTAATCACTCCAGCGCCAAAGAACATACTCATTGAGCGGAAACCGAGCTCATCAGTCCCAAAGAACATCGTCCAAACTTTCAACACCCAATAATAAAATGGTGGATGTACGTCAGATGCGGTGAAGGTAGCAATATCCGCAAAACTAAACTGCGCGATGTACGCACTAAATGCTTCGTCAAACCAAATCGATGCACGGCTTGCGTTCAAAAGTGTAATGGTCGCAAAGATAGCCAAACCAACTAACAAGAATACTATATCCAATCGAGGGTGGCGTTTCACGAATGCAATTTTTTTCTTAAATAAGTCTTTCATAAATGTGTTGCTACTATCATACCGTGACTGATACCCAATTGACAACGTGACCACTAGAAAAACCATCGTCACTAGGGTATAATTACCCAAGTCACCTTTTCGGGGTGTGGCGCAGTTGATAGCGCGCTCGGTTTGGGACCGAGAGGTCGAAGGTTTGAGCCCTTTCACCCCGACCAAAAAAAATGACCGTCAATGACGGTCTTTTTTTATAGGATTAATTTTTAACATAACCATTTCAATATATAACTGTTAAAATTTAGAGGTAATGAAACTAACGTCTCTTAATCTACAAGCGTTTATAAATTGGAAAAAACGAGAACCTCACATTCTTCGCTACTTGAAGAATGAGGCACCCGACATTATCTTTTTTCAGGAAGTCGTTTTCTTGCCTGAAGTTTCACCCAATAATCAAGCTGTCTTGCTCAATCGCTACCTTCACTACGAGCACGAACAGTCAGTTATTAGTCGATTACAAACCAGTCCTATCTACAAGAATTATCGTGAAGGCCTGGCTGTACTAAGTAAGTTTCCGATTACCACATCTGAGACACTCGTACTCAATCAAGACCCACTCGATCATCTTCAACGCATCGTCCAATTATTCGATATTCAGTATCACGGACAGATTATTAAATTTGCTAACGTTCACTTTTCAGAGAATCCCGAAATGGCATATGACCATCTCGATGAATTATTACATATCTTAGAAAGTCGTCATGAACAACGAATTATTGTTGGTGACTTCAATATGCCTGATCTCAAACATGTCGGATTATGGCAAGGCAAGTATCTTGCTTCAACGTCGCAACCATATATCAGCAAACCTGAGAACAATATGCGTATTGATTATGTACTCATTCCTAAGGCCGATCTTATCCTCGACGTCTCGCTCTCCGATGACACGCTATCGGATCATCGAGCGCTTACATTAGACATAAAACTAGCAAATAAAGACCACACTCCACAGGCACGATCGTACCTAAACTAGCGATTGCTTATTTTTCTCCCCAAGCAGGATCATCATACAACCAGCGGACTTCTCCCCCGTACGCTTCGACCGTATCAGCGACAACAGCAACAGGAAGCTTGCCTTTCAGACGAGCTTCGTGCAAAGCGTCTTTCTTTGAGGCACCAACCGCAAAGATGACGAGTTCATGAACGTGTTCCAGCGCTTTCAAAGAAAATGAAAAACGATCCGAGGGTGGTTTTGGTGAATTATGTACCGGGATAACCCAGTCTTCAGTTACGTCTACAAATCCTGCATTGCCAGGAAATAGCGACATCGAGTGTCCGTCCTCCCCGACTCCTACCCACACCAAATCAAATCGACGTTCTCCTGCAAGTTGTCGTACCATACGATCATATTCAGTTGCCGCTTCTTCTGCAGTTCCTGAAAGATCAGGAACTACTCGGCGCATACTTGAAAGCTCGGGACTTTTATCAAATATGTCAGTGATCGTTCCCCAATTTGATTCAGCATTATCTATTGGAACGACGCGTTCATCGCCAACTAAGATCGTGACTTTACTCCAATCGAGCACGTCGTGATACCTCTTCACTAAAATCTTGTACGCCGCAATCGGTGAAGTTCCTCCTGCTAAAACCCAGCTCGCTGAACCGTGCATCTCAATTGCTCTCGCTAATATTTCAACAGCGTTTTCAGCCGCGGCCTCAGCAACATCAGTAGCAGTATCGTAATTACGAATTTCCGACATAACTATTTAGCGTATTCGATTGCTCGAGTTTCGCGAATCACGTTGATTTTAATTGTTCCAGGATATTGCATCGTGCTTTCAATCTTGTTCGCAATGTCGCGAGCGAGTTTGATCGCACTTAAGTCATCAATTGCTTCAGGCGTCACCATGACACGCACTTCGCGACCAGCGCTGATGGCGTATGATTTCTGGATTCCCTTAAAGCTATTAGCGATATTCTCGAGATCACGCATACGTTCAGCAAAGTTCTCAGCGCTAATGTTACGAGCACCCGGACGAGCCGCAGATAATGCATCACATACACGGACAACCAAAGCTTCCGGTGTTGTTGCATCGATATCATCGTGGTGAGCTTCGATAGCATGAACAATCGCTTCACTCATACCAAACTTACGGGCAAGCTCAGCACCAATATGGTGATGCTTGCCTTCGATCTTATGAGTCACTGCCTTACCCACGTCGTGCAAAAGTGTCGCAGTTTTTGTAATACGGACATCGGCACCAATTTCTTCAGCGATGAGTCCGGCCATGTGCGCCATCTCCGTACTGTGCATCAAAACATTCTGACCATAACTGGTTCGGAATTTAAGTTCACCAAGTAGTTGAATCATTTCCTTTGGAATACCGACGACACCAACTTCACGAGCAGCATCTTCACCAGCACGAATGGTTTCTTTTTCGATTTCCTTCTCAGCTTTGGCCACAACTTCTTCAATGCGTCCTGGGTGGATACGTCCATCCTTCATGAGCATTTCGAGCGTCATACGAGCGACTTGACGACGTAGTGGGTCAAAGCTCGAAAGAATAATCATTCCAGGAGTATCGTCCACAAGAATATCAACACCAGTGGCACGTTGCAGTGCTTGGATGTTACGTCCTTCTTTACCGATAATACGGCCCTTCATCTCATCATCAGTCAAGCGAATCGCAGTCACTGTTCGCTCAGCGGTCACTTCGCTACTCATTCGTTCCATCGCAGTCACAAGGATCATCTGAGCTTTTTCCTCAGCAGTATCTTTCGCATCGTTTTGGAGCTTTGCAACCAGACCCTTCAAGTCTTCCTTGATATCGCGTTCTGTCATTTCCATCAATTTGTCAGCTGCTTCTTTTTTCTTTAGACCAGCAATTTTTTCAAGTTTGTCCTGTTGACGAGTACGGATCTCACGAATCTCATTTTTGAGATCTTCAACTTCATCTTCTTGAGCGCGTAAGTTTTCACCACGCTTATCAAGATCATCAATTTTCTTGTCGAGATTAGTTTCACGTTCAGCCAGACGACTTTCTGTTTTATCCCAACCTCTGCGACGTTCTGTTTCTTCATGTTTTGTATCATTAACGAGTTTCAAAGCATCATCTTTCGCTTTGAGTACAATATCGCTAGCTTTTATTTTCGCATCTACAATCTCTTTATTAGCCTTGTGCTGTCCTCCAGCTTTACGCTGACGATCATAGGTGACTGTTCCGCCCACACCAGCAAGAATTCCGATTATTGCGGCAATTATTCCTTCTACCATATTGTTTCCTTCCTCAGTGGGTGGCCCGGTCAAGTGTTCATCTTGAGCTCATTGGATATCAACAGGTCACACTGAAAGTTCAAAATTTATTCAAAGTCCCTGAATACGTCGGACTATCTTTATTGTAGCTCTTTTTGAATAGCTACGTCTAGTTATTTTCGTGGTGTTGTAATGTGCGCTTCAGAACCATATTCAGGCAAAATAATTCCATCATCTTCACCTACTTCAAGACGCTTCAAACCGACATTTTGCCAGTCGTCGCCGGTTACCCCAACAATTGGAATCTGTTCCGAATTAGCGAAGGTGTTGAGGACCGTTAAACCAATACGCAGACCTGTAAAGCTGCCAGGCCCTTGAAAACCAATGATGCCCGAAATATCATTCCAACTTTTACCATTTTTCTCACATTCAGTCTGTAAATACCCGAGGAGACCTTTTGCAAGTTCACGATTAGCTTCCCATTCATTGTCATAACGCCAATCACCTTCAATAAGTGTCAGTTTACACAAAGGTGTTGAGGTATCAAGAAGTAAAATCATAGCTTTTCCAAAATAGTCTCATTACCAGACAGGGTCAATACACGGGATTCTTCCGTTGGTGATTCAAACTGAATCGTCAGACGGTTTTCAGGCAAAATACCTTCAACAATATCAGCCCATTCAATAATCGTAATCGTCTGCGGATCAAGCATCGTTTCCGCAAGCTCATCTTTCATGATTCCCGCATCAGCGAGACGGTAAAAGTCATAATGTGCCAATTGTAGATTGTCACGAGCTTCGTATACTCGACTAATCGTAAAACTAGGACTCTGTACATCGTCATCGATTAAAAGTCCGGCCGCCAAACCCTTCGTAAAGGTTGTTTTTCCAGCACCAATATCACCGATTAACTCGATGGTTTCACCACCTCTTAAAAGCATTCCCAGCTTTTTACCTACTATTAGCGTGTCTTCGACGCTTTTGACCTCTATAATCATTGAACCTAGTATACCATCTAGCACTTTTGGGGTCAGTCCTTTACAATAGAGCGTAAGCATTATGCGCATTTCCGACACCATTATGGAAACGTTGCTTGGGCGGGCAAGTCTTGCAACTCCTGAGCAAGTGTCTGCCTTGAAACAAGAGGCAGCTCGTTTAAAGCGCCCTTTGCAAGATCTCGTCCTCGAGCAACAAGTTGCCGATGAAAAAACACTTGTCCAAGTATTCTCAGACTATTCCGACATTCCTTACATCGAACTCGACCCAAACTCAATTCCTTCAGATGTACTTAATCTCATACCTGAGCGTGTCGCACGTCAATACAACGCCGTGCTATTTAAAGTTGACCCCGACGGTGTTCACCACTTAGCAATGGAAGACCCTGATGATGTTCAGGCGGTGAACTTCATCCAAAAAGAAATTGGGAGCAATGCCAAGATATACATTGCGACCAAGGATAATATCTTAACCGCACTCGAAAGATACCGTGGTGACGTCAATAAAGAGCTCAACGACGTTATCGATGTCCAGCGTGAAGAATCCGAAGACAAAAGCCAACAAGTCAGCGAACAAGATATTGCCGAAGATTCTCCGATTGCTCAAACAGTAAACCTCCTCCTTGAATACGCTATCCGCTCTCACGCGAGTGACATTCACATTGAACCTCGTGAAGACTTTGTCCAAATTCGTTATCGTGTCGATGGTATCTTGAAAGAAGTAAACCGATTGCCACGAAATGTCCTCGGTGCCCTGATTAGCCGTATTAAAATTCTTGCGAATCTAAAAATCGACGAACGTCGTGTCCCTCAAGATGGCCGTTTCAAAATTAAAATTGGTGGTCGTCAGTACGCCCTCCGTGTCAGCTCACTCCCTATCGCTGATGGCGAGAAGATCGCTATGCGTATCCTGGACGAATCAAATCAAGCAGTCACTCTTGAAGACCTTGGATTTTGGGGTCGTGCCCTCGTTGATGTTCGCCGTGAAATGAGTGAACCGAATGGTATCGTCCTAATGACTGGACCGACCGGTAGTGGTAAATCGACCAGCCTATTTAGTATTCTGTCAATTCTGAACAAACCAAACGTTAATATCTCGACAGTAGAAGATCCGGTCGAATATAAGATTGCTGGCGTAAACCAGACGCAGACCAATGTTAAAGCTGGTATGACCTTTGCCAACGGTCTCCGTGCACTCCTTCGTCAAGATCCAAACATTATTATGATCGGTGAGATCCGTGACGGTGAAACAGCCAACCTTGCTATTCAGGCTGCCCTAACTGGTCACATGGTCTTTAGTACGCTTCACACAAATAACGCCGCGACAACACTGCCTCGTCTCCTCGACATGGGGATTGAGCCATTCTTGATGGCAAGTACGATCCGAGCCGTTGTCGGTCAACGTCTTGTGCGAAAACTCCACCGTGGATCACGTATTAGCGCCGTTCCAACCGAACAAGAAAAAGCAGCCCTCACGAGCATGTTCAACCTACGTGAAGGTCAAGATTTTAAAATTATTCATGAACTTGAGAAAATGGCAGCGAGCCAAGGTGTTGGTGGTGATGCGCCACTCAGTACCGATGAGAATGGTATCAAAACACTCTGGCATGCCAACCACGAGTTTAATGAAGATGATGCCCAAGAGGGTTACAAGGGTCGTTTTGGTATTTACGAAGTGCTCGCCAACTCTGAAGCAATTCAAAAATTGATCATGTCACATGCCACAAGTAGCCAAATCCAATCTCAAGCAATTGCTGAAGGTATGATGACTATGCAGATCGATGGCCTTATCAAAGCACTTCGTGGTGAAACAACTGTTGAAGAAGTCCTTCGAGTGAGCAGGGACTAGATATGGCACAGTTCGCTTATGTCGCCATTGATGCTCAACGTAATGCGGTCAACGGTAAAACTGAACAGCTTGACCGTGCGAGCGTTATTGCTGCACTCGGCAAACAAAACCTCCGACCAGTCAGTATCAAAGAAATTAAGAATAAAGCTGGCTTCAACATCGATCTCCAGCATCTCTTTGAACGAAATCGTGTCAAACCTGATCAACTCGTCATCTTTACGAGGCAATTGAGTGCCATGGTTGGTGCGGGCGTACCGCTTCTTCGTTCACTCACCTCTCTCGAAAAACACGCCGAAGATCTTGTCCTCAAAAAAATCCTCAATGAAGTTATTAAAAGTGTCGAAGGGGGAACATCACTCGGTGAAGCGCTTTCGAAACATCCCGAAACATTCAATGATATCTACGTCAACATGGTGCGAGCCGGTGAAACAGCCGGTATCCTTGATGACATTCTGAAGCGTCTTGCCTACCAACAAGAAAAAAGTGCCACAATCCGAAAAAAGATTCGCAGCGCGATGGCCTACCCGGTCGTCTTGATGGTTATTACGACACTCGCATTCTTCGGATTGATGCTTTTCGTTATTCCGCAAATCGGTAAAATTCTCACCGACCTCGGTGGCCCAGATGCCAAACTCCCAGGTATTACACTATTCATGCTCGGTCTTAGTCACATTATCACCAGTTACTGGTTTATTATCATCCCAGGAATAGCTGGACTTATTTACGGAATAATTCGTTATATTCGAACTCCCAAAGGAAAGCGTCAATTCGACACGCTCATCCTCAAGATACCTGGCGTACAAGGAATTATTAAAAAGGTTGCCGTTGCTCGTTTTGCCCGCACCTTTTCTGCCCTAATGGGAGCTGGAGTTGCTGTCCTTGAATGTCTCGACGTCACCTCACGAGCGATGGGAAACGTTATTTATGAAGATGCCGTCAAACAAGCCGCCCGAGAGGTCAAGAACGGTAAATCGTTATCATCCGTCATTGAAAAACAGGAACTCTTCCCTGCTATCGTTGGACAAATGCTTGCCGTTGGTGAAGAAACTGGTCAAACTGACACCGTTCTCGTCAAAGTTGCCGAATTCTATGAAGAAGAAGTTGATGTTGCGATTGAAGGAATCAGTTCAATTATTGAGCCGGTCATGATCGTTATCATGGGAAGCATGGTCGGATTAATTGCCGCTAGTGTCATGACCCCTATCGCGCAACTCTCACAAAACGTCAAATAGCGGTGGTCGAGACCATAACGCTCATGCTATAATACTGATAGTTATTTCTACCCGTGGGCATCATGTCGAAACTATTTTATAAAGATAAACCGATCGCTGGACTTGATATCAGTACTACTGGCATCAAGCTGATGTCAGTGGACCCAAAAAAATGGCTCGTTAACGGCTATGCCTCAATGGATCTTGAGCCACAAAAAGTCAAAGAAGCACTTGAAAAAGAGGGTAACACCTACCTCACAGATAATATAAAACTTCTTCTCGCCGAAAAGGTGACCGGCTCAATTCAAACAAATACCGTCACCATAGCTGTACCAACCGCTCGTAGTTTTTCACGGACGTTCACTTTACCACTTTCAACTGAAAAATCTTTGAAAGATGCTGTTATCCTTGAAGCAGATCAATATATTCCCATCCCTTCATCGAGCCTCTACATCGACCATCAGATCATTGAGCGAAATAAAAAAGAAATCACTGTTCTCATGAGTGCAGTGACTCGAACTGTAGTCAATAACGTTGTCGCAGCTGTTCAAGCCGCTGGACTCACCCCTATCCTTATCGAACCAAGTATTAGTTCTGTCGGTCGACTACTGACCGCCACCGAAGAAGGTGATCTTCCAACTGTCATTATCGATATTGGCCCCGCTAGTACCGATATTGCTATCCTCGATCGCGGTACTATTCGTGTCACTGGTGGACTTGCGATCGGTGGCAACACCTTTACGCTTGATATTGCCAAAAAGCTGAACGTCGCCCTGGAGAATGCTCACCAGCTGAAAGTTTTGAATGGCCTCAGCGCTGGCCCCCGTCAACAAAAACTCAACGCCGCTCTTGAGCCGAGTCTTCTTCGTATTCTCAGTGAGGTGAAGAAAGTCATGCGTTACTACGACGAACGTATTAGCGATACCCGTAAACTTGAACAGCTTCTCGTTGTCGGAAGTGGAAGCAATCTCCCTGGCATCGGCGAATACTTTACCGATAAACTTGTTATGCCCGCTCGTGTTGCGAGTCCCTGGCAAAAACTCGACTTTGGAAAGTTACAAGAACCGCCAAAGCAATTCCGATCTCGTTACATCACCGTTGCTGGTCTCGCAAGTATTAACCCTGGGAGTATTTGGAAATGATAAACCTCATGCCAGATGAAGACAAAAAGCAATTACGCGCTGCTCGGACAAACGTCCTCTTAGTACGTTACATTGTGGTTGTCTTCTTTGCCGCGCTCTTCCTCTTTTTCATCCTTGCAGGTTCAATCTTCCTTTTGAACCAAACTAAAGAGAGTTCGCAAAAACTGATTGATGCCAATGGAACAAAAGCATCAGCCTTCAACCAAACAAAAACTCAAGTTGACGGTCTCAGCAGCCAACTAACTGAAACGAAAGGTATCCTTAACCAAGAGGTTCTTTATTCGAAAGTCCTCACCAATTTCGCACGGCAAATGCCAACCGGAACTATTCTCGATAAAATCACGCTCGATAGCTCATCATTCTCAGGCACGCCTCTCACCTTGAAGATTCTTGCCAAGACAACTGATGATGCTGTTTCACTCCAGAATAATTTCCAAAGTTCACCTTTCTTTCAAAATGTAAGCTTCCAAACTGTTACCGATGGTACGGGCGCAGCCATTGGTTACCCCGTTAGCGCAACCATAACCCTCACTCTTACGAAAGCGATCACCCAATGAAAAAAGACGGTATGAAAGCAACCTCTATTCGTAGCCTCCTCACCTTTGTGATTGTTATCTTAATCCTCGCAATGGCTGGTGGCTTCTATCTCGGACTTGGAAAAGTCAGGACTACTGCTCTCGATGTGAGCCACACAGCCGCTGATGCGAATGCGAGTGGTAAGCAAATTGACGAATTACAGAAGCTAAAACTTGTGTTAACACAAAGCCAAGGTCTTGTCGACAAAGCCAATGCACTCTTTAGTACTCCTGCCTCCTATCAATCGCAAGCCTTGAAGGATGTTCAAAAATACGCGAGTCAATCTGGTGTCACTATTTCGAATACGAACTTTGACCTGAAAGAAGATACGAAAGATACTCCGACCGTAACTAACACTTCAAAACCGTTTTCAATCACACTCAAGTCCCCCGTCTCTTACACGAAACTACTCTCCTTCCTTGATGACATCGAAGGGAACCTTCCGAAAATGCAGGTCACAAGCATCGACCTCAGCCGTCCAACAACAACTGGATCTGATAATGTGATAACCGGCGACATTAAGATAGTAGTATCAACGAGGTAAATGATGAAGAATGCAAGTGTTTCAAGCCTATTCAAACCAATCGGTCGCCTCATCGCCCGTTTTCACCTGACGCTCTTTATCGTCTTTATTGTCGGCGGACTTAGCGTTGCAGTCGTGTTCTTGAACAGAATCTTATCCGATACTTCAGGTGCCGACACATACACCTCCCCAATTAGCTCAGGGTCAATCGACCAAGCAACCCTAGAACGCATTAAAGAACTCCACACGAGCGATGATCCCATTCCAGCAGCCAAGCCACCACAAGGTCGCATTAATCCGTTTAGCGAGTAGCGTCAGACTACTAAAAAGCTTATACTAATACTATGTTAATACTCGGATCACGACTCAAAGACACCGCTGTTATGAGTTTGCAGACCGGTACTCGTTTGGCGCGCATTAACGCACCTATTATCGACCCGAATAATCTTAAAATTATCGCCTATCAAGTCGATGGCCCTCTACTCACTGAACATCCATCATTCCTACTTACTGATGATATTCGCGAAATGGGTAACCTCGGCATGATTATCGACAGCAGTGAAGAACTCATCGGTATTAGTGATGTCATTAAAATTGAAAAACTTCTTCGAATCGCCTTTCAGGTAATCGGAAAGCCCGTCATCGATGAGCACAAACATAAACTTGGAAAAGTTGAGGATTACACTGTTGAAACTGGTTCGTTTGTCATCCAACAATTGAACGTAAAACGTGGCCTAATTAAAGGAATAAATGATACCGGTCTCTTAATCCACCGTTCACAGATTACCGAGATAAACAACAAAGCTATTATCGTTAAAAGTACTCGCAAAAAAAGTGCCGAACCAGTTATGGAGCCTGTGAAACATGAATATGTGAATCCATTCCGTGGAGCTAATGTTCCTCAACCAGAACAATCTAACGTTTAGTCATCGTCAGTATTGAGCGCGGCTTTAATGTCGTCATAACTAAAGCCCTGGCGTGCCAAATATGCCATGAACTTTTGTTCATCATCGTAACGATTTCTTTTCTTTAAAATAATTTTTTGTAATTCATCAGCATCATCACGATCTGATTCTTTCAAAAGTGATTCGATAATCCCCCGTTCAACACCTTTCGCACTCAGTTCTGCGGATAGTCGACGCAAGCTCGAACCCTTTCGAAGATTACGGTTTTCAATCCAAAACCGAGCAAACTTCTCGTCATTTACATAGCCCTTTTCGACCAAGCGATTGTATACTCTTTCGGTAAGTGCGGGTGAAACACCTTTTTTGATCGTCCCTAGCTTTGTGAGACTATCTCGTGTCTTACGGTAGAGATAATCTCGTACTTCTCGCTGGCTATGCGGGCGCATGAGGGAATATTCTAAAGTGCGCCCATAGAGCTTTCCGTATTGACTCTCTTCCTCAAGAGTGACGAGCTCTTCTTCGGTGTACTCTTTTCCTATCTTTACACCGAGCTCACTCACCTGTGTAATATCTAAGCTAAATCGATATTTTCCATCGACAGAAACATTGACACGTTCTTTATCACGGACCTGAACTGAAATGGAAGTGATTTTCATACTACTCTATTCCCGATTTCGTTTTGTACGGAAATGCTTACTAAGCTGTGAGAAGTATTCGTTACTATGAGGAACCATATTAAGTGCAGCTGCTTCATCTCTACTGTTTGGGAAATTATCGCCCTCTAGCCAGTGTGTTGAGGTCACTTCTCCATCATCAAAGACAAACGTATCACCGGATGCTACCTCATAAGCATACACCCAGTGTAGTTCAGTCATTTTAGCAGTAATATTCTGTTCTTTATCGACGTACTTTCGATGAGCAAAAACGAAATCGAGTGCATCTGAGCCAATGACGATACCTATCTCTTCTTTTGCTTCTCTCACCCCAGCATCAGCAGGAGTTTCACCCAAATTTATGTGACCCGCAGCAGAAATATCAAAATATCCTGGCCAAGATATAATATTCTTTGACCGTTCTTGTAAGAGAACTTCAATATCATCTCCGATACGGCGCCATACCCACACATGGGCAGCGCCATTTAATGTACCGTCGAGAAAGGTTTCTTTCTTACGACCATCTCCTATGACAGGTTCACCATTCTGAGCGTAAACTTGCCATAGTTCGTCGTCGTGCATTAGCTATTCCGCAGCTTCTTCAAAAACTTTCTTACGGACTTTTGCTTCGATTTCTGCGAGTACTTCAGGGTTTGACGCAAGATACGTCTTACTCGCTTCGCGTCCTTGTCCGATTTTCGCATCAGCATAATCAAACCAAGCGCCAGATTTTCCAACGATTCCGTGAAGAACGGCGAGGTCAAGAACATCACCGGTCTTTGAGATACCTTCGTTATACATGATGTCGAATTCAGCAACTCTGAAAGGAGGAGCAATTTTATTCTTCACAACTTTAACCTTGGTACGGTTACCGATAATTTCTTCCCCTGACTTGATCTGACCAGTACGACGAATATCAAGACGGACTGAAGCGTAAAACTTCAACGCGTTACCACCCGTAGTGGTTTCAGGGTTACCGAACATCACACCAATCTTCATACGGATCTGGTTAATGAAAATAACAGTCGTATTGCTCTTATTGATAATACCTGTCAACTTACGGAGTGCTTGGCTCATCAAACGAGCTTGTAGACCCATGTGACTATCACCCATTTCACCTTCGATTTCGGCTTGTGGAACAAGTGCAGCAACCGAGTCAACGACGACAAGGTCAACGGCATTTGAACGGACGAGTGTCTCTGCGATTTCGAGTGCTTGTTCACCATTGTCTGGTTGTGAAACAAGGAGGTTGTCAGTATCAACACCCAGTTTGCGAGCGTATGATGGATCGAGTGCATGCTCAGCATCAATAAATGCGGCGGTGCCACCCTTCTTCTGGATTTCTGCAATCGCATGTAGTGTCAGTGTCGTTTTACCAGAACTCTCAGGTCCATAGATTTCGAGAATACGGCCCCGTGGATATCCTCCACCAAGCGCTAAGTCGAGTGACAATGCACCACTACTCACGAGTTCGATATTGACGGTCTTGGTGTCACCTAATCGGCGAATGGCACCTTCACCAAATTGCTTATTGATTTGCTCTTGTGCGAGACCTAACGCCTTCAGTTTTCCCTCAGATGCGACGGGCGTTGCGGTAGCGTCAGACTTGTCTGCTTTTTTAGTCGGCATATACTCTCCCTCTCTTTATAACTACCCTTTATTATACTCGGCGGAATCTTAATTTGCTATAATCATACTAATGAATACTACACAGCGCGGCTTCACGATCATCGAACTCTTTTTTATCATCATTCTACTTGGTGCAGCGAGCATACTTTTCTTTGTTCAAAAGAATAACCTAGAGGTTGCCGGTCGTGACGAAATACGTAAGACATCAATCAATGCAATGTACTACAGCCTCGAAGAAGTCTCCTTTAAAGCCAACAGTTTCTATCCTCGTACAATTGACGAAAAAGTATTGCCATCTGTCGATCCAGATCTATTCAAAGACCCTCAGGGTGTGAAAATCACTGAAGCAAAGAGTAACTATCGTTACGAAGCGACCAATTGTGATGGTGACAGGTGTAAAAGTTACACCCTACGGACAACGCTTGAGAACGAAGCCGACTACATTAAAACAAGTCGCAATAAATAAAGTTTTTTATTCGCCCGTTGGACGACCGTTTTTGAACGCTTCGACAGCATCATTGAGTGTTGCGATACGCTCTTTTGGACGAGCAACGTACGCGAAACGGTAAGTGGTTTCATCACCTTCGGTACTCAGACGGATTGATCCATAATCAAAGATAGATTGGAAAAATCCTTCCTGCGTATAACTGGCGTCTTCAACGTTCGCAAGACTCACCGTTTGCTCAAGACGTCCAAAAAGGCTTACTTGAATCTCTTGAATCACACTCTCATTAGTGAGATAAAATCGGTTATTGGTGTAGACGTAATAAACCACCCCCATGCCGATAGAAACAAGGAGACAAAATAACATAACCGGCATTATCACCGTTGCTGTGTCAGCAAGTGCACCCTGTAAACCAAAATAGTCAGCAAAAGCAGAATAATTCGCGAGGAGTGAGAGTGCTAGAGCAATAATCAACGTCCCAATTGAAAGAGGTGCGACCAAGCCAATAGGGTGACGACGAACTGCGCTAATGACGTACTCTGCGGTACTCAGGTTAACATTCGGGTACGCTCGTTGTGAACGCTCGTGTCGCTTCTGTGCTTCAGGACTAATGTCTTCAGCGATAGGGTCAATTGGCCGGGTCATATGAACAATTTGTGGACCACTTTTTGGCGGGTGTGCATACAAAGGATTCCCCTGTGCGTCATATGCAACAGGTTGATCGTATCCTTTATCAGAAGAGTCTTCAGGTTTCATATTTGTATTATAGCAATGTTCCCAATGAATCGTCAGGAGTTTTACCCATATGTTTATACGCTTTAATCGTCGCTCGTCGTCCGCGTGGTGTTCGCTCAATAAAACCAATCTGCATCAAATATGGTTCGTAAAAGTCTTCGATAGTCGTCGCTTCGTCACCTGTCAGTGCCGCTAAGGTATTTAGGCCAACCGGTTCATTACCGTAGTTGTCAATCATATGCGTCAAAAGGTTACGGTCACCTGGATCGAGTCCGAGTTCATCAATCTCAAGCAGTTCAAGTGCCTTTCGAGTAATAACCGTATCAATAATACCGTCACCATTTACATCAGCGTAGTCACGAACGCGCTTCAAAAGACGGTTAGCGATACGAGGAGTCAAACGAGCACGGGTAGAGAGAGCCTCTGCTGACGCTTTATCAATACCACTCCCAAGAATTGCTGCCGCACGAATAATAATCTGGCTAATTTCCGATGGTGCATAGAATTCGAGACGATAAATATGACCAAAACGGTCGCGTAGCGGTGCAGCCAGTGCGCCAGCTCGTGTCGTTGCGCCAATCACCGTAAACTTTGGCAGATCAAGTCGGACGCTTCGTGCGGCCGGACCTTTACCAATCATAATATCGAGTTTGTAGTCTTCCATTGCCGAGTACAACACTTCTTCAACGGTCCGACCAAGTCGGTGAATCTCATCGATAAACAAAATGTCGCCGTCTTGAAGATTAGTCAGAATACTTGCGAGGTCACCCGCCTTCTCGATGGCGGGACCAGATGTCACACGGATACTCTTGCCCATTTCATTAGCAATCACCGTTGCCATCGTGGTCTTACCGAGCCCCGGTGGCCCATTCAACAGAATGTGATCAAGTGGTTCATCGCGTTTCTTGGCCGCTTCAATAGCAAGTTTTAAATTCTTCTTTAAACGATCCTGTCCGACATAGTCAGCAAATGAACGCGGACGCAGCGTGACTTCAATAATCTGTTCGTCAGCATCTTCCTCGTGGTCACTGGTATCAACAATTCGTTCAATAGCCATTAACTCTGACCCTTCAATGCCAAGGTCACTCGTTGTGCAGTAGGAAGATCTATCGACACTGTTTCGAGTGCAACCATTGCATCACTCAGGTTATAGCCGAGTGCCATCAAAGCCTCAAGTGCTTCGTCACCTGCGGGAATCGTCGTCGTTCCACTTGCATGCGCGACATTTACTGCCAGTCCAACTTTATCTGAAAGATCCACTACGACACGTTCGGCAGTTTTCTTACCGACACCGCTCGCCTTCGAAAGGAACCCACTGTCACTATTAGCGATGGCGTTACGAACAATCTCACTTTCGCCGAGACTAAGAATTGCGAGGGCAGCTTTTGGACCCACTCCCTGTACAGTTATCAACATTTCAAATAATTTCTTTGCAGCTAACGATGAAAAGCCAAACAGTTCTTGCGACTGTTCACGAATATGATGATACGTATAAAACTTTACTGGTTCACCTAAAAGAACGCGATCAAAGTCGTTGGTCGGCACTTGCACTTCATACCCAATATCGTGAACATCAACGATCACCGAGTTCGCAAATTTTTCAGCCACTATTCCAGACACATGCGCAATCATTCTATTATTATGCCACATCGTCCGACTACTAGATACTGAGCTTTCAGTAATAGTTAACATTGATGCAAGATCGGATTGTCATAATCCAGGTATGCTATTCCATTCTCGCGTTACATCGTCTGTCAAAGATCGCTATTATCACGTATGGATTACGCCTGTCAGAGATCAAGTGTTCTTCGCAAACAATATCGATAAAGCCTATGTTATATCTCTTCTTCAAGATTTACTCTCACCGCGAAATCGAAAGTTTGCTCCTTCAATCGATCTTATCGCCTATTCACTCACCGATTTCGGCATCAATTTACTCATCTGCACTTCCAGCGCAACAGAACTCGAATTGTTCGCTCAACAACTCCTTACGACTTACGCTGATTTCTTGAATGCTCAACGAAGCTGGGAAGTACTCCCCTTCAATACAATATTCGCGTACGATAACCTCACTGATGAACATGATGCACTAGCGATTTCTCGTGAAATCCATCTGCTTCATGATGATTGGCGACATGATCGTTATTCAAGCATCGGGTTTTACATTGATGATCGTCGCGGAGATTGGATTCAACCATGGCGGCTCACTGACTTATTTGGAAATGATGCACTGTGGTATCAAGATTTTATGATAGATGAACTTCGTTTTGAAACATCAAAAGAATATGAATACTTAGAAATTTAAATCCGTGTCATGAGTGAATGAGTAATTGCGGCAGCCAATGCATCAGCACAGTCATCCGGTTTTGGAACTTCTTTTAATCCAAGTTGAATGCGTACCATTTCTTGCACTTGTTTCTTATCGGCTTTACCGTAGCCGGTCAAAGACTGTTTAATTTGTGGTGGTGTATATTCAGCAATTGGTAGTTTCGCCTTCCGCGCCACCAACATCGCGACACCGCGTGCTTCAGCAACGGTCATTGCCGTCGTGATATTTCGACTAAAAAAAAGTTTCTCAATCGAAAATGCATCCGGTTTCGTTGCAGCAATAATTTCCGTTAACCCATCGAAGATTTCTTCGAGTCGTTCATCATGTGGCGTATGTGGAGGTGTCCGAATCACACCCGCTTCAACAAGTTTCATTTTTGTCCCAATCACTTCAATAACCCCAAAGCCGAGAATGCCAGTACCAGGATCGATGCCGATGATCTTCATCCTCTCAGTATAGATTACTTACGAATTCGAACAAAACTCTTACACTTCCGCAGGCCTTTTCGAAGTTCATACCGCCACTCCCAGAGTGTATATACCAGCGCGAGGAGAATAATCCCAATAATCGTCAACCAAAGATACCAATTACTTCCAGAGCTCGTGGTCTGCGCTCCTAGTACACCATAGTCCGCTTTCGTCACCGCTTTCACAGTCCGACAACGATTCGTATCAGGGTTTCGTTCTTGACCTTCTTTACATGTCGTCGAAACCACATTGGTGGATACGATGTTCCGACAGCGATGAGTTTCTTCACTTCGATACTGATTGTCCTTGCACGGCGTCACCGCACTTACTGTTGTGACGATTGTGCGACAACGGTTGGTATCAAGGCTACGGTATTGATCTGCGGCGCAGGGCTTTTGAAGAGGTGTCTCAACCACATCAGCAGTGACGAGTTCCGCCCTCGAAGCAAGGTTTAGAGTGCCAGGTGTCGGTTGATTAGTATACTGCCATGTGTCATCAATTAAAGCCCATGCCGTACCGTCTTTTGGATCTTGGTACAATGGCGTCTCGTCGACTGTCATTCCTGTGTTATCTGTTATCCGGACACGACTCGAAGAGTTCAGCAACGTATAGCTGATCATCGAGTTAGTAAAACTGATGTATGACAATGCTGGGATAAATGTCGCACTTGGAAATATTTTTGATGTATCGAGATCCGGACCATACCACAGCGAATAACCAGAGATATCTATAGCTGTCTTGTTTGGATTGTACAGTTCGATAAATTCTGCGCCCACATCACTCCCTATTGCATTCGGAAGTAGTTCAGTTATCTGTAACGGTTGTAGCGGAACAGAAATAACAGGAATGATACAATCACCAGTATTGTCACATGGGTCGATCATCGTCTGCGTTCTCAATAGTCCACTCTCGGGCATCGGTTGCGTTGACTGAATACGCCAGTCCTCAACTTGGTCAGTATTAAAATAGGTGAGTGGGAGCAGGGTGTAAACCTGCCGAGCAAATGACATACCCCCAATGATGCCCGTCGTCCAGCCGTGAGTGTCGATGATGTTTTTCTGCGCATCGATAAGTGAGATCGAATCGTTACTTCCCACAATACTCCCACTGCTTTGATTCATTGGAGAATAAACAATCGTCACGTCACTATCCCCAATTGCGTCCACTTCTAACGTTGAAGCGATCGTGGCAAAAGTATGTGACGGAAGGGTTAATACTTCTTGTGGGTTGTCCTGTGTGAAACAGGCAAACTCGATGGCATTCTTATTACGCAAACACCAGTTCGTGACGTCGACATCTTCATCAGAATTATTGTAGATAACAATACGCTCTTTCAGTGCACTGGTCGCACCACCAGCTTGAATCTGCGTGATAACAACAGAAGCTGAAGCGGCGTATGTCGGGGAAACATACGCACTTTCTAGAAGAACGGCCACACACAAGAAAAATCCACATATATACTTCAGCATGTCACTGAGTATAGAGATCTGGTCTTAACTAGTTTGGGTGCTCACAACTAAACGTCGACGAGAATGTCAGCGTTGGTGTGAACTTGAGTCACATCATCAAGGTCATCAAGCGCATCCAGAACCTTGAGAATCTTTTCAGCTAATTCTTTTTCCTCGATCGCGATGCTTGTGTTCGGGACGTACTGCAGTTCAGCACCAGTCACCGTCAATCCAGTATCAACAATCGCAGCACGAACTTTTCCAAGATCTTTTTGATCAGTGTACACAATCATTTCACCATCTTCTTCGACAGCATCTTCAGCACCCGCATCAAGAACGCTCAATAATGCATCCTCGCCTACCGCGGAAACATTAATAACTCCTTTACGAGTAAATTGAAACGTCACACTACCAGCATCAGCCATGCGTCCACCATTCTTTGTCAGTGCGTTTTTCACATCAGGTAATGTTCGGTTTTTATTGTCAGTCGCGACTTCAATAATAATACCGACGCCACCAGGACCCATCGCTTCATAAGTTGCTTCTTCAAGTTGTGCCGCATTCTTATCAGCAACACGATCAATTGCTCGTTGAATATTCGCAGCTGGCATGTTTGCTTGCTTGGCTTTTTCGATTGCCATCGCAAGCGCGGTGTTCATCGTTGGATCAATACCGCTCCGTGCAGCGATAGCAATTTGATTTCCAATCTTAGTGAAGACTGCGCCACGTTTCGCGTCCTTGGCACCTTTTTCACGTTTGATGGTTGACCATTTGCTGTGTCCAGACATAACAAAAACTCCGTTTAGTTTTATCAGTAATTAGTATCATTATACCAGATAAGGGTTATTTTTAATGAGCCCCTACAGATAGCGCGTACTGCCGAACGGAATCTTTTGCTTGACGTAGACACCTGATGTCAATGTATCGGCCGAATGAATCGTTCGATCGCCGTACCGTTTGTTGATATCATCGATTGCACCAGTTACCTGCCGATCACGCACGATCTGATCATTAAAGAACGTGAGTTGTGAATCTTCGATCGATTCTAGCTCGTAACAATGAATCCCAATCTCCCGCAAACGATCAGGTGCATTCTCAAACAACCGACGCGCCTGCGCATAGATAGTTTGGTCTGAAGAAAAGGGGAGTGACGATAGGGAAGAGGCGTGCCAATACTCGCGACTCAACGTTTTTGCATAGACATATATCCCCCGCGCCGATTTATTCTGACCACGCATACGGCTGCCGACTGATTCACACAAATGATGAAGCCGCTGAACAATCTCTTCATAGGACAAATTGAAACTTTCCAACACATATTGTCGCCCTACCCGCTTAATATCACTTTGGACATCATCAACTTCCCAACCTCGCAACCTTTTGTACCACCAGATCCCCACCACACTCTTGAATACTACTTTTTGGAGCGTCACTGGATCAGCATCTAAAAATTGGAGTGGTGTAAAAATACCGACACTATTAAGTCGCTTCTCATTACGTCCCGCGATACCCGTCAGGTCGGTCAACTTCATAGTGGATAATACCCGGCGCAGATTATCTGGTGTAATAACATCCAGGCCATCTGGCTTATGAAGCCCAGCAGCTGTCTTCGCTAAAAATCGGTTGGTAGCAATCCCGACATTGCAGCGCATCCAGACGCCGATTTCGTCTTTCAGTCGTTGCTTAATCTCCTGCCCTATTTCTTCCAGATCTCGTCCCGCAATAGCAGCGGGGGAGTCATGAAAATCAATCACTCCCTCATCAATACTTTTCATCGTCACATGCGCCGAATAATCATTCATGATATCCAGCAGGCGATGATAGACATAACGATATTTTGGCGGATCACTTTCCAGTCCAATAATATGTGGGCACAGAAGCTTCGCCTCTTTTAATTTCATCCCGACTTTCACTCCCATCGCTTTGGCTTCATAACTTGCTGTCACGATTGCCGTGTTCTCAGTGCGACGATTTAAAATGGCGACCGGCTTGCCACGCAGCAATGGTCTCGCCTGCTGCTCAACCGTTGCGAAACAACTATTCAAATCAATATGCATAATAAGCGGTCGTTCATGATTGAGTGTGCTGAAATCATTCATAGTGATCTGCCTCCATCGTCAGGTGCCATATCAAACGCTCACTATCAAACTCTAGTCGATAATCAGCACCACCATCCGTCACATCAAAAATATGCATCGTTTTATTACCCGAGTTAAACGGATGCCGGAGCCCTAACTCAGTGATAGTAATTTCCCTACCACTCGCCCGCTTAAATCGCAGCGGGTTGCACGGGTGATGTCCTTGCCCAAAGATAGCAATTACTTCAACCTGTTCGTTTAAAAAAGTTTCGTCATTCATTTCAAAAATCCTCTAGTAATAGTTATAGAGAAACGTTTTTTGAATTGTTTGCCCGTCCATTCACCCGTTTCTTGTGAATGTCCGAAGACAATGGAATGACCATTCGCGAGGGACGCTTAGCTTCTAGGCCAGTGAGTATCGCGCGGCTATGTGTATATTATAACTCACCATTAAGTTGCGCTTCAATATGCTGGTGATGAAGTGCGCTGATTGCGAGAATCTGAGCGGCTGATTCGAGATTGCTACTAGCAGCAAAATGAGCATACGTCGGAGAAAGTTCAATGCCTTGCGCTTTTTGACGACGGAATACTAACGGTGCCTGCTCAAGATTCTTTGCGGCAACCAACATACGATACAACGACGGCTCGCCATCTTCTGAATATATCGCCCGTATTTCAATCCCCGCTACCGGTAATGTTACTGGATGATGAGGGTGACGCCGACGAGCAAAAGCAGCTGAGATGGCGTCGATAACTAATTGACCCTCAAAAAGATCGTCAGTATATTCAATATAAGGAATTGCGTCGTCGAGCGCTTCACTATATGGATCCGCTTCGGTACCATGTGGTACAAACCCACTCCATCGAAAGGTAAGTTCTGAATCAGAAAAGTGTCCCGATAAATAGCGCCCTGCGATCACTGCATCTGACTTTTCGGCAATGAGTCGATCTCCGTCACTATCGATTGCGTAATCTGTGAACTGTCGTGGATAGCCAACAGTCCTAATAATTTTTGCCAGCTCTGGGCGTTGCCGTGCAACTTGAGCGGCTGATCGTTCACGACTAAGTTCTTGGAAAGACATATGTTCATTCAACCAAACGGTAGTGGCGAACGCAACCATAACCACACCAGCTCTGGTCAAAAACATTGTTTATTGGTAGAATTATCCCTGTACTTAGGCGTGGCAGCGTAGCTCAGTTGGTTAGAGCGCAAGACTCATAAGCTTGAGGTCACAGGTTCAATTCCTGTCGCTGCTACCAATAATTATTCAATAGACTCTCACGAGTCTATTTATTTTTTCAAGTCAGTAAAGACAACGAGTCGATTAGAGTAGCTATCCTTAGCGTCTGACCATACTCCCTGACAAGTGATTAAATTAAGATGAGGTTCATTGTTATTAGACGTGAATACTTCTGTCGCATCGGCGACTGGATCATAGAGCCGGCTCTCACGCACAACGAAATTAGTTTCAATACCGGTCGCATCATACACAGATACTGTATCTCCCTTTTGAAGTGTACTAATACTATTAAAAACTGATGCATGACCATCTTGCCCCCACCCATAATGTCCTGCAATCACCGCGCTCCCGACTTGCCCTGGAATAACACCTAGCTGATACCACGCGGTTTGGTCTGGATTTTCACTTATGTCCATAGCTCCGCTCGTTGTAAGGCCGACAGGATTGATAATCGCATCCACATCAATGCGGGAGATTTGGATGCGTACAGGAGGCCCCGCAATAGGCACAGGAGTCGCACTCGTACTTTTCTGAGCTGGCGTCACGATAGCGAGACTACGTACATCTTGAGTTAGCTTGTACGCTGGCATTAAAATGGCCAGAGCAAGAAATACCAGACACATTGATACCACTGGAACACCAACGAACATAAAAAGTCGTTGTACAGTTTTTTGAGTTATTCCCTGAGTACGCTGTTTTGGCATACTACGTCCCTTTTTATATTAAGCGTTTTTTGTGAGCGATGAGCGCCAGTACGATACCAGCGATGATGATTGTCATCGGTATGATAATGATCGAATTGAGGTTGGCGAAGATTCCCGTATTTGGAAAAGTTGGAGTCGTTGTATTGTTACTTGAATCGTTGCCTGCACAGACTGAATTCGTAATCGTGTCATTAATCAATGATATCGAACCATTACGTGCCAAGAGGCGTCCATTAATCGTAGCCCCATTTGCAACGGTTATTGAGTTAAGTGCAAGTATCGATCCGACAAACGTAGCTGTCGTGTCAATGCTCGCTGAATCAACTCGCCAGAAAACATTACACGCTTGTGCCCCATTGATTAATGTCACCGTACTTCCAGAACCAACGTTCAAACCCGTTCCGCTGAAGCCAGATTGGAATATAAAGACTGATGAAGGATCATTTTGGCCATCGAGCACCAGTGCTCCAGCACCAGCAGTAATGCCGAACGTCGTCGATGAAGAATCATACACACCTGCAACGAGAGTTGTTCCTCCAAGTTCAGTAGGGACCGTCGTGACCGGTATCCTGTTGGCTGCATTTGTGTACGCTGTTGTGAGGTTGTTTTTTGCTGTGACCAAAAGTGGGCCATTCGTGACGCGACACGGCAAAGGTCCTGCTGCATCAACGGAATAAATAGTACCTGTGACCTGCGAACATACCAAACCAATAGCCGCACCCGTTGCAGGGCTGAGGCCAACGTTACCATTAATAACTGAAGCATTCCCCGCATCGGTGATATTTGCCGTGCCCGCAAGAAGTACAAAAGGAGAAGCCGCACCTAAGTCGACCGTTGATTGAACAGCATGAGTTACGGGAGATATAAGTGTTATTGCACCAACGATAAATATGCTTGTCATCGTTATTGCACCGATACGTAGATTTGTCCTACTTATTCTCTTCATACTTGTCCTCATTTTTACTGTTTGAATGTCCTGGATATATTCCGTACACCAGTTCCAACCAGAAATGTATAGAAGGTTGAGAGATTCTGTGAGAATTAGCAAGATACAGATCTTATTCTCATCATATTACTATGGTGTCTAGCTTAATGGTAACAAGGTAATGGCTATTATGCAAATAGTCTGTTGAACGGTGTATGATGAACTCATGACAATCATAAAGAAAATAAATAACTCCTCAGCAAAACGTCTCCTCATTGCCGTTATTGTTGGGATTGCTGTTGGGACCATGAGTTTCGCCGCTGGTCTTGGGCTTATCTCAATCTTGATTGGCTGGGATGCGGCCGTCCTGAGTTTCATTATCTGGGTCTGGGCAATTATCTGGCCAATGGGACATGAACAAACCGCTCGCTTTGCACTCCGAGAAGATCCCGTCGCGCCGGTGTCGATGTGGTGCTCATTTTAGCCAGCATCGCCAGTCTTAGCACCGTCGGTTTTACACTCTACGAAGCCCATAGCGCGGCAAATATCCAAACGCAACTTCTCCTAACTGGCTTCGGCATTATCAGTGTTGTCTTCTCGTGGATTCTGATTCACACCATCTACACACTTCGTTACGCAAGATTATATTATTCGAAAGATATAGAAGGCACCGTTGATTTCAAACAAGACCACAAACCTGCTTACTCCGACTTCGTCTATTTGGCCTTCACAATCGGCATGACCTTCCAAACATCAGACACTGATTTGATCGGCACCGAATTCCGTAAGACTGTTATCCGACACGCAGTTCTGTCATACGTCTTCGGTACTGTTATCGTTGCAGTTACTGTCAACCTTATCGCAGGACTCGGCAACTAAACTCTCACTAGGTTCGCTCTGAGAAGTTTTTCTCGTAAGGTAATAAACGAGGACAGGTCATCTGTCTCATCATAAAAGGTCTGGCTCTGTGCATAGCCAGTTTCGTCATACTGGCCGATGACAGCATTTTTTTGATCAAAGAGCATCAGGTCACCAGCCGGAAGATCCAAATCGGCTACGTCCTTTCGATCGAGGAGAAAAATATCTTCGTGACCAAGGGGTATATTTCGGTTTTTATACACCTCAATCTCCCATTGCACATAGTCAGATAGGGGATAGGTAACAACGTGAATTCTTGTCAGAGCAATCCCCGATTCACTTTTTTTCGACAATCATCAGCCCACTCATGTGATTCAGATTTCAGTAGCTCAATACTGCGTGACGTATCGCCCGCCATCCAAGCTTTTAATGATTCGCTTTTATCCTCAGCTGAATAATCTTGCAAAACTTCGACTTTGAACCATTCAGACTGCATCGAGTCCCATAGTCGATCCCACTCGATATTCGCTTCTTGTCGCGGTAAGGTTTTCATGGTCTTATCATACCAGTACTTCCACTCAATACTGTGGACATAAAAAATAGGGCAGGTAAGTGCCCTATTTTTTTGTTCCCTGTTATTTACCAGAGATAAATGATTCGCGACGAGTGATGAAATTACGGAGTTCGTCACTGGTTCGTGGTCGGTCCCATGTTGCGAGCTGTAGTACTTCGCTCATGGTAACTGGTTCGACTATTGCTTCTGTTATTTCCATTGTGGTGATGCCCTATTTGCCTTTTTTGTTGTTTGTTGTTTCGTGCTCTTATTTAAGCACAAACGTCATATAATGTCAATGCCCTTATGCTAAATATCTTTGCTAAGAGGTGATGCTTATGGTATAAACAGATCAGAGGATACTAAAAAATAAACATATGGACATCGCCTCGTCTCTCGCCATCGTCACCCTTGCGGCGCTCATCCACGCTAGTTTTCAACTCAGCGTCAGTGTATTGACGTTACTTAGTAGTCATGCGATTGGTGCAAATAAGTCTCGGGCTAAGGTTGCTCGACTTACCTTTGGCTTCGTGAGTGGGGTAGGGGTGATGACCCTCCTTACCCTATCGTTTATTTCGCTTATAGTGCTTCGCTTATTCGGTACTAATACTCCCCAATTTGTCTGGGCCATTGCTTGCGGACTTTTAATTGGCGTTGGCCTCGCTGTTTGGTTCTTTTACTACCGCCGCGAAAAAGGTACAAGTCTTTGGATTCCTCGTGGTATGGCTCGGCACCTGAGCAATCGCAGCAAAGCAACTGAACACAGCGCCGAAGCATTTAGTCTAGGCTTAACAAGTGTTATGAGCGAACTACTGTTTATTGCTGCGCCGATGATCATTAGTGCACTCGTCTTAGTCCAGCTCCCAGGAGTATGGCAGCTCGTCGGCATCGCAATTTACGCTGTCGTTTCCCTACTGACTCTTTTCAGCGTGTGGATCTTGATTGGGAGCGGTCACCGCCTCAGTGAGATTCAAAAATGGCGCGAAAAAAACAAATACTTCCTGCAGTTTGCTGCTGGTAGTGCGTTAGCTATCCTTGGTTTCTTTGTCTATGTCTGTAAGATTCTTACCGACATTACTGGAGCCGCCTAATGACTGAGGGTGGGGATTACGACGTTATTAAACGTAACGGTCGTCGACCGACTGAATCGTTCGATCCAAAGAAACTTCACGCCAGTATTCAAGCAGCTTGTCACAGCGCTGGAACGGCACCCGGACACGCTGAACAAATCGCCCGAGCGGTGGTCAAAGAAGTTCATCAATGGTTGGAAACCCATCCTGAAGTCACCAGTCATGATCTGCGTCGAACGGCCGCACGAACATTGAAGAATCACAGCCCAGACGCAGCGTATTTATATGAACAACATCGGATAACCCTTTAGGAGATAGCATGGCTCAAGCACACACATTTGATTACGACCTTATCGTCATCGGCAGCGGAGCCGGTGGGAGCGCAGCAGCAACTATTGCTGCTCGTGCTGGTAAACGAGTGGCGATTATTGAAGCTGATACTTTCGGGGGTGATTCACCAAACTGGAGCGATGTCCCAACCAAAGCATTGTTACATGTGGCTCGACTGTTTGATGAAGCTCGTCACGGAGATCGCTTTGGCCTTCGGACCTCGACGCTTGGCTACAACTACCCTTCAATACGGGCCTGGAAAGACCTGGCTGTCAAACGAACAGGCGCAGCAGGGAACAGAAAGTTCTATGAAAGTCACGGTATCTCCTCTTTTAATGCTACCGCTCACTTTTTAAGTCCTTATGAAATCAGTGTCAATCGCCGTCACCTATCTGGAGCTAACTTCCTTATCGCGACTGGTTCACGCTGGGCGACACCAAAGATCCAAGGTCTCACCGAAACGAACTTCTATACCCCTCGTACTATTCTTGAAGCAATTCGTCCGCCAAAAAGTTTGTTGATTATTGGTGGTGGCAGCCACGGCGTTGAAATCGCCCAACTTATGGCTACTTTTGGTACTAAAGTCTACATAGCCGAACAAGCATCTCGCCTCCTCCCAAATCAAGATAGTGAAGTAGGGGAGTTAATGGAGAGGGTACTAACCGAGCAAAAAGGGGTCACTGTCCTCACCCACTCTCGCGTTTTGTCTGTGACCAAGGATGGCCTTGGAAAACGCATCTTACTCACCCGCGCCGGCACTGAAAAAACCATTAAAGCCGATGAAATCCTCGTGGCAGTTGGTCGCATTCCAAATCTTGACCTTGGGCTAGAAAATGCCTCTGTTAAGTACACACCGAAGGGTATCGAAGTAAACGATAGCCTCCAAACAAGTACGAAACATATATATGCTGCCGGTGATGTACTCGGTCGTGATAGCCACACCCATACTGCCCTACTCGAAAGTCGTGTCGCCGCTCATAACCTATTCTCTAAGAATAAAATCATTCCAAACTACACCGCTACTCCTGCTTTGATCTTTACGACACCCGAAATAGCCCAGGTCGGCCTGACAGAAGACGATTGCCATAAACGTGACCTCGCAATCAATAAAGCCGTCGCTCCTCTGAATATCATTGCCCGCAGTAATACAGCCGATTTCCGTGATGGTTTCGTCAAAATCATCACCGACAAGAAAGGTGTTGTGCTGGGAGGTACCATTGTGGCTCCTCACGCTTCAGAGATGATCCATGAGCTCGCATTAGCCGTGAAGTATAATCTTACCGCTCAACAAATCGCAGACACCCCACACGCCTTCCTATCGTGGGCTGAAGCAGTTCGCGTTGCTGCCAGCAAATTAAGCTAGATTTCGTTTAGATCTGATTTGTTCGCAAGCGCAACATAGACTTTTTCGCGAGCTCGATTCACCTCTGTATCACGAACCTCATCGAATGACCCGACCGGTACATCAGACGTAAGTCCTGAGAAATCTTCCGTAGCTTCCCACGCGGTATTTATTCGTGGACCAAGCTCTCTTTCCTGTGATATATCAAGTAAACTCATAATTACTTAGAATATGCGCTTATGCTTTATCGTTGTCAAGAGACTTGCCATAAGTGTTTATCTCTGTTAATATAGACTTTGTATCGCGGGGTGGAGCAGCCCGGTCAGCTCGTGTGGCTCATAACCACAAGGTCGTAGGTTCAAATCCTACCCCCGCAACCAAGAAAGATTTCAAAGGCACTTTGGAGTCTTTTTTGTTTGGAAGCAATCTGTAAAGCGGACTGATTTGACTGGCTCCAAACCTATTGTTCTCGTAATCATAAACCAACCCATCTGGAAACAACGCGCTTTGGAACCTTGCCTTTGCATTTGATGAGGCGATGCTCCATTGTGCCGCCGTGTTTCGCATGAGACCCACTGCAAGATCAATATCAACTTCACGAATAGCTTGCTGTCTTTCAAGAATGTGCAAAGCGTCAAGCTCAACATCTTTGTCGTCATCAAGTGCACTCACTAATTCATTCTTTTCGTTTTCCGTGAGCTGATCACTATTGAACTTTTTAATTGCAGAGAGCCTGTTGTCGGCAATCGTGTCGAGCTTTGAACGCCGCGCTGCAACCTTTTCATTTAGCGTGCCCAAGTCGTTCGTTGCTCGTGAAAGCACTACTTCTTTGTAGAGCTTCAGGATAGGCTCATCAGGTTGAGTGCGTTCTAACATACCTTCGAACTCTGCGTGCATTACAGAGGCTTTCACGGACTTTACAAGCCCCTTACATGAGGTACGTGAGCATCTTGGTTAATTAACAAACGGCTCATCAAACAAAGGTATTTGTCCAGGCTCTTGTGGTTTCTCTGGCTGATCGGAGGTTGGCTTAGGGGGTTGTGTGGGTAATGGGCTTTGTTCCATCAACTCGATCTCACGACCGCTTAGGCGTTCCATAATAGGTTGAATGTCACCAACTGCCATCATCTCTTCAGGTGCAGTACGATTGCGTTTACGCATTACACTTCTTACATCTTGACCAATACCCTTAGCTACGTACTCAAGCCCCTCCTGATCATAGCGATGACCGTCATATGCATCGTTCTCTAGTTGCACTTCTGTTTGAGTGATGCGGAAATAATGTGCAGCAAGTTCAGGCGAGTCTATGTAATTAAATAGCTGACCTTCCTCGATGCCTTTTAGCGCTTCGACGTTATCAATGGTCTGATTGTAAAGACCCTCACTACCCGCGTCGTGCATACGCTGAGCGTCTTCCAAGTCATGATGCATGTTTGCGATTTTCGTAAGACTCTCTTCACTTGCAAGCACCTTGTTGTGCAGGTTTACACGGCGCGCATCAATTCTATCCTGATTAGAGATTTCCTGTAACCGAGTTTGAAGGATGAAGTACGCTTGCGCTCCTGCAATTTCAGGTTTAGATGAATCACCGTTCTGAAAGATGTAGTAACAGGCAGTACGTGTCAGTAAGTAGTTAAGACCAGGACGACCTTTTGCTGCGGGTGAATCATTTTTTGCGGATGTGCGCAAAAAATGCCGACCGATATCTTCGCCGTTTAATTCTGCCGCAGTAATCGCACGTGCAATTGCTGAATTAAAATCACGCCACAGCTTATAACCAGCAACGGACATGAGCTCACGCGCGTCCCAACACTCTGTTCCGTTGTAGATTTTCTTCAGGTTCTCAAAAATGCTCTGTGTGTTTTCATTAATTTTTAATTCAGTCATACGATCTCCTTTGACTTATTGAGCTGTGGATAAACTGTGCATAAACACAAGCGTACATTCATCATTCGTCAAACCCTAGAAACTCTTTTAACGCATCGTCCAAGCTTCCAACACCAGCGTTGTTCTGTCGTTGGCGTGGTGTCAAAAAGTTTCTCTCAGATACAACAGACGAACCAATAGCGGACTCAATATTCTTTCGTGCCTGACCAGCAATAGCACCGCCTTGCTCTGCCGCTTTGATGTGTTGCTGCAACGACTTAGCGTTCACTGATCGGGTAATTTCTCGCGTTGTTTGCTCGCCCAGCGTCGTTAAAGTCAACTCAATTGGCGTCATGTTGTCGCGCAAGCTCTGTCCCTTTAAGCCTTTAATTCGTTTGTGTTCGTTGATACGAATCCCAAATGTCTTTACGGAGATCGAGTCACTTAGTAAGGCGATGTATTCTTCCATCCCACGACTCTGCCACTCAGCAGTAAGCAGCTCACGACTAGCCTTGTTGCGGATGCGAGCATCGATCCATTCATCCGTATATCCTTTTGAGCGATAAATTGTGATGGCTCGCTTAATGGCAAGACCAGGATCTCGTTCTTCTTGCAGTCGTTCATAGCCAACCTTTGCAAGCCAACGCTTGAATGGCTCAACTTTAGCAGAAGGAACTGATTGAATTAGCCTGAAGACTCCTTCGATGTTAATAAATGTCATGTCTTGCACACCACGAGTTGCCGTTTTAAAGGGAAGGATGAGTGTTATCTCTGCCCAAGAATCCTTAAGACCAGGATCCATCGCACGCAGATCTCTCGAGTATCGATTTCCATCCGTTGTGTCCGTGACAGCCTCAAGTACATCTTTCACCGAGAACCACCATTCGTTTCCATGCAGGGTCTTGCGAACTTCAGCACGGCGAAACAGATCAATCTTACTTTCGCCTTCGGATGGTAGTGGTTCTGATGTATTCATACTCTTATGATATCGCGGACGTTGGTATTACGCAACCATCTGTTAAATAACCTTTAACGTCCGCGGAAAATAACCCTTTGGTTTTACAATTTTTGCAATTTTTTTCGTGTCCTTGCAACCCCCGCGGAGATTCCGCGGACGTTGGTATTGCCACAGCTAAGACATTACTAAGCCAGTATTCGAGTACAAATATCACACTACTTAGCGTAGGGCGTGAAGACAGATGAGTGGGGTTGTCCTTTCTTCTACTACTAGCTACATGGGGAACCCATTCATATTTAGGGGTAAGGCAATATACATCCGCCGCGAACTTCGCATTAGTACCCATGCTTAACCCCTGTAGTAATGTGACGACTATAGCTATACAATGACTACAAATGGATATTTTAGAGCTAAGCCATGACGAGGCACGAAACTACTTCCTCGAGGGGGATAACTTCGTTAACTTTGACTTGCCAACGTATTTTAACTTTGACCCAATGCTCACTAAGATCTCTGAAGAGCTAGCGGACAAAGACATACGCGACTACTACAGGCAAATCCATGACGCAGACGGACAGGCTATTGGCACGATGAAGCCAGAAAACTACGAGAATGTAAACTATAGCCTGTTGAGCAACAAAGATGGTGAGTTTGCGTGGCGTCCTTTTGAAATCATCAACCCCGTGCTGTATGTCGCACTAATACACAAGATGACTGAAGAGGCTAACTGGACTTCTTTGTGTGAACGCTTTGCTGAATTGCGGCACCCCCAGATTGCCTGCGAAAGCATGCCACAGGTAGCCGTTACACAAACCGACGATTCCCATAAAGCAAAGCAAGTAAAGCGATGGTGGACACATGTTGAGCAAACGTCGGTAAAGCTTGGTTTAAAATACCAGTATGTATTTGATGTCGATGTAGCCGACTGTTATGGCTCTATCTACACACACTCAATTGCGTGGGCTATGCATACAAAACCAGTAATGAAGAACAACCGCGGTGATGCAGGCTACTTAGGGAACCTGATGGATCATTATATACAACGAATGCGGTATGGGCAGACGAACGGCATACCACAGGGAAGTACAGTGATGGACTTCATAGCCGAGCTCGTACTTGCCTATGCGGACAACGAATTGATAAAACTTATTGGTGAACGAGATGACTACCACATAGTAAGGTTCCGTGACGATTATAAGATTTTCACCAACAACCCTGAACTTGGTAGAGACATTGTCAAACACTTGTCTCAAGTTCTATCAGGCTTAGGCATGAAGCTCAACACATCAAAAACAAAGCAGCAAAGTGACCCCATCACGGCTGCTATAAAGCCAGATAAATTATATGAGTTGTTCAATCCAAAAGATCTTAACAATAAAGCAAAGTGGTTGTTGATGATCTACACAGCTTCAACCCATTACCCTAACTCAGGTATGGTAAAGCGACAGCTAAATAGGTTCGTGAAAACAATCCAGACAATTCAAAAGTTAAACAGCTATGAAGACCCAGAAGTAATGATCAGTATCGTCGTAAACCTTGCGATCAAAAACCCACACACGTATCAGATCTCAATGGCTGCTATCAGTAAACTTCTTGAGTTCTGCAAGAAGGGACGACAAGTAGCACTTGTCAAAGAGATACGCACAAAGTTCGAACGTGTACCCAACTCAGGCTTACTAGACGTTTGGCTGCAGCGTATATCTCACAAGATAGATAAGACGATCACATACGACGAGAAGCTCACGAAATTAATTGGTCTGAGATCAAACCCAGGAAATATTTTATGGAATGCTTCTTGGTTGGAAACCGTTATGCAAGACCTACTTGATATACCTATCACCAACAGAACAACCGTTCAAAAGATGCCGACCACTATACCGATACTCGAAGTTCAGTTATTCAAACAGGTATCACCTTTCTACGAGTAGGTTTAGTGCAATGCATGCCCGCCGCTCTTGAATGGGGTGCTTTGGTTTGAGCCGTCACACCACCATTCTAATAGCGAGCGGGAGAGGCATTCACTAATGGTTCAGCCCCTAGGAGTTCTGCCCAGCGGATAAGCTCGCTACTGATCTGGTTCCAATTCGCCTCCACTTGGGCAACCAAGAAAGATTTCGAAAGCTGTTCGGAATCTTTTTTGTTTCAGCCTCTCCTCTAAATTGAAAAATCACTCTAAATATGCTATAATTATAGTAACTAAGGAGTGATGATGATCTCATTTGTGTGGCCTTCACGCGAGCCCATGCTCGCCGGTACAGGAGGATCTGAAACATTTACCGCTGGACACGTCCGCGAGCTCTTAAGACGTGGCATTGATGCCCAAGTGGTGATTGTGGGGCCTGCAGTCAGAGCAAGTCGTGCCGACTTTCCTGACGTTCCTTTCCTAGGCATCCGTGACCCAGAAGAAATCAGCAAAATTTCTGGCACCGTCGTCTTCGTCAATCACGCCTATGACGTCCCAACGAAGCGCAAGGCAGCGATTATACTTCATAATGTCATCCCTCCTGTTTCTGAGAAACCGGCACGCCAAGCTGATATTGCCAACAAAACAGTGATGGCCACCAGTATTTATAGTGCGCAGCAATGGGCACTCTACCTTGGTATCCCCTACAGTCGCATCAATGTCATTCTTCCTTTCGCCGATCCTATATTTGGTAACATTAAACGCTCAAAGACAACGAAAAAAATTCGCATCCTCTACGCCGGAAGGCTTCACCCTGAAAAGGGAATCTACACCATCCTCGAAATGATGCATAATCCTGCGATGCGCGCCATCAATGCCACAGTGAGTATTGTTATGGCTGGTCAAGCTGTTGAAGAAGGCAAAGTTATCGCCCATATGCTCGACCGTTATCCTTATGCAAAACTGCTACCTCCCATGAAAACAGTCTCTTCAATGGCTAAACTCCTCGCCTACACTGACATTCTCCTCGTTCCATCCGTTTTTGCAGAACCGTTTGGTATGCTTTCAATCGAAGCTCAGCACGCGGGTTGTCGAGTTATTGCCAGTAATCTTGGAGGACTCCCAGAGACAAACTGTGGACTCCTGACACTCGTAAAGCAACGAGATCCGCCAGCCCTTATCAATAGCATCAATGAAGCGATTGCACTTGGTCCTTCAAGCACTCGTGATCGCATTAAAGCGACGCATCGATTCACCTTAAATGACTCGGTCACTGAGCTTCTCAAAGCCCTTCATCTCTAATCAACTCTTATTTGTTGTTGATACTTTTACTGTATCCGCCAAATAGGAAGTTCACCCATTGCTCTAGATTACTCGATTGCTCAATCGGAACAGCTGCCACTGTTTTTACTGCATCTGCATCTTTGGCTGCTTGGCTATTTTCAGGTAAAATCAGTACTTTTTCACCTGGACGAACGAGTCCTAATGATTCACGAACGGCCAGTTCTTGGTATTCGGCTGTTTGATAATAGCGTTTTTGAAGATTGAGATTGTCTTTTTGTAACTCAACCAACTCAAGCTGTCGTTTTTTGTAATCGACTTCCTTTTGAAGGTTGTAGTTACGTTGCATCATCCCCAAAGATCCCCATACCCAACTAGCGGCAATCAGGAAGGCGACCAAGATAACCACGTTATTTAGCGTGAGGTATCTGTTGCGAGCTGTGTAGATGAGTCTTCGAATGTTTGTTTTTTTCATGATTCTTTTCTAACGCCATTATAGCCCATAAGGGGTAAATAGGCTATAATAACCTCTGCGTGGGGCTGTAGCTCATCGGTCAGAGCAGGCGGCTCATAACCACTTGGTAGATAGTTCAACTCTATCCAGCCCCACCAATAGATAATAAAGAAGCTTCGTTTATTCCGAAGTTTCTTTTTTTACTTGTGCGGCACGTTCTGCCGTCTTTTCGAAGACAGTCAATTTCTTGGCCCTCGCTGGACCATTCGAGGCTCCTGGCAAAAAGTCACTCGTTTCTCTTTGGACAATGCGGCGGGCAGCCGCAATCTCGTCTGCCTCAAATCCAGCTTTATACATAGCATCGCTTGCATTGAGTACATCAAGCGCTTCTTTCGCATGGTCACCCATCATGGCATCTTTATCCTTCATACCCTCAAACCAGGCGTCAGGATTTTTATGCTTTCCATTGTAAAAGCTATCGAATTTATTACCGCCGACACCACGAACTTTCTTTGCACTCTCCAATATAGCTTGATGATTAAAGTGTTTCATAATCGTACTAGCAGCAGAAAATCGCATCTCAAGGTCTACCGAAGCTCCAGGTTTTGGTTCTTTCAACTCAGGAATAACAGGCTCAGGCTTGGTAATACCCAAACTTCGCATCGTCTGTTCTGGAGTCGAATACTCGGGAGTTATTGCGTCTATAATGGCGTCATCGAATAACGTCTCGTCAAGTGAAACAATATCTTTTGGTTTTGGTGCTCGAGGTTCGCGATCTACCATACTATTATTCTAACTCTTACCGAAAAGATTACGTTTCTTTTGTTGACGTTCTTGTTCACGAAGTGAGCGACGAGTCTGCATAACCTCTGGTTGAGGAGGTGCGATTATGTCTTGAAAGGCTGCATGACCTTTCTCTACAGCGCGCTGATGCATGAGACGATTATGTTCAGCTTTTGCGAGTATTGCATCAAATTCTTCATTCGATATGCGCGGTTTTGTAGGTGAGGTTGCGACTTCTTTGTACGCACGACGATCAGCAGCAGTAAGCTGGCTATCATCCGTGAAGCCGGTATTGAATCGCTCATCCCAGTCCTTTGGACGTGGAGTGATCCATCCTGCTTCTATTCCTGTTTGTGTTTGTCGTACCATAGAGTTTATAATAGCATAAGCATAATGAAAAGTCAATTATGTGGTTTTGCTACTATTCCCAGCGGAAGACTTTGAACGCAATGAAGTAGATGATCACCAGCCATGCACCGATTAAACCAATCTGTGGCAAGATATCAATAAAGTGTTTGCCTTCCGTAGCAATCAGACGAACACCATCAATAATTGGTGTTAGCGGAAGAAAGGCCGAGATATTTTGTAACCAGTCTGGCATTAAGAACCGTGGGAAGAAAGTACCAGACAAAAACAGCATTGGAAATACAATGATATTCGATAACGGTGCTGCCTGGCGTTCGTTCTTTGCCCAACCACCAAGTGCGAGGCCAATACCAAGGATGGTAATCATACCAAAGAGTAGGAATGGTATTAATTCAAACCAATTCCCCACTATTTGTAAGTGAAATACGAGAATTGCGACACCAAATAGCGCGACGAAACTTACCATGCTAATAACTGCCTGGCCGATCATCGTTGCGAGGAAATACTGCCACACACGGAGTGGCGTGGTACTGAGGCGTCTCAGAATGCCCATTTTCTTTAGCTCAGGGAAAACGTTCACCGGACCAAAGACACCCATACCAATAAGCGAGAAGCCAAGTAATCCAGCGAATGTGTAGTCGAAAGCGCTAAGACTTTTCTCGTTGAGTTCAGTACCCTTTACAGTGAATGGTGTCGCACTCGTCACTAAGTTGCCATTAATAGCATTAAACTGTGTATTAAGCACCGATATCAGCGCCGATGCAGACTGTTGGTTGTTTTGTGTATAGACAACTTCTGCCTCTCCTGTCGGGTACGTTGAACCTTCAGCCACTTTACCAAAATTCTTCGGCAAAATAATTGTCGCATCTAGTTCTGAGCGACTCATTTTTTCTTTTGCTTGATCAAGAGTCGTCACGTCTTTATTCACTTTAAGAATTTTACTATCTGTTGATTGCGTGACAAAGTCGGTCGCAAACTTCGTATCAGACTGGTTAATGATAGCGACATTCAGGGAAATATTTCCACTTCCGCTGTTGAGGCTACCAAACACAAAAAGGAAGATGAGCGGGAAGACGATTGTAAAGAAAATCGCCAATCGGTCACGGAAGAATCGCTTGGTATTAATACGAACAAAGACCCAAACGGTAAAGAGTGCTCGTTTCAAAGTTGGTTTCATTATGATTCCTCTCTCAGACCCTTGCCGGTCAGGTCAATAAAGACGTCTTCAAGGTTTGCTTGTTGAACTTCTTGTTCTTTTTTAAAACCACGCTTCAACAACTGCTTGATGAGGTTCTTTGGCGTGTCGATGGCGACAATTTTACCGTTATCCATGACCGCAATACGGTCACAAAGAATCTCAGCTTCGTCCATATAGTGAGTCGTCATGATAACGCTAATACCTTTGTCGCGGACTTGTTCAATTAATTCCCAGAGGTGACGGCGAGCTTGCGGGTCGAGTCCTGTTGTTGGTTCATCGAGAAAGAATACTTTTGGACCATGAACAAGTGCAGTGGTAATACTGAGCCGTTGTTTTTGTCCGCCAGAAAGGTCTTCGACGTAACTCTTCGCTTTATCTTGAAGATCGACGTCACGAAGGAATGCCATTGCATCTACTTTTTCTCCATACGCTGCAGCAAACATTTCCACTACTTCAGTAAGACGAGTCTTATCTTGAAAAGCGGGAGTTTGAGGTTGCACACCAATAATGTATTTAATAGCTTGCGGGTTTTTGGCGACATCAATGCCGTCTATTTTGACTGACCCTGAATCAATCGTTCGCAAGGTTTCCATCATTTCGAGCGTGGTCGTCTTGCCTGCACCGTTTGGGCCGAGGATGCCGAAGATTTCACCTTTTTCAACTGAAAAGCTGACTCCATCGACGGCCTGTTTTGAACCGTATCGTTTCTTGAGGTTTTTGACCTCTACCATTTTTACCATATGTTTTTATTGTACTCCTACCCCCGTCAGATAGCGAGAAAAATCTCAACAAAAAAGCCCCCGGGGAGGGGGCTAGTTTGGCACCTGTTTGTTTGGCTTTAGTATATGGCCAAATTGCTTAAGGTGCAATAGTGTTTTTTAACTATTTCTTCTTTGAAACAGTAAGGAATCCATTGCGTGGGTTTTCCTTAACAACGCGGTCTTCTGGAAGGTCAACTGGTTGACCCTTCGCGTTCTTCTCTACTTTAGCGAAAAAGTAGATTGTTTGTGGTTTGCCACCACGAAGTGTTACTTCGGTGCTGTGCAAGTAGTATGTAACGCCTTTTGAGTTTGTGTGACTGTAAGCCATGGTAGTTCTTATACCTCCTATTAGTGCTATACGAGTGTAAGCTTATAGCCTCGAGGATACTCCTGTCAACAGTTAAACGCTCCGGTAGTCACGTTGGAGTAACACTTTGAGTACGATCAGACCAATCAGACGCACCAAAATGAGCACGACAATAATCCCACAGACGACCAAGGACCAGCCTGCAAAATCAGGTGACCAAACCGGTGAAACATAATCGTGTAAATAGCTGTTAGCTGAAGGTAATTTTGCCGCCGCAATAAGCTCGGTCGCAGCGGGATATTTTGCCAATTCACTAGTGGTACACTGCAAATATGCACTTGAATAGTGACTGAATCTTGGAGCACACACTTCTTGTGCTTTTTTATAAATATTACCGTTAGCGTTTTGGTCCCCAGAAGCCTTATCGAGGACAGCCTGACTGTCACGTTTGTAACTCTCTTGGAGGTAGACTCCTTTACCCATATCGGTGTTCATGTGACTACTGACATATCGTTGTAGATCGTACAATCTTCTAATCGTATCGTCTTGATTACCAGCGACATCAGCAGAGATAACTGCCGACCTTCGCTCGACCATACCAATGTTATTCAAACGTAAGAATGTGGCTGATAAAAAGCCGACTAAAATCAGCAATACCAAAAGCTGCCACGTTTTGATACGCTGCAGGTCTTTGATGCTTCGTCGAACTTGCCGTTTGTCTGCCACTACCTTAGAGGTTTCCCACCTTATTACTTGCCCTTATTGTAGCATGAGCGTTATCGACGGTAGAGTGGAAAACGAGCAGTTGCGATCAATAGGACAACTGCAGCAGCGACATAAAAGAAATACTCCATCGCATGGGCATCTGGGAGCACGCACAGCATCAGCGCCAGGACTCCTGCGGCAAGAGTCGAGCCGAGTGCGGTTAACGCTTCCATGAGGCCGAGATACGTCGTACGTTGACCTGAAAGGTCAGCACTATCAAAACTCCCTCGTGTATACGCCATAGAATATCCCGCAGTGGCGGCTTCATTGGCAATATTTAAACCAGCAATACCAACGGTTGTGGCAATAAATGGTCGCGACAAGTGTGTAATCGAGTTTGCAATTGTCCCAAATAGAAGCAGTTCCCTACCCCGACGGCGATCAATCAGCCGCCCATAAGCATATGAGGCGCCGAGAGCAGCAAGGAGAATCACCGAGCTTAGAAGACCGTTTGTTGCATATATTTGATTATCAGCTGCAATACCGATGATAGTAATGGCTGTGAATAACGACCAGACCGTTCCTGAAGTAAATAAATCAAATCCACGGGCTGTCTCAGCAGCGACGTTACGAGTCACTAAATGCCATGGAAAACCCGTAAAAACAAGTTTCTGACGAGGCGACTCTTGTTCAGCAGATTTAAAGAGTGGAACTGCGGCCACGACGAAAAGCAACGCAGCAAGGACGATAACAATCTGTGGACCAAACAAGAATGCCAGTACTCCCCCAAGAAGTGGGCTCAGTCCTGTCGTAATCTTTTCGATAATATTCATGTACGCAATTTCTTTACCAGCGTGCTCAATACTCTTTACTTTTGAGAAGTTAACCATATACGCAATTTGATACATCATCGATGATGTTGCCTGAAAAATAACCATTGGAATTAAGACGACTGCTCCAAACGATGGGAGAAATGCCAACGAAATGAGTCCTGGAATATACATAAGGTTAGCATAGAGAATTGCGTGTTTTGGACCGACATGAGCGATAATCGCCGCCATCGGTAAGGCAATGAGGAACTTGTAAAAAAAGAACCCGGCCCAAAGAAGTGTAATGAATAAGACGCTATAGCCGTTCTGATAGAGGAAAATTGAAGTGAAGGCAGCGGTCATGTTCAACGCAAGAATACGGAGCATGCGTGATGCATACAGTTCCGCAACTTCGCTAAAAGTAGCCGTCCGCCAGAAATGACGTCGAAGGAGGAGCCGGTGAATAAATTTTTGTATCATGTTTGTCTAATGCCCACTTTTACTTTCTCTATTACACCACAGTTGGTCCCCTTGTCCAAGTGATATACTGGGGACATATGAATATCTATTTTTCGGGTTTGGGAGGCGTCGGCATCGGCCCGTTAACAGAGATTGCTCGTGACGCTGGCCACACTGTTATGGGGTCTGATCTAGTTGAAGGCTTAGTGACAGATGAACTGAGAGCCGAAGGAGTGCTCGTCAATATCGGACAAGATGGAACGTTCCTTCGTGCAAGTCACGAAGCGGCACCGATTGATTGGTTTGTTTACACAGCTGCTTTACCTGAAGATCACGCCGAATTACTCCTTGCCAAAGAATTAGGAATTCGAACCAGTAAACGTGATGAATTTTTAGCCTATATCATCCAAGAAAAAGGTCTAAAGCTCATTGCTATCGCAGGGACACATGGTAAAACCACTACCACTGGTATGACTGTATGGATGATGCAACAACTTGGCATTCCGGTTAGTTACTCGGTTGGCACAACCCTTTCATTTGGCCCGAGTGGAAAATTTGATCCAAGGAGTGAATATTTCATTTATGAATGCGATGAATATGACCGTAATTTTTTGCACTTCTCACCATTTCTCTCGATGATAACATCGATCGATTATGATCACCCCGATACCTACCCTGAAGAATCTCAATATACCGATGTATTTCGTCAGTTTATTGATCAATCTGAGCATACAATTATCTGGAAAAATGATGCCAATTATATCAACGTTGACACTCCAAAGTCATGGGTCCTTGAAGAAGCTCTTGATCTGTCTCTCCCTGGCGCGCACAACCGTCGCAATGCCACACTTGTTGTAAAAGCGGCTGAATATCTAGGAATTGGCACGGAAGAAGACGTCATTGCAGCACTTGGTACGTTTCCTGGAACAGATCGACGTTTCGAAAAACTGGCCGATAATCTTTACACTGACTATGGCCACCACCCCGAAGAGATCATAGCCACATTACAGTTAGCGCGCGAATTATCTGATCATGTTGTCTTGGTATACCAGCCGCATCAAAACCGTCGTCAATATCGCGTCCGTGATATGTACAGTAATAAATTTGAGCAGGCTGATGACGTCTATTGGCTCCCGACATACTTGTCTCGTGAGGATCCGAATGAGCCAATTTTGTCACCGGAAGAATTAACCAAAGCGATAACCAATAAAGATCACGTCCATATTGCTGAATTTGATGATAGTTTATGGGAACACATCCAAACAGCGCGCAAACAAGGGGCACTCGTCCTCTGTATGGGTGCTGGGACAATTGATAGCTGGGTACGCGAAAGACTTGCGCAGTGAAAAAAGTCTACTTCGCCTGTGCTATTCGTGGTGGTGGTGACACCTCAAACTACCTAGCAATTGTTGAAGCGATCAAAGCTGCTGGTGCTGAAGTAATCAGTGAAGTATTTGTGAAAGATGTTTTACTCTATGGTGGGAGTCCTCTGCCGGCTGATCAAATATATGCCCGTGACGTAAAGATGATCCAAGAGTGTGATCTTGTCATTGTCGAAGCGACCAATCCTTCGCTCGGCGTCGGGTATGAAATTGGAGTTGCTGAAAAGCTAGGGCGACCAGTTCTTTGCTTATTCGACGAAAGTTCTGACAAACGACTTTCTGCCATGATTGAAGGCAATGCGTACAATACGATCGCTCTCTACCGCGACAACACCGTTCCATCTAAAACTATTGCTGATTTTATCAATAAAAATTAGCGGTTGTCGCCACTACCACCAAGAGTGCCACGGTCGAGACGACTCGCAAGTTTTTCGATATTTTTCGTACCGATCTCATCGAGTGAGATATCAAAGTAGTCAGCCAGGATTGCAATATACCACAACACATCACCAAGTTCTTTTTTCAAATCAGTAAGGTCGAGTTTACTAAAATCACTTCCGTTATCACGGACGATCTTCTTTGTCTTTTCGGCGATTTCACCGGTTTCACCAACCAACCCAAGAATCAAATGAAAGACTTCATCTTTTTTATCTTTTGGCGCAGCAGTTCTTTTGGCAAGTGTTTGATATTCGTCTAAATTCATAGTTTAACTATACCAGTCAGCTTCGAACTCTTCAAAGAAGAAGGGGTCATTGAAGAATCCACGAGCTACGATTGCACCAACGGCTGGTGCGAGGCGGTACTGATCAAGTTTATGGGGACGCGCCCAAACAATATCATCTCTTTCTTTAATGTCATCACTATTAAATTTAAAGACGTGTGCTAGCGTCGTTGAGAGTATATCATCACCCGTTTTGACTCGAATATAACAGTCTCCCGCGTGCGTCAGAGGCTGATTTTCAATCCCTAACTTCTCTTTTGTCTCACGCATGGCAGCGATTTCAAGGGTTGGGTCATCAATATGCAACTTTCCATACGGCAATGTCCATGCATTGATATATGGTTGCTTGTCACGCTTCTGCAACAAAACGTCCCCTTCACTATTTTGAATCAAGAGCATGGTAATAATTTTTGGCTGTTTACGAATAGCCTTCTTTTGTGTGCTGACACGGTCGACATATGACAATCCGAGATTACTAAGCGTATAGCCACCGTCAACTTTTTTAATCATGCCTGATTTAATAAGTGACTTTAAGTGATAACTAAAGAGGTTGGTATCAGTTTTAGGAGGACGAAGATCACGAAATCGAGCTATTTCGCGAAACATGAGTACATCAATCATATAACGCTGGATGTGATGATCTATGGATATTTGCTCAATCATATTTGACTCAATTTTTACTTCCTATACCCTTTCCTACTTCTAAAATACCATGAAAATGTATCTGTTAGAAATAAAAAGATACAAAAGGAGAGTAGTCATGGAAAAACATAAAGAAATATTTATTGACCAAATTGAGTTAACCGAACTCGTCAGCCCAGAGGTCCAGAAAGAACCTCAGCAACACATCGCTGCCATTGCACTTACCCTCGCAGGAGTCGCAATGGATTTTGCCCGAGTCGAGCGTGTTCCTCGTTACGCCGATAGTCTGCGCGAGAGTGATGTCGAACATAGTTACATGCTGAGCCTCATCGCAAGTGAGCTTGCCTATACTCTATACCCTGCTACCCTCGATACAGGTTTAGTCGCTCAATATGCAGGTGTTCACGATCTCATCGAATTAAAAACAGCAGATGTAGGAACGTTTAACATTTCAGCCGAAGATCTCGCGCGAAAAGAACAACTAGAACACGATGCGCTCGATGAGCTCATCGAGACGCTCCCACCATACACCGGAGCACTTGTTCGAGCGTACGAGTCTCAGCAGAGCCTTGAATCACGATTTGTCAGAGCAGTTGATAAACTAATGCCCGTTCTCGTGGATATATTAGGTGATGGTGTCCGTATTATGGTTGAAGATTTTAATGTTGAATCTGCTGCGACGCTTCTAGAAGATCATTTAAAGTTGAACGCTCGACTTCGAGAAAAGTATGAAGAGTTTCCAGAAATCATCGACGCCCATGCCCTTCTCTGTGAATTATTCGAATTAGAAAGTGAAGAGGCCTTTAATCTCCTCTCTGCTTAAGCTTGCGCGACCCCTATTTATTAGTACAATTAAAGGAGAAATTATGACAGACCTAGAAAGAGCCCTACCCAAGAAAGCAGAAGTCGAACGACGTTTTGAAGTTGACCCCGATACTATTCCAGAGCTTGATATCACCCAAGAGCTTTTAATCGAGCAGGGCTACGTTGCAATCGGTAATAAAGGGTCTGAACTACGCGTCCGAACAATTGTCGATACGCACACGGACGAGACGAGCTACACGATGACAGTGAAATCTTCATCTGGTCTTGTACGTGGTGAACCGATCAATGAAGCAGAGATCCCTGAAGATCTATTTCATGAGTTATGGGAGCAAACTCACAATCGAACACTACAAAAGCTTCGTCGAATCAGTTCTTTTGGACCACATGAGGTAGCGATTGATGCATTTTTGCAACGTCACCGCGGGCTTACGATGACGGAAATCGAGTTCGCTGGTGCAACGACTGAAGAAAAAATAGCTGCTTCAGAGAGGTTCGTTCCCTTTACGTGGCTTGGTCGAGAACTGACCGAAGATCCAAACTACCGGAACCGTGCGCTTGCGACAGATTTCGATAAGTTTCCGCTTGGTGGTCCGCTTGGCGAACACGCGTTTAAAGCAATCCGACTTTTCAACGGCGAAGAAATTTAATTATCTGTTGATACGGCATCGTTACCGAACTCAAGAACTTCCGGATTTAATGGGTCGCCATTATACGCATTGACTGCTTTTGCCTTAACAGCTTGAGCATCATAAAGTTTCGTAAATTCATCAACTGTTGATTTGTTGACGGGGCCTGAGCTATTGTATTCATCAATATTATCGGTTTTATCAACTTTACCGCTGACTGATTGATAACCTGGACGGCTCAAGTCTAGTTGCGCTGAGCCACTGACGTTGTAGATAACAAGACTAACGATAACGAGTATGATAGAGATCACAATAGTGATAGCGACAAGAACCAAGAATCGATGTTTATCCCAAAAATTCATATCTTCGATTGCGACTGCTTTTTCAGATGTTTCGTCCATATTATTCCCCTCTCACTCGTGCGAAGTTAATATAAAAATCATTGACGGCCGAACGGTAGTCATCAATATACTGATGTAGTTTGAGGACATCGGCATGGACCTTGTTTCGTTTTGTACGAGCATCTTCAACCGCAGCATAAAAATCACCCGGCTTCTTACTACAGTCTGTTCGAATAGCCGTCGTCATTTGACGTTCATACGACTGGTAGTCGGTCCGGAAGGTGTCCAGGGCCGATCGATAGCTCACAGTGACTGCAACCGTTCCAGTGGCATCAAGTCCGTTACTCGCCAAACGAGTGTTAAAACGATCCATCAACTTTGTGCTCATCGCCTCGTAAATCTGTCCCCTATTAACACGGAGTAAGGCATCGGTAGCGTGAAGCTGGTTTAAGGTATTTTTAATAGACACGCAATTGACACTTATCTTGTGTAGCTGATCGTCAGTCAGTGACGCCTGCGCATACGAATCTTTGACCGCGAAGACGGCCATAAAGATGGTAGCAAGTATTCCTACAACAAGTAGTCGGGCGGGCAATTTCATGTTATCTCATTATACCGTTTATCGCGTTAAATGTAATCGGTTAGCAGTCTTCACCACAAGACCTTCGTTCAATAGTGCAGTTATGGCTTGTTCGTATCGCTCATCTTCAGGCATACGTTTCGCGAGTTCCGTCTTTGACATATCCTTTATGGTGAGTGCTTTCAAGATCTGACCCCTCACCTCACGCAGACTTCCTTTTAGCGGAGCCTGCTTTTTATAGTGGCGACTGCGATCAATCTGTCCCACACCCTGTTTCTTTAGATATGCACCGTAATCCATCAATGCCCAGTACCATTCACGTGGGTGTTCATGATCTAACGTTTCAGTTACCTTTTCTCTCAGCTCAGTGTCACTAATAAGTGTCGCATCTTCAAATAGATGATAAAAATACACTGTCCGAATGTTAGTTTCGACAAAGATGACAGGTTGATTGAAGCTATAGACTAACACTGCTCCGGCAGTATTCGGACCGACTCCAGGAAGTGTGACGAGGCCCTCAAACGTCGTTGGGATTTGCCCATTAAAGTCTACTATGACTTTCTTGGCTGCTTCATGAAGAAACTTTGCCCGACGGTTGTAACCCAGTCCGCTCCACACAGTGAGCACGTCACCCAGTGATGCACGGGCGAGCACTTGGATGGTCGGAAAGGATTCCATAAATTGATGAAATTTTGGAATCACTCGATCGACCTGTGTTTGCTGAAGCATCAACTCGCTCACCAATACGAAATAAGGCTCGGTATTATCACGCCACGGCATCGTACGAAACAATTCATTGCCTTTTTGCCAGATTATTTCTTGAAAATCTTTAGATTTCATTCATCTATTATACCGGCGTATAATAGGACTATGACAACATATGTGATTGCAGGAGGATGTTTTTGGTGCTTGGATGCCGTCTATCGACGACTAAAAGGCGTCACGAGTGTCGTCAGTGGATACGCTGGCGGTGCGACCGACAACCCAACCTACTATCAAGTAGCGACTGGTGAAACAGGTCACGCCGAAGCAGTTGAAATTACGTTTGACGAAAATATCATTCCCTCTGAGACAATTCTTGATCTTTTTTTCTTAATCCATGACCCGACGACATTGAACCGCCAAGGTGCCGATGTAGGGACACAGTATCGATCGGCTATGTACTATACAAACGATACTCAGAAGGCGGCGTTCGAAGCTGCTGAAATTCGCGCTAAGACACACTGGAACGACCCGATCGTGACCGAAATCAAACCACTCGATACATTCTTCCCTGCAGAAGATGAACATCAAGATTACTTCAATCAAAATCCAGGCAATGGCTACTGTTCAATTGTGATTACGCCGAAGATTATTAAAGCTCGTGCGGCATACACAAAATGGTTCAAGGAGGATTAATGCAACTCACAAAATACGAACACGCTTGTTTTGTTGTGGAAAAAGAAGGAAAAGTTCTTGTTGTGGACCCTGGTGGATTGACGACAGATTTTGTTATGCCTGATAACGAAGTAGTCGCTGTTGTGATTACTCATGAACATGGCGACCACCTTGACGTTAACCACCTTGCAAGCATTGTCAAAACTCACCCAAATGTTGTTATCATGGGGCCTGCTGACGTTACCTCTCAATTAAAAAACTTCGAAACTCGTACCGTTCGCGGAGGTGATAACTTCACCATCGAGGGCATTGAGCTTGAATTCTTTGGTGAAGATCACGCGACAATTCACCCGTCGCTACCAGTTACTCAAAATGTCGGCGTGATGATCGATGAACGAATATATTATCCTGGTGACTCATTTACCATTCCAGAGAAATCGGTCGACACACTCGCACTACCCGTTGGGGCTCCCTGGATGAAAGTAAGCGAAGCCGTCGATTTCTTGTTAGCAGTCGCCCCTCGTTCTGCTTTTCCTACTCATGATGCTATTCTGTCACCTGCTGGCCAAAGTATCGTTGATCGCTTAATTGATCGCTTTGCGAAAGATGCTGACATTGAATATAGACGTATCGATGGTGAGACCATCGAGATCAACTAGTGAAAGATCTCGCTAACCCTGTTTCTCTAAAGACAGCCGCTGATTACTTAGCGAGTGTTGACCCTACGCTTACTCCAGTCATTGCCAAAGCTGGTCTGCCAACCATAACACCACACAAAAACTATTATCAGGAATTGGTTGAGAGTATCGTATCTCAACAACTCAGCGTTAAAGCCGCCCGCACGATCATGAACCGCTTTCTCGATCTTTTTCCCGGAGATGAATTTCCGACACCAGGCCAGATTCTCGAGAAAGATGTTGAGGCGTTTCGAGGCGTTGGTCTATCTCGGCAAAAAGCGACATATATTCAAGACCTGGCTGTCAAGGTCCTTGAAAAGAGTGTTGAATTTAATCACCTCGACAGCCTTACTAATGAAGAAATTATTGCTGAGCTCACAAAAATAAAAGGTGTTGGTGTTTGGACCGTTCACATGTTCCTCCTTTTTTGTATGGGACGAATGGATGTATTGCCGACGGGTGATCTTGGTATTAAAAATGGAATCTATGCACTTTATGATCTAAAAGAAAAACCGACACCCGAAGAAATGGAAAAGATTGCTAAGAAACACAAATGGCATCCTTACGAGTCTGTTGCTAGTTGGTATGTATGGCACTCACTCGACAATAAGCCGTCGCTATAAACCGAGTGATTTTATTTGGTCTGGACTCAGACCGCCACCACTTTGTAACTGATTGATATCGATACCATTTAAACTACCGTCTTGAAGTCCAGAAATGAGCTGGGTCACAGTCACAATAATTGCAATGCCATTAAGTAAGACAAAAAGACCAAGGGAAATAGCAAAAATGAGAATCGTTCGTGCAGCAAACCTCTTATATTCAGCCACCTGGAGCATATCTCTACCTTGCTTATCTTTCATCGTACCGGTCATGATGATAATAAGATCGATCATCGCCCAGAGTCCAAAGCCGCCGAACGTCATAAGCTTCAAGAATCCAGTCACCCAATATCCCATATAAAAACGGTCGACCCCGAAGGTTCCCCACATGAAGCTAATGAAGAATACGGCGAGGAAGTGCCGCTGACGGGGCATTTTTTTAATAGGTTTCAATGGCTCGACCGGTTCGATTTTGACCGGATCACTATTTTCGAGTGGTGCAGCAGGTGGTAGAGTGTCTGTTTCTTCGGATTGCATAAGCTTTATTATAGCGCTTCGTCATCAGATAGCTGCTTTTTTGCTTTTTGGTTAATCGACCCGTCGTACCTATGGTGTCAGGCGGTTGATATCACGCGGGAAGAGACTGGCTTCTTTGATATTATTGAGGCCAATGATCTTTTGAGTGAGACGTTCGAGGCCCATACCAAAGCCACCATGAACAGGGAGCCCGTATTGGAAGGCCTGCAGATAGTATTTGAAACCATCAGCTTCAGGATCACCACCGGCAATTGTCTTAAGCTGTTCAACCAAAACATCATAGCGGTTTTCGCGCATACTAATAGTTGCAATTTCAACACCACGGAAAATGAGGTCAGCACGTTCAGCAAGCTCAGGATTTTCAGTCGACTTGCGGTGATAGAATTTCATTTCGCTGGCTGGCCATTCAGTAACAAAGACGGCCTCACTGCCAAGGTTTTTCTTGGCATATTCAGTAATCCATTTTTCTTCGTCGGGACGCATATCTTTTTCGCCACGACTATTTTCACCCGTTGCTTCACTATAAAGATCATGAATTTTTTCGAGAGGAAGTTGCGGAATTGATTCAGGTAATACTATCGGCTGTGCATTCCATTGTTTCAATTGTGATTCATACTTCGCCCAAACATCAGTACTCACAGCCTTCAACAGCCCTCCAGTAACTGAAAGGAGTTCTTGGAAGTCAATGAAGCCCATTTCTGCATCGATTGTGATGTACTCGGTCATGTGACGCGTTGTTGCCGAAGGTTCAGCACGGTAGGTTGAGCCCATCTCATAGCCACGTTCAAAGACACCAACCATTATCTGCTTATAGAATTGACCGCTTTGAGCCAAAGTTGCCTCTTTCCCGAAATAATCGAGAGTAAAGACTTCTGCGCCACCTTCACTTGCACCAGGTAAAAGTTTTGGCGAGTTGAATTCAGTAAAATCTAACCCATGAAGATATTGTCGAGCGGCTTCTTTAACCCCTGCCTGTATGCGGAAAATATTTGTTTCTCTGAGGTTGCGAAGACCAATAACACGGTTTTCAAACAAAGTATCGAGATTATCAGACTTGTGATCAAGTGGCTTGTCGATTTCGATTGGCGATTCGTAAATAACCGGTACAAGCACTTCAACTGTGACATCATGTAGCTCAGCTCCACCCGGTGCACGTTCGTCGGCAGTTGAAACACCAGTTAACGCCAAGACAGTCCCGGTTTGGAGACCGCGTAGTTTTTCGACTTCGTCTTTATTGTCGATCAAACTTTGTGCAATTCCGGAACGGTCCCGAAGTGTAATAAAGTTAAGTCCACCAAGTAATCGCTTTTTGTGCAACCAGCCTTGAATGGTGACGGTTTCACCCGCTTTGGCTGCTAATTCATTCATCAATGTTCGTGTCATACTTAGGGTATTCTACCACCTCTTTAGATCAGGGGCTAGACGTCGGTGTGGTTTTCAGGGGAATTGTTGTCCAGTGCGATGCGAGTGGCAATGGCGCGCAAGTCTTCGTGATTGTCATCTTCGTCCAGAATCTTACGACCCAAAAGTGCTTCCATGACATCTTCGAGTGTCAAAAGTCCGACTGTCTCACGATCATCGTTAATAACGATAAAAAGATGGTGATGTGTCTTCAAAAATGCAGCTAACGCATGCTCGAGCGATTCTTCTTGGTGGATATAAAAGACTTTTGCTTCCATTGCCTTTTCAGCAGTGACAGAATTCTTTATATCAAGTGATAAAAGGTTCTTTAAATGAAGAACACCGACAACATGATGAATATCACTGCCAATAACTGGTAACCGACTGTGTCCAAGATCGTGTAGTTCGCTCAGAACGAGCGGACCAAGAAACTCGGTCTTCTTGATACTATCAATGACACTTTTTGGCGTCATAACACTGTCGACACGCTGTTGATTAAATCCTAAAGCATGAACAATGAGTGTCCGTTCATTGTCACTAATAACATCGCCTGCATCGTCAATGAGTTGCTGGAGTTCTTCACGAGAATCAATCCGGTGATCAGCTTTACTGCTATACGATGGAAGACTGCGGATAAATGAAAAAAGGATTGGGTATCGTTCTGCTATTGCAATGACGTGGGGTTCCAGTCGTGTGTAGAGATTCTGGCTCAAGCGATGCCACACACTAATGCGTGCTATCGCTCCGTACTCAAAAGCAATCACGATGGCAACGATCGTTCCAACTAACCAGCCGAAAGTAACAACCGACAATAGGACAAAGACGACAAGAAGGATGGCAATTTTAACTCGAAGAAGTGCTACTACATCGGGAAGATATTGTTCGCGGCGAAGTGTCGTCTTTGCTTCTTTCGTACCCCTCTTAGCCCGTCGGGTAAGCTCTGAAATACTGACGACATTTGGCAATGGTTGCATACTAGCAACAAGAATTAGTAGGAAGAACGTGATCGTCGTAATAATTGCTAAGAAAGTAAACATGCTTACCCATATTGTACCTTAGTTACCATCAAGAGCGACAATGATTTTCTGCTACAATGAGTATAGTAAATTGGAGGTTAAGAACTAGTGAGTAAAACAGCGTGGATTATTTTTGGCTCAGTTATTGTCTTGTTATTCGGAGGCCTTATTGTTTGGTCACGTATTTCAAGTCCACCTATTAATGTAACCGGCGTCGGTACTAATAGTGTTGCAGTTGCCAGCAAACAAAATGGTCAGATCGCCGACCATACATTTGGCAAAACAGATAGTAAAGTTGTATTGATAGAATACGGGGACTTTCAGTGCCCAAGCTGTGGTGGTGCACACCCCCAGATTAAAGCCCTGACTGAAGAATACAAAGATAAGATTCTCTTCATCTTCCGTAATTTCCCATTGACGACTATTCACCCGAATGCCCGTGTTGCCTCTGCTGCTGCTGAAGCCGCTGGTCTTCAAGGTAAGTATTGGGAGATGCACAACCTAGTCTATGAAAGCCAGGACGAATGGAACACCCTCACTGGTGCTGCTCGTACCGACAAATTCGTTGAATATGCTGTTGCCCTTGGCGCAAACAAAGATCAATTCTTAAAGGATCTTGCAGCTAGCGCGGTCAACCAGAAAATTTCATTCGACCAAGCACTCGCTAAGAAGGATTCAGTCGATGCGACACCTACCTTCTTCCTTAACGGTAAAAAGGTTGACGCAGACGTTTCAGGAGCTATCGTGCAAGGAAATAGTGCGAAGCTTAAGGCATTGATCGATACCGCACTCAGTACCAATTAAAAAGTATATTAAAAAGCGAAAACACCCCGGTGCCTTGGGGTGTTTTCTTTTTGTGATGAGTCAGACGACTCCTAGTGTGCAATAAATATTCGCCAATCGGCGGGCACCACATCCACTGCGATCTTTTTGCGCCGTGATGGCACAAATTCGATTGCTATAGGCATGTGATTGATACACTCCTTGTACTACGTACTGCCTCTCGTACTCCGACCTTTACATTATAGTTTTGACGAGAGACGCATGATCCATAGTATCAAGCGACAACCAAACAGTCAAGAATGCGCCTACTCAAAGCGCTACTGGTTCTATCTTAAAACGCTTGCACCAAGTAGCACAAGCATTTTATTGTATAATGTGTTAAAAATGTAAATATTACTACGCTTCACCAGGAGTGTCAGTTGGTTTAGCAGACTTAAGAGGACGCTCTGTGAGGAGGAACACAAGGACCGTCGCAACCGCCATTAAGATACTAGCGACAACGAAGATGCGCGAGAGACTATCGGAGAAGGTTTGAGTGACAAGACTTGAGAAGTTCTTTTGGTTATCGAGGAACTTCGTCGTAGCAGCATCTGCAATAGGTGCTGGAAGCGTCGCGAAGCCTTTCTCTGCCCCAGCAGTAATTTCTTTTTGGACTGCCGGCATATTAATCGTCAACAACGTATTCGGGTCATTAATATCACCCAACCTTGAAACTTCAGAGCTTCTACTCAATGTTTGAACGTACGGTGTCGCTTGGATGGGAGCAATGTTTGCAATGATACCTGCGGTGAGTAGCGCGCCAAATACAGCCGTACCAAGAGTCGAGCCAAGACTTCTAAAGAGTTGGTTTGAGCTTGTCGCAACACCGAGTTTACGCTGTTCAAACTCGTTCTGGACCGCTAGGTTCAATGTTGGCATCGCGACACCCATTCCCATTCCCAAGAAGATCATAATGATAGCTTCATAGGTATAGCCAGATTGAGGGTTTAGTGTCGTGAGTGCAATCATACACATTGTTGCCAATATAAATCCGACTTGCATGAAGATCTTGTATCGACCAATGCGTGAAATGATTTGACCAGAGGCAATACTCGTCAACATCAATCCACCCACCATTGGTAATAGCATCAAGCCAGATTCAGTTGGTGTGGCCCCAAAAACTTGTTGATTAAACTGTGTCAGATACAGGATAGAACCCATAAATGAAGCTCCAAAGAGTGCCGCTATAGAGACAAGTAGGACGAAGTTCTTATTCTTAAAGAATTCGAGTGGCAAGATTGGCTCTTTCACCTTTCGTTCTACTAAGATCAATGAAATACCAGCCGCAACGACAATACTGTACATAATCACGCGCAGACCGACGAGTGACAACCCTGTCGTATCAAGCAGTCCCTTAAAGATAGTGCCCGTGTTATCAACTGCCAAAATGAGAACCCCAAGGAATACTGCGAGGAGGCCAGCACCTGCGTAGTCAATTTTGGGTTTACGGTCGTCGTGACGGAGTGGCGGACAGAAGATGGCAATAAGCGCAAAGGCAAGAATTGCAATTGGAACATTTAGGAATAAGGTCCAACGCCAGTTAGTGAGAAGGCCTCCTATCATCTGACCGTCAGTCAGCCAGCCGCCAAGAAGTGGGCCAACGATAGAACTCAATCCGAAGACTGCACCAATCAGTCCCTGCCAACGGCCCCGTTCGCGAGCGGCAAACAAGTCTCCAACAATAGTAAATGCGTTAGCAGTAATAATACCACCGCCAATACCTTGGAATGCTCGCCACAAAATAAGTTCGAGGACGTTATGACTCATACCACCCATTAACGAACCGGCCGCGAAGATGCCCACACCGATTAATAGCATTTTGCGTCGTCCAAAAAGGTCAGAAAATTTCCCCGCGATTGGCACAGTGATAGTCGTCGTAATTAGGTAGGCGGTAACGATCCAGCTTAGTGAATCAAAAGAGTTAAATTCTTCAACAATCTTGCCAAGAGCAGTCGCAATAATAGTCTGGTCGAGAGCGACCAAGAACAAACTGGCCATCACTGAGAGCATAATAATAAGCTTACTTCGAGTACTCAAGTGATGGTGCATTATTTTTTCCTGAATAATATTGATATGTAGACGATGCATCACCATTGAGTGATGATTTACTTCACAATATATAGTATCACTTTCTCAACCGGAATCGAAGCCTCTTTGGTATACTAAAAGCATTAGAGGAATACATATATAACACCGACATGAAAAGTACTTTATCTGCGACCCTTTCTGCATCCGGTCGACGACTCGTGGTTGTCTCGTCACTATTAAGTGTCCTCTTCGCTTTCGTCGTTGCACCCTACGCTGGTGCAGCTTCGCTGATTTCACAAAGCTATTCAAGTACCGAGCCGTTGGCAATAGACTCAATTGTCAGTCTAAAAGAGAATTCGTCAGATGAAGTCGTTGCTGCCAACCACACAAATGCTGCCAACCTGCTTGGCATTGTCGTTGGTGCAAACAGTTCATCACTATCACTCACCAATAATCTTGCAAACCAGGTGCAAGTCGCAACGAGTGGAACCCTGCGCGTGCTCGTCTCTGATATTAACGGTATAGTCGAACGAGGAGACTATATCACCGCCTCGCCTATTACTGGTGTTGGCATGAAAGCGACTGATAACGCGCGAATTATTGGTGTTGCCCAAGGTTCGTTTGAAGGTGGCGCCAATCAAACCATCAAAGATGACACCGGCAAAGACCAACAAGTTATGGTGGGCGAAATAGCCGTCCTCGTCAACGTCTCATCATATTTCAAGCAACCAGAGAAAACTCTCATACCTTCATCAATCCAAAACATTGCCAATGCGTTTGCCGGTCGCAACGTTAACCCACTCCCGATCTTGATCAGTGCTGGTATCTTTGTTGTTACTCTAATCACCGTTATGATCATCGTCTATTCAATGATCCGTAACGGCATTATTTCTGTCGGTCGTAACCCACTCTCTCAAAGCGCGGTATATCGTAACGTGATTCAAATGTCTGGACTCGTCATTGGTATTCTTGGTGCGAGCTTTATTGCTATTTATTTGGTGCTGACAAAACTATGACATTTATACAAATATTTCTTCTCGTCAACGCAGTCATCATTGGTGGCTTGATCACTCTCGCCCTTCAGCACGCCTATGCACATTTCCGGCCGCACAAAGAAGACAAGAAGGCAGTTGTCGATCATAGCGCCCATCTCCCCGCTGCAGTCCGTGACCAACTCTTGGCTGATGCACAAAAGAAATATCAAACGATGCTCGACCAGGCTGCACTTGAACTACAAAAAGATCTTGGTGAAACTGCTGGTACACTGACTGATCAGTTGCATAAAATTGGTGGCAAAATTGTCAACGATGAACTTGAACAGTATAAAAATGCGCTCCGTGATATGCATGTTCAAGCTGACGATGCCATCAATGGCGGGCGCAAGGATATTGAAGCCTACCGTGAAGAAGTAAAAGCAAAACTAAATGCTGAAATGGCAAGCGAAAAAGAACGCTTAATCGCCCAGATCGACACCAAGCTTTCCGACGCTGTGATTTCTTTCTTAATCGAAACGCTCCAACATGATGTTGACCTCGGTGCTCAAAGTGCCTACCTGACAAGGATGCTCGAAGATCACAAAGATGATTTCAAAAAAGGTGTCAGTGATGAAAACTAGAGAACTATCACTCCCCGACATGATTGCTTCTACTCAGGATCTTATGCAGGTTACACTGGAAGTGAAAGACTATGCCAAATGGTATGCCCACGACTCAATATTGAAACGTGTCAGTAGCAAAAAGGGCACTCCAGCACCATCACTTTCACCCAGTGCGCGTCAGATTATTAGTGACTGGGATACAATATCCCCTCTCTCGACGAGGAGCTTCAGTGCACTCATCGTCACGCTCGAAACATTTTCAAAAAATACTGATACCGTCACAATTACCTTAGCCGCGCCAGTAACCTCAAGCCTCAAAACGACACTTGTCGCTTGGTGTCGTAAGAACATCTCACCACAAATTTTCGTTTCGTTTCAATTCAACTCAACGCTACTGGGAGGGTTAGTGATCCGCCATGGCAGTCGCGTCTTTGACTGGTCATTTAAACGTGAGCTGATGGCACATGCCGCCAACTTCCCTGGAGTCCTGCGTCGTGTTTGATAATCGTCAATTTCAAAAACTAGTTGAAGCCGATAACCTTACTGGTGAAGTCGTCGCGGTAAATAGTTTCTTGGTTGAAGTTCGTGGTCTTGAAGGCATTCGGCTTGGTGCAAAAGTATTGTTCGAAGATGGCCAAAGAGGCCTCGTTCGTGAAGCATACGGTGATAAGGTTATTTTATTCAACCTCGATTCAGAGCAGATGGGAATCGGAACCCTCGCCGTGCAACAAGAGCAGCTATTAACTATTCCTGTCGGTAAACAACTCGTTGGTCGTGTGGTCGACCCAATGGGCACCCCGCTCGACGGCAAAGGACCATTAAAAACAACTGAGACGTCTGGTATCTTTAACAGTGCACCAGGCATCATGGACCGTAGCGCCCTCAATGAGTATCTCCCGACCGGTGTCACTGCTATCGATATGTTCTTCCCTGTCGTCCTTGGCCAACGTATCGCCTTTCTTGGTGATAGCAAATCTGGTAAGAGTACCGTTCTCAGCCAGCTCAGCGCCAACCAAGAAGGCACCGATCGTATCGTGGTGTATGTCTTGGTTGGAAAACGTAAAGTAGACATTGAAAACCTTTTGGCCGGTCTCCGTGAATCAGGTGCAATGGACCATACTATTGTCGTACTAGCTGACATCTTTGACTCTTTGACACAATCATATTTAGCGCCATACGCTGGGTGTGCCATGGCCGAATTTCTCTGGTACGGCGGCAGAGACGTCATTATTATCTACGATGACCTTTCAAGCCACGCTGAAGCCTACCGCCAACTCTCACTTCTACAAGAAGTTGACCCGGGACGTGATTCATATCCAGGTGATATGTTTTATGCTCACTCAAGCCTTTTGGAACGAGCAGGGAAGCTTTCAAAAAATGGAAAAACTCTCACCTCTCTCCCAATCGTCTTGACGCCGAACAACGACATCACCGCCTATCTCTCAACGAGTATTATGTCTATTACCGACGGTCAGATTATCCTCGACCTGAGTGTCTTCCGTTCAGGCATACGCCCTGCCGTCAATGCCGGTCTGTCAGTGTCCCGTGTCGGTGGTAACGCCCAAACTGTGCGTCAGAAGCGACTCTCAAGTACGCTCTTTAAAACCCTCGCTCGCTACAAACAAGCTGAAGAGTTCTCCCACTTTGGTTCAAGCCTCTCAAAAGATGCGCAAACAGATCTCACCCTTGGTCAACAAATCTACGCCGTCTTGCAACAATCTGCGACTGAGCGACACAACCTCACCGAACAACAGTTAATGCTTGAAACAGTTCTACTTGGTGCTGGTGATGCGACGCTTGATGTCGAGAAGATGAAAGAAGGTGCCAAAAAAGCAGCTTCCAAAGTAAAGAAAGAAGAAGACCTTGACCACATTGAAAAAGAACTTCTGAAAGAATTCTCAACGGCAAAGCCGGTAGAAGTAGAGGCGGTACCCGATGCGAAGGCCTAGTGCGATTCAACAAGAAGCTCTACAGATGAGCACCCTTGAGGATCTCACCGGAGTGTTCGAGAGTCTTGCGAGTACCCAGGTCGCCAAGGTCAAAGGTAAAGTAGAACTCTCGAAAGAATTCTTTCGCTTGCTCTGGTCTCGCTATAGTTCGATTCGTATCGATCCTGCAACACGTATTACGAACCGTGAAGCTGGTGATGGTAGAAGTGACGGTGTTTTCGTCATTATTTCGGCTGAAGCCGGACTCAGTGGAAACATTGACCAACGATTAATTGAAACGATGCTTGTCGATTACGACCCAAAGACGACCGATATTATTGTCCTCGGGACCCACGGTGCCAACCAACTCAAACAACGTGGCGTTAACTTTATCCACTATTTCCAAGTACCGCCAACCGATAAATACATCGACGTAAGTCCAGTGATTGCAGCTATCATTCCTTACAACAAAGTAGTTGTCTATTACGAAGAGTACATTTCTCTCGGTGATCAAGGAATTAAAAAGATCGATCTGATCTCAACCATGAAAGAAATGAGCGGTGATGACGGCGAAGAGGTAGTCGCCATAGAGGACACGATCTTCGAACCATCACTCGACGAGATCGCCGATCAGATGGAAGTCACCATGATGACCCTTACTCTTAGTCAAACGATTCTTGAATCGAGCCTCGCCCAAGCTGCAAGTCGTTTTAATGCTATGATCATCGCCAAAAAACGGGCCGGTGAACTGCTCGGCGACTACCTGCTGGAATATCACCGCGCCAAACGCTCAGAGAGTGACCGTTCACTGCGTGAAGTTATGACCACACTAAAGAAAAAGCAACGAATGAAAGGAGCCCGATAGTGAAAACTGCAACAAACACCAAAGAAAGTGTCGGCGTTATTCACTCCCTTCGTGGTCTCATGGTTGAAGTCCAAATCTTAGGTGAACGCCCTGATGTCAAAGAACTCCTTGGCGTCGAAGGCCACCCTGAAGTATTTTTGGAAGTCAGCTTCTTTAAATCAGATGTTGTCGTGTGTTTAAACCTTACCAATAGCCAAGCCCTACAATGTGGCCAAAATATTTCCCGTACTCACAAAAAAGTATCAGTGCCAGTCGGACCAAAAACCCTCGGGCGTGTATTCAATGCGCTCGGTGAGCCCCTTGATAAAGGACCTGCTATTGAAGAAAACCGTCGCGTCATTACTGAACCAAGTGGTATCAAAACGTATCGAAGCGTTGAAAAACTCGAACTTCTCGAAACTGGTCTAAAAGTCATCGACTTCCTCACTCCATTCGTGAAGGGTCGCAAGATTGGTATCATCGGTGGTGCTGGTGTGGGTAAGACTGTCCTTACGACCGAAATGATCAATAACGTCGCCAGTAAAAGTGGTGGTCTCTCTATCTATTGTGGTGTTGGTGAGCGTATTCGTGAAGGTAACGAACTCTACGAAACCCTCAAAGAAACGAACGTGTTGAAAAATACAGTGATGTTCTTCGGGCAAATGGACGCGACGCCTGCAATTCGTTCAATGGTTGGTCCTGCTGCCGCTACAGCTGCTGAATATTTCCGTGACGAGGAAGGCAAAGACGTCCTGTTTTTCGTAGACAACATCTATCGCCATATTCAAGCCTTGACCGAACTTTCAACAAACCTCGGATTGATTCCGTCTGAAGGTGGTTATTCACCAGCTGTATTTTCAGAACTTCGTCGCCTTGAGGATCGCCTCAGCTCAACCTCTAAAGGCTCTATTACATCAGTTCAAGCCATCTACGTCCCAGCTGACGACCTTTCCGACCCTGCTGTGCAAGCGATCTCACAACAGCTCGACTCCGTCCTTGTGTTGTCACGTGCCATTGCTGAAAGTGGTATACGTCCTGCAGTCGATCTTTTGAAAACAACTTCGTCACTCCTCACTCCTCAAATTGTGGGCGAACGCCACTACAAGCTTGCCGGCCGTGTGCAAGCAATCATGCAAAAGTATGACTCTTTGAAAAACATCATCGCCATTGTCGGTGAAAACGAACTCTCGCCTATCGACCGTGCCGATTACCAAAAAGCTCAAAAACTCATCAAGTTCTTTTCACAAAACTTTACCGTTGCTGAACACCTCTCTGGTCAACCCGGTGAATACTACACTCTCAGCCAAACACTAGAAGGTATCGAAGAAATCGTCGAAGAAAAGGTGAAGGAAACACCAACGGAAGAATCTAAGCCAGCTGAAGAAAAGCCTGCGGAGACAGTTCCTGAAGACCCAAAGAAGAAAAAGAAGAAGTAATGAAACAACCAGTCAATACTTCCCTGAATGTCATCGCTCGCTCACCTTTTCACGTCTATTACGAAGGTGATGCTCTGTCACTTTCTGCTTTCAATAAAGTAGGACCATTTGACGTCCTGCCTGGCCACGCTGATTTCTTTTCAATGCTTGTGCCCTGTGAAGTCAGTATCGATAACGGCAAAGACAAAGAACCGACAACATTCGAAATTCGTAACGGTATTCTGACAGTCCGAGACGATCAAGTAATGTTATTCGCCAATATCTAACTATTGCACAACAATGTAGTCAAAGGCGTACCCACCAGGTGAAAGTGCGCCAGTCACGAATATGCTGAAACCACCGGCAGAGCGAGTGATATAGAAGCTCCCGATCGGTCCACCAACTGGAGTAACGACGACGTGGGGAATAGTTGGGAATGATGTCTTAAAGGCGACTTGAGCGACCATACCGCCTCCAGCGCCCGTTCCCGCGTTGATAGCGACAGTTCCTGATGTATCATTACCACTAATCGAAACCGAGCCGTTTGAACCAGTTGCTGAACCTCTCGCAACTGCAGGAGCTGAACCAGCAGTAATAATGTGTCCACCGATCGTGAGTGTGTTTTCAGAGATAAGATTATTAGCTTGGAATGAACGAGCAGTCAATGTACCGCCAACTGCTAAGTTTCCGATAACGCTCACACTATTATTAACCGTCAAAAGTTGACCAATTGTAACTGCACCTTGAAGGCGAGTCGCTCCGACAACTGAAAGGTCAGTACGAGCATTAATATTTGTTGCGGTTAGGTCACCGTTCACAACTAAGGTTTGAAGTGACGTATTTCCCGCTTGTAATGTGGTTACTGTTGCATCTTGGGCAGATAACTTTTTGTTAAGCGTTAGTTCCCCGCCAATACTCGTGTTGCCATTGACCAAGATCGTGCCGCCAAACTTCGTGTTTGGACCGATCGAAAGCTCTTCACTCGTTTCGCCGACAGGATTACGACTGACGCCCAATGAATTAAGAACTCCTGAACTTAAGGTGACTGCATTTGCATTAGTTGTACCACCTGAAGGATCTTTGCCCCCCAATACGAAAGCAATAACACCTCCGTTAATCAAAAGTACTGCGATAACCACAGCAAGTCCAATAAAGGTCGCTTTATGGCTTGGACGATAGGTCACCCGTCGACGCATACCTTTCGCTCGTTGTGAGAGGACTGACGAAGCCACTTTTGGCGCTTGTGAGCCATCATCACTCTGAACAGTCAGCACTTCAGGTGCAGGAAGCTCGTCAGACTTTGATGATTTTTCAGGGGTATTTGCCATGCGTGTTTATATGTGAGGTAATGTGGCCTCAGTATAGCTTTTTTTGCCTCGGTCCGCAAACCGCTTGCGCCTACAGTTGCAAAATTAACCAATATCCTCAACAATGAAAGATATGCGAAGGGGTATGTTGGGAATTGTTGTCCTTGTTGTGACACTGCTTGGTGTTGTCACTACTTCAAGCGTGGCCTTCGCAGCCGACCCAAAATCAACTAACTTCCGTCTGAGTGAAAGTAGCGTTGGCTCGGGAAGCAATGTTCAATCCAGCTCGGCAAATTTTAAAGCTACCGATATCATCGGTGATATCTCAGTTGGTAATTCTAACTCTGGTAGCTTTCAAGTAAACTCTGGTCAAAAAACACCGAGTGACCCAAATCTCGCTGTCAGCATTACCTCTGGCGCTATCTCATTTCCAGCATTTAGTCCTTTGACCTCCTCTGTTGCCATTGCTACCTTCTCGGTTCTTAACTACACCAGCTACGGATACGTCGTTCAGATTGCCGGCACAGCACCGACCAATAACGCAAAAGTACTCCCGTCATTATCCTCAAACACTGCTTCAACTATTGGCGTGGAACAATTTGGTATAAACCTTGTGGCAAACACCTCACCTAGTTCAGTTGGAGCAAACCCGAATAATTATCAGTACGGTTTCGGCGGGGCAGCACCAAATTACTCGACACCTAACTCTTTCCGTTACGTCCCTGGTGAAACGATCGCACTTGCGTCAAAAAGCTCCGGTATTACTGATTACACTATTACCTACCTCGTCAATGTCGCCGCACTGACACCGGGAGGTCAATATAGTAGCAATCAGACACTCATCGTTACTGGCACATACTAGAGTTATCCCCAGTTTTACACTTCTCGTTGAAAACGATGTATTTTTTTATTGACAGAGTATCATGCTAATGCTATTCTCAGGTCAAACAACCACCATAAAACAAAAAGAGATCAAAAAAATGATAATACAAAAACGCTCCTTTGCACCCCTCTTAGTTGGAGTAGTCGTTTTGGCCAGCTTCATATCGCAAGTATTACTGCCCTCAAGTGCATTTGCTGCACAGATTACAACTCGTAGTCTAACTCTTCAGGCCGGTGCGACCGATGGTGGTTCAAAACCAGGTGGTGTCGTCAAGCATAAGTACGACTTTACAGTCCCGACAAATGCATCAGTCGGTTCAATTAAATTCGAATACTGTACTCTCGCTGCAGGTACTTGTACAACTCCTACTGGACTCGTGACAACGTCTGCAACACTCGATGCGCAGAACAACGCAACTGGCTTCACAATGGTGAACACGACTAACGGCGCGCCCTACCTTACTCGTACTGCCGCATCAATCGCAGGCCCACTTGCCTTGTCTTACACACTTGGTTCAGTTACCAACCCAACCGCGACAAACTACACGTTCTTCGTTCGTATCTCAACCTATACCGCATCAAATACTACCGGTACTGCAATTGATACAGGAAACGTCACTGCCGCAACCGCAACTCAAATTATCCTTAGCGGTACTATGCCCGAATCACTTGTCTTCTGTGCTGGTAAAGCCATTGGCTTGACCGCCTTAGTTCCCGACTGTAGTACGGTAACAACCGGCCTCGTTGACTTCGACCAACTTTTCTCACCTGTCGATACTTCCACTGCTCAATCCCAACTTGCTGCCTCAACTAATGCTGGTGGAGGGTACGCGATCAGCGTGAACGGCCCAACACTAACTTCAGGCTCGAATACCGTCTCGCAGATGTCAGCAGCGGCTGTGACAGCTCGTGGTGTGAGCCAATTCGGTATGAACTTAAAAGCGAATACACTCACCACCGCAACACAATTGACTGGATTTGGCCTTGAAGTTGCTACTGCCTCAAACGGAACAAACTATCGAGGGCAAGCGACGACCGGATACAATACCGTTGACAACTTCAAGTTCACTACAGGCGACATCGTCGCAGATAGTTCTAACGGTGGTGCTGGTGGATCAGACGCCCAAATCTTCACTGTCTCCTATGTTGTGAATGTCCCTGGTAGCCAACCTGCCGGTACCTACACCACAACTTTGACTTACATCTGTACACCTACTTTCTAGCAAGACACTTACGATTATTTCATTGACGGCCTCTTAACGCTCATGCTACAATTCCGACATGAGATTGAGGAAAGGGTTATTTCTAAGTGTTTTATTGCTGACAGCACTAGTTGTATCCGTATTTAACACACAAACAACGTACGCAGCACAGATAACAACACGTTCATTAACCCTTCAAGCCGGTGGCACCGACGGTGGATCAAAACCTGGTGGTGTCGTCAAACATAAGTTCGACTTCACGACAAGTGGTTCTTCAACAGGATCAATTAAGTTTGAATACTGTACTACTGCATCCGTCACAGCTTGTGTCCTTCCAACTGGAATTGTGACTACTTCTGCCACGGTAAGTGGTGGTACTGGTTGGGCATCTGGCGCGACTCTTGTTAATACAACCAACGGTGCACCTTATATTACAAAAACAGCAGCAGCAGCTGGTACTATTTCGGTTGTTTTGAACACTGTGACTAACCCAACCGCAGCCGGTGGTACTACCTTCTTCGTTCGTATTACGACTTACGTTGCAACGAATGCAACTGGCTCACCAATTGACACTGGTACCGTCGCAGCGAGTACTGCTCAACAGATTGTCTTGACTGGAACTATGCCTGAGTCACTCATCTTCTGTGTTGGTGCAGCAATTAGCTTGACTGCTTCGATTCCAGACTGTACGACTGCAACGTCGGGCGCGATTACCTTCAACCAATTGTTCTCTCCAACCGATACTGCAACTGCTCAATCACAGATGGCTGCTTCCACAAATGCGGCATCAGGCTATAGCATTACAGTAAACGGAGCGACCCTTACCTCTGGTTCCAACACTATCCCTGCGATGGCCGTAACAGGAGTCGGCGTAAGAGGTACTGGACAATTTGGTACTAACTTAAAGCTCAACACAACGGCAACCTCTACAGTTGCTGTTGGACTTGAAGTTGCTACTGCACCGGATGGTGTCAACCTGAAAGGTCAAGCAGCAACTGGATATAACACGGTCGATCAATTCAAGTTTGTGACCGGTGACTCAGTTGCTAATAGCGCCAACGGTGGTGCTGGGCCAACTAACGCACAGATTTTTACCTCATCATACATCGTGAACGTAGCTGGTAACCAAGCATCTGGTACGTACACAGCGACACTGACTTACATCTGTACGGCAACCTTCTAGATATGACAGGGCGAAAGAAATTATTCACACTCATCGCAGTATTTGTTGCCACTTTCGCACTACTTAGCACTTCTGCTGTCCAAGCACAAACAGCGACTGGTGGTGGTCAAGCGCTTGAAATTGGGCCTCCAGTTGTCAGTATTAACGGTGACCCCGGTCAAACGATTACCACAAACCTTAGCTTGCGTGATGTCTCAAGTACTGATTTGTATGTTACTGGTCAGGTTAATGACTTTATTGCGAGCGGCGAGGACGGTACTCCTAAAGTTATTCTAGATGATACAACAACGCCATATTCATTCAAAGAGTGGGTCCGTGTCGTCCCATCTTCAACATTAAAACCAAAGCAAATCAAAACAATAACTGTCACTATCGACATTCCGAAGAACGCTTCACCTGGTGGTTATTATGGTATTGTCCGTTTTAGTGGAGTGCCGCCAGAACTAAAGGGTTCAGGGGTGTCTCTCAATGCAAGTCTTGGCTCTCTCATCTTCCTTAAGGTAAACGGACAAGCAAAAGAACAATTATCTATTGAAGAATTCTCTGTTAATAGCGGCGGTAAAGCCTCATCAATCGTCCAGGGAGCACCTATTACTGTTGTTCAGAGAATAAAGAATACTGGCAACACTTTTGAACAACCAGTCGGACTCGTCACGATTACTGACATGTTCGGCAAAACAGTAGCCACGCTTCCCGTCAATGAAGCGAAGCGTTTGATTCTTTCAGATAGTACACGTCGATTTGAAGAAAAACTTGATACATCAGTTATTGGAGACAAGATACTTTTCGGTAAATATAACGCTGAATTCACAATGAGCTATGGTTCTGACGCCAAGGAAATAAAACAGACTATTTCATTCTGGGTTATTCCTTATACACTCATCGGAGTGGCTATCATCGTCCTTGTCATGGCCTTCTTCCTCTTCCGTTATCTGATCCGCCGTTACAACCGCCTTATCGTCAGCCGAGCAACTGGTTCTTCAACGAAGCAGCAGAACAAGTCAAAGACAACTCGTCGCCGTCGTAAGTAGTCTGCCTCTGTTATCCATCGTGTTCATGCTATAATATAGCCTATGCTACACGGGGTAAAATTAATTAAGCATCACCACTCTGGCAAGCTACGACCGCACACCTATACCTCGTATCTTCCTCTGGTTATTCTACTGCTCTTAGCGGGCATTCCCCTTTCTGCGTACACCGCATTCGCCCTCAGTCCAGGTCCTGAGTCACGATCTATCTCGCTCACTGGTGTTGTTCCTGGTAAGCCCCCGACGGTCGCACCAACGATCGAACAGCCCTCCGAACAGAAACGTTTCTCAACATCACCAATTACCGTATCGGGTAAATGTGTCAATGATTCATTAATTGAAATCTTTAAGAATGACATATTTGCCGGTTCGACTATCTGTTCCAATACCGGAGAGTACGAGATGCAAGTAGATCTTCTGATCGGCCAAAACGTATTGATAGCCAGAGTGTATGATGCACTCAATCAAGCCGGACCAGATTCGAACAAGGTAACCGTCTTTTACGACCTACTGCCCACTCAATCGAGTGGCATCACTCCAATTAACTTTGGTGGCCCACAAATCCTCTTAAGTACCGATGCGGTCTTCCGTGGATCATTCCCAGGACAGGAATTGGCAATGCCGCTGACACTCCTCGGTGGTGTCGCGCCATTTGCCTTTAATATTCAGTGGGGTGATGGACAAAATAACGTCGTTTCACGCAACAACAACACATCATTCTCTACCGCTCACGTCTTCCAAAAACCAGGTACCTACCAAATGAGTACCCAGGTAACCGATGCCGAAGGTCGTGTGGCCTTCTTGTCTGTTGCAGCTATCATTAATGGTCAACCTGAAGTGGTAGGTTCAGCTACTAACGGTGGCAAATCAGATCTTGCGACAAGTATTTTGACACTCTGGCCATTGTATGTGAGTATCGTTGCGATCGTACTTAGCTTCTGGTTTGGTGAAGTGCGCGAAAAGCGCGTTTTGGCTGTGCAATATCAGGGTCAACAAATCTCAAAATAACAGGGGTTATTTCCTTGTAAATTAACCCTAAAAACGTTATGCTTAATACGGGTAGAATACACCTAGAGGACACCAGCTCTAACTTTAGGTAACATAAAGAGAAAAAATGGTTTCAACCGTGTGGAGGATTTTTAAAACTAGTGCTCCCTATGCTTTTTTGCTAGGAGTTCTTTTGCTCTCTTTTATGCTTTTCAGCACACAGGCACATGCCGCAGCAGGTACCAACCAACAACTCAATTTCCAGGGTCGTCTCTATAACGCCGCTGGCAATATCGTCCCTGACGGCACATACAATATTCAGTTTAAAATTTACCAAGATGGTGATGGACTGCTCGCAGGAAACACGAGTGGATCACCTGCCGGAACTCTGAAATGGACTGAGAATTATCTCAACACCGCCACTCAAGGTGTTCAGGTCATCAACGGATTCATGTCAGTACAACTCGGATCAATCACCCCATTCGGCACCAACGTTGACTGGAACCAAGACACACTCTGGCTTTCAATGAACATCGGCAGCACCAACGGCTCATGTACCCCATTTAGCTCATGTACACCTGACGGAGAACTACTCCCGATGAAACGTCTCTCCGCAACACCGTATTCACTGAATAGCAATCGCCTGAATGGCTTAACAAGTGCTAACTTTGTCCAACTCGCACAAGGTGTCCAGACTGATGCATCAACGAGCACGAGTAGCGTCTTCCTAAACAAAACCGGTGCTGGTGGCAACTTCATGCAACTACAATCAGCTGCTGTTGATGTTTTCACTCTCACCAACACTGGCGATATTACGTTCGGATCTAACGCTAATCACTCAATTGGACTGGCGGTATCAGCCGCCTCAACGGCTGGTCGAAACTTATCTGTCACCGGCGGAACAGGTGGATCAGGAACAGGTTCTGTCGGTGGAAACCTTGTTCTCCAAGGGGGTACAGCTGGTGGAACAAACGCTGCAGGTGGGAACGTTGCGATTGATGCTGGTGCAAAAACGGGATCAGGAGCAGATGGTGCTATTCAAATCGGAACAAGTCGCGCTTCAACTATTCAAATTGGTAGCGCCACGCTAGCGACTGGTACACAAACGCTTGCCATCGGAAATAACAACACTGTTGGATCTACCACAAATATTACGATTGGCTCAGGTGCTAGCGCAACTGCGGGCATTACCGCAATCCAAGCAAAGAATGGCGTCACAATTAGCACCAACGGTGTTGTTCGAGGAACATTCAGCGACACGACTGGTGCACTCTACTTAGGAAATGGTGTGACTGCGGGCGCACCAAGTGCATTCACCGTCAGTGGTACGGGGAGTTCGACAACAGCGGTGACTGGTGGTGCACTTACTATTCAAGGTGGTAACGCCACTGTTGGTAATGCTAACGGTGGTAATATCACACTTACTGGTGGTACGGGTGTTGGAAGTGGCGCGGGTGGCCTCGTTGTCTTCACTACCCCGACCTTCTCAACGACCGCAAATGACGCCAACTGTTATACCGGTGGTGCATTAGTTGGGGCAAGCTGTACGATCACAGCAGCATCAGTTAATAACTCGTCGGCTATCCTTGCCGGTTTTAACAATGGCGGTTTGAGCGCCACATTGCCTGACCCAACAATTCTGACGGCTGGCCGTGTTGTCTACATTACTGCAGCTAACGGTTCAAATGACTTTACACTCATCGTCAACGGTGGTGGGACAGGAAATACAATCGCCATGCGTCAAAACACCACAGCAACCATGATCTGGAATGGTGCTGACTGGACTGCTGCCGGTGCTTCGAGTTCAACAACTCTGCAATCTGCCTACGACAATACTCTGCAATCTGCTGGTGGTGCTGAGTTGATCGTCAGCAAGACCTCTACAACTAACGGACTCACGATCCGTGATAGTTCCACTAGTCCGGTCAACGGTACACTACTTAGTGTGCAAACTGCCTCAGCTGCTGGGCTCTTCTCTGTGAATAGTAACGTGACTGAATACGCTACCAACGCAGGTGCCGAAACAATTGGGTCTGGTGGAGTCACAACGTTCCCTGCAAGCACCTGGTCAAGCTCATCCGCATCGACCGTTTCGAGATACTCAACAGCTGGTGATTTCATTGCAACTGGTCAAGCTTCTGTATCAACCGCTACTGCGGCTACTGCAAATGCTGGTGTCAAAGACACACTAAGTACAACTTTGAACACGAATATGAATTACAACGTATCGTTCACAACTCGACTCCTGAGTGGAACGTTTACTGATATGAACGTCTATTACTCTGTCGATGGAACAACAGCATCTGTGCTATGTGCGACAGGGAAAACAGCTACGACAAGTATTTGGACAAAGGTAAACTGTACATTTGCTGCACCTGCATCCGGTATCACGTCAAATAATGCTATATTAATTCGTCAAACATCAGGCGTCGCGCGTACCTTCTATGTCGACAACTTAAGCGTCACAATTGCAGCCGACTTCAACTATGCAAATGATGGTGGTGTTAATGATGCCGGAAACTTCGCAACAAACTGGGTGACGGCCGGTCTCGGGACTGTCGGAGTGACACGAAATAGCACTGATGGATCAGAAGCGAGTGACAGCGCGCAAGCTGTCGTCACAACTGGTGCAGCGAATGCTGGTGTGCGCAACAAGCTAGCCATCAATCCAATTGTGAGCACACTCTACCGTGTCTCTGTTTACGCTAAGTTATCAACCGGCACATTCAATGACTTTAAGGTTCGTTACTCTAGAGATGGAAGCACGAGTGCCGGTGGTAATTATGTTGATTGTGTTGATTACAATACACAAGTAGTAACGACTTCGGGTTGGACGCAGATCACCTGTTATATCAAAACTGATGGAACAACCCCAACAAATCCGTACGTCTACTTTGTCGAAACAGCATCTGCTGCTCGCACCTTCTCCGTCGACCAATTCTCAATGACACTCTCTTCAAATACAGCACCAAATGTTCAAATTGGTGGTGGTGCTAATGGTGGACCAACGACACTACTGACACTCGATAAAGGAGCATCGGCACCAATCGCAAGTGACAACGACGCACTACTCGGTTCGATGTACTACGACACGACACTCGGAAAACTGCAGTGTTACGAGGCTGATGGCTGGGGTGCTTGCGGTTCTTCTCCAGATAATATCATTACAATCTCACCTGAATATACTAACGCTGTACTCCATGGAACTGGTATCGGAACAATGATCTCTGACATCTGTTCTGATACGCTCGACATCAACGACGGTACCTCAGGTCAACCAACCATTTGCGGTTCCAACGAGACCTATAACTTCTATAAATGGACATCTCCGCAACCAACGGCACAGACCTATAGCATTTATGTTACCTACCAACTTCCGGGATCATTCAAGAGCTTTGCTTCAGGTCAAACTTCAATTAGAGGACGGACCGATAGCATCAACTCTACGGTGCAGTATCAAGTCTATCGAAACGATGCTACAACCGGGCTCACTGCTTGTGGGCCAGCAGTTGCTGTATCAACCGGAAGTGTCTCATCATGGCAGATTGGGACAGCGAACGGTGCAGCCGATCCGTCAACGTGTGGATTCTTGCCTGGCAATAGTATTGTCTTTAAGGTCAATGCAACAGCGAGTTCAAATGCGAACGCTTATATTGGAAACTTAAACTTCACCTTCTCTAACAGGTAATATGAAGAAATTTTTTACCACGATACCCACTCGACTACGACGCCTATTCAAAAGGGTACCGTCAGTTCGTGTCCGCTTAGTCCTCGTTGCCCTCGCTATCGTTGTCTCAGATCTGGGTATCGTACTCCAGCCATTCCTCGACACTAAAACGTATGCTCTTGGTGGTGCTGAGGATTTATTGACTAAAAAAAATAGCGCTTTAGCTTCGAAACTTAACCTCGATAGTACCAAAGGTATTTTCAACTTCTCGACATCAGCCGCAGCAACGGGCGAATCAGCGAATGTCACTGCCACTAATGGCATCAAAGCAACTCTCAATCAAGATATTTCAAAAGGTATCACCGTTGTTGATTCCACCAATAACGTCGACTTCGGTATGACGCCTCTCGATAAACATGAAGCTGGGAAGAAAGATGGTAACCGTGTCGTGTATCCGATGACGAATGGCCGAGGCTGGTCTGTTTATACCGCTGAGACGAGCGGAATTAAAGAAGACGTTATTCTCACCTCTTCAAGTACCGATACCACGACACTCTCGTACGACCTTTCTCTCGGTAACGGACTCATCGCAAGAATGGAAACTGATGGCAGTATTGGTGTGTACGGAAATACCCTACTTAGCGGACAAGTGACAACTGCAACGGATGCTGACGCAAAACTTCTTGAAGCTGCTCGAAAAAATGCTGACAAAACAACGCTCTTGTTTTTGATTCCTAAACCAACCGTCATTGAACGTGACAAGCTCAAAACAAATGTGACTGCCCATTACGTATTGGACGGCACGAAATTAAACGTCGTTGTCAACGGACTTTCAAACGCAACCTACCCACTTACGATTGACCCAACGATCTTCGTGGCAACCGCTCGACAATTTATGGCTGGAAATAATGAAACAAACGTCGACTTTAACGTTGATCAACAACTGATTGAAAAAGGCCGAACAACGGGCGCCCGTTTCGATAACTGGACCACAACAACTGCGTTGCCAGCCCCAGTTTGGACGAGCGCAGCGGCGGTTGCGGGTGGATACATTTATTCTGTCGGTGGCGTCTCATATCAAGGGCAAATTTTCAATAACCAAGGGAGTAGCAGTTTTGTCGTTCCAACCGGTGTCACTTCGATGACCATCAAGCTTTGGGGTGGCGGTGGTGGTGGTGGTGGTGGTGCCCGAACTGGAGCTGCTGGTGGTGGCGGTGGCGGTGGTGGCTTTACTCAATCGACGATTAGTGTCACTCCTGGTGAAACTCTCAATGTTTACGTCGGTGGTGGTGGCGGTGGTGGTGGTTATAACGCAGGTGGAAACGACGCAGGCGGTGGTGGCGGTGGTGGTGGCTTTAGTAGTATTTATCGCGGCTCAACAGCACTCGCTCTCGCGGCTGCAGGCGGTGGTGGCGGTGGTGCCCGTAACGCTCTTAACGGTCCTAACGGAGGAGCCGGTGGAGGAACAAGTGGTGTTGCCGGAAGCTCAGCAGGAGCCAGCGGAGGTGGCGGCGGTACTTCATCAAGCGGTGGCTCTGGAGGAACCGGTGGTAATAATAACGGTAGTGCAGGTAGCTCACTGGCGGGTGGTGACGGAGCCGATGGCCGTAGTTCAAATGGAGTGAACGGCTCCGGTGCAAGTGGTGGCCTCGCAAGTGGTGGAAACGGCGGAAGCCCAAACGTTAACACAACCCGTGCCGGTGGTGGTGGAGGTGGTGCAGGCTACTTCGGCGGAGGTGGTGGTGCTGGATCAACAAGCAGCAACGTTCAAGCCGGTGGTGGTGGAGGTGGTGGATCGAGCTATACCGTCAGCGGTTCAACTGGTGTCTCCAATACGACCGGTAGCGGTTCGACACCAGGAAATTCAGGTGATGCTGCTCGGAACGGAGCGGGCGACGGTGGTGCTGGAGGCCCTCAACTCAATAGTGGTTCGACGGGAGCTGGTGGATTAGCACTCATAACCTATGGTGCTGGCTCTGTCACATCACCATCGGTTAACTGGGCTCAATTTAATACCACAACAGGAACCATCGATAGCGCTAACCCAGGTAACGGAACCTGTAGTGGTTGGTGTACAAACAGTGCCTATGACCTCCCGTCCGCTCGTTCAAGTTTCTCTCTTGTTGCCTATAGCGGGTATCTTTATGCTGTTGGTGGTGTTGATTCAAGCGGAAACCGAACGAACTCAGTCTACATTGCAAAGCTTGGAGCAAACGGTGAGCCTCGGCTATGGCACCCGACCAATACGAACCCTACCAGCTGGGTATATTGGTATCAAGATACTAACCTTTCGAATGTGCGATCTGATATGGCGATGGCTGCATATAACAACCGTATGTACTTAGTGGGGGGTCGCTCGACAAGCAGTCCAGTGAGCACTGTCCAAATTGCTGACATAAACCCGACCGGAACACTTGGATCCTGGTCAACCTCAACTGCCTTCCCAACTAATATCTACGGTCACAGTATAAAAATATATAATGATTATTTGTACGTTGTCGGTGGCGCTTCGTCAGTGGGTGGCACCCCCCTCTCTAGTATTCGATACAACAAAATTAATAGCGACGGAACTCTGAACACTTGGGTAAGTGCTGCTAATATGTCCACCGGTCGTATGAATAATGGTGGAGACTTCTCGACTGTATGGGGTGCTTACCTTTATATTTCTGGGGGCTGTGACGCGGTGAATGGAAGTGGCTACTGTACCTCAATTAAATCTGATACTCAAGTAGCGAGTATAAATGCTGACGGAAGCCTTGATACATGGAGTACTATGGCCGGAGTCAGTGATCAAAGAACCGGGTCTTCCCTTTTATCATGGCGAGATAGAGTATATGAAGTCGGAGGTTGCTCAGCTCAGAACACCACAACAGGAGACTGTAATTCCGGTATGTTGGCAAGTATTAATTACGGTGTGATTAACGATGATGGTGATGCATCAACCGTTGATCAATCAGTCACAAGTGGTGTGGGTAGCTGTACAGGCGGATCACCAACAGAATGTGACCTCCCCGGAACTTCAAATATTGGCAACATGCTTAACAGTTCGTTTATTAGTAATGGATACCTCTACGTCGTTGGTGGGTGTACGAATAATTTGTGTTCAACCACCATGGGAAACGTTGCCTATGTTGCTATTTCCTCGACAGGTCAAATGAGTAAACCTGCAACCTGTCCAAACGGAGCCTACCAAGGAGGAACCTGGTGCGTAGATACCGTCAATACAATATCTGGTGGATTAGCCGCTGCAAGTCCTGTCATCTTCAATAACCGTGTCTACTTGGTTGGTGGATTAACAGGATCCGGTAACGCCAATCTAGTAAATAGAACAGACCTCAATAGCGACGGAAGTATCAACGCTTGGACGAGTCAGTCAATGACAGGGCTCGGTATGAACTCTGTCTCTTACCTATTTGCTTATGCACGAGCGAATCCAGTTTCCGCCGGCACTAACCCTGGAAACCTTTATGTATTCGGGGGTTGCTCAGCCTCATCATCTGCAGGGTGTACTGCATATAGTGCGAACGTCTATAAATGTAGTATTCAAGTTGCTGGTACACTCACTGGTTGCACGACAACGAGCCAATTACAAATTGGGGTCATCCCAGGAGATAGTTCATCTGGACTTGGCATCATGAGTGGGACAGTATATGCCGGATACATTTATCTTATTGGTGGAGTGTCGCCAAACCAACAAGACCTTAAAACCGTCCGTTACGCAAAGTTCGATGATTCAAATAATGTCGTGATAGCCGCGTCGTCAGGCTGGACTGAGTCGCCAAATATTATGGCGGTAGGTAGGCGTCGTGCAGCGGCCTTTGGGTATAACGGCTATATCTACGTCGTTGGTGGGTACGAAGCAGCATCAGGTGTTCTGGCTGATATTGAGTTTATTAAAGTGAATGTCAGTGATGGAAGTCTCGGTACCGTCACAGATAGCTTCCACGTCTCTTCAGTAACTATTAGCCAGCGTTGGGGCCTAAGTGTGCCAGTTTCGAACTCATTTGCGTATGTTATCGGTGGGTGTACAGTGGGTGCAAGCCCAGGTGGGTGTACGACACGCACAGACGTTATTCAGACCTTCCAGATCTATAACAACGATAGTGGCGCACCAGCTGGTTATAGCACATCAGCAAATACATACGGAACATCTCCAAATCGAATAGGTGTCACGAGTGCAGTCCTCAATGGCTATCTTTATGCGGCAGGTGGTTGTACGAGCACAACCGACTGTACAACCGCAATCAATACGGTTTCTTATGCGGCCATTGATGTGAACGGAAACGTCGGTACATGGACGGATACAACTGCCGCCTTACCGGCAGTCAGAGCCTGGGGTAGTTTACGTTCAGCAGGATCTTCACTCTATTACATTGGTGGTCAAAGTAGCACTTCAACTGATCGACGAGCCGAAGTGTACTATGCTACTCCATCAAGTGGAAATATTACCTCATGGGGGACAGCGAGCAATGGACTACCAGCTGGCCGAACTGACTTCGCTGCAACGAGCTGGAACAATCGTCTTTATGTGATGGGTGGTGCAGGCACGGGTACCGGTTGTACAGGCAGTAACGTGTGTAATACCGTCTACGTCAGTCCTCAACTCAACTCTGGCGGAAATATTACATCGGGATGGTCGACTACAAGTACCAGTTTCGACGTAGCTCGCCGCGGCGGGACGGCCATATCTTATGCCAATAACCTCTACCTAATGGGTGGCTATGACGGCGCTAATTACCTGAGTGATGTTCAATACAGTAAAATAAGCCCTTCAACAGGAAATGCCGGTACATGGATATACACCGCAAGCCTCCCTGGACCAATTGCAAATGGCGATGGCTTTGCTGCCAACGGCTATATATATCTCATAGGAGGAAGGTCGTCAGCAACATCTTGCAGCCCGATCACTCTTGTTGCACCAATTAGTGCCAACACAACGATTTCATCAGGTAACAACCCTACTGGTATCGGTGAGTGGTATCAAACCAATCAACGCTATACTGGTGCTCGTTACGGAAATGCCGCTGTGTACTATAACGGAAAAGCATACGTCATTGGAGGAGCCTGTGGAACGACACTCACCTATGCGAGTCCTGTCGTTCAACAAACCACACTGTTAACACAGCCTCAAGTCGCTCGTTATTCAATCGCCGTTGATACAGACTCGGATGTCTACCCTGCCTACTGGCTCCTTAACGGTGTCGACAACGCGATTGGTGCCAAATGGCAACTACGCTATCGTTCAATGACTAATCCGACGACAGTTTGTACGAGTCCCGCCATGACGACGTGGGGTCAAGAGACAGTCTTTGGTGATGTCACACTGGGTCTTCCTGGTACCTATACTCCAAAGAACGCGGCAGGTACCAATACAAATTGTGCCCGTTATTACTACTTCAATGTTGCTGTCGACAGCTCCCAGGCCTTTGGGTATCCTGATGATTACACCCGCGGTCCAACGATCACTGACCTCACACTCCAGTTCACCGCTGACCCTAGTAAACGCCTGCTTCATGGCCGAACCTTTACTGGCGGTCTGCAGCAACCGGTGGATACCCCTCTCTACTCGTTCTAATACGACTGGTATACTACAAATATGACCGAACCAAAGAAACCTGCTATCGAAATACACATCAAGATGCCTGGTACCTTTTCGATTCCCTTTTCAAAACAAATCCGTGCAAAATATGCCTCACTAAACAAAAAGAGACGACGTCTCGTGCAGGCTGTTGGATTGATTATTATCATTGCAGTTATTGCGACACTCACTGTACTCCTGATTAGCGCCTTCCTCACCGTCCACCCGACACAGACAATAACAAAAACAAAAGACACAAGCTTACAAAAGACACCTGATTATCCGACTGTTCTCCCTGAAGGCAAAACTATCACTGACTTCGGTGGATGGACACGCGTGAGCCCTCCTGATCGTAACCCTGTCTTTGCATACGTTGATACCATAAACGGGAAGCAAATAAATGTCTCAGAACAGCCACTGCCTCCTGAGTTTAAAGAAGATACTAATAGCCAAGTCGAACAACTCGCTGCCGGCTATAAAGCAACCGAAAAGGTTACCGTTGGCGATATCACTGTCTATATTGGGACTTCCGCAAAAGGTCCACAGTCGGTCATATTCGTAAAAAATAATATTCTTGTGTTAATTAAGTCGAGTCTTAAAGTATCAGATGACGATTGGGCAAAATACGTCAACTCGTTGAAGTAGCTATTCAGTTAGAATTGTTTTAGAAACAACCAAGTCACCCACAACAACTGCAGTTTTTGTATTGTACGTGCATGTTACTGAGACTGGCCACTTGCCTTCGGGTGCGGTCGGTTCAATAGTCCATGACCACGTGGTAATACCAAACTCATCACTCACTTTGTCTTTCAAACCCGAATCAGTACTAGGTATTTTATTGTATTCGACTTTGATCGCGCAACTTGAACCGGGGTTACTTTTAATCGAAATTGAGGCATTATCACCTGGCATAATTGGCGTTGTGATAGATTGAACCGACGCACTTGCGGGTGCATTAGCAGCGATCTTAACATGTGTAATCGTGTTTTTTTTATCAACAACTGGCGTAGTAACAATTTTCGGTGTTTCAGTCTGACTCATATAAAATGTGTAGGCAACACCAGCACCAATAAAAAGAACCAGGAGTATCCCAACGCTAATCGCGATATTCCTGATCTTTCGTAGCACATTTTTCTTCACGATATCTATTGCTTGCGGTAATTAACAATCGATTGAGAAACCTTGCCGTCAGCTTTAAGGTTTTCGTAAAACAACACTTGTGTACGGCTAATGATCATCGCATCTTCCGGACCATGTATCTCACTACCGAGTTTGATGAGTTCGACATTCGTATCGCTAGTCGCTGTCTTCTGTGGATTACCAGAACTCGTATCAGTCTTTGTCTGGAGATAGAAGACGTCAGTCAATTTCATGTAATCACCACCGGTATTCTGAAGTTTACCAAAATATACTTGTCCGCTCGAGAGGAACACCGCTTGGTATTTACCTGAGTCTATTGCAACCCCAGATAATTGACGAACCATAGATAGGCCACCGATAACGAGGCCGGCTAAAATGAGGACAGCAATAATAGAAATGACGATGCGACGACGTTGCATTCGTTTACCCTTTGGGGTTTTATCAACACCAGGATGAGAAAGGTGTGTCCTTTGATCGTGACCGTTTGTATGCACAGGAATATTTTCCATGAAATTCGCTCTCTCCACTTACTTCGTTACTTCAATCCTACCATAAGAGGTATCGTTGAGCAATCAGTTAACGTATGTTTTAAAGGGTTGATGATAAAATTTAAGAATTATTAGTAGCCAATGAAATAGTCAGTCTTAATGTGCTTCACATCCAGTTTCTTGAGTGTATGTTTGACACTATCAATCATGAACGGTGGGCCCGAAATGTAGGCTCGTCGACTTTCAATATCAGGGATATTCTTTTGCAACGACTCGAGTGTCACATGCGCCTCTTTAATAAGTTTTCCATTTTTGATATCAAGCTTTTCTGTCGTGTTACATACGACAAAAACTTTGATCCCCGACGATTTAATAACATTCCAGTAGGCAAGATCTTCTAAGGTACTGACGGAATACACCAATACGATATTCCTCGTCTCGTGCAACTTATTCATAGTCCGTAACATACTGATAAATGGCGTAATTCCAATTCCCCCCGCGACGAATAGTAGCGGTTGAATCGGGTCAGCTGGCAAAATAAAGTCACCGCTCACGCGTGTGGCCGTAATAACTTTACCAACAGCAAGATCTTTAAGAGCGTTCTTAAAACTGCTCGGGGGTGTATAGAACTTAACACCCAGTGTAATATCTCTGTCCGTTTCAGAGGAAGTGATACTAAATGAGCGACGTTCGCCTCTCGCATCCTTACCCTTATGCGGCAGGTTAATTTCGATATACTGACCAGGTTCAAATTCGACGCGATGAGTTGGCGTAAACGTAAGCTCTCTTGAAGCTGACGTTAATTTCTTACTTCCCTTGTACTTCAAAATAATGGCACGGCGACGAGTGAATCCGAAGGCGATCAAGTTACCAATCACCAAGGCCATCGCTGGATTCGAATTAAACAACCCAGTATGAATCGGCACAGCAAAGACAATCACCACTACAATAACTTCGAAGATTTTTTGCCACGGTTTAGATGGTAAAGTTTGTGGTTCTGTTAGCATAAAACCTGAGAAATAAAACAGTGGTAATGATAGTAGCAGTACAGCCGCATCGGTCTCTGAACTACCGTTACTGAGTTGAACCAGGTATATCAACGGGATCGACAGTCCGAGGAATACACCGCTTGTTAAAAATCGACGGGTCTTTTGAATAACCAAAAATCCAATTATGAACGTGAATGGAGAAAGTACTGCTGCGCCCACCCACCAACTTGCAAAGCCAAGCCCTGTTAAACTAATAATAAATGCGCCCGCCGCTGCAGGGTTAAATATGTGTCGGCCCTTGTACACCAAGATAAATTTTGAAGCTGCAGCAATACATCCAACTAACGCCAAGACTCCCAAAGAGCCGACATCTAATGTTGGTGTAAATATAAAGAACAAGATAAAAGCAGTAATATATGATGATTCAGTATGAACACGAACACCCAGCAGGCGTCCGAACACAACGCTCGTCACGAAGACAACGATTCCTAATACCCCAATACTTGCCACCATTGCCCACGGTGAATAATGAATATATCCAGTAAGCGAGAGGGTGAGAGAGATTACCCACAAAGACGTTAGCATAATCGACATGAGTCGATACATTGACACCCTATTGAGTAGTTTTGTTAGCATCTAAAGCAATTCTGCTCCAACCGTACCACTATAGTCAATAGACCCACCGTTTCTATACTATTCTCAACAGCTAATTGACTTATTGTAATACTTATGCTAATGTAGAAATAAGTTTAAAAATAAAACAAAAAAATGACATATCCATCAGAAGCCCCCACCAACGAAACACCAACTAGCGAAAGCGCTGGCCGTAATGAAGTGGGAGAATTAGAAACTCACGAACAAGCAGTGCAAGAAATTAGAGATCATGCAGCTGAACTTGGTCTTCCTACTGAATTAGCTGATGAGGCGATCGCTGCTTTTGATAAAGGCAATGATTCCGAGGAAGCTTCTGAGACTAAAGAGGTTGAGCCTGACCTAGAAGATACCGAACCTGAGACTCCGGATGATCTTGAATCACTCGCAGCGAACGTTGACTCTGAAGGTGGCGCCGAATCAATGCTTGGCAAACTTAATAGCATCTCTGCAGGACTCGAAAAAACTGCCGATGAACTACGCGGTATTAGCGATGAACTTGGTGAGATTGGTGAAGGTCTCGAAATGCTCAAGAAATTCTTTGAAGAACTTATTAAGTTACTCGAAGATCTTCAAACGCATTTGAATGAAGTCCAAAAAAAGATTAAAAGAATCACCGAAACTGACGACGCCGAAGAACGACTTGAGTTAAAAAATGAAATCGAAGAAATGACTAAAGACTTTAACAAAAGAATAGCTAAGTTTGGCGATAGTTTCTCAGTCTAAACGAGCAACCCTTCGATATTCGAAGTACCTCCGCGACACTCCATGCTTGAGACGTCGTACCTCCCGGTTCCAATGAATTTCCAGAAAACACTTCAGGTAACGATTTGAATTCACTTTCTAAACAAAAGTTTACAAGTGGTGCAATGACTTCACCAATCTCACCATCCACCTGATCACCCTTAACGATCCGTAGTGCATCGCAATATGCACCAATGAGCCACGGCCAGACCGTCCCTTGGTGATATCCCAAATCTTTTATATCTACCGGTGCGCTCGTATCATATTCGCCTTTATATAGTGGGTCATGCGGTGATAACGTTCTGAGTCCTCCAGCTGTCAAAAGATCTCGCTTCACGACAGCAAGAACAGCTTCTTTTTGTTCAGAAGTTAAAAGATCTAAACCATGACTAATAGCAAAGATTTGATTTGGTCGAATTGCACTACCCGTTTCATCACTATCAATAACGTCGTATAAACACCCCGTCTTATCATTCCAGAATTTTTGGAATGAAACTTTGACACGCGATGCTTGCGTTTCTAGCTCAGTCACATCGACATGCGGATCGAGTCGTTTTTCGACATCAATCACAAAACGAAGCGCATTATACCAAAGTGCATTAATCTCAACACACTTCCCCGCTCGAGGTGTCACCGGCTCTGACCCGTCGCCCGCAGGATCAGCGTCCATCCATGAAGCCTGTGCTGGCGACCCAATAAGCCCATCTCTATCATCCATACCGATGCGGTATTCTTTGCCGGTTCTTTCATACGTCGCACCACGCATATACCCAAGAATAATATTTCGTAGTCTCGGGAGTAATTGTTGAATAAATGCCCAGTCTTGAGTCGCTTCTATATACATCTTCAACGCATGGACAAACCAGAGCGATCCGTCAGCCGTGTTATATAAAATAATGCCATCGCGAATACGGTTTGGGATTAACCCTCCGCGTTCATACTGTGCAAAATCAAGAAACACTTTCCTCGCAGCATCATATTTTTCAGTCGTTAGCAGTAAACCAGGTAATGAAATGAACGTATCGCGTCCCCACTGTTCCATAAACCAGTCTCGGCTCGAAGCCCAAATTTGTGCTTTATCATTATCATAGTGAACAAACAGGTCAGCTGCTGTTTCGAGGGTAGTAAGCGTACTCGACTCTGAAAGAAAATCGAGTGAATCAAAGTTAGTTTTTAAACGAGTCGTTTGATTCGCAGTCATGAGATAAGTATAACAAGAATAGACGAGGCTTATTCAGATTCGGGTTGAGGATTTGCGATTGCAATCCATGGAGCCCAGCGATTTCCTTCACCACCAAGCCGGTTGCTATCAATAGTCAGCCGCGCATCGTCCATTCCCATACCAGTCAGCCATTTATCTGGAGCAGCAAAGCCAAACTTCACCATTCCGCGAATTGCCTGATTTCCGAGTGGAACAAATTCTTTATCTTTCTTCACAAGTACTAACGAATTAACTTCTGCAGCACCACGGCTTAACATAATATCTCTTGCACGATTAAGCGTTACGCCTTCGTCAATCAAATCATCAACCACTACGACAACTTGCCCGGTCAAATCCGCATACGCATTTGGGAGATCCATCACCAAGCGTGGTTGCTCTACAGGTTCACGATTTTCACCGTAGCGACTCAATGTCATAAATTGCGCATTTGGATGAAACTCCGGATCAAGATGAGCGATTGATTTCATAAGTGCGGAATGAAAAGGAAGTGCACCATTCAGTAGACCGACGAATAGCGTATTCTCAGGGTCGTATTGAGAAATAATTTCTTCAGCCATCTCATCAACTCTCTTTGTTACCTGTTCTTCGGTAAAAAGTAATTCTTCATACAATCGAGTTTTTCCGGACACTTCAGCAAGTTCAGTCATATATTCTCCTTAAAAGTTACAGTATGGTAAAAAGGTCATGATAATGCAAGGAGTATAACGAATACGTAGCTTCTGGAGTAATGCGTAATCTCTCGGTGTTCGACATGCTACCATAGTACATATGGTTATTTCACAAATTTTATCGCATCCACTGACACAAATCATTATTATTATCGTTATTGCGTTTGTTGCCCGGCATTTTAGTAGTCGCATCATCAACTCATTTATTCACCGCGTCATGCTCCGTCACGACTTTGAGACACCTGATGATCGCGAGAAGCAAGAAAAAACTATCTCAAGTGTATTCCGAGCAACATCAGCGGTTATTATCATACTAATCGCGGCTGGTGCAATCCTTAGTGTGTTGCAGTTTAACCTGGGACAGATCGCAGCCGGGGCTGGATTCTTAGGAATTATTATCGGGTTCGGCGCTCAAGCCACTATCCGTGATTACTTAGCAGGCATTTTCATACTCGTCGAAGGTCAATACCGCGTCGGTGATATCGTCACTCTCAACGGAGGAGGTGTCAGCCAAGAAACCTCAGGTATCGTTGAAGATATTTCACTACGCATTACTAAACTACGCGATCTCGACAGCACACTTCATATTATTCGTAATGGCGAAGCAAGTATTATCACCAACCGAACATTCAGATACTCCAGTGTCGTCATCGATATTGGCGTCACCTACGACAGTGACATTGACCTTGTCGAATCTGTCATGAATCAAGTTGGCAAAGACATGTTAAAAGACAAAGAGCTCAACAAGGTCATCCAAGAACCAATGCATTTCTTCCGTGTTGATGAACTCGGAAAATCAGGGGTGATTATCAAAGTCATCGGCAAAGTTGTACCAGCCAAGCAATGGGAAATTGCCGGCGAGTATCGACGTCGATTACTCCACGCCTTTCAGCAAAAAGGTATCAAGATTGCCTTCCCACAACTTGTCGTTCACAAAGCTAAATAAGTATCAGATTTGTTCAGTAAATACTTCAAAACGCTGACTAAGAGTTTGTGAATTATCAACCCACGTACCGGTGCAGGTTATCAAATTCAATGCGCGGAGTGCGTTGCCGTATGGCAATAACATTTGTCTCATATCGACGTTATCTTTATCGACTACAGCCGTATGTACAACCTTATAGGTCAACCGTGTTCCATCGCCTTTTTCAACTTGCAGTGTATCTCCCACAACCAACTTATCAAGATTGCCGAATAGTCCTTCGTGAGTTGCGCCAGATGAATGACCATCAATAAACATAGCGCCGACTTCTCCTGGTTTGACGCTGCCTGTATACCATCCTGAATCAAATATATTGATTGGTGCTTGAACACTACTATCAGGATTAACATTCATAGGTAGAATACGTGCAGCAACATGTGCCTTCTCGATATATAAAGCTCGTGGAAGATCGGGTGCAACGGCATAGTTCTTAAGGGCATTGGTAACGAGTGGAGTTTTGTCGCTTCCCTCAGCTGCTTGACGTGCTTCAGGTGTACTTGATTCACCGTTTGTACCAACACCTCCTGATTGACCCAGCTGTGTCTTTACTCGATTATTGGTTTGCCACGTATCAAACCCGACGTAGCCAGTTACTGCTAGTACGATAATAGCTAAGCCAATGATGAGAGCTCGGGTAATATTGTTTTTGCGGAATGCACGTAATGATTTCTTTTGGTGAGTTAGCGGCGGCTCTACAACAACAGCGCTTGATACAGTATGTGCCTTGTCGTTATATTCAATGTCGAGTTCGACATTCACCTTAGTCTCAAGCTTTTCACGTACTCGTGGCTGATCAATCGTTATAGAGACGGGCGCCATCACAATAGTTGTTCGTCTGTTTATCACGCCGTTATACGGGTTGGGAATTGGTCGACGAGTATAGTTTACGTCACGCATCGTCAAAGGTCCCCGAGGCGTAGAGCGTATACGTCCGCGTGAATGCACATGACCTCGTGGTACTATAAAATCGTTATTCATATTGTTCTTATATTAGTAACGAGCGAGAGCCTCATTAGGTCTCGCTCGTTACGGTTTTATTTTTTAAAGTTATCTACCTATTAAGTCGGCGACGCGCAAGGGCGAATAAGATTCCCGCACTCACCACACCAAGTCCGACTAATACAATGGGGTTTGCGAGTTTCAACACCGTAAAGCCTGTGTTCGGTGGTGTTGGGTCAGTCCCTGTATTGAGCGCTGTGAGGACAACGTCGTTACCGTCGCCACCGACATAACTAATGCTGAAAGTTATACCACTAACGGTGAACTGTGCACCTTCCGCAAGTCCATTGAATGTTCCGTTAACCGTTTGTGTTGAGGGCTGCAAGTTCTTAATAATAGTAAACGTATCTCCCTGTTTGATATCCCAACCAGCATAGAGGCTGACATCGAGGGTTGCACCGGAGTTTATCGAAACATCATTGCCTGTTGTTCGACTTGGGTCACTAACTTGAACTTGGTCATAATCGCCATCTGCTGAATCTTTCAGCTGAGCTTGATATACACCATCAATACTAAATGTTTGAGTGACTGTTAACTTTCCGGGTGAGTGACCAGGAGCGACAGTACCGCCTGCAGCGATGTAGAGACTTTCCGCTGTTCCTGTACCCATCAGTGTTCCGCCAGCATTAACATTCACTTGTTTACGAGTACCGTCGAGAATACCCGTCTCACCTGTCCCCAGTGATACGTTCTGACTCGGTTGGCTATCAGAATAAGTGTTCGTCACGACAGGCGCAACAACGGTTCCGGTAGGTAATGTGAGCGTTCCAGAAACACCATTACCAACAGTGAACGCGTGACCATTTGCTGTGTACGTTCCGGCTATGGTCATGTTGTCACCACCGTTGTAGCTGAAGTCGCTAGACAGAGCAACAGGACCGCTCAGTGTTGCCATATAGACTGATGAATCAGAGCCGCCACTACAACCATTTGTACTGCCGTGCTGTGCACCGATCCAACCACTACCTCCAAGAGTAAAAGGAGTTGTCCAAGTGCTATTTGCTGGAGCGTAAAGAGACAGCTCGCCACTTCCAGATATAGTCACGCTACCGGTACCAAATGCAGCTGTGTTATTTGCAATCACCGTACCTGAAGCAATGCTGATCGAGCCACTAAAACCAGTGTTACCCGCGCCCAAACCGATCGCAGAAGTACTATTGATAGACACAGCTCCACTTCCCGCAAGGTGAGCAACACTCATACACGCAGCAGCAGTGTCATTGAGTGAAATGTTATATGTTTGGGTATCAACCAATCCACTAAAGTTTATAAGGCCATGGGTCGCAATATTTGCTCCAAGCACGATGTTTGTTCCCAAATTGAGCCATACGTAAGGTCCGGTCGCAGTGTTCGAAATATCTCCCGTCAGAGTCAATGCGTTGCCATTTATCGTATACCCGTAGGTCGTATTCGTTCCTAGATAGTTTATTCCACCGACTGATAAGCCCGACATGTCATTATTCAACACCGTGTTTGCTGAAAGACTCGTGTTGTTAAACGCGATAGTATCACCCGTTGTTGGTAATGTATTACCAGTCCAGTTGCCTGCTGTACTAAACTTGCCGTCTCCCGATGTTCCTGTCCAAGTCGCAGTTGTTGCTGCAAATGCGAGTTGTACATGAGCAAATTGTGCCACAACGACAGCGAGCACAAAAGCAAAAGCGATGCCCAGGCGACCTAATCGAATATTTTTGATTTTCATTTTTAATAATTTCCTGTTGTTTTGGTTTTTGGGTGTATCTAGGTTCATTTAACCACTAACGCTATTGCCCGTCAAGCGGGTAATGAGGTTGTCTACTTGCGGTGTTATAATAAAAGTACTAATCAACGAGGAGGTCACATGCATCGACCAAATTTAAGAACTTTTACAACTACCTGGGTGGCGCTCATGGTCCCTGTTACCGTCTTGGTGGGCGTCCTCACCGCCGCAATCTTTAAAAGCGCAAACCCTGACAACGTCGATATCACCCAAGGTCTCGCCTATCTCCAACAAACAATCATTGCCGTTGTTGTTACTTTTGCACTATTTATTGTTGTCAGCGTTGTCGCAATTATCAAAATGTACCGCAAGGACCATAACTTCAGTAATGCAAAGTTACCCCTCTTGCTCTTAGTAGCAATCATCGTACTCATGACCGCAGTCAGCATTACCAACTCTTATACAAACGAGGTACAAAATAAATATCTCACCGATCACGGTCGACCAACTCTCGAACAGTATTTTGACGCTTTGAAGAATCAGCAGAATCAATAATACAGAACTATTTTCGATACAGTTTCTTGTAAAACAGGGACCAGCTCTTCCTCGAACCATGTATTTTTTGTAAGCCAGCGGAAATTCAATGGTGACGGATGAACAAGGGGGAAATAATCTGGTAAATATGATTGGTAATTGTGCACGGTTTCGGTCAGTGTTTTGCCCTTTGTATGTGGCAGATAGTACTTCTGTGCATACCGTCCAATCACAAGAATAAGCTCGACATTCGGCATGGAGTCGATTAGTCGCTTATGCCAAAGAGAAGCAAATTCTTTACGCGGTGGTAAATCACCTGACTTTCCCTTGCCAGGATAATAGAAATCCATAGGGATGTGCGCAAATAAGGATGTATCGCGGAACTGTTCTTCACTAACACCAAGCCAGTTCATCAAACGGACGCCACTCGCATCATCCCACGCAATACCACTTTTTTGAGCCTTAATACCAGGTGCTTGGCCAATTATGATAATGCGTGAACGAGTCGACGCTGCAAACAAAGGTTCGTAGCCGAGAGATTTTTGCACACGATTACTTTCATGTTCCGAAATCTCTTTCCGCAAACGATTAAACTCTTCGTCAATCATCAGCTTCCTTAACCTCTAGTGCTGACTTCGGATAGGTAATTGTCGTCCCGTCTACTACCGCAAAAGGTGTGAGGGTGTGTTCGCGTACATTACCCTTCCCTATAATTTCAGATATCGGAATGCTTCGCACTATTAATGCATCGCTCACAAGCGAGCGATGACAACGCCATGGTACTGCTTCGGCACACATAATTGCAGTAACCTCATCTTTAGCAATCCCTATGAGTTCCCGTAGCCCCCCGTCGAACTCTTCTGTTTGCATATAGTCAGCGTAATTCCGAAATGACATACTATGCCAGCCGTCATTTATCGAATCTTTAGTGGGAGGACGGAGCCCGCCGAGTTCTTTGAGGTACACGTACTCTATACGAGCCTTCTTTAGGCTCATCGCTATTTCCTCTTGCCCAAATTGAGGATTGTGGCGTGACTTTGGTATAGTTCGCATATCTACCAATTGAGTAATCGAATGTAATTTTAAAAGCTCTATGAATTCGTCTATTAGCCTCGTTGAGTGTCCAATCGTAAATATAGTATTCATATTACTATTATATACGCAGGCTCTTCTGCCCTGTTCTTCGTTATCAAACCTTAAGTTTTAATTTACGCAGGAACTGGGCATTAACAGCTACAACGATTGTCGATAATGACATAAGCACTGCTCCTATAGCGGGTGATAGTACAAAACCAAACCCAGCCGTTACGCCTGCCGCTAATGGAATAGCGAGAGCATTGTAGCCAGTTGCCCAGACTAAGTTCTGAACCATCTTCCTATACGTCGCTTTCGAAAGCGTCACGATGCTTGCGACACCGCGCGGGTCACTACTAGCCAGTACAATACCTGCCGACTCAATGGCAACATCAGTTCCTGCACCAATAGCAATCCCCACATTGGCCTGTGTGAGTGCAGGAGCATCATTGACCCCATCGCCAACCATCGCTACTTTACTACCATCAGCTTGCAGCCTTTTGACTACTGAGGCTTTATTCTCGGGTAAAACCTCAGCAAAGAATTCTTTTATCCCAAGCTCTTTTGCTACCCATGCAGCGACACCCTCAGCATCACCAGTTAACATTGAGACTCGAATACCTCTCGCTAGAAGCAAATTAACAGCCTCTTTCGATTCAGGTCGAATAATATCAGCTAACATAATCGCGCCAAGTACGGTCTTATTTTGAATGACATATACGGTAGTCTTACCTTCATTTTGGGCTGAATGAGCGGCTTTTTGAATAGCAGTAGGAAGTTCTGATCCTAATTCCTCAAGTAGTTTTGGACCTCCGATATGTACAGCTTTGCCATTCACGAGTGCTGTTGCACCCCGACCAGACATAGCCGAAAAATGTTTCGCTTCAAGGACACTCAACTTTTTTTCTTTTGCATATCGAACGATTGCTTTTGCGATAGGATGTTCAGATTCGTTTTCGACAGAAGCAGCTAACGACAGTAGGCTATTTTTATTGCCTGTGGCTACGATATCCACGACACCCTGTTCGCCTTTTGTCAGTGTTCCTGTTTTGTCGAACAATACGACATCTATATTGCGAGCAGCTTCCAGTGCCATACGCTCACGTATGAGTAACCCGTTTTTTGCAGCAAGTGAAGTAGATATAGCGGTAACCAGCGGAATAGCCAAACCGAGAGCGTGTGGACAAGCTATGATGAGCACCGTAACAACTCTCTGAATAATAAATGAGGCAGATTGATCGCTGAAGAAAGTCCACGCGAGCAAAGTAATAAGTGCGGCTCCGAGTGCCAAAAACGTTAAATAATAAGCTGCCCGGTCAGCAAGTACCTGTGTCTTAGACTTGCTGTTCTGGGCATCGGCGACTAACTTCATAATTCCAGCTAGCGCAGTGTTGTCACCGATTTTTGTGACCTGCATCGTCAGCGAGCCGCTCCCATTAACTGTTCCGCCGATCAGCAACGACTTTACTAGTTTCTTTACCGGCTTGGATTCACCCGTAAGCATTGACTCGTTGACGCTCGATTCACCTTTTATAACTTCCCCATCGACGGGTATGTTTGCTCCTGGTCGAACGAGAACCTTATCACCTACTTTCAATTCAGCGACAGAAACGGTTTTTGTACCGTTTGAGGTTAAGAGCTCGGCTCCGTCCGGGAGCAACTTAGCAAGTTCCTTAAGAGCACCTTGAGCATTCATTATTGATGCCATCTCCAGCCAGTGACCAAGCAACATGATCGTGATAAGGGTGGCCAATTCCCACCAAAAACTCATTCCTTCAAGCCCAAATGTGACGGCGATGCTGTAAACCAACGCGACTGTAATTGCCATAGATATAAGAGTCATCATGCCAGGTTGTTTTGCAGCAAGCTCTGCTTTGGCGCCACGAAGGAATACTAAACCACCGTAAACAAATATAATAATTCCAAAGACTGGAGGAATAAAACTACTACCCGTGAAACTTGGCATAGTGAAATGCAGCAATTCCTGAATAGTCTGAGAATATAGTAGTACCGGTATGGTAAGTAGCAGGCTCAACCAGAACTTTTTTTTGAACATGTTTGGGTTATGGCCAGCATGTTTGTCATGATTGGAGTGGTCGTGATTATCGTTACTATGTTTTGAATAATTCATTAATTAATCTCCACAAGTACTTTCATGTAGTGGTACCAGATTGTTAAACTTGGTTTTTATCTGAGCATCGGTTGGCTCATCCTTCTGTGCGAAGATGACGACATTACCTACGACGTTGTTAATGCGCGTTAGTTCTTCTTCAGATTTGGTTGAAGCGTGTTCATCCATAACTTCACCATGAGCATACGCCTTTGGAAACAGCCAATTTAAAACGTTGAACGAAACATCTTCGCCGTGTCCGACATTACTTTTTTTGCCAAAAAACAATTCAAGATCTTGATTCAGAAAATCATTCCAATTCTTTTTTTGATACTGTTCTTTATCGCCTGCGTATACATAGAAATTAGCATTTTCAGATACCGTAGGGAGCAACTTGCCGTATATGTTTACTGGACTTGGGTTTAAGCCCTCATCATAACGTTGTCCTAATACTTCATCGTTTCCACCAATATAATTCCAACCGAAGTCCTTCAAGAATTCGCCGCCAGTCATACCGTTCCAGTGAACATGTGTTAACTGATCCATCTTGTCGTGAAAATCAATTGGCGCGCTGCCCACTGCTGCACTACATGCTATAGATGTTCCAGTCTCTTTTTGGAATTCGTCTTTTGAGAAATCTACTGCTTTATCATCAACTGAAATTTGTGTACGGAAATGATAGTGCTGATACGTAGGTTTTCTTATGTGTGCAGGCGTCGAAAGATATACATACCCGTACCATCCACCTGCCAGAATCAATAGACCAAGAATTACACTCACCACATACACTACTATTTTTTTATTTGGCGTTAATTTCATATCATCCCCTTTATTTACTTCTTATTTTGGCAAGTTCGTAGACCGAAAGTAATTCCTCAACCGCTTTATCCGTTTCGCCAGCAGCAAACATATCTTTGACATGAGTCCGTAGATGGTTCTCAAGAACAAGTTTATTAAGTGAACCGAGAGATCTTTGTACCGCAAGACTCTGAGTGATAATGTCCATGCAATAATCTCCATTTTCGATCATCTTCTGGATGCCCCGCATCTGACCCTCAATGATCTTGGCACGGTGTAGCGAACGCTTTTTGATATCTGTAATCATATTTAGAGTATATACCCCCTGGGGGTATTAATACAAATCAGAAAAGTTAAAAGTCATATAACTCGAGTTATCGACCAGCAACCTTGCATCGCTCCCGCGCTGCGATTGCTGGTCGGGTCAAATAACCGAGCCAAATAAAAAAGGCCCTGACGGGTCTTCTTTATTTGGCTCACCACAATAGAGGAAGTTATAACCGTTATAAAGCAGGATTTAGTGTATCAACCATAATATGAGCACTTAGGTAGTATTAATATAAAAGATTTCATTTACTTATTTGCAATCATAAACTAATAGTACTATCATTCTACTATATGGTAGAACGTTCACTTATCTTAGATAAGACATTTATGTCACTCGCAGATCCTACTCGAAGAGATATTCTACGACGAATTGGCGCTACCGAACTTTCGATAGGCGAAATCGCTCGAAACTATCAACTTACCTTTGGTGCTATCTCGAAGCACCTCAAAGTTCTAGAAAACGCTGATCTTATAATCAAGAAAAAAAGAGGAAAGGAGCAAATTGTTAGCCTAACCCCACGTGCATTAATAGATGCACATGAGTATATAGAGTGGTTTGAACAGTTCTGGACGGACAAAGTGAATTCATTGGCGTTATATTTAAAGGAGGAAATTAGCGATGGTAAGTAGAGTTAGTATAAAACGCACATTTGACGCATCGCCCGAACGTATCTGGCGAGCATGGACAGTTGCAGACGAACTCAAACAGTGGTTCTCTTCGCAAACGAATGACTTGGACATATTAGAATTTGACGCAAGGCCCCAAGGCAAAGTGCGGTTCAAATCTTCAAAAGGTTCTGGCGAATATACATGGACGTACATTAGTCTCGACCAACCTCACGAGATAGTCTTCGACATATTAGATTACTCATTTCCACAGCATCCTGAGGGTATTGGTGGAATGTGCCATGTTGAGCTCAAGGCCATTGGTGAGAAGACCGAGCTTACTATATGGGGAGAATTACCAGATGAATCCCTCCGCCAAAAGTATCAGAAGATGATGAACGGCTGGAATGCCACATTAGACAAACTAAGTAGTTTCTTAATAAAGGAGAATAAGTAGTGTTAGAAAAAATTACTGATGGAGTATGGGTTCATCAAAGCGAACTGATGCAAAATAACTGTACTGTTGTACAGGGCAATGACGGAGTATTGGTTACGGATCCTGGACTGACGGAGAATGAGATGACTGACCTAGTAAAAGACATAAAAGAACTTGGTCAAACTGTTACTGCTGGCTTTTCGACTCACCCAGATTGGGATCATGTACTTTGGCATAATGAACTTGGTAATGCTCCTCGATACGCTACTGCCAAAGGAGCAGCCTTTATGCAAGACTTTAGAGCAAAAACTGACTGGAAAGAGCTGGCAACTGCTGCGTTACCTGAAGAAATAGCAACAGAAGTTCCTTTAGACTTGTTCGGTCTTTTAACGGCATTGTCCTCTGATGCAACTGAGCTTACTTGGAATGGTCCAGTAATAAAAGTTATTGAGCATGCAGCACATGCTCAAGGTCACGCAGCTCTATTCTTAGTAGATAAAGGCGTACTGATTGCTGGTGACATGCTTTCAGATGTTTTTATGCCTATGCTTAAGTTCGATGCCAAAGATCCGATAAGTGATTACCTAGCTGCATTAAACCTATTTAGTGCAATAGCTGATAAGATCACTGCTATTGTCCCTGGACACGGCTCGGTTGCAAAAGGCGAACATATTAAAGAACGTATTGAACTTGACCGCGCCTATGTAGAAGCGTTACGAGATGGTGTCACTCCTGACGATTCAAGAATTAACTCCTCCGCAAAAGAAGGATGGGAATGGGTTGCCGGTATTCATGAATGGCAAGCCAAGCAAATCGCTGAAAAGTATAAGCAAGCTTAACAATCAAATTTCAATTATATCGGTACCTACAACAAATAACAGAGACTTTCATCTCTGTTATTTTTGGTTCTAACTTTGGCTCCCCCCTACTGGTCACATTTCGCAACTATGACTCTAACCCAACTAATCAGATTGCAGAGGTTGTAGCGTACCCTCATGTGCTCGAAAAACAAATTTAGCAAGCTGCATTGAATCCCAGAACCTAGCAGCAGACTCTTTTCCAGCTTCGGCAAGTGCATGTACTGCATCAATTCCTGTGATAGCTACAGAGTCGTCATTTTCAGTTATTTGTTGCGTTAAATAGTCAAAGTTTCTTGTAGGCGCAAGAGCAGTCTGGCCAAGATGTGCAGCTCGCACTGGCAGTGATACTCCGACCCATTGCTCCTTTATATCCTCTGGCGCTCCACCCTTGGGTATTTGCGTAATTATAAACGCAGCTTCAACTGGTCCGTATACTTCTGTGAGAGCAGTTTCAATATTCTGCGGAAGGCCTGCCATGTACGCTCCTTAGTTTGTAAGAATTATAAACGTTTAGGGTCTTGGTGCAAGCATAAGAAAAAAGCTTCCTAAGAAGTCTTTCATAATGCTTAAGCTTGGCTCACCACACTGGGATAAATTGGAACCGAATTAAAAATCAAATTGTAAGCATGTGGGAACTCTCAGTTCCTATTAAGATCTAAAAGTCCGCAGTATATCAATGATTGAAGCAGAGTTTGCTTCCTGCTTCGACAGGTGTCCGACAGTCTTTTGTTCGAATAGTGCTACGGAGGCTACATTAGCGAGCTCTTTTCTAACAGCCTCATCATCGTCATCACCTCTAGGCCGAGCTAGTATGCCCTGAATTGTCTTGGCAACAATCTCTCTATGACGGTACTGTTCTAATAAGTTGCTGTATATCCGGTAATTCTTATTCGCAAATGAGTATCCGATTGTAGGAATAAAAAGTACAGCAAGATATGTGGCGGCCTTAGCAAATAAGAGCGTGTCTTTATGAGTGGCTTTCAAGGGAGCTACGTTTATTCCAAGGAAAGTTTTCGTTCCATATATGGAGAGCAGATTTACGGCCATGATCAGAATTATGCTCAGCGCAATGAGTACAAACCAAAGAAACCTACGTCCTGAATACGAGCTAATCTTGGAATATACAATTGCCCAACCTTGGCGTAAGCAACGAAGTGCCGCAATAATTGTGGCAAGGATAGTTCTAGCTCGTTCTTTCATTGACAAGGATTTTCTATACTTTCTATATGTCGAAAGCTTTCTTGCAGTAGCATTAACTGGCCATACTTTACCGTACAAAGCGAGCTCATACTGATGTACACGTCCTGCGTAAAATTCACTCCAACTAGCGAGTGCTCTTGCTTGCTCAAATGAGGATGTAGCGTCACTTCCAGCAGTTCTGACCTGCTGCATCTGTTCATTAAACAGCGCAGTCAGCTGTCTCGCTTTCTCCTCCTGTGTAGCGTCGAGGGATACCGTAACAGCTGATTGTTCATCTCTCAATGTCTGTTTGAAATTCTCCTCAATGGGGGCCTCGATGTCGTCAATGATTCCTTGTACTATAGTATTTTCCAAGACACCCTGCATCAACTGGATCTGTTGAAAAAGCGATTGGTTAACCAAATTAGAAAGAACATTAGCAGCATGCCCACTAAAGTTTGAAGCTACATCTTCCGTTATGTCATTGTAGCTAGTAAGCTGGGGGACGCCTATCCATGCTCCAAGCGCCATCTGTTTATTTAGCCACTGAATAGTCTGCATATAATATTCAGTGGTCGGGATCTCGCCGATCCTACCAATCGTCTTTGCGACTCGTAGGGCGTTGCGAATTGGTAGTAGCACATTGATTGAATTCTTGAAGCTCTCTGGTGCATCAAGTTCAAGAAAGTTTTCAATCTTTGGATCGAGGTAATTAATACCATCAATTGTCGAGTAATTTCTAAGGGGGTCTCTAAAAGCCATAATGTTTCCTGCCACCCTGTTGTTCTCGCCATACTATAACACTGTTCTCAGGGTTTTCGAACCGTAAAATGAAAGAAACCATATCAGTCAATACAAAAAATAGCCGACGCATCGGCTAGTGATTCAAATTTGGCTCCGACGGCTGGACTATCCAGATATACCATCGTCACGTTCAGGAAAGTAAACTTTCCTGTCCTGCTCCTCGCTATCGAACCGCAACCATGCATCGCTACCGCGCTGCGGTTGCTGGTCGGGCTAGCAACACAACAAAGAAAAAAGCCTAAGTCCTAAAGGACTGCGGCTTTTTTCTTGGCTCCGCGTCCTAGATGAAGTCAGAACCTTATTAAATGAGAAGTAAGTCAAAAGTACTATACTGAGAATATCTATGCGAATCTCAATATCTAAGAAAACGAGCCCCGCGATCCAGACTTTACGCTTATCTTATGGTCATGATGCTATTTATTATATTCGTGACATACGCTACATAGTACGGATGATGAAAAAGCTTTCCAGAGAGTTAAACCGTAAAAAACAAGATATTGACTGGTTGCAGTCAATGATGGAAACATTTCTGATACTCAATAGCCGGTTTTACGAAGATCTTATAATAGACCTTGTCAAAAATGTTAGAAAATACCACACACTTCCGCCTGGATATACTGTTACAACAAAATTAAGAGAATACGAAGATACATTATCTAGTAAGTACCATAAAGAAAAAATGCATAAGCGGCACCGTGCAGCTCACGGGTCAAATTATGAAAGAATAGGTGTGCCTGAGTTTGGAAATGACATTTTACCAAGACCAATAACATATACAACTACTATGCAACTCGCTAACATGGCAAAGCGCAAGGATTTAATCAAAATGTGGCAGAACGATATGAATCAGTGTGCAGATGACATTAATACTATATTCAATGCAGTTGTTGATGAACTCAATACCTTAGAGGACTTACCGAAACTTAATCCTCACCAGAATCCAAAAGCTCAAGACCTTTAATGCGAAGTGAAGCACCTGCGCCCAACTGACCTTGCATACTTCCAATAATATTAGCTGTACTTCCAAGTAACTTCTTGGCTTGGCTTTCACGTTTTGCCCAAATTCTGTCAAACGCAACTTTCTCTTTAGTAAGATCAGTTATCATTTCAGTATAGACTTCAACCATTGCTTCAATTTGCTGAGAGAACTCATGGCTCGTAACAAAACCGTAAAGAGCATCCGCACTCGTATCTCGATGCTTAGCGATAGCTTTCTCACGCCCTACGTCCAATAAACCTTTCCTTAACAAGCCAGCAAGAATGAGTGCAGAGCCGGGCTTAACAACCCAAACACCATTGTGTAAATGAATATCGGATTTAATATCACGTGGCATAACTTCTGTAATAATGACGGGTATGTTCGCTTTTGTATCTCTTAAATCATCTTTTAGTTTCTGAACCCAGCCCTCAGTCCATGCTTTGGTACGTTTAATTTCCCAAAGAATCACCCCGCAATCCGTACCACGTGGGCTTCGTACCGTTTGTTTTATATCTGCACCTTTTATGCCCTTTTCTACAGGATTGATGTCATCATCTTTGAATTCAGCTGCGAGTGCGTCCTCAAGATCAAGTTCCAGGATTTCACCTTGCATCTGTTGAGAACCCTGGTTCAGCTTTCTCTGCATTTCTTCAACTTGTTTCTTTGCAGCTTCAATTTGTTTATCTTTTTCTGCTAATTTAAGGCGTTGGTTTTCACCAGCCTCTTTTTGAGCTTCCTCGCGAATCTTCTGTTCTTCTTCGGCCAATTTTTTCTGCATTTCAAGCTCTGCATTTGCAGCATTTTTCTTTGATTCACGAAGCTCCTGCATAAGCGTTGATAACTGTCCGCGCATTTCTTTCACCTCTAGCTTATCCGCTTCGGACTCTTCACTCATCTGCTTTAATCTGTGTTCAAGTTTCGACGTGGCATCCGCTTGAGCTTTTAATTTTTCTTCTTCGACTAACTTGCGTGTTTTTTCGTCAGATACTTTTTGAAATTCTTCCATTTCAGCTAGATGTTTTTTATGCTCAGCATCGAGCACTGTCTTTTCAATATCTTTAGTAAGAGCTTCGGAAAGTTCAATATCCTTTCCGCAGTGTGTACATTTAATCGTGCTTACATTCATGATTTGTTATACCTAAGCTTTCTCCTGTTAAATGCAGGCATAGTTCCTTCAAGTATCTCAACCAGCTGTTTATTGATTCTTGGGTTTTCGATTGCACCAACTTCAAATGTAAAAGTATTCTTATTACTTTTCTTGTCGAGCTCAACGTAAATAATCTGCTCAGCATCTGCACCAACCGCAAGGTTCGGGTTGTGAGTAACAATAATTATTTGTCTGCGTTTTTTAGCCGTCTTAATAAAATGTGTCAAGACTTGGAATACACTCTTGTTATCTAGATTATCCTCTGGTTGGTCAATGATCAGTGGAGTGTCCTCTTTATCGATCATTAGATAGAAAACAAGCAATAACGTACCTTTCTCACCTGGCGAGAGTTCATCAAGTATTTTCCCATCGAGCTTCAACTCATAAACCGGCTTCAGGTATTCAAGATAGAATAAGAAATCGTAGAACTCCTGCAACTTATCAATCTGGTCTGATATTTCTTGTGGCCTCAAGTCTTCGTTAGATTCCTTTTGATTCAATTCAAGCCATTCAATAGTTGTGTTAAGAATTTGTGAAATATGACTCTCATCTAACAAATCCATCTCACTGAAAAGTTCTGAGACGTGATTCTCGTTTGAACCGTAGAAGGTGCCCCTTTTTGATTTATTAATAAACTGCAAGAAGCTACGCATAAACAGAGGATCTAGTTTAAAGTTCACATCTATGATCATCTTAAATTTCTTGGAAAACTCTTCGTCTTTAGAAATTTCTTTATCTATCGACTCCTTGAAAATACGGTATAACTCTACGATCTCTTTTTGCTTTTTAAAGATTGAGATAGTTTTTTTCAACCGCTCTCCACGCATCGTGTTAAGAGTTGACGTAAGCTCTTTTGTTATATATCTAAGCTCTTCTTCGTAGAACTTAAGACTATTGATCTGATTCTTTGAACCTTCGATTTCTCGCTTCCTATCACCCCATTTTTTGAGCTTTTCTTTATACTCTTGGAATTCTTTTTCAGGCCGTGATAGATCTTTCTTTATTTCAGTAATCTGAGTACGAATATCTTCTTCTTGAACTTGAAGACTTGCTGCGTACGCTGCCTTGAGCTCTGCAGGCTTACCAATTAGCTCTGGATCGGTATCAATGGCAGATTTTGTACGTAGTGCAGCCTTAGCGCTATTTACTGATTCTTGCTTCTCCTGGATCTTTAAAAGAATAGGATCATTCTTAACCTTAATTTCGATAATTTCATCGATAATAAGACCGTGTTTCTCAAAGACTGTGGCATTTTCAATTTTAAATGTTTCCGCCTGATTAGAAACTCTGGACAATGCATTCTTGAGCTGAGTAAGCTCTTCCTGATCTTGCGTCAGTCCATTAAGTTCTGTTCGTTTCTGAGCAATTTTTCCAAGTACACCAGCCTGCGTAGCATTTAATTTTTCTAGTTGGTCGTATTTCTCGCTCTTTGCTTCAGCCGCTTCCTCATCTCCTTGTTTTGCAGGATCAGGAATTTCTACTGGCTTAATCTTTTCGTGTTCGGTAAGCTCGTTCTTTTTTTCAAGAATTGCGTTTTCAATCTGCTTCTTTCTGCTGGGATGTTTCTTGGCTTCTAGCTTAATAGTCTCTTCCGATATAGAATGAGCTTCGTCTCTCAGTACAACAAGATCTGCTTCAATGCTTTTTGCTTTTTTATCCTCTAGCTCTTCAAAACTGTGTGCGCCTAATCTTTGCTCTTCGGGTATATGTAAAAAGATGACACTCTTCAAGGTTTTATCAAAACCTTCGCCTTCGAGATCATTGGTCAAGTTCTCAAAGTAATTCTGCGGTAGGTATTTTACCTTTTCCGTGTCGTCAGGATCGACGTTATGATCTAAGGGAATTTTTGTGTCAGCACCGCTACCGTCTTCCCATACCAACTCCGCTTCAAAATTCTCCGCGTAGCCCTTTTTTCTAAACTTTAACTTTTTTCCACCTCTTAGAAAGGAGAGGTTCTCATGGTTAGCGCCTGCGTTATGTGTATTTCCAAGCACTCCAAGTATGTCTGATAGCGCGCTTTTTCCACTGCCCTTATTGCCGATAATGGCTATAAGTTCTTTATTTAAATTAATACTGACGTCCTTAAACCAAACACCCTGAGCTCCGCTATAACCGGGTAAGTGATTAATATTTAACATATCAATATATTTGGTTTTATTAGTCCTCACCCGATCAAGAACAGGTGGTTCCAAACCAATGAAAACCCTGTCTGCTGGTTCATATATTATTTGTTTTAATCCTTCAAACGTAGTGTCCGCTTTTATCCAGCAAAATCTGTCTTCATCTGGTTCAAAAAGTTTTGATTCTGTGTGTGCGTCACTGCCATGAATACAGGGTTTTAAAGACCCACACTTCTTCTTCACAACGTCTTCATCATCTTTGCTTAAGCCGAGAAAATATTTTCTATCGCCTTCATTACTTGAGAAAATGGCTTGCGAGATAGAGTAAATAGCCTTCCTCACACCTTCAAGACTGCCGGGATCTATATCTTCAAAAGAATCGTAATGCTTTTGAAAACCTGACGCTCCGTCGTTAGTAGAGTTGCTTACAACTACAATAGTATTTTCAGCAAACACTTCATCAGTTAATAGCTCTTGAAGCTTTGCTTGATCTACGTGGAAATTATCGACACCTTTTTTATATGCCGCTTTTTCATCTAGTCCGGAATCAAAAGATTTACCAAAATCTATCAGACCCTGAAGATTCATTTTATGAGTCGTGCTGCCATCCGAACACTCAATGGATGCGAAAAATTTGTTATCAAGCTTGGACACAATAGCAGGATTAAAAATACAATGAATATTAACCAAGCTACCGCGTGCTGTAACTGGAAGCATCCGAAGCTCTACATTCGGTACTACTAGGATATTCTTTATTGATCTTTTTTGATCAGCATCGAAATCGGTACGACTATCAATATTGGAGATAAATTCAACGACTCTTTTATAGTTATCGATGCTGAAATAATCAGTAATACCAATAGCAGCGATATTCTTATCAACGGCTTTTTTCAACATCGTGACACAATACGCATCGAAATCAGCACTCTCGTTAAACTGATCGTTCTTATTAGTGTCCTTCGTATGAAGGTGCAAATCCCATCTGCGCCATTCTGATCCTCGGTCGCTCTCTATACTCATCGCCTCAAACACCTAACTGTTTACAAACTTTCGCTACTCTGGTCACCATTATACCTCTGTTAAGTAGTTTGCACCACAGCTTATAGATTACTCTTATTTAACATAAATATCGTAAAGTAGTTGAGCCAGCGATAGAGCATCTTGTTTCCTGCGCAGCTCAAGTCTATCTTCACTCATAGCCGTCTACGCTAAACTGTTTGGCCAATCTCTAATGATTTTTTCCATATGACAACACCCATTACGTGAACAACTTGAGGACGCTTACCGTATTTATTATCACCCGCGTTACCGTCAGTGAATAAAAGATACAAACCAGTAATAAGGTTCACGATCGGAATAAATATCGCAACCGCGAAAGCTATCGACCATGCTCCATGTATGTCCAGATCATGTAATCGTTTTACTACAGCCATGATAAGATACAGATAATAACCCAGAAAGAACGGCAAGAAGATGAATGGGTTAGGTTCAAAACTATCGGTTTTAACACCCATTGCAACATCAAATAACGAACTGAGAATAACTCCCAGACCCACAAAAACAAACATCGCAAAGAATATAGATAATAGATAAGTTAATCGATTAAACCTTGGTGACCTTATGCCTAGAATGTTCATTTGTTACCTCCTTGATTTATTAGATAAGAGAGGATAGTCCAGAAATAAAAGGACACCCAGCTCTAGGTGTCTAAACCAGCAGAAGAGATTTGCGTCCCTAACTGTTTTGTCGAGTGGGTGCCCATTTGTAGACACAAACTCGACACATATAGAAATGTATCGCTTCAACTGGTTTAGACTTTATAATCATATCACATCTTTTAAACAGTCACCTCTGTTAATTCCTCCAGCACTTGCTCATACTCTATGCGAGCAAGAGATTATACCCCCCTGCTATTTGAAGTTAGAAATTAACTGCACCCTACCTTCCCTTTTGGTCTTCTCATTTCTGTACTTAGTGCGCGCGCAAAAAAAATTACCCTATAGCCTATAGTAGAGATAGTTATGGGATATCAATATAATACCTACCCTTTCGAGATGACGACACATGTTGTGTATGTTTTGAAGAAAATCTTGGAAGCCCATGATGAATGGGGATACAAAACCGAAGGCATGTATCTCTATCCATTCGCGGACGGATTCAAGATTGGTCGCACAAAAGAGTATAATATTTCAAATTTACTCCAATACCTGCAGACGAAGAAATATATAAAGATCATACCATCTCGTGATAAAGACTTTTATCTCTGGGTAAAAACTCCTATTATTGGGATACCAAAAATGCGTGTTCATACTCGGTGGAGAATTCAAGTGATAGATGATGATAGGATTCGTAGCCTCGCCAGCTCTATTGAGCTCAGGATAAAGGAGTTTAGTCACAACGATTTGCGATGCGACCTCCATGTTGAAGATCGTAAACTTTATTTAATGGTTAACAAGAAACAACTAGAACTAAAGCGTTTCAATAATCGTGGAGCCATAGATGTATTCAGAAAACTCATTATTGAGCGTGTCGTTGAACGTGATGAAGATGGCTACATAAAAGGTAAAGGAATAGGTGCAGGTCAACCCATTGGTTCATTATCAAGTGTCGTAAGAAACTCAGGGTTTAAGAAGAAAGCACGAAACTACCTATTCTTTCAATGCAAGGACAACATCATTGAACTAAAAACCCCGCTCTATCTTGAAGGTGAAGAAATTAATCACATACTTGATGACTTCGTAAAACATAATTCAAAAAATGGTAAATATGTTCAAAATAAGAACCGTGATACTCTATCAGACATCCTTAGTCAGATAAAGAATATTCCGTCATAGTAAACCACTATAGTTTTATAGACCTATAGTTTCTTTATGCATATGCTAAATATTAAATAAGTACTGAGCGCTCAGTCATATTAGAGGAAAACTATATGACGTTGTCAGAGGAAAAAATAAAAGAATATCAAACGCTATACAAAACCTGCTTAGGTATTTCAATTGACCTAGAGCAATCAAGACTTGAGGCTAATCACTTAGTTCGTATTCTACGCATCCTTAAAAGGAAAGCTGTATGAAACATCAGATTGATGCCTCAATTCTCGGCAAATCCGATAAGGCGCGTTTTAGGCTAAAAGTTTCAATACACGATCTTGGTATACATATCATGGGAATGATAGTACAAGACTCAGTTATTGAGGGTGAGGTTTATTACGTCACGACACCAGGTCACAAAGTAGGTGCAAAGTACTATAAAGACATAACATTTGAGACGGGCGGCGATCTCTGGGTGCAAATTCATGCAGCTTGTATAAAAACGGTTGAAGCGCACAACAAAAAACCGTCTTCTCCACCGTCCGATCCCCTGGAGCGCCTTTGGAAGTAACTACTAAAGTAAGACAATGGGACAAATGACAAAAGGTTTGATATAAATATCATTCTATGGGAATAGCTACCTATAGTAGTAACTACTTAAGCTGTAGCCTGTAGTTATATCACACCCGTATCAGAAAACAATCATTAATAGTAAAATAAGAGTGCACACAACTTACGAAAAGATAAAATGTATTTCGTCTTCTTAAATGAGGCGGCCTGTACAATTCTTTTCGAGTTGTGTGCAACAGGTCGCCTCTTTTAAGTAGTAGGAGAAAAAGATGAAAGAATTAAGACACGTATTGTATGTACGCAAATCAAGTGAAGGCAATGAACGACAAGTTCAGTCTATCGACGATCAAACCCGCGAGATGGAACGCCTAGCGGTTACTTACGGTCTTAATGTCGTTGCCGTTGAATCAGAATCAAAGTCAGCAAAAGCACCCTACGTACGCCCTGTCTTTGAAAAAGTAATGAAAATGATTCAAGCAGGTGAAGCTGATGCAATCTTATGTTGGAGTGTTGATCGTTTATCTAGAAACGCTGTTGATTCAGGTCTTATCAGCCACCTTTTGCAAAACGAGGTGATCAAGGAGATAAGAACGTATAGTCGTTTATACTTACCGACCGACAACGCACTCGTATTAAGCGTCGATACTGGATCGGCGAATCAATACGTTCGAGATCTTAGCGTAAATACAAAACGAGGACTTAACAGCAAGGTAGACAAAGGACATTACCCCGGAACTCCTCCAGCAGGCTATAAAAACGACCTGCTCACTCAAACAATTATTATCGACGAGGAGCGTGTGTCATTGATTAGAGAGGCTTTCGATATGATGCTTGCAGGAGCTACTATCACTGAAACCATGAATCATCTGAATAATGTTCGTGGATATCGTTCTATTCAGCATAAACACTCTGGCGGAAATCAGATGATCCGTACAACTTTATATAATATCTTGCGCAATCCTTTTTATACTGGCTACTTCATGTGGCATGGTGAACTAAGGCAAGGTTCACATCCTCCAATAATTACATTCAAAGAACAGCAAATTATCGTCAACCGTTTGCAGGGTGAGCCAAGTCCACGAGCAAAAGACGAAAAAATACCTCTCGCCTATCGCGGTCTTATGAAATGCGGTGAATGCGAATGTCTAGTAACAGGCGAGATCAAATATAAGAAAGGTAAGGCTTACACTTATTATCACTGTACTCATCGCAAGAAAAATGTCATATGCAAACAACCCGCATTTACAGAATTGGAGTTAGAAGAGCAAGTAATACGTGAACTTGGGCAATATAACATTCATCCAAAGTTCTTGGAATGGGCGGAAGACGCATTAAAAGAGCTTGATGAGACAGAAACGACTCAAAGCAGTAAAGATATAGATTCTCATTCATCGAGCCTTGAGCGTATCAATAGCGAGCTCAAGGAGCTATTGGGCATGCGGACAAGGGGTCTAATCGATGACTATGAATATCTAGAACAGAAGACATTACTTTTAGGGGAGTTGGAATCTGGTAAATCTAAACTAGAGAGTTTGAAATCTAACCCGAGTAAGGGAGCGAAAGAGACAATCACGTTGCTCAACTTCATTCGCAAGGCACAAGACAAGTTCAATGGCGGTCAGATATCGGAACGAAGAGAATTGATAACAATGTTCGGTCAGAAACTCGACTTATTGCATAAAGAATTAACCTTCACCCCCGTAAGCTGGCTTATCCCAATCAAAGAAAATTACTCTATACTAGAACGTCAATTTCTTGCGTTAGAACCGCTTGAGAATAACGACTCTTTGTATCATAAAAGCAAAAAGACCCCTGTTGGGTCTTCTGCTATATCTTCACAAAATCGTCAAACTCTTGACTTGAACTTGTTGAAATCAACTTGGCTCCGACGGCTGGACTCGAACCAGCAGCCTCGAAGTTAACAGCTTCTTGCTCCACCATTGAGCTACGTCGGAATACAAAGCGTATTATACCTTTACCTCTGTCAAATAGTCAACATCCTCGAGGTGTAAATTAGGCGAAGATGCGCCATTTTTGGCTACGGCGACGTTCGAGTCTTGCCTCATTACGTGCACGATTGAGGGCGCGTTCTAAAACAAGAACTTTTTCATCAGGGGTTAATGATTCAATCGGTCGAACCATCGGTGTGGGTTCGAAAGTAATAGTATCAACCTCAATAATCTGGGTGGGTGTGACGATAATTTTCTCTGTATACACAACCTTTCCCAGAGGACGAATATGCAAACGGTCGGCGGGTTTACCGCGGCGATGAAGCTGGTGATATGGGATGACGTCTTGCATAGTTGTGTTTATTTTTTAGTGAACTTTTCTTTAGTATAGAGGTATTATCCTTATGCTTCAAGGACGGATTGATGTTATATTATCAACACTCTTATCGAAGTTTGCCGAGACGTGCTTTGGTTGACTCATGCGCATCGTCGAGTCCAAGAATTTTTAGCGTCCCAATAAGGACGTACAGCTCATCGAGTGTCATCTGGTTTGGGGTGCTGGCATACCGATCAAAACGTTCGTTAATTGCACTCACCAACCATTTCTCTTGCGAGGCAGTTGGACCTTTCGACTTCGCATCACCACCAGTAAACTGCGTAGTGACCACTCCGAGTGAACGAGCTGAATTATCTCGTTTTCGTAAGTATCCTTTAGTGATGAGGTTATCAATATGAATAGCGACCGTCGAAACTGACTTATAATTCAGCGCATTCATAATTTCTCGGTAGCTAGGACCGTAGCCATACTGCTGAATAAATGCATCAACGAAATCAAGCAGTTCTTTTTGTCGTTTTGTTGATCGTTCGCTCATTGACTCCTCCAATCACTATTGCTGCTAATCCCCACCATATTAATGACACTGTATCATCAGCCAAAACAGGTAAGAGTAATCCAATAATCAATAGTCCGACACCACTAGCAAATACCCCTAGGGCGAGCCAATCTGCTCGTCGCACCCACAGTATTCTCATAATCTTCCAGGTGATGACAAGGAAGAGCACTAACCCAACCCAGCCAGCTTCATGAGCAATAAAAAGATACTGGTTTTCAATTATCAATGGCTGATTTCCAAATAACGACGCCGATCCCGTGCTGCCAATTCCCCCGCCCAGCGGTTGGTGGACCATACGATCCAACCCATCAGACAAAGAGTTGACGTGACCTTCATTCGAATTAATCGCTGCACCAGTTGTCGCATTTTCATGGAGCAACACATTTGAGACGAAATAAGTGTTTCGAGAGGCAATGATCGTACCGCCAATCGCGAGCACGGCGATCACCATACTAATCCAAGCCCACTTCGATATACGGCGACCAGCCGTTATAAAGAGGAGTAATACGATTGCGATAATGGTCGCGACGACTGCGCTTCGTGAGTAGCTTGCCCACAGTGCCACCACTCCACCAATTCCCAAGAGTCCAACAATAAACATTGGTCGTTTGAATTGACGGTGATGACCGCGTAGTCCAAAGGCGAGCAGCAAACTTAACACAATCAATGCATAGGCACCGAGCGGATTCGGACCACGCAGGGTACTACTAATACGAATGAATTCTGGATTCTCATCAACGGTGAGGTACGGTGCAATTGTCCCATGGCCATACCCAATGTATTTCAATACGTCATGCGGCAAGACAGTGACTTGAAGTATCGCAAACGTGACAACCACCAACGCTCCGGCCAAGAACGTCCCGACGAAGACACGTCGCAGCTGCGGATACATACTAATAGCAATGTACACCAAGACGAAGAATAAGAGATACCGTAGGTCGATGGCGAGGCCAGCCAGTACGACATCAGATGTAACCGCAAATACAGGAATCAGCAGAATGTGCAACAACGCATAGATCGCAATCAACACAACCACAGGACTCTTAATAAGACTCCATCGTTTCTTCTGCGTCAGTATCACTACTGCAATAATCGCCGCAATGATCAGCAATATCTCTTTCCACGACTTAATAAGCACTTCAGCACTCGGAAATAAGGTTGAAAATCCAACACTCAGTGGCGCATGTAAGACAATTCCGCCGAAGACGGCCAAAAGGATACCGACAAAGACCTTGTCCAAAACCCCCAGTTTTTGTATCTTTGTAGCCATTGGTACCTCTTAGTGTACCGCAAAGAGTGCTATAATAGCACCACTTATGCAACACCGAAACAGCAAGCTCTATAGCTTAGTCCTCATCCTGATTGACGCATTGGTTCTGATTGCGACATTCGTTCTCGCCTACGTCGCCCGTGTCCAATACGACCCCCGTCCACTCTTACAAAATATCTATGCCTACGATTACCTCCTCGTGTTTTTACTTATTGTTCCTTTTTGGATTTTAATCTTCGCAATTGTCGGCCTATACCGTCCCGACACCTACAATCGTCGCCTCGTTGAATGGGCAAAGATCGCTATTGGTTCATTTCTTGGCATTCTCCTCGTTATCGGTTGGCAATACGTTAGCGACAAAACCATCTTCCCTGCCAGGCTCGTCGCTGCCTACGCACTGGCTGGTTCATTCATCTTAATTGTCATCGAACGTGAAATCCTACGAGCTATTCGCACCTACCGTTATCGTTACGGGCGCGGCATCAAACGAGTGTTACTCATCGGCTCATCAAGTGCCACACGTGATATCGCTCGCAATATTGCCGATACCAGTAGTACTGGGTATGATATCGTTGCGATTGCAGGACCAAAAAAGATATTGCCCGAAGAATTTAGCGCACATCACTATTCAATGGTTGAAGCCGCTCTCAAGGACATCGAGCTAAACGAAATCACCGGTATCATCCAAACAGACCTCTATGAAAATTCTGAACGTAATCAAAAAGTTTTGAGTGCTGCCCAATCACATCATATCGACTACAGCTTTATTCCTGGTGAAGCCGAGTTCTATTCAGGCAAAAATACCGTCGATGTCTTCCTCGGCTATCCGATGATTACCGTCTACCAAACGCCGCTCGTTGGCTGGGGTGCCATCTTGAAACGAATCTTTGACTTCATCGTTGCACTCATTTTCTCAATCATTCTCTTGCCTCTTTTCATCGTGATTATGGTCTTACAAAAGCTCTTAAACCCAGGCACGATATTCTACGTGAATGATCGCTTGTCTCGTTTCTCACTTCCGGTGGGACTGCTGAAATTCCGTTCAATGACTCACCTGAAAGGCTTCGACTCTCGTAACGTTGATGACGCTGCTGAGTTCCGCGCGATGGGCCGTGAAGACCTCGCAAAGGAATATGAAAAAAATCAAAAAGTTGAAAATGATCCGCGCGTGAATGCTTTCGGACGATTCCTCCGTAAAACATCAATCGACGAATTACCCCAAGTCTTCAACGTCCTCATCGGCCACCTCAGCCTTGTCGGCCCTCGCCCGATCTTGCCCCAAGAAGTTCGCTTCGTTCGTGGCAAGGCATCACTCCTCCATAGCGTAAAATCTGGCGTGACTGGCCTATGGCAAGTATCAGGCCGTAGTGAACTAAACTTCGAAGAACGTATTGAACTTGAACTCTTCTATGCCCAAAACTGGACCTTCTGGTTGGATATTAAAATCCTCTTCAAGACGGTCCTCGTTGTCTTCAAAGGTCGCGGAGCCAAATAGTGCCAGCACCAAAAATCGCCATCGTTCACGACTGGCTCACCAATATGGGTGGTGCTGAACCGGTTGTCCTAGAACTACACAAACTTTTCCCAAAAGCTCCTATCTATACTTCTGTCTACAACAAAGCCGCCTTGCCTGCGTTTCATTCGATTGATGTTCGCACAACATATCTCCAAAAGAAACTTCCAAAATTCCTTCGCTATAAACACATCCTGTGGCCAGTCCTTCGTGCCCATGCCTTTCGCACGCTCGATCTCTCGGAGTTCGACATCATTATCAGTAGTAGTAGCGCCGAAGCGAAGGCAGTTCGCAAAACCCGTCCTGGTCAAATTCATATCGCCTATATTCATACACCTATTCGGTATTACTGGAGTCATTACGAAGAATTTAAAAAAGAATTCCGCTTTGGCCTACTCACCCCACTTATCCGACCCGTCATCCCATTCTTCGTAAAGCAAATGCGGAAGAAAGATGTAGCCTCAATTAAAGACATTGATGTTCTCATTGCCAATTCCACCATTACACAAGAACGAATCAAGAAGTACTATGGCCGCTCAAGCAACGTCGTGCACCCGCCAGTCGACGTTGAGCGCTTTACCCCACCACCAACTGGTCCACGCAGTGGCTACATTGCCTGGGGCCGTCACGTGCCGTACAAGCGATTCGATCTCGCTATTGAAGCGTGTAACAAAATTGGTGCAGAGCTGACTATTGTCGGGAGTGGTCCAGATACCGCTCGACTGAAAAAATTAGCAGGACCAACCATCCACTTCCCCGGACGCATTAGTGACAAATCCCTAGAAAAAGCCGTCCAAGGATCATCAGCCGTTCTATTTCCAAATGAAGAGGACTTTGGCATTGTTGCCGTCGAAGCACTTGCTGCTGGCACACCAGTCATTGCGTACGCCAAAGGTGGCGCACTCGATATCGTTCAAGACGGCGAAACTGGGGTGCTCTTCAAGAAGCAATCTATCGATGGATTACTGGCAGCGATGGAACGGGCGAGTACGATGAAGTTCTTACCTGCCACGCTACACCGTAAATCAAAACGATTTGATAAAAGTCTGTTTGATACACGGATGAAGAAAATTGTTGAAGACGCTGTTCGGATGCAACGGCACATATAATTGATTAGGAGGACCTCATGAATACAGAAAACCTACAGAACATTTTTAAAGCATATGACGTCCGCGGCAAAGTCAGCACAGAACTGACTGTTGAATCAGTAAAAACTATCGGCCAAGCTTTTGCCCAATGGTTGCCTGAAGATGGTGCTGTTGTAGTTGGTCGTGACATGCGTCCCGATTCTGCCGAACTCGCTGATGCATTGATTGCTGGTCTCACCGAGCAAGGCCGCAATGTTATCGACATCGACCAAGTAACGAGTGATATGATCTACTTCGCAACCGGTAGCTTAAAGCTCGCCGGTGGTGTCATGATTACCGCAAGTCATAACCCTGGTGAATACAACGGCATCAAGTTTTGTCGTGAAGATGCAAAACCTGTCGGTCAAGAATCTGGACTCTTCGATGTTCGTGACCTGGCAATCGCTAACGATTTTTCTGCAGCAGAAACAAAAGGAATAGTTGAAACGAAAGATGTTTCTGAAGCCTGGATTGAACACGTGCTTTCATTTATTGATGCTACTAAATTAGCTCCCCTCCACATTGCTGTTGACGCTGGAAACGGAATGGCTGGAAAGATATTCCCTGAACTCGAACCATACGTACCGTGGGATGTTGAAGAACTCTACTTTGAACTTGATGGCACCTTCCCAAATCACGAAGCAAATCCACTCAAGTTTGAAACACTCGCCGACCTTATCGCACTCATCAAGGAAAAGAACCTTGCGGGCGGTATCGCGTTCGACGGTGACGGTGACCGTGCCTTTCTTGTTGATGAAACTGGTGTCGTCCTGACGGGCAATATCATGAACGCACTGCTCGGTGATTACTTCCTTACACTTCACCCAGGATCAAAGATTCTCTATGACCTGCGCTCAAGTCACACAGTACCCGAAGTCATTACAGAGCATGGTGGCGAAGCGATTCGTACACGCGTCGGCCACTCATTCATCAAACAAATCATGCGTGAAACAAATGCACCATTCGGTGGTGAGGTTTCGGGACACTTCTACTTCCGCGACAACTACTACGCCGACTCTGGAATCATTGCGGCCGTCATCGGACTTTATGCCGCTGGCCTCACTGGGAAGAAACTTTCTGAGCTCCGAGAACTCTACACTCGCTATCCAATTATTGATGAAACAAACTTTGTCGTCCCAGACACACAGGCAGTCCTCGCAAAATTAAAAGAGACGTTTAGCGATGGAAAGCAAGATGAGCTTGATGGATTGACCGTCGAATTTGAAAACGGCAGTTGGTTTAATGTTCGCGCCAGTAACACCGAGCCAGTCATCCGATTAAACGCTGAGGCAAAAGATCAAGATACGCTCAATACATTAGTCAGTTCAGTGACTAATCTTATCGAATCGTAACTTAGTCTTCGTGTCCAAGAGCTTGATTGATTCGTGTTGATGAATCAGATTTTTCTGTACCGCCTACACCAAACACCATTTCAATCCCTCTTACTCTACATAACTCAGCTTCTGGTCCAGGAAGTGCACTCGGGTCTGGACGATCTCCACCGTTGCAGAATATGAGCTCGTCGTTAGGATATTTATCAGCAATAAGTTCGAGTGTTTTCGTGCTTGGCCAATGTGGATGCTCTGGATCAACACCAATAATTACTTCATCGACATATTTCAATGATTTTAGGAGACGTGCTCGGTTATTCTCATCAAGAATAATTTTTCCTTTTTTTGTCATCTGATGAATATCGTTGTTGACGATGACAATCAGATAATCACCCATCTCTTTTGCAGCCTCAATTAAGTCGAGGTGTCCACCGTGTAGTGGGTTAAAAAATCCGCTGACAATAATTCTTTTCATACTATCTATCTTAACACGAGTCTAAATACTCAAGAATTGTTATAATAATAACATATGAAAATTATCGTTACAGGCGGTGCGGGGTTTATCGGCTCGAACTTCGTACATTATGTCTACCGAGAGCATCCCGACTGGCACATTACTGTTCTTGATGCACTCACCTACGCAGGTAATCGTGCGAACGTTGAAGGACTTGATCCTGAACGAGTGACATTCGTTGAAGGCAACATCACCGATGCAGCACTCGTCGACACATTAGTTGCTGAACACGATGCCGTTGTTCACTACGCAGCCGAGTCACACAACGACAACTCACTCCAAAACCCACGACCATTTCTCGATACCAACATTATTGGTACCTACACGATCCTGGAAGCAGTTCGCAAGCACGGTAAACGTCTTCACCACATCTCGACCGATGAAGTATATGGTGACCTCGAGCTCGACGATCCTGAACGATTTACCGAAAACACCCCCTACAACCCTTCGAGTCCCTACTCATCAACCAAAGCCGGGTCAGACCTTCTTGTTCGCGCCTGGGGACGAAGTTTTGGTGTCCAAGCGACGATCAGTAACTGTTCAAACAACTACGGGCCATACCAACACATCGAAAAATTTATCCCTCGTCAAATTACCGAGATCCTCGAAGGTCGTCGCCCACGTCTCTACGGCGCTGGTGAAAACGTTCGTGACTGGATTCACACCGAAGACCACAGTTCTGCGGTCCTGACGATTCTTGAAAAAGGAAAAATCGGTGAAACCTATCTCATTGGTGCTGATGGTGAAAAAGATAATAAATCAGTCGTTGAACTGATTCTCAAGACTATGGGCAAAGACGCGAATGATTACGAACACGTCAACGACCGCCCAGGTCATGACATGCGCTACGCCATCGATTCTTCAAAGCTCCGTAATGATCTTGGCTGGACACCAAAATTCACTGATTTCGAAGCAGGTCTCAAGGATACCATCGATTGGTATACCCAGAACGAATCTTGGTGGAAAGCTCAAAAAGATACGACTGAAGAAAAATACCAAAAAGCTGGTCACTAACATGTCGGATATCGAGTATGGTAAAGAATTACAACTCCACCAAACGAATATACCCGGCCTCGTTTGGCTTGATCTCTCTGTCTTAGGTGACAATCGTGGCTGGTTTAAAGAAAACTGGCAACGCGAAAAAATGGTTGCACTAGGACTTACCGATTTTAAACCTCTTCAGAACAATATATCCTTCAACGCAATGCGTGGAACGACACGAGGAATTCACGCAGAGCCATGGGATAAATATGTGTCCGTGGCGGCAGGAAAAATCTTTGGTGCATGGACCGATCTTCGTAAAGGAGATAGCTATGGTCAGACGTTCACGCTAGAGATTGACCCGAGTAAATCTATCTTCGTACCACGTGGTGTTGGAAATGCCTTTCAAGCACTCGAAGACGAGACAGTCTACTCATACCTCGTTAATGATCACTGGGTACTTGGTGGTGAGAATTATGCTTTTCTTAATCTTGCAGATACAACCATTGCTATTGATTGGCCTATCCCATTAGACGAGGCTGAACTTTCAGAAAAGGATAAGAACCATCCATTCCTCGCCGATATCACGCGAATAGAACCCCGTAAGATCCTTATCACTGGAGCTAATGGTCAACTCGGTAGGGCGTTACAGTCTGAGTTTTCAGGAGCCGAATTCGTTGATCGATCTAGCTTTGATATCTCAGACCAAAGTACATGGGGTGACCGAAACTGGCGACAATATAGCACTATTATTAACGCGGGTGCGTATACGAAAGTGGATAGTGCAGAAACAAATGAGGGTCGTAAAGATGCCTGGAACATAAACGCATCTGCTCTAAAAAATCTCTCAAAACTCGCAACTGAAAATGATCTGACACTCATTCATATTTCAAGCGATTATGTTTTCGACGGTACACAAGACACTCATACTGAAACAGAGGAGTATTCCCCGCTTGGGGTATACGGCCAATCAAAAGCGGCGGGTGATATTGCCGTCGCATCTTCACCGAAACACTACATTATTCGAACATCATGGGTTATCGGCGATGGAAATAATTTCGTGAGGACGATGAAAAAACTTGCTGAAGATGGCATTAACCCTGACGTTGTCGATGATCAATTTGGTCGTCCAAGCTTTACAGAAGATATTGTAAAAGGAATTAGACATCTTCTCGACATCAAGGCAATGTATGGCATTTATAATCTTACAAATGACGGACCTGTTGTTAGTTGGTATGAGCTCGCACAAAAAGTGTTTGAGCTAACAGGCAACGATCCAAAACGTGTGAGTACACAAACGACTGAAGCATTTGTTGAAAAGAAACAAAAAGACGGCGTACCGGTTTCACCTCGTCCCCAACGAAGCACTCTTGATCTAAAGAAAATTCAATCAACAGGTTACCACCCTAGAAACTGGGATGAGGCACTAACATCATACCTTTCAACAACTAACTAAAAATATCGTACGTCATCTTCAGATAATCGTAGCAGGCCTTCATCATGTCGTTTCTGATCAAGATAATGCGCCGTAAAGCCAACTGATCGACTTAAGACAAATAGTGCATTGAAGAATTCTATTTCAACCAACTCAACTAATTGCTGCTTAGTATATCCCAATTCAGACTCAAGAATATCTAACATAATCGCTGCAATAACGCCATCAACGTTAAGAATAAGGTTTGACTTCTTTGCGGTTGTCACCGCCTCTACCTCAAGCGCGAACTTTAAGTAACGATCACCGTTAGAGTTTCCTCCGTATTTCTTCAAAGCATCGACACGTGGGTCAGGAAGATCGGTTCGATATTTTTTGTGTCCAATACCAGATATAACCCCTCCCGCATCCTTAAACGACTCAACAAAGTCTTCAGCAGTTACTCCCTCTGTTACACCCCGGAGCCAGCTCTCACCTGCGCTATTAATTGCTCCTCCAAAGCGTGGACCAATCGTCAATAATCCAGCGACGACACTTGATACAAGATCCTTGCCAGCACGCGCTGCGACAATCGTATTTAATGCACCCGATACATACGGACCGTGGTCAACTAATAGTCGCAGTACGAAATCAACAAATTGGACCGCCTTATCTGACTCAACTTGCTTCCCCAATAACAGAGATAACGTCAACGATGCAATGCTATTACGGTTAACGGTGTCGAGTAGTTCACCTCCAATGAGTTGGAGTTCATTGTCCTTGTCGCCCGATATATGACTGACAATCATAGCGTGTTTACGTGGACCAATTGAATTTTGTGTCATATGATGTGGCTTCTCTTTCTCATCTCTAAGTATTTTTGATATATCTGCAAACGTATTACAGATAGTAGCTCCAGCTAATGATAAGACATTTTTCTTAGCAGAAGCCGATTCGTCTTGAATCTGTGCGATAGCTTTTGCATGGCCAAACTGCGGTGGATTATCGAACAGCTCAGCAACTGTACCGGCAATGTAGACAACGACTTGCTTTGTGATCTCGCCTGATTTGATGCTTTTCGCTATCTCATATTCGTCAGTTCCACCAAGTTCGCCGAAGAACACTATTCGTTTCGTCAGAGGATCACTCTCAGCAAGTCGCATCGCATCAATCGGACTCGTTATTGGGAATCTGTCACCGCCAAGAGCTATAGCAAAAGAAATACCTAACCCTGATCCTGTGACAGTTAGAATCAGTTCGTTCACGATACCCCCCGATGTTGACACGACAGCAGTATCGCCGGCATCAAAAATGCCCGCTGATGAAAGCTGTTCATGTTGCGTCCCCCCAATTGCACCTAGTTTCAACACGCCGGGAATTAGCAACCCCACCGATGAAGGTCCGACCATAAGAATATCTCTCGTAGCTGCTATTTTTATAAGTTCAAGTGCATGCTGTTCCGGCGTCTGTTCTGCGAATATCGTCAGTACAGAAATATTAGGCAATAGGTCTAATGCCCGCTTTGTAGAAGATAGTACTCGCCGCGCCGACTGAACATTGATGATAGCCGTACATTCATTCAACTGCGCATCAGTTAGTAGCTCTAGGTTTGGAACCACCGGAATAATAACCTCATTCTGGCCCCAAAAATAGCGCTCTTGTTTGCGTCCGTTCGCGACAATTGCAATGACGCTTGGGGTTTGTTTTCCGACAAGATAATCATAATCTAAGATTGACTGAATAATTCCGGCATGTGATCCTAGGCTAATAATTCGAGCTGTCTTGTTTCGTAGTGACTCAATAGATATCATCATTCAAGCTCCGTTAAAGCAATCTTCACGGCATCGCTAATTGACGTCGTAGGATCATATACACCACCAAATAAATCATGCTCCTTCAATGTCTTTTCAATTCTTGCTAACCCAATCTTTTGGCGAGGCCCGCCGCGTCTAACGTACACTTTTACACCTTCATTACAAAGTGATTCGGCTTGCTCATCGATCGCAAGAATAATCCCAGCAAAAGTGTTAGCTATATCTGTGAAATTCGCCGCAGCGCCACCAATAAATAACACTTTCCTTGGCGCCGATGAACCGGCAATTAATGAAAGTAGTTGCTGAGCATATAGATATGTTTCGTGAGTATTCGGGTTGCCACTATACTCGCCGTAATTAGCGAGTTGGTCACCCAGTCCCAAGTTGTAAATCTCATCTGCAATAACCACACTGGCACCACCGCCTGAAAGAAGGAGGAAAATCGAACCGTTTGGATTGAGGACGCTCAAGTTAAACGAAGAGGAGGATTCGCGATCAAGCGATTTAACCACGTCCTCTTGTGTATAACTATTCATCGATCGAGGGTTACGAATATCCTTCTCGGTCCATAGGTTCACAAAATGTAGTCCAGCATCATCAACTTCCATAGCTACGTCTAGGATTTGCACTGCGCTAGTAGTGACAACATAAGGATTGATCTCAAGAAACGTAAGGTACTCGGCCGTAAAAAGCTCAACAAGATTTTTTAATTGTTCAACAGAGAATTGCGACTCTTTAGATAATAGGTTCCAATCGAGTTCATCACTAATAGTGTAGGCGTGAATACTATCCTTATTCTTTTCGACATCAACACCACCGTTCGCACTAATACTCACTGCAATACCATCTCTACTTTGAGTTATCGCAATGTAACGCTCCTGAAGATCTTCATGTTCGAAAAAAGGTTCAACAAGCAGTAATTCGTAACCCTGATCTCTCAGTGTCTTTACTGCATCATTGAGTTTTGATTTTGATACATCAAGGACTACGAGGCCTTTTTTAAACCTTCCCTTTACGGCCTGGTCAACTTTAACAACATATGTATCATAACCAGTAATCACGTCAAGATTTGTACTACTATTGACACTCCACCCAACATACGTCATACCCAATACGTCGTTAACCATAGTTTTGGAACGGAACTCAGAAATTTTTCTCCTTGGCATGTCCCTTATTTTAGCATCTATGTATATAATGAGTTCAATGACTAGGAAAAACTCATTTGATGCCATTAGGCTATTCGCCGCTATTCTTGTTATCTTTAGTCACTCATTCGCGCTCACAGGTCAGCCAGAACCAGCGGCAAAACTCGTAAGCCTCGGCGCTGTTGGAGTATGGATTTTCTTTATTCTTAGTGGGTATCTCATTTCAAAATCATGGGAGCAATACCCTCGATTTAATGTTTTCTTTGCAAAACGTGCACTACGTATTTTTCCTGGTCTTATAGTCGCCATACTGGTGACAATTGCCGTTACCGGGCTATTTTTCACGACCGTCCCATTGAAACAATTCTTACTCAGTCAAGAAACATGGGGCTATCTTAATAATATCTTCCTCTACAATAATACGTTTACACTGCCAGGGGTCTTCACCGACAACGTTTATCCAGGTGCAGTAAATGGATCGATATGGACACTCTGCTATGAGTTTACTATGTACATCGCCGTTGCTATTATTGGGGTTTTGAAGCTCTACAAGAGGATTAAACCACTCTACTTCTGGGTATTCTTATTTATCGCAGTACTAGTCGTCCTCATAAATGGAAACCCTATACTTAATCAATCGCTATTCTATCTTACCTTTAGTCAGTTCCTCATATTCGCGCTAGTCTACTTCTCTGGTGTAATGATGCATAAATATGAAAAAAAGATCAAACTTAATACAAAATTAGGAGTTGTCTCACTTGTTGTATTTATTGGCGCAACATTACTCTTCCCTAAGTTTGCGCCACTCTTCGCATCTCTATTCCTCGCGTACGCAATCTTCAGTATTGGTAGGCATAGTTTATTTAGTAGCTTAAGTGAACGTATAGGCGATCTCTCGTACGGTACATACATCTATGCATTTCCAATTCAACAAATGATCGAGTCTGTAACTCATACACCAAATCCATATAAAATGTTCGTTCTTAGTTTAGTGTTAACACTTGCCACAGCAGCCTTATCATGGCATTTCATCGAGTCGAAAGCCTTGGTGCTGAAATCTAAGATTAATCAAAAACGATATCCTCTTACTGAGACCGATGAAGCCTGGTAAAAACACATTACCTATTCTAAACAACTTCATAAAGAAGTTTACTAATTTTGTCGCAAAGAACAAACTAACGCAAGCAGCTCTTGTAGGCCTCATCATTACCCTCCCTTTCATGATCTATGTCTCGGTAACGCATAGTATTATCGCTCCTCTCAACATTTTAAGTGGCTGGGATACTTCAAACACTACTGGCAGTGTCATTGCTAAAATCCCCTCAGACGTCAATCAGCAAATGCTTCCGTTCAGACAGTATATTAAAGACTCTCTCGTTAAACACGCTGAAATACCTCTATGGAATACAAAATCTTTTGGGGGTGATGTATTCCTCGCAAATCCAATAAACACAGTTCTATCACCGTTTAATGTCTTGCTCTTCTTTGTAAGTATTTATACATATCAAAACATCATCGTGATTATCGGTATATTCCTTATGGCAAGCTGTACTTATCTTTTACTTCGTCAGCTAAAAACATCCGCCGGTGCAGGTTTCCTTGGAGCGGTTGCTTACAGCCTTGCGCCATTTTCTATATTCTGGTCTCTCTACGGAGTCATTGCGATTCCGATGGCTTCAATCCCGTTTGTCTTATATCTGTATTACCGATGGCGAGAGTCGAGAAAAACTCTCGACCATAATCTCGTCCTCTTAAGCCTTACTTTGGGATTAGTCATTTTCATGGGTCATATCCAAATTGCTCTTCTCCCATACATCGTACTGGCAGTGGCAGTACTATTCGACATACTCTTTAATAAGTTAAGAGGAAAAAACATCTTGTTTATTTCCGGCGCCGCTATACTCGCTCTTATGATAGGCTTTGCCCAACTAGGCCCCCTTATAACACAAACGCCAGCTAGCCACAGATCGGCCACCATAACAGCCGAACCACCAGCAAACTGGAGTGATCGATTAAGTGAAATCGCCAAAATACCACAAGCATACCCTCTCGCTTCAGGTCCTACAACCATAGGAACAACGACAAGACGCGATCTTCATGTCGGTCAAATTCCCGGTATCTTCTTCATCATAGCGATGATCATTGCAGTTACCACTTTAATAAAAGCTCGCAAGCCGACGGTAATACATCTCTTTATATTCCTGTTTATACTCGGCGCTTTTTGGAAGTGGAACGACTTTCCACAAACTATACTTAATATTCTATCCCCAACTCTTAAGTCGCTTGCGTCAGACTATTTCTTACCTATAGGCCTCCTTGCTATGGCAGTTCTTGCGGCTTTTGGATTAGACTTTGTCATAAAGTTTATTTTTAGAAAAGGGAAGTTACAATCAAAAAACAAATATCCCGCATTCGTACTTGTTATTCCACTTCTTGCAACCATTGCACTATCTCTCGCCCAGATAAATTTGAGTATCGTCGACAACCTCAGTAAAAATTATTACCACGCGTACTATTTCATTATTTGTGCGACACTTATCTTCTATGTACTCCTACGTCGTGTAAAATTTGCCCGCCTGTTCTTCGTACTTACAATCGTCGCCGTCTCGCTTGTACAAGGTTGGGCTCTCTATAGAGTTTCTCAACCGATCGTATCAGACTCAATACTGCATGCTGGAAATGCTCAATTGGCGTACATTTCCTCCCAGTCTAATAAGGATCCGACAATTGTTGATTACATAGGTCCACAAGAATCAGGACTCTACGGTGTGTCGCTTTTAAGTGGATACGACTCTCTCTACTCGACTTCGTTACTTCCCAGAACCCAGGCTATTAACTATCCAAATTCTACCCCGCACGTATACCGCGATAATGCACTCATCATAAATACTGTTGATAAACCGACGCTTTTCAAAAACCTAGGTGTCGAATACACCATAAATAAAGCTCCCAAAGATGGTTATCGTGAGGTATCTCCAAACGTATACAAAGCAGATGTCCCAACACCATCCGTATACTTCGCAAGTTCAATAAATAACGAATCAACAGATGCTCAACTGGAGACAATTAAATCTGGTTCAGTTGGCTATCACGAAGTACTCATTGAAGGTAATCACTCTATCGCAGATACATCTTCATCATTAACGTATACCCGTACTGCAAACTCGCTAACGATCACGACTCAGTCGTCGACAGGAGGATTGGTTTTCATTGCACAGACATTTAACAAAGACTGGTCGGTACAGATTGACGATGGTAGCACACTCACTTTACAGTCAGCGTATTATGACTTCTCGGCATTAGATATACCTAGCGGCCATCATGTGATTACACTAAACTATCGACCAGCCATCGCCACAATAGGTTTTATCCTATCTGGTGTGACTGTATTAATAACAATAATTTTGCTACTATACACACTGAACTTACGTCGTAAAGACAGAGGAAAAAAAGAGTTATGAAGGGAATAATTTTAGCGGGTGGCTCGGGTACGCGTTTGTATCCTATAACCATGGGAATTAGTAAGCAGTTAATGCCTATCTATGATAAACCGATGATTTATTATCCGATATCGACGCTTCTTGGTGCTGGTATAAACGACATCCTTATCATTACCACACCGCATGATAACGAGGGGTTCGTACGACTACTTGGTGACGGATCTCGGTACGGCTGTAGCTTTACCTATGCAGTTCAAGAAGAGCCTCGCGGACTAGCTGATGCATTTATTATCGGTGAAGAATTTATTGGTAACGATAAGGTTGCGCTCATTCTTGGCGATAACTTATTTCACGGCTCAGACTTTGGCAATGAACTAAAGAAATGCACAGATCCCGATGGTGGTATTGTTTTTGCGTACCAAGTCGCTGACCCCGAGCGTTACGGTGTTGTTGATTTTGACGATAATATGACCGTTCTTTCAGTTGAAGAAAAGCCAACAAATCCAAAATCTGACTACGCGCTTGTCGGACTTTATTTCTTCGACAACGATGTACCCGAAATTGCTAAGTCAATCAAACCAAGTGCACGCGGTGAGATTGAAATCACCGAAGTTATGGATGCGTATCTCAAACAGAAGAAACTACAGGTTCGTATTATGGATCGTGGGTCAGTCTGGCTTGATACAGGGACTATTGATTCAATGGTTGATGCCGCTGACTATATTCGTGTTGTCCAAAACCGAACAGGTCTAAACATCGGCTCCGTTGAGGAGATAGCTTGGCGTCAAGGATTTATTAATGACGACCAACTTCGAAAGCTCGCTGAACCTTTGGCAAAATCTGGGTATGGCAAGTACTTGTACGATTTATTGAAATAATAAAAGCATACCAAGCAAATTCTCAACAGGCTATCAGGACCTTCTATTTTGTCCTGCTTAAAGCGTTAGGAGGTTGCATTACCCATACTATTTATGGTTAAATATGGTTATAGGAAAATATGCTATGAAGCTACGTAAAACAAAAAAGAATCGCAAGAAAGCCATTATCATTTCTACGGTCGCTACCCTGCTTATTATAGCTGCAGGTCTGACGGTTTTTGCTCTTTACAAACAACCCGACGCCAGTCAATCTAATCCCGAAGCAACCAAAAAGGCGCAGGAAACAAACAATGAAGGGAAGAAAGACTTTATAGAGAATACGAATTCTGATGGCAGTTCAACTAATAACGGATCGACGAGTACTCCGTCTAGCTCTGTAACTATTTCTGCGCAAAAAGAATCCAATGGATCTGTCACGGTGTTCACGAAACTTATGTCAATAACCGGAGGTACTTGTACGCTTACGGTGACACAGGGTAGTAATAAGTTGTCTAAATCTGCAGATGTTCTATATCAAGATGAGTATTCATCATGTGCAGGCTTTACTATTACGATGCCTGAAGCAACGCAACTCGGTGCAGGAGATTGGAATATAAATCTGTCCGTCCTAAGTGGACAAACATCCTACACAGGAACAACAAACATTTCATACAAGGTTAACTAGTCGTGATAAAACGCACTGTCCTCATCGCTCTTGTAGCACTCACACTCATAATACCTTCTGGTATTCTTCAGAGAGATGCTGGCGCGGTAAGTGGTTCAGACTGGGATGCTGGAAACATCATTGATGATACTATCTTTACCGACACAAGCCGACTAACTGTCAGTCAAATTCAAGACTTTTTAAATTCCCAGATGCCAAGTTGTGACACTAACGGTACCTCGACATCAGAGCTCGGCGGTGGAACAAGAGCGCAGTATGGTGCCACTCACGGAAACCCGGCACCATTCACCTGCCTTAAAGATTATTACGAAGTGCCAAAGTTAACTCCCGGACCTGATGTACCAGCCAGTAATTACGGTGGAGTTGCCATACCTAGTGGTGCAAAAAGTGCAGCTCAAATGATCTCTGATGCAAGTCAAAAATATAACATCAGTCCGGCGGTTTTACTTGTTAAATTGGGTACAGAATCAGCTGGACCGCTAAACTCAGATCCGTGGCCATTCAAAAAACAATACAACTACGCAATGGGAGCACATTGCCCGGATAGTGGACCCGGCGGTAGTGCAAACTGTGATCCAAACTACTCGGGTTTTTCAATTCAAATAAGCGAGGCGGCTTCATTGATACGCGGTTATTTGGACAACATGGATCAGTCATGGTGGACATACAAGAAGCCCTATCAAGTTAACACAATCCTCTGGAATGTAAGCCAAACTAATTGTGGTTCAAGCGGTGTGTATATTCAAAATAAGGCGACAGCAGCTTTATATACCTACACCCCCTACCAACCAAACCAAGCCGCACTTGCGAATCTATACGGAACCGGTGACGGATGTAGTGCGTACGGAAATAGGAATTTTTGGAGAGTCTATAGTGACTGGTTTGGTTCAACAAAGGGCACAATCATCCGCACCTACGAGGATGGCAAGATGTATGTACGGGGCGCCGGCGATACTTACTATTACATTACGAACGGTGATCAACTGACTGGACTCGGCTACGGGAGCACCATTAAAACTTATTACAATACAAGTAAAAATGTCTTCAATGACATGACATTCATGGGTAACCTACCGAATACCGTACGATTTAATAGTGGCTCTTCGATCTATTTGATAAACGGTGGTCAGAAACATTACTACGACAATGCAACATGGGTCGCCTACGGATCGCCAGCTGAAGGAAACCTTTCGTCCGAGCTGGAGAGTCTCATCCCCACAGGAACTGCACTGACGACTGTCGTGCGGAGTCAAACAGGTTTTGACCTCTACTCTATCGAAGGAGGACGCAAACGTTATATAGGTGGCCCAAGTATTTATCAGTCTGGCGGCTATAGCACCAAGACCATAAGCCCACTCACCAACTACTTGTTTAATAGTCTCACAGAGGGTGCCCCAATACTTGCTGCCGGTACGATTGTTAAGACGACTGACACAAACGTAACATCGGTCATTACACAAAGTGGTGCCGCGGTACGAACCATCGAAGCGAACACTGCAAAGAGTGTCGCACAAAGTCCATTCCTTAATTCGTCAACCGTAATAAATCAATTAACAAGTGATGCAGCGGTGCCTATTACATTACTAGTCAAGAACGGCGTTGGTGATCTATTCATAACGGACACTACGAAAAAAATCCACCTTACGAATGCCCAAATGCTCGCGATGAACAAAACCCCTTCAGACTTTACATTGGTTGAAGATGTTTACCTGAGTAGATTTTCTACCGTGACAACATCCGGAGATCTCCTTCTCTCGATCGATGGCGGACCCATGGTCTACAAAGTAACTAACGGCGAGATCGTCCACATACAAACTGGCAATGACTTTGTCGCACTTGGTTACAACTCCGCAAATATACTATCGCTCTCGAATAATACTGTCGCAAACTTACTTACAAACAAATATAGATCGATTTTACTACCAGGTTTGCTCTTTAGAGTCGATGGACAACCGACAGTTTATGTTTTTGGCTATGACAATAAACCACACGCAATACCAACAGGTTTTATGTTTGACGCTTTTAAGTTTAACTGGGCGAGCGTAAGAGTAGTAACTGCCAACACACCAACTGCATATACTTCAGGGAGTAATACTTCGTACGTTATTGTAACCCCAGACGACGCATGGTGGCTCGTCAGCAATGGACTTAGGTTCTGGATCCCAAATAGCCTCCACACTGCCTATACGTCATCTTTAAATGCACCGACTTCTGTTTCAATCACTACCCTTGCAACTATCAACCCTACACGCAATGCAACTCAATTCATGCGTATCGATAATACGCCAACGATATACTACATTACTGGTGGTCAAAAACACGCATTGTCACCAACTGTATTTAATAGCCTTGGCGGTACGCTCGACCAGGTAATCTCAGTGTCTCCTTATACTGCGGAGAACTTTTCAACCGGCTCAGTCATGTATTAATTGCTCGGCCCTATGTTATAATTACAGTAGTAATCTATGGCTAAAATAATAACTGCGAGAAAAAAAAGGCCACTTGTTTCCATTGTTATTCTCAACTGGAACGGTCTCGAAGACACACTGAACTGTCTCGATTCTGTGAGGTCGCTAAAGTATAAAGAATATGAAGTCGTTATAGTTGATAACGGCTCATCTGGGTCACTCAAAGCACTTGAAAAACGGGTGTCTAAAAATATCCAACTCGTAAAGAATCCTGTGAATATGGGCTTTGCTGGTGGTGAAATATCAGCACTGCCTTACTGTCACGGTGACTACATTCTCCTACTCAATAATGATGCTCTCATTCACCCCGATGCCCTCGACGTATGCCTTAAGACGTTCGAAAGTGACGAAAAAATCGCCGTTGTCGGCAGCCGTTCGTATTCGATTGATGAAGATGGTCAAAAAACCCACAACTTCTATTCATTCCAGCGAATCGATCCAGTCACTGCCGACGTACTTTCCTACAAGGTAGATCCAGGCTCAATAATCGATGCGCCGACCGTATCCGGGTCTGGTGTCATGATTAAAAAAACCGCCATAGATGCATACGGTTATTTTGACGAAAGATTCTTTGCATATTACGAAGAAACTGATTTATTTGCTCGTTACCTCAGGGCTGGACTCCGCGTTGTCTATAACCCAGCATTCATCATTTGGCATAAAGACGGAGCATCAACTCGCAACAAACGTTTCATGTATTACTATCTGATGCTAAAAAACCAATTTATTTTTGCTTATAAGAACTTTGACAAAAGCTTACTGAAGGACTTCAAGAAGACATACTTTAGAAACTTTCGAAGATCATTATGGGTTTATCTAAAAGATCGTTCGAAGACTGAAGCTATTCACAAAGCTAGAGTACGGTCGACTGTGTGGAATCTTATTTATTTCTTGGGTACAATCCGTTCACGACGCAAGACTTTCTCCATTAGTCCCAACTTCAGCTACAGTAGTGTTCTCTTTAATGAACAGCCTCTTGCTTACTCGATAGTCATTGATGCAACGAATTCGAACAGTGAAGAGACGCTAAAATCAATCAAGAAAATACTTGCGTTAAAAAGTGTTCCATCAGAAATAGTAATAGTAAGTCGTATACCAATCGAAAAGATTCCAAAAAGTATATTCACAACTATTCAGGTTGTTATCGACAAACAAAATTTCAAACTATCACCATACGATTTTGGTTTTATGTGCACAAATACAGAATTTTTATTATTTCGCACTGTTGAAGAAATCCACAATGCTGATAGCGAAAAAATGAGCAGCGATCTTGTACGCGCCTACAGATCAATCGTCGCAAATGATGCAGCGATTGTCGTTGATAAAGCAAAAACAATCTTCAAGAGTGATCTCGCATTCGTGAATGGCAAAAATGTTCATCTTGTTCTTATTAGGAAAAATGACCTGGTGAACTATCTCGACATACATAAAACTATCAACTCACTCAATACATCCGTAATTGGAGGTTTCATTAATTGGTGTGTCATGGACTGCAAGCCCGTTGCCCGTATAACCGTCTCCACTAAAAATCTCTCACTCAATATAAAGACACCTGAATCGCACTACACAGTACTCAACAATAGTGCGAGGTGGCACGTAAAAAAGACCCTTCGCGTCCTTCATTTGTCTCGAATAATAAGCAAGCTTAGAAAGACAATAAGTAGACATCAGCTGACCACAAGTGACGAGTTACCGTCAACGGCACATTCGATTCTTCCCTCAACCAAAGCCCCCATCAAAAACTTCCCTGTCATTATAAATACACGAGATAGATTTGATCCTTTAGTAACATTGGTGAAATGGCTAGAGAGTGCCGAACAAAAAAAGATAGCATTCGTCGATAACGACTCTACAAACCCTGAATTATTGCATCTTTTCGCACATACTCCATACCAGGTCATTCCTCTTGGGCGTAACGGCCTACATAAAGCACCGTGGGAGAGTTTCGCGGTGAGATTTTTAACAAAAGGCCTTCCTTATATACTCTCAGACCCCGACATCATACCTACCGAACAAACACCAAAGGATACAATTAAACATCTCTATTCATTGCTTCAAAAATTTCCCGACTACGACAAAGTTGGTGTTGCTCTAAAAATTGACGATATACCCGAACACTATCAAATGAAACAAGCCGTGATAGATTGGGAGTCAAGATTTTGGGACAGCTCTCTCTTACTTAAAAAAGATGTGTTTGCAGCGGATCTCGATACAACGCTTGCGATCTATAGAGGTGGGACAGAATGGTTCTTGTCACCGAGTATTAGAGTAGCGGGGAAATACGCCATGCACCATGAGCCATGGTATCAAGACCTGAACAATCCAACAGACGATATGCTGTATTATAGAATTCGAGCAAGCAATGATGTCAGTACCTGGACAAAAGGTAACTTACCGAAACACCACATACGCGCACTCAAGAAAGAGGGATTACTATAATGAGCATTAACGACCAAAAAATCAGTAACGGCGACTTCTTTGAAGCAAAGGAACGCTTGGGACTATTATCAGTTGGCGATCCTGGGTCACAAGATAAACTACAGGTAACCGATACTTTCCTTATCGCAACTGCCCGAAAAGTTGATGCAAAAATCAAAGATCACCCAAAACTCAAGCGCACACTCGTGACCGTACGAAAATATGCCCGCAAGATAAAACATCGACTTCAATCAAGAAGTGCTGCAGTTACTCCATCGACTGCATCAACGCACATTGAGCCCTCTGATGATGTCATTCGAGCAAAGGTGGCAAAAATTATTCTTAAAAAACAGGTTTCTCCAAAAATTAGTATTGTTATTCCTGCCTGGAATAAGGTTGGCTACAGCTTATCTTGTATCACCTCTCTCGCTGAACGTTTGGACGTATTAAAGAATCCTTCGTTCGAGGTTATCCTTGTCGATAATGGATCAAGTGATTCGACCCCCCTATTAAAACGTATCAAAAATCTCGTCTATGTTCACAATGAAGAAAACCTAGGATTCGTAGGAGGCTGTAACGCAGGATTTGAGGCAGCTAAGGGTGAATATGTTATCTTCCTTAACAATGATGCCGAAGTCACTCCAGACTGGCTTACTACGCTCTACAACACGATAGAGAACGACGCGTCTATTGGTATTGTGGGTTCTAAGATTATTTATCCGAACGGCGTTCTACAAGAGGCTGGTGGTCTTATCTTTAAAGATGCCGACGGCCTTAATTATGGTAAATTCGATCAAGCAGATTCATATCAGTATAATTATGTTCGCGATGTCGACTACTGCTCAGGGGCGAGTATCATCATTAGACATAGTCTTATGAAGAAGTTTGGTGGCTTTGATACATTGTATCAACCTGCCTACTACGAGGACACTGACCTAAGCTTCAAAGTCCGTAAAGAAGGCCTTCGTGTCGTCTATCAACCAGATTCAGTAATCTACCATATTGAAGGTGGCACCGCAGGTACGAGTACGAGTACAGGATTTAAAAAGTACCAAGCAATCAACAAAGACAAGTTCCTGAAACGATGGGGATCAATACTCAAAAAAGATCACGTTACTGCCAATGATTACTATTTAGGTCGAGATCGTTCAGGTGACAAGCTCGCCCTCATTATCGAAGAAGCCCTTCCAACACCCGACAAAGACTCCGGTTCTGTTCGCATGGTCGCTATGATTAAAAGTCTACAGAAACTTGGCTACAAAGTAACCTTTTGGCCAAACAACCTGACAAGAACAATCCCCTATGCGCACAACCTCCAACAAATGGGTGTGGAAGTCGTATACGGAAATATAGATTTCATGCAATTCTCAAAGCTCTATGGTCACTCTTACAATCTAGTGATCATGTCTCGTCCTGAAATATGCGCCAAGTACATTAACATCTGCAAAACTCTCTACACTAACGCTAAGGTTATTTATGACACTGTTGATCTCCATTATGTTCGCCTTGCCCGGCAAGCTGAGTTTGAGTCAAGTAACGCAGAGGCGCTCATCGAACAATCAAAATGGTACGAAAAGCTTGAAAAGGGTCTTATGCAAAGAGCCGACACAACACTTCTCGTTAGTGAAAAAGAGATTGAAATGCTTCGAACAAGTGGTGTCGACGCAAACTTAGCCGTCATATCGAACATCCATTCGCTCGATCTAGAATCATACAAAAGTACCTACGAAAAACGACATGATATCATTTTTGTGGGTAACTATGCGCATATTCCAAATAGAGATGCGGCAAGATGGCTCAGCAAAGAGATTTTCCCACTTATCAGAAAACAATTGCCGTCCGTCACACTTCATCTCGTTGGCGCAAATCTTTCGGATGAATTATCCCGTGAGATTCAAGGTACTGGCGTAAAGGTACATGGATTTGTTGAAGATGATCAACTTGTCAAATTGCTTCGAACAAGTCGCGTGTTTCTTGCGCCTCTTCGCTACGGCGCAGGCGTAAAAGGAAAAATAGGCCAAGCGATTGAACATGGCTTACCCGTTGTCACCACATCGATTGGTGCAGAAGGTATGTACCTCGTAAATGGCGAGTCTTGTATAGAAGCGGACGTGCCAGAACTCTTCGCTCACGGCGTCGCCGAACTATACACCAATAAAAAACTCTGGAATGAAGTCCAAACTAATGCTAAAACCGTCCTGGTCGATTACTTTTCGGCCGACGCAGCAACGAAGGATCTTAAAAAAATACTTGATTAGGACTTAACGATTCTTCAATGGGCGTGGCGTCATGTAGATTGTCGTCACAACATCCTCTGTACTTGCAACTCTTACTCCAGCTTGTAGCATTCGACGACAAAGGTTCCAGTCGCCCGGCTCACCAACAACCCAACTTTGTTGGTCATATTCAAAAAACGATAACTGCTTCATATACATAACCGACTGAAATGAGAACTCTCCAAACTTAGGCATATCCGAATAAAGAACCTCTTCCTCGTCAGTGGCGGTATTTTTTCGTAAAATGGCGCCGTAGACGAATTCTGCCTTCTGGTCGTTGGCAAGTTTTAATAATTTCTCAATATGATCTGGCGCGAACGCGTCATCATCATCGAGTGGTGCAATCCAATCGCCTTTAGCAAGATGGGCGCCAATATTCATTCCAGGTGAACCAGCAACAAGCCACCTGTTATAGCCGTCATCAGGATAAATACTCCTATAGGGGAGATTGATAAATGTAATCCTTGGATCATTAAGCTCTTTTATACGCGCTTCTGTATTATCTGTCACATGATCGCCGACAACTATAATTTCTATATTCTTATGTGTTTGATTGAGGACTGACTTAATTGCCACATTTATCAACTTATCGGCATTTTCATATGTCGCAATTCGAACTGTTACAAGTGGTTCCTTTTTCTTAAAAACAGCCTTATACTCGCTCGTATCCCGGACAGACCACAACTTATTGCGTAAGAAGTCACCATTATCACGTTGTGCTTTTAAGATATTAAAAGCAGCGTCTCCAAGATCATTGATTCGATTTATTTTCTCAGTAAGCCCACTTAGTGTTCCCTGATTTATATCGACATGATTATTAATTTTACTGGCAATATCGTGGAGATCGTCGGCATTAAATCCAAGTAGTAGTTTTACAATCTTCTTTCTCACGTTATGCCTTCCTAGTTTTTATTAACGTTTCACAAACACCAATAATATCTTCATCAGTCATATCGTTTAAAAGTGGAAGAGAAATAATTCTATCACTCATAGACTCGGTCACTGTTAGTGGTCCTGGGATTGAAGATCGCTCCTTAATAGCGCTGTGGAGATGAAGTGCGGGTGTATAGTAACGCCGAGCTTCAATTGATGCATCGAGGAGTGATTGTTGAGAGAAATCAGCATCATATCCTTCGGGAACAAGTACCGACACAAAAGGAACAGTAGAAAGAGTGTCATTCGGCTGAAACTCAAAATCTTTGAGATGTGCTTTGTAGGTCGCGAGTTTTTGCTGTCTACCACTTATTCTTGTCTGTAATTTACTCAGCTGACGAATCCCGATTGCACAATTAAATTCCTGCATTTTCGCATTTGTTCCGATAGTGTGTACCGTTCTATCACCTTCAAATCCAAAGTTCTGCAATACACGAATTTTCTTAATTAGCGTCTGGTCTCTACTAGTGACAAGTCCGCCTTCACCGACAGCAAAAGGCTTCGTTGCGTGCAAAGAAAATACTTCACAATCACCCCTTCCACCAATTATTTCATCACTTGTATAACGTGACCCAAATCCTGCAGCACTATCAATGATAAGCTTCTTGTTATATTTTTTCGCAAGTAATTCCCACTGCTCAATTTTTGGATTCCCAACACCGAAACTATTACAGAGCAGTATGCCTGCAATCTCTTTATCATTAGAAAGAATTTCTTCAGCCTGTTTAATGCTCATATGCCAAGTATCAGCTTCAACATCAAGCAATACTGGTTCAAAATCATTTCGTATTAACATTTCAGGGCCCGCTGCAAACGTGAATGACGGGACCAATACCTTATTGCCGTTACTCTTATCAAAAAGTGCAATAATTGCTAAATCGAGCCCAAGTGTACAGTTCGCAACAGTTGTCGCATAGATATCTTGGCCCACATATTCAGCTACCTTTTGTGATAAGTCTAGTTCATAGGGACCGAAATTTGTGTACCAGTTCGAATCAAGTATCGCACGATAATCCTCAATCATCTCTTCTGATGAAGGGAATTCTGGTCGAATAAAGGGTATTCTATATTTCACGAAGCCATCCTTCATTCTGCTTGATGACCTTTGCAGGAATTCCTACAACGACACTATTTTCGACAAGTACGTCTTTGATAACAACAGCTCCAGCGCCAATAACAGAACCTTTTGCAATTTTTATGTCATTACTAATACTTGCACCGATTCCCACAAAGACTCCATCACCCAATACAACATGGCCACCAAGATGAGCACCAGGCCCAATAGTAACAAAATCACCGATTTTAGAATCATGACTAATTGTGGCACCTACATTCACAATGCTGTGGGCACCGATATGAACATTAGTGGTGATTATCGCTCCAGGAGCAATAATACATCCCGCATCGATAACAGCTGTCTTGTCGATGTATGATGCATCGGACTGTACAGATGTGAACGCAGCTCCAGACCATTGAGCGGCCATACTCCGACGAACTTCAGGAGCCCCGATAGCAACTATCACAGGGGTAAGCTTTTGTTCTTCATTCGGTTTTGCAATATCAATTTGCTTCTCATTAGATGTATCTACATATGCTTCTGAAATTGCGTAAAATGCTATTTCGGTATCACGCAAAAATGAGGTAACTTCATCAGCTTGACCACCTGCTCCAAGAATACCTATTTTATCTGTCATTATTTCTGGTCCTTTGTTACTATATATAACCTAGATTTGAAGTCTATGCCATTCCTAATAAAATTCATTGGTCCAAGATTCCAATACCCATATGGCTTAATCTTGAATCCGGCTTTATGTACTCTCTCTATGAATACTTTTTTTTCATATAAACGAATGTGGTCATCCTGAGCAAATCGACGCCATCGTTCTTTAGTATTTTTAACCGATGGATCCTCATCATGAATACCGTCTTTATTGATAATGGGGGTCATTAGTATCCCCTTACCATCATTCTTCAACACTCTATGTAGTTCCTGGAGTGCTTTCGCGTCGCTTTTAACATGTTCAAGGATATGCGAACAGATAAAAAAATCGAACGTATTGTCTTTATATATATCCATGTCCATTATATCAACCTTGTCATCGACCCCGTCGATAAATAAGTCGGCTGATGTGTATCTGATGTCTTTTCTCGATCTTAGATAGTCTTCAAGCAACTTTGACGGTGCGAAATCAAGAAGCTTGATCTTATTTGAGTTTGTGCCTTTGAGTATATTTTCAAGATAGAGCTTATACAATCTATCACGATCCGAAGAACCACAGTTTGAGCAGGTATATGTCTTATGACTAAGTGTTTCAAAATCGCTCAGTGAATATGGAAACCCTGCTTCTGTTAATGTTTTTCCTAATCCACCTTCAATAGATAGGTAATCAACTTTTTGTAAGCATATTGAACACCGATATAGTTTTCTTTTCTTATCTTTACTTTTCAAGAAATTAACGGCTCTTATCCCAATGTTATTCATTGAGTATAAGTATACCATTTAAGCCACTGTGCTGAGCTAATTACCTGGTGTCCACACACCGTTAGCATAGACAAAACCACCTCTTGTTCGATCATTTCCTTCGACAACGAATTGTGTTGCTGAAAGAATGTATCCCTGCAGGCTCATGTCTTCGTTAAAAATAGCGACGTCTAATTTATACGCTCCAGGATTGAGTGCTTCAAGTGGTAAGGCGTGGGCAACAGTGTGCTTCACAGCGGTAGCGTTAGATAAAACAGATCCCCTTGAATTCATTTCGATGACAGGTATACCATTCTTTGAAATTGTATAGCCAATAATAGGATTGAAGCTGTCGTTTATCGTATAGCCAATCTCAAATTCCAATGTATCGTCTCTGTTCATTTTCTTTTTATTACGAGTTTTGAAATTAATGTCCTTTACCGATGACTCAAGTTTTTTATTTGCATCCTGATTGACTGTTGAATCGTGCCCAGTATCAACGTTATCAAGTAGGTACTGATCTGCGACACTCTCCGGCGTTCCACTATCCTTAATTTCACCGTCCTCGATCAATATAGCTCTGTTACAAAACCGTTTCACCGCCGACATATCATGCGTAACGAGAATGACTGTTTTCTTGTTCTTTTTTAATTGCTCAAAGTAATCAAAACACTTCTGCTGAAAAGCGGCGTCGCCAACCGCGAGTACTTCGTCTAGCAAAAGAATATCTCCTTTTGCACGAATGGCGATAGAAAAGGCCAAACGCACTTGCATACCGGATGAGTAATTCTTCAACTTCTGATCCATAAATCGTTCGAGTTCAGAGAATTCCACAATGCTGTCATATTTTTGTTTCATCTCTTTACGACTAAAGCCCAAGAGAGCCCCGTTAAGGAATATATTCTCACGGCCAGTAAGTTCCGGATTAAATCCAACGCCGAGTTCAATAAATGGAACCAGACTACCATTGATATCGACTTTTCCTGTATCAGGCGTATATATCCCTGCCATAAGTTTTAGAAGCGTACTCTTACCACTTCCGTTTCGTCCCACAATACCAAAGAAATCACCTTCTTCAATTTCAAATGATATATTTTTTAGGACATGCTGCAACTCGTATCCTCTTTTATGCTTCAGAACATTCACAAGACGTTGCTTAATCCCGCTATGCGCTTCATGAGGAAGCTTGAATGTTTTGTTAAGTTTTTCAACCTTTAGAACAACGTTACTCATTACACATTCTCCGCAAAGAATCTAGAACTCTTCTTAAAATAAATGACGGCGAAGAAAATAATGATAGCAGTGATAGCATATGGGATGGCTATCATGTACCATTCTCCGTTAAATAAACTTGTTGTCGTGATTGTCTGATGAGTGACTAACAGGTACCGAGTATCTTGGATTGCTTGAGCGACCGGACTTAGCATTAATATATTTCCAATAGTATGGCTCTGTTCTATAACCACTGAAATCGGATAGAGAATTGGTGTAGCATAAAATGCGGCCTGAATAACGATCTCCCATATGTGTCCGACATCTCGATATTTTACATTCGCAGCAGCGAGGAAGAAAGCGATAGCGAGAGCCAAAACATACAGTCCGATAACGGGGAGAATGAAGAGAGGTGCGGTTGCCAATAATGGAACATGATTGAGGACCATGAACACGCCGATGATAATAAGACTCAGACCAAGGTTGATGAGTGCGGATATTGTACCGGAAATAACGATGATATATTTAGGAAAGTTAATCTTTCGAATAAGATCACCTCGTGCAACGATCGCCGACAGACCCTGACCTGTCGCCTCAACGAAGAAGTTCCAAAGAACGACTCCGAGTAATAGATAGACGGCATAATGTTCAATACTTGATCCGATTTTCAATAAATGTCCGAACACAAAATAAAGAATCGCGAACATAAGTAATGGTTTCAATAAAGACCACAGGAATCCAAGTGCCGAGTCTTGATATCTAAGCTTGAATTCTGTTCGAACAAGTTCGCCTAAAAGGACTCTGTTCTTTTTTCGAAAAATATTTGAAAGTTTCATAAGTTCAGGATTAATTATAAGATAGAAGCAATATTATGACTAGCGTCCTTATCGTTGTACTGAACTGGAATGGCATTAATGACACAGAAAAGTGCCTTGATTCACTCTTCAACCAAACATATCAGAACTTCAAAATCCTTGTTATTGATAATGGATCTATAGATGGGTCACAGGACAAACTCCAAGAAATCGCAAATAAACACGAAGACTTAGTTGTCATTTACAATAAAAAGAACAAAGGTTTCGCTGGCGGTGTTAATACTGGAATCGCCTACGCAATTAATAACCGTTTCGATAATGTTGCCTTGATTAATAATGATGCCATAGCTGACAAAGAGTGGTTGAGTGAACTTACAAAAGAGACTCGTAAGGCATCAATCGTCACCGGTCTTCTTTTGAATTCAAAGGGTGACAAGATCGACAGCACAGGCGAATACTATTCTGTCTGGGGAACCTCGTTTGCAAGAAGCCGTGGCCGATCAGCCATGTCAGTAGAACCGTCTGATTTTGTATTTGGAGCCACAGGAGGCGCCAGTCTTTATAAAACCTCTCTTTTTAAAGAAATCGGATTGTTTGATGAGAGCTTCTTTGCTTATTTCGAGGATGCAGACATTAGTTTTCGTGCTCAACTTGCCGATCACAAGGTTTACTTCACCAATAGAGCTATTGCCTATCATCAACAAGGTGCAACAAGTAAAAAAATACCCGGCTTTACCGTCTATCAAACATTTAAAAACATCCCTCTCCTGTTTATTAAAAATGTCCCGGCAGGACTCTTTCTTCCCATCGGCTTTCGTTTACTCGTTCTCTACATTTTGTTTTTCGGGAACGCTGTGAAAAATGGTACCGGCTTTTCGGCATTAAAAGGATGGTTGGCATCAATAGGTTATTTTTGGATTCGAAGTCTATGGCTAAGAATTGGCATTCAAAGCAAACGAAAAGTACCGACAAGTTATATAAATTCTATTATTTTACATGACCTTGCCCCCGACCAGACAGGTATGCGAAAGTTTCGCAAATTCTTCACAGGCAAGGCTTAGCCATGAAACTTCTAGAATACGAGGCCAAGAAACTTTTGGCCGAGGCATCAATCCCCATCCCCGATTCTGAGGTAATCAAAAAAGGGGAGTCACCCTCTCATTCACTTCCCTACGTATTAAAATCCCAAGTGCCAATCGGCGGACGTGGCAAGGCGGGCGGCATTGTTGTTGTCGATTCAAAAGAGGCCAGTAATGAAGCTATCGAAAAAATCTTCAACCTCTCTATTAAAAACTTCGTACCAAAAACAATTCTCGTTGAAGAAAAGCTGTCGATCAAAAGGGAATTTTATCTCAGTATCCTCATCGACCGCGCGCTTTCGAGCATTGTCTTAGTTGCTCACCGAAACGGCGGCGTTGAAGTTGAGGACAATACCGACTTCAAAACTTGGCCCATCGACTACGTCGGTTTCAATGCCGAAGTGATTGGTCAAGAACTGGCAGATTATTTCGAATTACCAACCCACACCTTTGTTCTCCAAGATTTAGTGGAGAATCTCTATAGTTGTTTCGTAAAAAATGACGCAACACTTATTGAGATCAATCCCCTTGTCCTCACAAACGACGAGAAGCTCATTGCTGGTGACTGTAAAATGACGGTCGATGATGCAGCCGCCTTTCGCCATAGCTGGAAATTTGAAGAAACGCCAGCTGAGGCAAACTTTGTCACTATCAACCCAGAGGGGAATGTGGCGACAATCGCCAATGGTGCCGGTCTCGCTATGGCGACAGTTGATGCAGTGTTCGAAGCCGGACTACACCCTGCCAACTTTCTCGATATCGGTGGTGGGGCAAACACCGAGACATTATTAAAAGCGTTTAATCGAATCGTTGAATATGAAAATATTAAAGCAATTGTTATTAATATTTTTGCAGGTATTACTCGCTCCGATGAGGTTGCTAGGGCAATCATTGCCGCCAAAGAGCAGATTGAACACCTCCCACCACTCTTCATTCGTCTCGCTGGTACCAACTACGAGGCCGCTGAGACGTTGTTGAAAGAAAAGAGCATTACGATCATGCCCGATCTTGCCACCTGCCTCACCGCAGCTAAAGAGGTGATTCATGACTAATATCTTTACTGGTAAAAATGTCATCGTACAGGGCATCACTGGTTCTCATGGTAGTTTCCAGACAAAAGCTATGCTCGCTGCCGGTACCCATATAGTCGGTGGAACTTCGCCAGGTAAAGCTGGTCAAGAAGTCGAAGGCGTTCCGGTCTACGATTCAATCGAAGCTATCAAAGCAATCACCAACGTCGATATTTCAATCATCTTCGTCCCCGCTCCCTATGCCAAAGCCGCTATCCTCGAGGCAATCACCGCTGATGTGCCACTAATCGTCTGTATCACTGAAGGAATTCCGATACACGATATGCTCACTATCAAAAAAATCCTAAAGACATCGCAATCGACGTTACTGGGGCCAAACTCACCTGGTGCCTTATTACCCAACATCAACAAACTTGGTATTATTCCAGCAGCTATGTCACTGCTTGGTAAAGTTGCAATCGTCAGTCGATCCGGAACCCTTACCTACGAAGCAATGGCTGGACTCACGCAAATGGGCGTCGGTCAAAAATATGTCATTGGTATCGGCGGTGACCAAGTTCATGGTATGGGGTATATCGAATGCCTTGAGTTGTTTCAAAATGATCCAGATGTCGATCATATTGTCCTTATCGGCGAGATCGGTGGCCAAGAAGAAATCGAAGCAGCCGCCTTTATAAAGGCGTCAGTCACAAAACCGGTCTATGCGTACATCGCCGGACACCATGCTCCAGCTGGCATTCAACTTGGCCATGCCGGAGCAATATTAGGATCTGAAAAAGAATCAGCCAATAGCAAATCGCAGATCTTGAAGGATAACGGCGTCTTCGTCGCCTCACAACTCACCGATCTTATCGAAAAAGTAGCATCGTCATACTAACACCCGTTTAACACTTGTAATGGTATACTTATAACAGTGAAAAAAATCAGTATTTTGATCCCCGCCTACAACGAAGCGCCAGTTTTAGAAAAGCTCTTTGTTCGACTTGGTACTCTCGCCAATGAAGTGAAGAATTACGAATTCGAATTCTTATTTATAAATGATGGCAGCCGTGACAAAACCTTAAATATTATCAAAGAACACGCCGAACAAGACGAGCGGGTGTCCTATCTCAGCTTCTCTCGAAACTTTGGCAAAGAAATTGCTATGATTGCTGGCTTCGACCATGTCACTGGCGATGCAACAGTGATTATTGATGCCGACCTTCAAGATCCTCCAGAGCTCATTCCCAAGATGATTAAACTGTGGGAAGAAGGCTACGATGACGTCTACGCAAAGCGTCGCAGTCGTGCCGGTGAATCATGGGTAAAGAAACTTACCTCAAAGATGTACTACCAGACACTTCAAAAGTTGAGTCATGTTCCCATTCAAGAAGATACTGGCGACTTTCGCCTACTCGACGCCCGCGTTGTCGATGCACTAAAACAGTTCCGTGAATCACAACGAAACACCAAAGCAATGTTCAGTTGGGTTGGGTTCAATAAAAAAGAAATTATGTACGACCGTGATGCTCGCGCCGCCGGCACAACTTCATTTAACTACCTCAAACTCGCCAACCTTGCCGTTGACGGTATCACCTCATTTACTACAGCGCCTCTTCGACTTTCGACAGCTCTTGGGTTTATCGTTTCATTGATCGCTTTTATCTATCTTGTCATCCTCGTCATCCGAACAATTTTCTTCGGCTCAGACTTGGGGGGCTATCCTTCAACCATGGCCGTGATCTTATTCCTCGGCGGTGTTCAGCTCCTATCACTCGGTATTATCGGTGAGTATGTCGGGCGAATTTTTAACGAAACAAAACAGCGACCTCTCTATTTTGTTCAGGAGTATCATGCGGGAACTCGCAAAAAAACACGCTGAGAAAGTGCGCTTCGGCGTTGTTGGCGTCGCAAATACCGCGATCGACTTTGGTATTCTCTTTATCCTCGTCGCGCTTGGTGTTGATAAAATTGTTGCCAACTTTTTCTCAACCGGTAGCGCATTTATCTTTAGTTTCTTTGTAAACAAATCTTTCACTTTCAAAACAAAGGGTGGGAACGTGAAAAAGCAGTTTGGATTATTCATTATCGTCACCATTATTGGCCTGTGGATTATTCAACCGCTTATTATCACAGGGGTTGGTAACCTTCTTGCGACAACAGGTTGGTCATCGGCACTCATCTTGCTCATTGCGAAACTTATCGCTACTGTCGCCTCACTCATTTGGAACTACGTCTTTTATTCTCGTATCGTCTTTAAGAAACTTCCCGAAGGAGATCTGTAATGCATATTGCCATTGATGCTCGTATTATCAACTCGACGAGCGGTCGTTATGTTGAACGGCTCGTTACCTACTTACAGGACATCGATCACACGAATCACTATTCAATCCTCGTCCGTGCGAAAGATGAAAAATTTTGGAAACCCCGCAATGATAATTTTAAAGTTATTGTTGCAGAGTATGATCAATTTTCATTCGCTGAACAAATTGGTTTTAATTCATTCTTAAAAAAACTGAAACCTGATCTTGTTCACTTTGGTATTATCCAGCAACCCGTTCTCTATCCAGGTAAAAAAATAACTACCGTCCATGATATGACGTTGGTAAAAACTTACAACTCCGACAAAAACTGGTTTGTGTATCACGCAAAACAGTTTGTTGGAAAATTCGTTATTCGTAGTCTCATACAATCAAACGACCACCTTATTGCAATCAGTAAGTTTACAAAAAAGGAGCTTATCGCCTTTAGCCCTGTGCCGAAAGAGAAGGTCACGGTTATTTATGAAGCGAGTGATATTGCGAGTGGGTCTTCTCGCAGCATCAAGCTACCCTTTAAGAAGTTCTTGTTATATGTAGGAAATGAGTCTGATTATAAAAACATTAAAAGACTCGGTGATGCTCATCAAAGGTTATTGAAACGATACCCCGACCTTGGGCTTGTATTGGTTGGTGCTAAAAATAGTGCCACGCTTAGTAATGAAGTTTTCTTTAAAAAAAGAAACTACAAAAACATCCTCTTCACTGGTTTCCTTCCAGACGACCAACTGAGTTGGGTGTACTCTCATGCCACCGCCTACGTCTTCCCGTCGCTCATGGAAGGCTTTGGTCTCCCTGCACTTGAAGCGATGGGTCACGGCCTTCCTGTCGTCAGCAGCAACGCTACTTGCCTTCCAGAGGTATACGGCGATGCCGCCTACTACTTTGACCCAAGGAACGTTGAGTCGATGGCACGCGCCATTGACGACGTCTTATCAAGTGATAAAATCCGTCGTGATCTTTCAGCTAAAGGGTATTCTCAAATCAAGAAGTACTCATGGAAAAAAATGGCGATGCAGACGCACGCCATTTATATGAAAGTTCTAAAAGAAAAAACTAAGAGCTAGTTTGGGCGATCGTAATACGGCGTTCGTGACCTTCACCTTCTGAAAAGGTGCGAATGTCAGAATATTCAGTTGCGACTTGGTGCACAATACGACGATCAGCTGGGTTGAGGTTTGCAACGTGTGAACTACCAGTACGACGAACTTCTTCAATCCATACACGAGCTTCTTTCGCCACGCGTTCAGCGCGTTGTTTTTTGTAGTCAGCGATATCAATATTCACACGAGTTAAACCAGCTTCTTTATTTCGAAGAACAGTTGAGACGAGGTACTGAAGACTACGGAGTGTTTCAGCATTGCGACCGATCAAAAGGCTGTTGAGATCAGTTGAAGGAACAGATAATTCAATCACATCATCTTCAGTCGTGGCGACAACATCAACGTTCACACCGAAGAATGACAAGAGATCAGCAAGGTAAGTACGAGCAAATTCCATTGATTGTTCTTGGTTCATTATACGTTCTCCTTATTATTCTTACGAGGAGTGTCTTTAGCAGATATACGGATAACATTGCCTTCACGAGCTACTTTTTCACGAGCTTTCGCAGTCGCTTTTTTACCCGGTTGTTGGATCACTTCGCTGGCAATTTGATCCATCTCTTTTGCGTCCTTCTTCAAAAGATAGTGTTGTTGAATCGCAGCAAAGATGTTTGAGGTTGAGTAGTACAGTGCCAATGCGCCAGGAAGACTTAACATAATAAAGAGCATGAAGAACGGAAGGATTTTAACCATTTTGCTCATCATAACTGCGTTGATTTCTGATTGGTCAGGTTGTTTGCCGTCAGCAGCTTCAGCCATGACATCACGGAATCGCTTCGTACTTGTTTGAGGTGAGGTTTGGCGAGAAATGATGTACTGGGTACCCGCAGCGATAATTGCCAGAACAACCAAGAATATATTTACTCCATCTGGACCAATAGCGTGAGAGGTAAGGTCAACGAGTCCAAGAAGTTTTTCATTAAACTGTTCCGGGTGAGCAATCAACGCTTGGATCGGTTGAATGTGCTCAATAAAGTCATAGGTGAACTTACCGAGCTGGTCGCGGTGACTCGTAAAGATCTGAATCACCTGGTAAAGGGCGATGAAGATAGGGAGTTGAATCAACAGGATAAGAATAGAGCGGAACGGTTTCACATCGTGCTTTTTATATAGCTCAAGCATTTGCATACTTTCAAGTTGACGATTACCCTTGGTGGCCTTTTTAATCTTCGTCAGTTCTGGTTGCAGTTTTCGCATTGCCTTTACTTGGTGTAGTTGGCGAACCACGAGTGGCCAGAGTGCAAAACGAATCAAGATCGTAAAGATAATAAGCGCGATACCAAAATCATGACCCGGGATAATACTATAAAGCCCCATCAACAGGTTAAAGATTGGTTGAACGATAAGCGTTTCAAAAATATTCATTATGGTTTTGTGGCCTCTAAAGAGGGGTTACTTGATAGTTATTATATCAGTTTTGAGAGGTTTTATATAGCTCTGCTCTCTGGAAAAGTTGATCCAAGAGACCTGAAAGCTCTGAAGCTGGCATAACGCGTAGCTCCGGCGACGTCACAATGATCACAATATCGTAGGTGTCATTCATAGCATCGAGGTGAAGGCGAACGTACTCATAAACACGTCGACGAATACGATTACGTCCAATGGCGCTTTTGATAACCTTCTTACTGACCACTGTTGAAATACGAGATTTCGATCGGTGAGTGTTTTTTACCCACTTTATAGTCATGGGTTGCGAACGAACCGCCTTACCGTTGGCGTACACATAACGAAGACTGTTGTGACCGTGAAAACGGAATGGGGCAGGGATCATATAGTTATATTATAGGATAAAAAAATCGCCGCTTCAGAAAATGAGCGGCGAAATATGTTTATACAGTCAATCGAGCGCGGCCCTTAATTCGGCGACGCTTCAAGACAGCACGTCCAGCTTTAGAAGCAATACGTGCACGAAAGCCGTGCACTCGGGCGCGGTGACGTGTATGTGGTTGGTGAGTTCGTTTTGGCATATCTCAACCATTCTACCGTATTCACCCCTATAAATCAACTCCCCCGCCCCTCTTATGTTTGATTTTTCGAAGATTCGTTACTTTATATATAAACTTATCCCCAGTATTGCTCCCCTTTTCCACACATTAACAGAGGGAGCTCGCAACTGTGTACAACTGGTACCTCTATTTGACCTCTCACTTTGTTATGTCATTTATGGTTGTGGAAAACTCTGTTGGTACCGTATACTAAAGTGTAATAGCAGTGAAAATGTATGGGAGTATACAGACACATGAACGCGCTGTGGCAAAGTGTTTTGGGTGAGATCGAATTGACGGTCTCTCATGCGACGTTTACGACGTGGTATAAAAACACTGAGCTCGTCAGTCAAACTGAGGACGAAATTGTCGTCGCTGTCCCAAACATTTTTGCCAAAAAACAATTCGAAGTAAAGTTTAATGACCAGCTTCTAAAAGTCCTCGCCAACAACGGTGTTACTCCAAAGAGAATCTCATACACCATCATCGTTGCTGGTAAAAAAACCCGCGTCAACCGTGAGACAACCCCAGAAACAACACCTTCTTCTGCTCGAAGTGACATGGCAAACTCCCTTCTCAACCAACCGACATCAACTCTATCGGTTCGAGGCAACCTTAACCCTCGTTATACTTTCGAAAACTTTATTGTTGGTTCTAGTAACGACCTTGCGTACAACGTCAGTCAAGCAGTTGCCGCCAACCCTGGTGTAAAGTACAACCCTATCTATTTCTATGGAGGTGTTGGTCTCGGTAAAACTCACCTTATGCAGGCAATCGGTAATGAGATTATGAAGAATACTCCCGAAAGTCGTGTCTTATATATTAGTTCTGAAACGTTCGTGAACGAATTCCTCGATTACATTCGATTTAAGAAAAAGGGCTTTTCAGACAAGTATCGCAATGTTGATGTATTGATCGTCGATGATATGCAGTTTATTGCGAATAAAGAAAAGACTCAAGAAGAGTTCTTTCATACTTTCAACTTCCTTCACCAGAACAATAAACAAATTATTATCAGTAGTGATAAACCTCCACGAAGTATTCCAACCCTTACTGAGCGTCTTCGTACTCGTTTTGAAATGGGTATGGCAATTGATGTTCAAATGCCAGACTTTGAGACCCGTTGTGCTATCTTAACCGCAAAAGCAGCCTTGTCCGGTGTCGAATTGAACCGTGAAACAGTTGAGTATCTTGCGACAAACATCAAAACAAACGTTCGTGAGCTTGAAGGCGCACTGAATCAACTTCTTGCCTATGCAGAGATGCGCGGTATTAGCCCTGATGTTTCGACCGCTGAGGGGTTACTAGGGAATGTTCGTCATTCTCGCCCACAACACCTCACAAGTAAACAAATTATCGATCGTACCGCAAAACATTTCCAACTTGGTATTGACGAGATTTGTAGTGAGAAGCGTGATAAACACATTGTCACCCCTCGTCAAATTGCCATGTACCTTCTCCGGAGTGAACTCCATTTAAGTTTCCCGAAGATTGCTGGTGAGTTGGGTCGTAAAGACCACACAACGGCAATTCACTCTGTTGAAAAGATTGAAAAAGCAATTAAACTTGATTTTGTTATTCGTGAACAGGTTGCCTCAATACGGGAGAAATTATATGCCTAAAACTATACTTACTGCCTGGGTAAAAAATGTGTACACCTATGGGAAACTTGGGGGTATAAAGAGTGTGGTTCTATCCCCTGTTTCTAGTATCTCCACCCACAACACATCTCTTACTGTCTATAACTCACCCTACTTACCAACTCTTATCCCCGTTTTATCTCCACACCTTTCCACTCAAAAAAATCACGTTTTAGATCTGTTAATACATCACTTATACCCAGTTTCCACAGCCCCTATTATTAAGAACAAAAAGGAAAGATAAGGAAGGAATAACACAATGGAACTTACAGTCACTCAAGAAAACTTCGCCCGAGCTTTATCAGCAGTTGGACGTGTCGCAAGTACAAAAACACAACTTCCCATCCTGAGTAATATTCTTTTACGAACAGACGGTAATCGTTTACTTGTCGCTGCAACAAATCTCGAAATCGCCACAACCCAATATATTGGTGCAAAAATAGTAAAACCAGGTGCAATTACTGTCCCCGCTCGTCTTATCTCTGAGTTTGTGGGTAGTCTTCCAAAAGATTCGATAGATATAAAAATTGTGAACAATAACATTCATCTTAAATCTGGTAACTACACATCAGTTATTAATGGAGTTATTGCTGATGACTTCCCTGAACTACCAACTATTAATGAGAAATCATCAATTAGTTACACAATTAATATTGAAGACTTTAAACAAGCTGTTTCACAAACAATTATCACCGCTAGTTCTGACTCAACCCGACCAGTGTTAACAGGAGTGTATTGGCATTCTCACGAAGGACAATTATATCTTGCAGCAACCGACGGGTACCGCCTCTCTGAACGTCGTCTCGTTGAAACAACTAGTGAAGTATCGGCGATTATCCCTGTTCAAACCCTCCAAGAAGTCCTCCGTACAATTGTCGATGATTCCGACACTGTGGATATTCTCTTTGACGAAACTCAAGTTCGCTTCCGAATTAATGAAGCTGAGATTATTAGCCGTCTTGTTGATGGGAATTTCCCTGATTATCGCCAACTTATTCCAAAACAATCTGATACGAGTGCGGTTGTCGCAAAACAAGAGTTTGTCCGTGTAACGAAAATAGCTGGGTTATTTGCTCGTGAATCAGGCGGAAGTGTCACCGTGACAGTTGACGGTGATAAAAAATCAGTCTCACTCCACTCTATTGCATCAGAAATGGGAGAAAATACCTCCGAACTTACCGCTGAGGTTAGCGGTGACGGTCAGGTAACACTTAATTCACGATATCTTGCAGAAGCTCTCTCAGTGATTGATGATGACACAATTGAATTTGGGTTTAGTGGCAAACTTTCTCCTTGTATCTTAAAGTCCACTAAAAAAGACACCAACTATTATCACGTGATTATGCCTTTGAAGAGCTAATATGGCGACAATTGCTAAGTTAGCAGTTCAAAATATACGATCGCATGATCGTTTTGACGTCGAACTTTCCCCAGGAGTAACGGTTATTACTGGTGCAAACGGAAGTGGAAAAACAACACTCCTTGAATCACTATATATTTCACTCCAAGGCTCATCGTTCAAAGGTAGTGATAATGAAGTATTGCGGCACGACAAACCGTGGTGGAAAATTGATATCCTTTTTGACGACCAAGAAAAACGAACAATTAAGTTTGACCCTTCTCGGACAAGTGGTCGCAAACAATTCGTTATAGATAGTAAGAATCTCTATCGTATGATGCCGCGGCACAAATACCCTGTGGTGCTCTTTGAACCTGAGGATCTTCGTCTTCTGCACGGTTCACCATCTCGCCGCCGTCAGTTTATTGATCGTTTTATTTCACAACTCAACCCTCTCTACGGGGTGGCATTACGAAAATATGAACGAGCACTGAGACAACGCAATAATCTTTTAAAACGATTTAATACACCAGCCGATCAGTTGTTTGCTTGGGATATTGCGCTGAGTGAACACGGATCATATATTATTGAGCAACGCATTGCGTTTATTGAACAAATAAACAATCGCCTCAATGAGGCATATCAAGATATTGCTCATTCTGGTGACGAAGTATCAATTCACTATTCACATACTTTTGTCGGAGATGTTAAACAAAGATTAATTGCCGAACTTCAGGCACACGGTGAACGAGATCGATTGCTTGGTAATACGTCCGTAGGGCCGCACCGTCATGATATTATCTTTAACTTTAATCACTCGCCAGCTTTGTCGGTTGCATCGCGTGGAGAGGTTCGTACGATCGTCTTAGCGCTAAAGTTTCTAGAAGTTGATATCATTGAAAAGCTAACAGGAATAAAACCACTTATTTTACTTGATGATGTCTTCTCGGAATTAGATCTCGAGCGTCAAAAATCTCTCAGTGACACTGTTCGATCTCACCAAATTGTTATTACGAGCACACACATACTTTCAGATAGTACGCAGTACAAACACATTCACCTTGGCTAGTCACCACTCTCTTGTTGATAACTTGAATCAATAATGACAATTTCATAATCAGCTAGTTTGTAACCACGACCTGTAATTGTATCCAGAGCTGATTGTTTTGCTTCTGGGTTATATAACTTAATACAAATAGCAATCTTGAGTGGATCATCTGGATATTTTCGTGAAGCACAAGCAATAATTGAGAAATACTTATCATTGATTGGGAGATCATTGATAAGTGGGTTTTCTTTTGTAACTTTACCAGTATCAGCCCGCATTTTTTTATCAGTGACACGCTGAAGTACCTCCATTGCTTCTGGGGTTTGCATGAGTTTGTTAGCCGCATCAGTTTGTGGATCAAGTGCACCAATAACCTCGTAAGTTTGACCATTTTTTACTGTGACAGTCTCTGTGTATGGACCAAAATCGTTACGAGAAACAATAATTTTTAACTCTCCAGGTGCAACCGTGATGGATTGCTGATTCTTCACCGATTGAGTCTTGCCATTGATAGACACTGTTGCTTCGGTCGGCGCAATCGAAAACACAAGATGCGCGCGTGGAATTAATGCAATTACTGAGATAACGACAATTACCACAATAAACGCTAGAATGATCAATATTATGCCACGTCGTCCCATATCAAACACCTCCTCCGCCACCGCCAGCGACTTTACCAATAAATCGAGCCGTAATTGCTCCGTTTGAGATCATCCACTGCGCGCTACCTGAACTTCGTACCGACGGAACGCGTTCGTGCCATGAGGCGTCAGCTGACGGATATTTGTCAGCGCCAGTGTACATAGTAGTGTGGGCTGGAATATACATAATATCACCAGGTTTCAATTTCTCAGCGGTTGGATTTTCATCGACCTGATAGAGTTCAGGATGCGCGCGGACGTAATTAATCTGATTACCGACACCAAGTTTTGGATAATTTTTATCAACACCACTCGCAATAACAACTGTCGCAATGTAGGCGCCACAATCAGACCAATCTCCAATTGGGTTATAGGTCGCCTTTTCATTTTGATAGGTGATTTTAGCATCTGCTTTTTCTGATTTGCCATCATCGGCAGGAGCATCAAGTGCGAAGTAGAGTGCTGTCTTCACGAGACTCCCAGCGACGACACCACTTGAAGGTGCACAATCCGCACCACTCGAGGTGCCACCGTAGAGTTTATAAAACGCCACCGCAGCGCCAGCTCGAACGTCATTGTGTGCGACATCTGGGTTTGCGCGCTCGAAAACAACTTCCCAACGAACTGCAGCAACGGAAGGTTCTTTTGCTGCATTCCACTCAGCATCACTGAAAATTTTCTTTTCGCTACTCTCAAGTTCTTTTTGGAGGAATTGCAGTTGCGTGGTGAGATCAGTCCAGTCTTTACCTTTTGAATTCGCGAATGGTGATAACCCATTAGCACCGTTCCACCGTCCGAAGGTCCACTGAACAAGCCCGTGGCCTTTATCAGCTCGATCGGTTGCTTCAACTGCTTCTGGACGAAGCCCTGACTCAGCTTTCATATTACCCATAACCGCTGCAGCCTGCGCATCGGACATTGGTTTACTATTGTTAGAACTAAAAGAGGTTGTGGTAAGGAATTTAAAAATTGTGTCTGTGTTGGCGGTCTTCTCTACCTTCACTTCAGTTGTACTGGTCGTCCCAGCGGTGCTCGCTGATGTTTTTGTTGCACCAGCACTACAACTTGGCGCACTTTTATCGTACAAGAGAATATTATTACGACTGTAGTAGTCTTCGTACTCACCAAAAGCCTGGACAGGAACATTTTGGCTCATGAACGATGCGAAGAAAATCATAGCAATCGCTAAGACACGAGTACTAATAGACTTTTTAATAAAAGTAGAACGATATATCATTACTGCAACTTCTTCGTGTTAAATTGACCACCAGATTCACCAGTTGACCAGTGCCATGGCTCGTTGTTGAGGTTTTGGAATCCATACTCGGCAGCATGTGCATCCATCCAGCGAACAGCATCACCAGCCGCACCAGTCCTTGAACGACAAGCTATTGCCCCACCAAGGTCACCAGCAGGACCAGAATAACACCAACTTCCGTTTCCGTTTTGGGATGATCCAAGGTCGAACGCGAGACCCATACTGTGTCGCGACTGAGCACTGTAATATTGATCTGTATTTTTACGAAGACTTTCAGCTAGGAAGAATGTAATACCATCCTTCTTTGCCGCTTCATACATATTCATGAAATTTGTTGAAACGAGTGCGTTGGTTGTCGTTTTAATTCCGGCTATTTTTGTGTCGCAAACACGAATCGTATAGCCACGATCGGGGTTTGTGTATTTTCCAGCATCAGTTGTTCGAGGATCGCACTGGAATGATGAGTAATCAACACCGTTACGGAGGATCCAGCCGTTACCATAGTCATCAGTATTTTCTGGGCGTCCTGTACTTAAACTACCTTGTGGAGATGATGCAAAATCATAGACTTTGTCGCGTGCTTCGAGAGCTGTGTTATCGAGTGTGTACACACGGTAGTAACTGTAGGGGGCACCAGCAGTTTTACATATCTCACCCGTTTGCCATTTCTCATCGAGGCCTGTTAGGTCATAGGTTTGTCCATATGGGAGCGCACGGTATGCACAGAAATCAAGGAATTTGGCGTAGTCGTTATCATATACACCAGAGCTCAATCGATCGGCATAGAGTGTTGGGTCACTTCCTTTTATAAAACTATCAGCAAACTTCTGAACAGATGTAGGGTCGACTGGTGAGTACCCATCAGGATATCCCGTTGTGGTGAGGGTGTCGACACAGGCATTTCCGCCACACGCACTACTTCCCATTGCCTTCTGAACATCATAGGTGTCGAGGTTGAGATCTTCTGCTGACATAACATAACGAATATTACATTCGACATCTGGACTGATGCCGACATTTGAATAGGCAACGTCGTCACAGTGTTCGAATCGACCCGGATCGATAGTGGCAGCATACGTATTCGCCGGTTTTACGATTGCGGCAGCACTCCCTGCAACAATACCCGCTATATTGCGAAGTGAAGAGCTTCCACTAAACTGCGACGTTGTCATAGTTGAAAGTGTCAAAAGGAGGGATCCGAGGAATGAGTATTTACTTGTTGCATCGAGCGGACTGGTGTCTTGTTGTTCAATAGCGATATAATCTGATTTACTTTGTGCACCAAGTTTTTGGTATGCCAAGACTTCCTGAGCGTTTCCACCGGTAAGGCCTCTATTTTGAGCTGCTTGACCAGACACAGCAGTGACATAGTTCCAACTCAGTGTTCCGAGGTCGGCTGGAGAATCACTGAGGTTATCTGGGATGACCGCACCAGCTTTGCCGTTTTGAATAATTTTATTTAATGTCACCGCACCGTTCGCGAGGTTGATCAAGACAGGAAGTTTTATGGCGAGCGTTCCGGCACCTGTAATTAACCCACCAGATAAACCAAAGATAAGACCAACTCCTCGAACAATAGGGTTTTGCACAACCGCACAGGTTGCGTCGTCTATCGTACTTCCGACGTTATTGAGAGCATCAATCGTATCCGAGGCGGCACTCGATGTGCCACCAAATAATGACTTCACACTGACACCGAGCCCATACTGACTATCAGCAACGGTCGTACCAGGGTTACTTCCACCATTGAGAGACATTTTAAATAACGGTGAATCCAGTGCGGTTTTCCCATAATTTGGGTTATCGATCAGCTTACTACTTCCAGATTCCGGTTTAATTGTTGTCCCATCAATAGTCGCATTTTCATAACTCGCCGCCGGCGACTCAATCTGTTTTCGATTATCAGTTTTGTTGAAATATTCAGCGAGTACCTGACTATCGCTCACCGATATGTCTCCTGCCTTTGCTTTATATGCGAGCGCCGCCACTGGTTGGACATAATTCACGATTGCCGATTGGTTTGCGACCTTTGCAGACAACGATGCCGCCGCCACCATACTTTTAACTGTGCAAGCAAGGTCCCAGTAACCAAAAGCACTGGCACTTCCGATTATAAGATCGCCGATTTGAGTCGGAGGAGTGTCACCGGAAGGAGTTGTTGTTTTAGCTGCATTAACCTTATCGACGTCAGCCTGAGTAAACTCTTCACCGGACGTACTTCCTTTTAGTGTGTAGGTAGTACCTTCAGCCGGGGTACCGTCATCATTTGTTTTTACAGGTACAAAGACAGCGTCGGCAGGAATTGTTGAAGTTTTGTCTGTTGCAGATCCGTCAGCGTTACTCGCCTTTTGTCGGTTAATAAGTTGATTTACTTTATCTTCATGACTCCCCTGAAGATCTGGTGCTTGTTTTGAACCACCGAAACGCGTCAGCGTGTTGCCTACAAACGAAGCGTCACTAAAACCCAACACCTTCATATTGAAAGCACGTTTGTATGCGAGTCGTAAGGTATCATCATTTTGAACGGCTTTGGCAAATTCATTGGGATCGTACGACTTATCTTTGAATGTGTATGATGTTGGTAATAGCCTATCTCCGTATTTATCCCCACTCACCTCAATACCGGCGCGTTGAAGTCGTGTGATTTGGGTTTCAGACAACGTCCTAGAACGACAGATGATTGATTCTGGAGAGCTCTTACATGTATCGAGTGCTGCTGCCTTGACGTTGTTCGGTACCATGTTATTAAGTGCTGCTTGATTACGCATGTCGAGCGCCGGTACTTGGTCATTTAAATCATCAAACAGTGTATCGAAAAAAGCAATTGGCGCGAGGAGACCAGTCAAAATAATGCCAATTGCACCACCGGTTATGAGAATCACGAGACCAATAATAACAGGGAGGATCTTTTTGGCAAGAAGATTGCGCGTATCTTTATCTCGAAGAATATCAGCAACAGCGAGAGCAGCTCCGACACCAGCCGTTTCAACCCCTGTTGCTGCTCCAGCGGCCAGTTTTGTCGCCATTTTTGCTCCTGCTTTAGCCGCGACCTTTTCCGCTACTTCGCCTTCTGTTTTTCTTAGAGCTTTTTTGGCGACGTCTTGTGCAGCATCCCTTGCAGTATCTCCTACTCGTGTTTTCCAGTTACCGGTATCCTCGGCACCTCTAAGATCTCGCGAGTCTGAGCCAAACGTTCTGTCAGCATTTTGTTGGCCTGGGTTATTTTCGTCGTTGTCTTGGGGCCCCATAATTACTCTCTATTATACGCTATACGCCCGAGGTTCCGTCGGGGTTTTGAGTTGCTATCTGGGGGTTCGTGGTAATAAGCTGTGCTTCGGTTGGGCTGGCTTGGATTTGGATGTGAACATGGTTTTGTCCAGCGAAGAAGAGTCCTTGTCCGACCGGGAAGTTCGCCAGACGTTTTTTCTCTTCTTCAGTGAGTTTAAAGACATCCGACAGAACATCAACTGCACTTGAAGATTGCTTCAAAAGAAGTTGCATTGAACTGTTGGCAACGATCGCACGACCCATTTTGCTTCCCATAAAGTCTTCAACGTCTTGGGTAATGGTGGTGAGACCAAGGTAATATTTACGAGCGCGCTTTGCGAGGCTAAACAAGAAATTTGCCGAGTCATCGTATTTCATCAATTGCCACGCCTCGTCCACGATCAGCATACGTTTCTTTTTCTCGGTTCGGGTAATGTTCCAAATGTGACTCAAGACAATATACATTGCGACTGGACGCAGTTCGTCTTCAAGGTCGCGAATATTAAAGACAACCATCGGGTTATTAATGTCGATATTTGATTGTTGACTAAAGATACCAGCAAATGTTCCTGTCGTATATTTACGGAGTCGCTGTGCGAGTCCAGGACCAGTTCCACCCATATGAAGAAGGGTATCGTAAAGATCAGAAATGGTTGGCGGTGGCGAGTTGTGTGTCAGTGGGTCGCTGGTAATACCAACACGTGCGTACGTATCAATCAGAGCTTGGTCGAGGTCAGCTTCCTCAACTGGATTGAGTGATGAAATCGGGACACCATTACTGGCAACCTGTGTTCCACCGAGCATGAGACGGAATAGTCCGTGTAGTGTCACAAGGTTGGCGCGTAGTGCGTCGTCAGCCTCATCATTATCAATCACACGAGGAAGATCAAATGGATTGATACGAGTTGCCGAGTTAAGACTTAAGCGAATGTACGCTCCCCCGACAGCATCAGACAACTTCTGGTATTCATTTTCTGGGTCAATGATGATCACTTCACTCCCAGTCATCATGCTACGGAGGGCTTCAAGCTTCACAGTAAATGATTTACCTGCACCAGACTTCGCGAAGACAACCATATTGGCATTCTCGAGGCTAAAACGGTCGAAGATAACCAGACCATTGTTGTGCATGTTGATGCCGTAGAGAATTCCCTTATCTTGGGTGAGGTCGGCACTCGTGAATGGGAAGCTGGTGCTGATTGCGCCAGTGTTCATGTTGCGACGAATCTGAAGCTGATCAGTCATTTGAGGAATAGTACTGTTCAAGCCTTGTTCCTGTTGGCTACTTGCTACCTTGCTAAAGACAAGTTGCTGACCGAACATTGTTTCAATTTTGTGTTGGACGAAATCAAGCTCTTCAACACTATCGGCGTACAGTGTGACATACAGACCGTAACGGAAGAAACGCTCGGCGCCAACTTGGAGTTGGTCACGAAGTTCTTCAGCATCGTTAATAGCTGCTTCGAGTCCAGGATCACGGGTCTTCCCTTTTTCGTTATTGATCGACGTGCTTGCTTCGAGTTGCGTTACTTTTTTACGCAAGTTATTCAAGACGACTTGGCTGTCGACAGGATAGATGAACATGCTGACATCAAGAACTTCATCAATATTAATGAGGCCACTTAACCAACCAGTGTAAATCTGGCGAGGATAGCCGTAGATATAAATCGTACGACCATATTTGGTTCCGAGGCGGAAATACGAACTCGTAATTTCAATACTACTTGGTGCAATCAAATCACGAAGAGTGGTGACACCCTTAGCAAAGGCTTGGTCGACTTCAGCTTGCTCTTTGGCGCGTTGTTGATTGGCAATTTCAGCTGCGGTTGGTTTTCGTGCCATTACAGTATTCCTCCTGAGGTTGGAGCAGTGCTTGGATCAGCTTTTTTGGTGTACATACTAGTGAGATTATCAAAGTTACCTAGCGGCTGACGAACAGCGGTATCGGGGTTGTAGAAGTTGTAATACAGCTCACCCAACTCTTTTGTATTGAGCTGAACGCTTTGAACACCAATGGCAGCCAAACCAGAGATAACCACTTCAATGCGATTCTTGATTTCATCTTTGGCTTTTTGGTATGCGACTTTATCAATCTTAGTAATGGTATTTTTTGGTTTTGACATGAGTTTGCCGAAGAAGCCCTTGCTCTGCTCGACGATACTAGAGATATCACCTTGTGGATAGAATGGGACGGTAATGTAGAAAGATTTCTCCATGATATTCGCTTCTTGAGACAGGACGTCGATAAAGTTAATATAATCGTCCATCAATACGCCAAGAAGCATGTTGTCTTGGCCACGACGTAATGAAAGAAGGTGTTCAATGTACGGACCAATATCAACCCGTTCTGAGCGAATGACGATTTGGACAGGGAATGTCAGTGAGTTAAGGAAGCTTTGGTAGCTATACTCCACTCCTTCACGCTCGCGTTCACTCATAAGATCGAAGTTGATCGAACGACATGAGACAACGGCACGGAACGTCCCATCAGCCATGATGACCATGTTGTCACGGATTTCAGATAGCTGGAGTGTATTCTGAGTTGAGTTCGGGTTACGAGGTGTCGCCTTGGTTGGAGTGTTCGCTCCCGAGCCAGCGGCTTGAGGAGCAGCGACAGGAGCGGCTACGATTGGTGCAACCGGTTGTGGCGGCGTACCAAAAGGAGACGGCGCTGCCGGAGGTTGTCCTGGAGGTGCGGACGGTGTCGTAAAAAATGGATTATTCGGCGGCATAACTTATGGAACGTCCCACTCCTGGTTAGTCTCCGACTTATCGCAGAGAGATAACCACTTCTTCCTGCATATTATCTTGTTGCTGCTGGATACGGTTTGCTTCGTGCGCAATTGTCTCAATCGACAAATCGGTATTGTTTGCAAGATTCATTATACCAGCAGATACAGGGTTATCGCTAGTGGTTTGAGGAATCGGAACATCTGGAATAACTGGGGTAACTGGCAGTGTTGGTTGTGTCGCAAACGGATCCGCACTAATCGGCTGAATGACGGCTTGCTGAATCTCGGTTGGGTACGGGTTGTAAATAGGTGTCGGTGGGTCAGGTGTCGTAAAGGTCGAAGGAGTTGGTGGTGTGACTGGCTGTGCAGCTGCAGCGGCCTGTTGATGCATACGATCAATCATTTCCTGACGACGACGATCGTCGCTATCTATCATCATATTACTGAATGACTGTGAAATAGGGTTGCTTCCGTCGAGCAGATCATTTGCACCTTGAGCCTCGAGGTAGATGTCGCTATTGATAGGTCCGTTTTGCATCCCCTGTCCACGTACAGCCCAGCCCTGACTGTCGACAAGATTGGCAAGGTAGCCAAAACGTTGGTCGGCATCAGCTTGAGTAATATCTTTCGTCAGTTGCGCTTCGACAACTTTTGGAACCGTGATTTCAATTAATGATTCGATGCCATCCGGATCCCACAATCGTCGACGTGGTTTCAAGAAAAATGCAATCATTGCTGCAAGATAGATCTCCATCGGTTGATCTTTTCGAAGTGGTAGGGCGAGCGCACCAAACAGTAAAATAACAGGGAGTGGGATGATCGCTAACGGAATAAAAAGCTGGCCTAATCCCCACGCGGCAGCACCAGCAAGCGCAACGATGATAAGGTAAACAAACTGCCGAAAACTGAACGGTCCAATTAGTTTGTCATCCGCCTCGACATCCTGCGGAACCTTATACTCTGCCATAGTGCTTATAGTATAGCAAGATATGAATTAAAGGGTAAGAGTGGCTATTTGTTCATGCCGTCTTGGTAGTCGTCACCGGCACCATTTGGAGCACGGAAGCCTGAACTATCAGCACTACTCCCCCGGGCACCGGCACCCGATTGTTCATTCTTTGCAGCTGCAACGGCTGCGGCACGAGCTGAAGCTTGAGAATCAGCAGCGCTAACGACGGGCGCTTGTCTAATAGCAACTGTTGTTTCTCCTCCACCATTCACAATAAAGGCGCCATCAGTACTTTGGACTCGTCGAGAAGGTTTCGAAGGTGTCGTACTTGCACCACCAGAGCCAAAGGCAACTGGAGCCGCTGGAGCGGTATCGTGTGTAACTTGTAGGTCAATATTTTCAGCTTGTGCTGCAGGTGCGGCTACGGTTGTCGGTGCAGCGGCGCTCGGCGATGAAGTTGTTACCCGACGACCACCTGAAGAGTTCATAGTAACAGTCGTTGTTGGAGGTGCTGAGGCTGTTGATGTTGCCGTCATGACGCCAGTCGGCATACCATTGACGATAGTTGGACCTGCCGTTGGTGCACCTTGTGTGGTGACGACACGACGACTTCCATCCCCTACTGTACTTGTTGAGGTTGAGGCAGCGGTTGCTGCCGCAACGCTAGCTGGAGTAACGAGTGGCTGTGTTGGTTGTGCAGGTGCTGCACCAGCTCCAGGAGTAACAATAGGATTGCCTCCACCTGGGATATTTGCAGGCCCGCCTGATGACGATTTCATGCCAGCAGCAACGGCGGCGTTGTGGTTTGCTTGACCAGCAGGACTCGTCGAACCTCCACCAGGAAGGACGCCACCCTTTGCCCAGGCAATAGTATCGGCAGAGTAGTTTCTCGCAGTGAGCGGATCAAGAGCCGCGGCCTTAACGGTTTGTGCAAATTGTGGGCTTGATGCGATACCTTCAGTAATTGCTTCATCCTTCATACCAAAGGTTTCAACAGCTTTGAGATTGCCCCAGTCGCTGTGTTTCATAGGCTGAACCGCACTCGGGTTTTTGGCTTTAAGAGCTGAGAAGTTTGAATCGGTGGCACGCTGTAATGCTTTCATACCTTCTGTATTACCCGTTGAGTCTAAATGGCGGCGAACACGTGAAAGCTCGTTCGCATCACCCTTTGATGATAATGCGTGCATAGCCGCTCGGCCTTCGCTCGAGTTTGGCTTACTTTTGGCGATACTTTCAAGCTTTGCGCTGTTGTTATAGGTGCCATCTCGTTGCCATTGCGATTGAATATTTTTATTAGTCTGTGCTTCATGCGCCTCACCCATTGCGCTAAAACCACGACGACCTTTACCTGAAGCAATACCACCCAGTATTCGCCCACCTCTTGATGCACCAAACTTCGTATTCGCTAAACGTCCGAGACCAGCATTGGCTCCGGTCTTTGCGAGGCTCTTTCCGGCACCCTTTACAGCGTTTGCACCACTACGAGCCTTGTTGCCGGCGGCATTCATTGCGGCACCAATCGAACCAATACCATCAAGTGATTTTTTGAGGATCATTGGGACAAGGAAGAGTGGTAGAACGAGAACGCCCGCTGCGAGGATTTGATTAATAAAACCAGGAACTCCCCCATCTGCGTTTTCTGTAAATGCACCCGCAAGGATAGTTGACGTTAAGCTTGAGAGACCAAACACTGCCGATATAATCGGAAACATCATGAGAAGCGTCGTAAAAATTTTACGCCACTGAGTGAATAAGTTTTGTGTGTTTGGTAATAGGAATGCGACGAATGCAAGCGGTGATATAACGATTAGCATAACAAGAATCGCTTGTCGTCCAATTAACATAAACACGATGATAATAATTGCAATAAGCCCCGCTATCATGATTGGTATGAGAATAGAGAGAAGCAGGAGCACTGAACCTGCCTGTCCAAGTGCACTGTTTGTCATACCAACGAAGTCGGGGTTTGAAGCATTGGTCTGTCCTACGACCGCATTAACACTGGCGATATTTTCCCCTATCGCATCAAGGGCTCCTTTCACGGAATAACCTAAGATATTGGAAAGATCTACTGCGATTTGACACACAAAATAAGACAGATTCACTAATATGGCCGCAATGACGAGCCTTGGCAGCATTTTCTTTACACCATAGTTTGTAATACCTGCACCGGTCAATTGGGAGAAGATAATAATTAAGAACACAATAACGAAGGCAACGTTAGCGACATTGCGCATAATAATCCAGGCATTATACGTTGGGTTAGCGGTGCCGCTAGCTAAGATTTTTGGATCAACCTTGAGAAGACTATCAGCAAGGAAGGTAAATACCCCGTCACTGACACCTGCTAAGAATCGGATCGCCGGACATATAACCCAACCCAACGCTCCATCGATTTCACAAGGTTGGTCGGCTGTGCCTGGCTTGTCAACACCGGTTGTAGAGGCTGCTTCCTCGGCAGAGCCTGAAACATTAGTTGTGGCACCTGCTTTACAGGCAGCTAAGGCAGGGTCAGTTTTGTAGGTGTCTGCACAGTACAGTGCATTTATTGTTCCGTCACTATTTCTGTTGATACCACCATTGATACAAGGCACGAGGTCGGGTGTTTTGTAGCCCTTAGCTGTACAGTTTGCGGTCACTACTTTATTTAGACTGTAGGTCGCATAATCTTGGGCAAAACGATTTATTTGCCCAGCTATAAATTCACAAGTTTTTGTATAGTCTTGATTTGTCCTTGCGTCGTTTGGCCGAACAATAACTGACTCAGTCTTGGCAAGTAAGCCGACATACCATTGGCTCTTAGTTACTGTTCCATCGTTCTGAGCTTTCCATATATTATAAGCTTTATCACCTCCCCCTGCCTCAGCTTCGGATTTAAGTGCTTGCGAGCTCTTCATTTTGCCGTAGCCACAGCTCCAGTTGAATGTCTTTGTATAGTACCAGTACCAATCGACCGAGTTCCAGCCATCAATAGGGTTGGTTGAGCCACCAGCGTTGTAAATGAGACCTCCAATATAACTCTCATATAGACCAGCACTCTTGTCGTTACCCTGTGCTCCGTACACTGTATTGAAGTTACTGTAGTCAGCCTTTCGTTCGAGGTCACCCGTCCCAGCAATACATGATGCGGGTGTATCATCTTTGTGGTTTGTGCGAACAAAGCCAGCATTACAGAGGAGTGTCAGGCCATTGTCCGCCCCATTTTCACCAGGTTTCCATAAGTTGAGGGCTTTAAGGATGAATTCCGGTTGGTCACAGTCAAGTTTGTAGTCATCACCAACGCCTGGTAGTTTCTGGACGGTGTCGCGCATATAAGCACCAATAGGGGCGACGCCCTCTTTGCCATTTGCACGATCGTTGAACCAAGCACCAATTTTAGCATTTGATTCTTTGATACGAGAGAGAGACACGCCATCACCGTCTCTCAATCCAGCATTCTTCAAACAAATACCAACTGATCTATAGAGGAGTGCTGATTCGATTTTCTCCTCAGGAGTCATCGCGGTCGCTTTTAGTGCGGCATTTGCTTGATTAAGTGCACCGATGAAACCTGATGAAATAATCATCGCCACAATCATAGGGGCAACAAAAAGCCGGAGCAATAACGATTTCTTTAAAAGCCGCCTATTCATAACTCCCCTTATTTAAGCATAAGAGGAGTTAATTAAAAAGCGTGGTAATGGGGGTGTTAAAAGCTCTTTAGTTAGCTCGAACCCACTTGTCACCAGCGTCGGCTGTACCGTTGAAGTCAACAGATTGCTTGAAGTTAAATACGCGGTATTGTTTGTTTCCGTCATTATCTACGTAGTTTATGTACATTGATTTACTGCCATCAGAGTTGGTAGTAAGGTGTTCTGAGGTAATTTGGCTTTGAGAAACGTCTGGGTACTTGTTTGCAAGTGAAAGTTGATCAACACTCATTGCCTTACTATCACCGAGCATGTTGTCTTCAAGACCAGAGACAATTTTGTCCATAAATTCATTTGGAGAATCATGAAGTGCTAAGAGCTCTTTTGTTGTAGCATCATCATCTTGAGTGACACCGTCACCGTTTTTGCTAAAAGACTCAGCCATACGAAGGTCGTTATTATAAAGGGCTATGATTTCAACGGCGGTATTATTGACTGAAACAGTTGGTAAAGGAGTTGCTTCACCACCAAATACACGGTCGTATCGCGCATCAAACGCAACAGCGTTTTGCTCGAGCCAACTCGAATAAATTAATTGGTCAGGTTCTGAAAGATCCGTCGGGTTTGCAGATGCGAGATTGGCGTACTGAGAAGGGATCTCGCCTTTTGGTGAAAAATCAGGAGTCGCATTTGTGGTTGGAGCGCTACTTTCAGTTGGACTTGGTGTCCAGACAGTGTTGTCGCCATCAGGAGCGTGAGTTGTACAACCAGCAAGGCCGACAACAACAAGTCCAGCAACACCAACTTTTACACCAAGGTGCTTACTTGCTTCAGCCTTTGATTTAATAGCTGAAATAAGTTCACCCGCTTGGACGGTACTTATAAGAGAACGAAGAATATTCTTGTTGTTTCCGAGAGCTTCATTACTGGTTTTTTCAGAGTTGATCATAGTGATGGTTATATATCCTTTGGAATAATAGTATTGGCATCTTTGATTGTTTGATGTCATTGTACCACAAAAAGTGATAAAATGCAATACCCTTACGCTTGTGAGATACTACTTGCCTCTTGGTCGACTTCGTTGTATCTTATAGATAGTTATGAACATAAAACAAAAAGTAAAACAGTTCATCGTTGGCGCTACTTTAATTATCGGATTGGCGTCATTTATCGCTATCCCTGCGAGTGTTGGCGCGACCTGTGTTCCTTCAGCCCAGACGAACTGTTGTGGGGGTGTTGAAACAGGGGTCATTAGCTGTACTCAAGATGGTACGGGCGGTGTTGAGGGAACTGGTGCTTGGGGCATCTTACTCCTTATTATCAACATCCTAACCGCTGGCGTTGGTATTGTGACGGTTGCGGGTATCGTCTATGCGTCTATTATGTATACGTCGGCAGGAGGCAGTCCGGAACAGGTTAAGAAGGCTATGCAGATCATTACTAATATAGTAATTGGTGTTATTGCGTACGCGTTGATGTATTCGTTGCTTAACTTCTTAATACCAGGCGGACTATTTGCTAATTAATATGATTATAAAAACGAAATTACTTAAAAAATTATTTATTACTCTCGCATTTGCTGTTTTCATCGCTGCTCCAGTGATGACAGTCGCTGTTCCGCAGACAACGTTTGCCGCCGCCCCTGGGTGTGAGAATCGTATCCTTGGTATGCCAGTATGGTATCGAGGTTTGACAGATGGCGCAGGCGCTAGCTGTGAGATATGGTCACCGAGTGATCCAAGACTCGGTGCCGATTCGGGCGCGCGTCTCAGCACCTTCATTTGGCGTATTGTATTGAATGTTATCGAGATCGCCCTCTTCTTGGTGGGATATGTTGCCCTCTTCTTCGTATTGTTTGGAGGTTTCCAATACCTCACAGGCGGAAGTGTTCCTGCGCAGATCGAAAAAGCTCGACTCACCATTCTTCATGCGGTGATTGGCTTGGCAATTTCAATGTCGGCAATTGGTGTGACTAACTTAATATTTAAGCTGATTAACGGATAACTATATGTATTATTTTTTGGTACAATTTGCACAAAAACTTACCCAGGGTACGGGACCGGGAGATGTTCAGAACCTCCCTACTACCACGGGTGACGAACTCCTTCAAAATGGACTTAATCTCGCCTATTTTGTCGGCGGTACCATTGCGGTGATTGTCATTATCGTTGCTGGTATTTCGTACGCTACTTCTGCAGGTGATGCGGGCAAGCTCACTAAAGCTAAGGGCCTAATACTCTACGCTATCGCAGGCTTAGTTATTATTCTGTCAGCATTTGCTATTACTAACTTCGTGATTGGGAGATTTTAAATGAAACAACGTATAAAACAACTTATTATGGGCGTCATGGTCGTCCTTGGGCTTAGTCTGGCACTTGTTCCAGCGACAAGCGCGATTAATGTTGACCCACTACAAGGTGCGTGTGCAAACAACTCCGGATCAGCTGTCTGTAAAGACAAAAATGATAATATCTCAACCACTATTACACAAGTGGTGAATGTTCTTCTCTTTGTTGTCGGTGCTCTGTCGGTCATTATGATTATCGTTGCCGGTATTATGTATACAACGTCGACTGGTGATTCGAGCCGTATTAAACGAGCTAAAGATACACTGACGTACGCTGTTGCGGGGCTTGTCATCGCCTTCCTGGCGTTTGCAATCGTCAACTGGGTCATCACGCAGTTTGTTTAAGGGATCAGCTCTTAACAAATGACCGTTAATCTGCTATAAATAACGATAGATTCTACAAGAAAGGAAACTAACCCAAATGAAAATAGTAACAAAGAACGCGATCAAGACCCTGATCGTCGGATCAGCCCTAGCACTCGTTGCTGTGGTGAGCCCTCTTGCCCCTGCAGTAGGTGCGGCGTGTAACACAAGTGATTTATCAGCTGGAAGCGGTGTGAACTGTGCCCAGGGTAACAACACACCAACCACACTCTTCGGTGAGACTTCAATCTTCACCACTGTTGTGAACGTACTGTTGTTCGTTATCGGTGCAATCAGCGTTATTATGCTGATCGTTGGTGGTATCCGCTACACTATCTCAGCTGGCGACAGCACAGCAGTGACTGCGGCGAAAAGCACTATTATGTACGCATTGATTGGTCTCGTTGTTGCCTTCTTGGCCTTCGCAATCGTCAACTGGGTACTCGGCGCTATCACCCCAGGCGCATAGTAAACGAAATTTCTTGTATAAAAATATCCCGGTTAGTTCCGGGATATTTTATTTTTGATGCGTACACTAATAAAAGAACCTCTCGGTGAGGAGAGGTTCTTTGTACTAAGAAGGAAGTCTTATTGGACTTGGATCTTCTTTGCTTGTTCTTGTTTGATCTTGGTGAAAGTGACTGTTAGGACACCATCTTTCAAGACTGCTTCAACTTCGTCTTCCCTAACGCTGACTGGAAGTGCGAGTGTTCGGCTGAACTCTCCCCAGTAACATTCTTGGATGTGCCAGTTGGTTGCGTCAGTGTCATCACCGCTACTCAGCGTTCCGCTGATAGTCAGGATGCCATCACTGATGCTGACGTCGAGCTCTTCTTTGTTCACACCTGCGGTGCGAGCTTTAACGACGAGCTTTTCGTCGGTTTCATAAACGTCAACGGCGAGTTGACCAGGAAATTCTTCTTCGCTGTCATCCCAACTGTCGTCAGTCGTTACTGGCGCGGGTGCGTCAGTTGATGAAAGGTCGTCGTCGCTCAAAAAAGCTGCAGCCAATTCATCTTCAATTAGTAAATCTTCGTTTTGTTTGCGGGCCATGATATCCTCCACTTTCTCTAGGCTCATTTGACAAATAGTCCCTCGTATTATAACGGTCGCTTCAACGATAATCAACCACATAGGGGTCCGAAACGTAAAAAACACAATGATTGATAAACTGCTTGAGTATATAGCTCCACACCTCTGTTCTGGGTGCCTTAAAATGGGTACGACTGTATGCAATGATTGTAAAAACGACATCATAGAAACGGTGTTTTCTGAATGTATTCTCTGTCAACGAGCTACTGAAAAAAACGTCTGTTTAGACCATAAAATGCGCTACGAACAAGCCTGGATTGTGGGTATACGTCACGGACCGTTACGTGTGTTGATTGACGATTTTAAATTTCAAAATAAACGTGCAACAGGGGTAGATTTGGCCCAGCTTCTCTATGCCCGATTACCCACGCTTCCTAAGAACACGGTATTAGTCCCAATTCCGACGACGCCAGCGCATATTCGGGAGCGAGGATATGATCACATCGGGTTAATTACTCGATCACTGTCATTGATAAGTGGTTTTCCTATCCAAAGGGTTTTAGAACGAGGGAATACGGCTACACAGCACTTTGCGAGTCGTTCGAAACGACTCGTGCAGGCACAATCAGCTTTTCGCATAACCTCACGGCTTGATCCGACCCTCCCCTATCTGATTATTGATGATGTGATTACGACTGGATCAACGATCGATCATGCGAGTCGGTTACTCTATAACGCTGGGGCGCGCCAGATTTGGATTGGAGCGTTGGCTCGACAACCTCTCGACTGATTGTCCCTCATCTGTTAAAATAGCCAAGTTGTAGACCCGATGGAGGGGTCGCATAGTGGTTTAGTGCACCGGTCTTGAAAACCGGAGTGGGGCAACTCACCGAGAGTTCGAATCTCTCCCCCTCCGCCATATAAAAGTGACGACCTTCACGGTCGCCTCTTTTTATGACAAGGGTATGTTAGATGTTGGTATATCCAGCGCCAGTACCGGGCTCAAGATTACCAAGGATAAAGTTCACCGCGGCAAAAGCTAAGAAAGCGATAACGAGCCCTACAATCGCGTAGAGGATAGTGTTTTTTGCGGCTGATACGGCTGTTGAGTTACCACCAGAGACAACATAGCGGAGGCCGCCGAAAATAATCATGATGACGCTGAGGGCACCAACGATGAACAAAAGTGTGTTTGTCACAGTAGTGATAACACCACCAGCACCGAAGAGTTCGCTCGGTTGATTGGTACCGCGTGCGGCGTTTACTCCTTCTTGAATGCTGTATGCAGAGACGCTACTACTAATACCAAGTGCCGAAACGGCCACAAAAACAATCGCCCACAGAATTGGTTGAATTGTTTTTATTACCTTGCGCATGTCGTTCCTCAATATTAGATAACTATACTTACATTATAGCAAATAACGACCTCAAATACTAGTCGCAACCCCTGTTTTATGCTACAATCGGTCAAGTCGTTCACCTCAAAAGTGAACCTCCAGTGTGGAGGAGTACCCAAGCGGCTGAAGGGGACGGTTTGCTAAATCGTTAGTCTGGGGAGACCTGGAGCGAGAGTTCGAATCTCTCCTCCTCCGCCATAAGAAATAAGTCCTGAATAAGGGCTTTTTTCTTTGGCTAAGCCTCGGTGATGCTCATGCTATACTGGGGTAAGATATGAAACCTGAAGAAGATCAGAACTATTGGGAAGATCCACAAACAACCGAACCAACGGATGAAGAAGTGACTTCGGAAGAGGCTCCTGGAGAAGCTGTGCCTGAAGAAGAAACCTTTGAAGAATCTCCTGAGGAAACTCCTTCAACTGAAACGGGTCTTCCTGTACAAGCACCAGTCACATGGACGGCTCAAGAGTACGTTCACATCGATAAGAGTCCTCTATGGTTTATTATTTTTGCGATAGTTGTCCTTGGCTTAATAGCAGTTGATGTCTTCCTCTTACGCTCATGGACATTCTCGGGGTTAGTTATAGTCATGGCAGTCGCTCTTATCATCTACACTCGTCGTCCACCCCGGACACTTACTTATGGTCTCAGTGGCAATCAAGGCCTATACGTCGGCGAAAAACTCTATCACTACGATGAGTTTAAGGCTTTTGGGCTTATCCGAGACGGCGAACACAATTCAATTATGCTGATTCCTCGAAAACGCTTCTCACCGGGAGTCTCAGTGTACTTCCCTGTCGAAGCGGGCGAAGAGATCGTTGATATGCTCGGACAGCGACTTCCTATGGAAGATTTGAAACTCGACATTATCGATGTTGTCATCCGTAAACTCCGCCTCTAGGAGTAGTTTTTCCCTTCTCGCTATGGTACAATGGCCTTTGTTCGCTCGCTTTCTAGTGAGTAGAAAGCACCTTCTAGTTACAATAATATAGCCCGTTGTTCTTAAGACAACGGGTTGTATATATGCACCCGTAGCTCAGCTGGATAGAGCGTCGGCTTGCGGAGCCGAAGGTCGTGCGTTCGAATCGCGCCGGGTGTACCAAATTTATTAACTACCTCTTCTATAGAGGTAGTTTTTGTTTTATTATGAGCTGATGAGAGTCGCTGGTTGTTTCCTTGAGCATGATGGCACATTTGTCCTCGTGCATCGCCGCCTTCACAAACCTGAAGGGGGTACTTGGGGGTTGCCTGGTGGCAAAGTCGAATCTGACGAGACCGACCTCGCTGCAATAAGTCGAGAATTATTCGAGGAGACCGGGTATCAGGCGAGCGATGAAGCATTTGAGCTACTCGGCGAGTATGAGTTTACCTCAAGCGAAGGTAATCCTTTTACTTATGTCACGTATCGAGTTGTTATTACAGAACCTCACGACGTTGTCCTAGAGGAAAGCGCGCACTCCGAATACAAGTGGATGACGATCGATGAAGCCGATGCAATGGACACGCTTATTTTTGGGCTTCATGACCTATTTCGTTTCGTTGGATTCGTGAAATAACCCTTTAAATCTGCTATGATGAAGCCTATGGATGATGAAGTTGTTGATTTAGTGGACGAAAATGACGAAGTGATCGGAACGATCAACCGAAAGAACTATTCTGACCTTATGGTTAATAAAAAAGGCTATATCCGCGCTTCACAGCTATTTATATTGAACAGCAAGGGTGAACTTTTCACTCCAATCCGTACGGCAGATAAAACAATTGCCCCAAATGGGTATGATTTCGCTGCAGCGGGACATGTTGTCACAGGTGAAGATTACCTCGCGGGTATTATTCGCGAAGCGCGTGAAGAGTTAGGTATGGATCTCTCCCAGATTGAACTCGAAGTAGTTATGAATGTGACTTCTGAGGCAATTCGCTACAAGATGAGGACGTTTCTTTTACGCCAAGATGATACCCCTCGCTTAAACTCTGAAGATTTCGTCGGTGGTGAATGGCTGACACCTGGTGAAGTAATGAGGCGTATCGATGAAGGGCACCCTGCGAAGTATGTCCTTCGTGAAGCGCTGGTATTACTTCTGCAATATTTGAATCGCTAGAATAAATAAAAGCCCCGTTATGGGGCTTTTATTTATTATGTACGGAGACTAAACAGCAAGGCTGTAAGTCAAAGTCTTCGCTTCTCCACCCTTGAGGTCATAGACAACAAGTTCGTATTGGAGTTTTAAACCAGTCGCGTCTTTCGCTACTTCGAAGACGACGTTACCGGTGGTTGAAGCACCAGCAGAGATATCTCCTGAAGTAAGGCTTGGTGTGACGTCTAGGTATGAAGATGAGTTCGCAACACCAGCGTCGTTGATCTTCAAGTCGTATGAGCTCAAGTACTTGCTCTCGGAACCGACGTTTTTAGCAGTGATGTTGAGGACAATCAGCTCTTTACCGTCTGATGCTGCCTGATATTTGTTCTCAGGAACATAGTTACGTTGGACAGAGTTGATCTTCACTTCGAATTGCCCAAGAGTTGCTGTTGAACCCTTTGCGAAGTCTTTCTTTGCGTCGATCAATGTTTGGTTATCTTTGTTGTACTGATCAAGCGCATTATTCGCAGCCTTGATAGTAGTACCCGCTCCAGCGCCACCAACGACGATTGCGATCACAAAGAGGACTGAGATGACGATGCTCCAGAGCGCACCAATTCCACCAGTGATAATACCAGCGATTGACATGCCTTTGCCACCCGGCTTCTTGAGTGCAAGAGCACCGAGAACGATTGCTGTTGCTCCGACGAGGAATCCGAAAATGAATACCCAACCGAAGACAAACGCGACGATTCCCGTGACGAGCGAACCAATGGCGAGGCCATTTGACGCGTGCTGAACCGCTGGACCAACAACTGGTGCTGGTGCGTGAACGGGTGCGTTGCTTTCATGATTTGATTTTGTTTCTACCATAGAACCTCCTAATTACTATCTCGAATTATACCCCATAAGCAAAACCTCAGGCAATACATAAACATATCCCCTATTTTGATACAATATAGCGAATGGAGAGGTGCAGGAGTGGTTGAACTGGCCGCTCTCGAAAAGCGGTATGGGGCAACCCATCGAGGGTTCGAATCCCTCTCTCTCCGCCATGAACATGAGCCTTCGCGTAGGGCTCGTTTTCTTTAAACAGTATGCATTCGAACAGCGTGACCAGCAAGTTTCCGCTGTTTTTGAGGTAAACGAGGACGGAAGGCTTCCCAGACAGATTTCATAGTCTGCGCCATCCCTTTACTAAAATCGAGATAGACGCCTGGATTCGATTTAAATCGAGCTTGGAGCTCTTCGACTGTTTTTATCGGTGAAATATGTTTAATTTCTGACAAAATATTGTCTTCGAGTACTGTTTGCCATGCTGAAGGGTCTTCCTGTCGACGATGACGATGGGTGTTGCGATGCTTGATCACGAGCGCTGCAATAATAGTCCATCCAAAACCTTCTTCAGGGTAGAACTGGGCAGGAAGATTCTTTGCACCGGGCAGTTTCTTACGGGCCGCATCAGGGTTCAAGAGGACTGTGCCGTCTGGTTCGACGTAATAAAATTCGAAGAATTCCCCTGAGATGTTCACGGCGTTGAGAATGCGCGACTCAAGTTGCTCTGCTAAACGAGGTAAACCTTGGCGACGAAGCCCTTTGGCAAAAAAATACGTATCGAGTGGCCAGGTTGTGTACGCACCGTGGTAGTCAGCGACTGGCAGACTATGAATATACTTAACCGATCGACTCCGGATGCCTGCGTCGGTTAAGAAATGAGGAGAAAAGAGCTGTCGGGTAATTGCGGTGACGAATTTTTGACGTTTGTCTTCTGGTAAGCCATCAAAGATAGCGCTGTTAAGCATCCAACCTGGGTCAGATTGTTCGACGCCATCTTTACGGAGTTCACCAGACGTATTACGGTCCATTGACGAGACAAAATAATCGTCTTTTTCATCCCAGAAACGTCGAATGGTTGATTGCGAGATGAGAGCTGCCTTGCTCCACCACTCTGCTGCTTTCTCTGGATGATCTTCTTCAAGGGTGTCTGAAGCGCGTGATAACGCATCAACGACGAGTGATTGAACTTCAATGTACGCGATTGGTTGTGAAAGGTTGAGTGAATCACCATTCTCGTGGATATAGCTGGTTAATGAATCTTTCCAAGTCTGATGAGTTAACCCGTATTTGTTGTGACGGGCAATTTCTACTAAGCCTTCACTGGTAATATGGCTCACCATCCAGTCTGCAGCGGCAATGAGGCTTTGTTTAATTGACGCGTATTCGCCATTTCGTTGCGTCACGACTTCATCGAGGATTGAAGGGAATTTTTTTGCGTAGTCCGCAACCATTAATACATAGAGTGGCGTCGAATCCATTGAAAAGTAGGTGTTCATTTCTTGGGTGGTTCCACCCCAGATGATGGAAGCTGCTAATCGTGTTGTTTTGTTGCGAAAAGGAGCATGCCATTCGGAGAATTCACGGTTTTCGTGGTGAATACGGCCAGGTTCTTCGTCTGTGGAATCTTGATATCCGGTCCCCTGCAACGTCGCAAGCGCCAAAATTGCATCATGCGCTACTTCTGGGTCATGATCCAATAGTTCTCGCGAGGTAATCGCTGAATCTCGTCCAAACAAGGTATTGTTGAAGTTCGTTCCCCGACTTGGGTGAACACCGACACCAGGCACACGAATTCGAGCAAGTGCTTGAATTGCACTCGACGTGTTAAGATCGGCGCGGACTGATGGAGGTGTTTTATGAGAGGTGGGAACTTTGTGAGGCATGTTTATATTGGTGCACTAATGTTACAAAAACTATACCGCTCGTGCTTTCAAAAGTCAATCGACCTAACTGGGGTACAATAGGTATATGGAAGATACTATTTTTACAAAGATTATCAAAGGAGAAATCCCGTCACATAAGATCTATGAGGATGACCACGTCTTGGCGTTTCTGGATATTCACCCTGTGAACGAGGGTCACACGCTCGTTATTCCAAAAAAACAGGTGGAGTTTGTGTGGGACCTTGAAGATGTCGAGTATCAAGCATTGATGGCTGCAACTAAAAAAATAGCACTTCACCTGCGTGAAACATTAGGAGTTCCTCGAGTTGGAGAGCGAGTTGTCGGTGTTGATGTGCCACACGCGCACGTTCAACTCATTCCCTTTACGACGGTTGAACAGTTCGAAAATCAACCTGATATGAACGACGAACCTGATCATGCGACACTCGCTGCTTTAGCCGAACGCCTTAGCCTGTAAGACCAAATTGTTCAGCTTGTCTGTTTTGCGCACGATCGTAGAGGCCAAGTTGAGCCGTTGCTTCGAAGAACAACGCTGAAAATTCTTCAGTACCGTTTTGACGCTCAGTCGCAATACTGGGACGTCCAATACGGTCTTTGACATTGATCGATGAGTAGAACTCTGGCCAGTCTCTCGTTTCACCTGTATCTCTATTCACTAATTCAACTCGATTGTACGGGTTCCAGCCTGCAGTAAAACTTACGGTAGGATAATTTCTCAATGGTGTGGTTCCGACGTGCGGGAGGGGTGGCTGAGGAGAAATATGTTGCAACGTTAGCATGAAGGCTGCTTGTCGAAAATGAATGGCTAATTTTTCGAGTCGAAGTGCGTGAGGGTTTTCAGGATCTAATACGGGCGGGCTCGCTTCAAATACAATACCTTTGCTTATATTTTCACCTCTTTGAAGGTCCCAGCCGCGTTCGTCAAGTTGATCAAAAATTGTGGCTGCAGCCAGCACTAGCTCGCTGGATGATGGGTGGTGAGTCGTGAGTTTTTCGAGTGTTTGTTTATAGGGCAATTCAGCCATAGTTGTCGCTAGAATAGCACAAGCGGGATAGAAAAACGCAAAAATGATAGTATGGGCCAATATGCCACTGACTATCATTGCTATCGGAAAGAAACACGAAGACTGGGTTGCGACCGGCATTGAACGGTACCAGAAGCGTTTAAAAGCACCTTTTTTAGTGGAATGGGTACTTATGGCTCATTCATCGTTCGATGGGGTCAGAGCGCGTCAGGAAGAGTCTGAGCGTATACTTTCACGGCTTGATGCTCGTGCTTTTGTTGTCTTACTTGATGAAAGGGGTAAAGCACTGGATTCCCCCGGACTTTCAGTACTACTCGAAACGCATTTGGATCGCTCCGAGAACGTGGTGCTGATTATTGGAGGTGCGTACGGAGTTGATGACTCAGTCCATGATCGGGCGAATCTTGTTTGGTCACTCTCACCCCTCGTATTTCCTCATCAGTTGGTCCGACTTATCTTAATTGAACAGCTATACCGTGCCCAGCAAATCGCTGACGGCGGCCAGTATCACCACGAATAATATTTCGCTCGTGACACCTCATTGACAAAACATCAAGCTTATGCTAGTCTATGAAGAGTTCATAAATAAAACACACACATATGTTACCAGCACTCATAAACCCACTTCCACTCGTATTCACCCTCGTCACCACGTTCGGTGTCTTGGTGCATGATACACAGATTGACCGTGCGACAACCCTTGCGGTCGTTGTGCCGGCATCGTATGCAACCTTTGCAGCCCTTGATACGGCGACGAGACTGAGTGATGATCACATACACGTCGAACGATTTTCAACATCGACTCATTTAGCGAGTCTGATTCGATCGGTTCCCCGCATTCAACCTCGTGATGAAGACGACCATCACTATATTCAGTCTAAAAAAGTAAATTTCGGAAGTAACTATAACGGTTACCTTTGGCCATCAGTTTAACGAAGAATTGTTAACTCTTCAGCAAGCCTTGTAACCAGGGCTTGTTTTTCTTCTAATTGCTTTTTCGTTTCCTCAACTAAAGCAGCTGGGGCTTTTTCGATGTAATTTGAATTTTTGAGACGGCCTTCAAGTGCTTTAATGTCTCCGTGGGCAACAGCGAGACGCGCTTCAAGATTTGTTTCATGCTCATCCAAAGTATCCTCTGAGACGTCGAGCCAGGCATCGCGGCCACTGTTAGCAAGACGAAGCCCACGGGCTTGATCAACAGCGGTAACACTCGTCAGTTTCGCAAGTCGTTTGATGAGATCTTTGTTGTCTTCGATGAGGCTATCGTCTTGGTAAAGGAGTCCGTATTTTTCATTTCCAGGCAGAGAGGTAGTGATAAATCGAGCTTCGGTGACGAGTTCTTGGACGCGACCGAATTCAGCAGCCGCAATGGCGTCGTAAGTGATCATTTCTGGCCAGCTTTCGCTGATTAAGAGTGAGTCGTGCCATGAAAGCGTTTGCCAAATAGTCTCGGTGACGAATGGTGCAAAAGGGTGAGCCAGTTTGAGACAAGTATCGAGTACCCAAGCAAGGAGGTCGGCATTGTCTTGGTCTTTCGAGGCTTCAATGTACCAGTCGGCAACACTATCCCATACGGCGTGGTACATGCTTTCACTAGCTTCGGAGAAACGATAACTGTCGAGTGTGCGTTCGATTGCTTCTTTGGCAGTAGCAAGTTCCCCGATAATCCAGTGATCCGCAAGTGATTTTGGCTCAGGTGTTCCAGGTCGATAGGTTTCACCGAGTTTTGTCTCCGCAAAACGAGCAACGTTCCAGAGTTTATTACAGAAGTTACGACCGGCGACAACGCGGTCATTACCAAATGCTTGGTGTTGACCAGGGCTACGACTGGCGATAAGTCCTAGACGAAGAGCATCAGATCCGTAAGATGCAACGATTTCCATAGGATTAACGACATTGCCTTTGCTTTTGCTCATTTTTTGGCTGTGTTCGTCGAGTACCATACCGTGGAGATAGACGTCTTTGAACGGTACTTTACCAGTGGTATACAAGCCAAGCATGATCATACGAGCGATCCAACGATCGAGAATATCGGTCCCCGTTTCCATAAAACTAGTTGGATAGAAGCGAGATAGTTCACCTCCATCGATGGCATCAGTGACGATGAAGGGTAGCTGACCACTGCTAAACCAGGTATCAAACGTATCTTCTTCTCGCTTATATGTTGTTCCATTAACAACAATCGTCTTCTCGTCGACACGTTCGTCGAAGATCCAGTCATTTGAATCATTCATATTTTGGAATGCAGGAATCGGAATCCCCCATGGGATTTGTCGAGACAGGTTCCAGTCGTGGAGTTTTTTGAGGTATTGAAGCAGAACTTGTTTGCGACTGGCTGGGTAGAAAGTGATTTCACCATTCTCAACGGCCTCAATCGCCTTTTGAGCAAGTGATTCAACCTTAAGGAACCATTGATCCTTGATGAGTGGTTGAATAGGCAAACCACTCTTGTAGTCGTATCCAACGGTATGTTCGTAGGGCTCTTCTTTACGGATGAGTTCTTGAGCTTGGAGTGCAGCCAGCGTTTTCTTGCGGGCTTCGTCAACTTCAAGTCCATTGAATTCAGACGGGACGTTGATCATGCGGCCATCGAAGTCGATTACTTGGATACGGGCCAGGTCGTGACGCTTCCCTACTTCGAAATCGTTGGGGTCATGAGCGGGTGTGATTTTAACGGCACCGGTCCCGAATGCCTGATCGACATAGTCGTCGGCAATGATGGTAATCTCACGGTCAGTTAATGGTAATTGGACACGTGTACCGATAAGTTCTTTGTAGCGTGGGTCGTTGGGGTTAACGGCCACTGCGGTGTCACCAAAGAGTGTTTCTGGGCGGCTGGTTGCAATGACAATTTCACCGATTTTATCAAGAAGTGGATAGGCAATGTGCCATAACGTTCCCTTTTCAGTTTTGTGATCTACTTCGATGTCAGCGTAGCTCGTTTGGTACTTTGTACTGTAGTTAACGATGCGTTCACCTCTGTAAATAAGACCATCATCCCAGAGTTTTTTAAATGTTCCGTTGACGTTTTTAATGACACTTTCATCTAATGTGAAGAAAGAATCATCCCACGAAGCACTAATACCAAGTGCTCGAATTTGGAGCTCCATGTTCCCTCGTTGTTGTTCGACGAAGTTCCAGACTTGGCTATAGAGCTGTTCGCGGCTGAAATCAAAACGACTTTGATTTTTCTTTTGTAGTTCACGTTCATACACAACCCATGTTTCGAACCCAGCGTGGTCCGCACCAGGGATATAGATAGTGTCGAATCCGCGCATACGTTTGTATCGAACAATAATATCTTTGAGGCCCATATCAAGGGCGTGGCCAATGTGGAGATTACCGTTGGCATTTGGCGGCGGCATGATGGTGCTAAAAGGTTCGCCTTTTCCAGACGGTTTAAAAGCACCACTCTTCTCCCACAGGGCGTAGATGTTTGGTTCGTATTGATTTGGGTCGTAGGCTTTAGCAAGTTTCACGCGAATTATTAACTCTCTTTTAACTCACGTGAACTCATGAAGATAATCAGTGAAATTCACGCTTTTTAATCAGTTTTCATTATACCATAACCCCCGTTGTATAATGGAGGTATGATTGAGCTTCAAAAGTGCAGTGATAAAGAGCAATGGAACGAATATCAACTTGAGCATGGCGCTCACCCACTTCAACTATGGGGTTGGGGACAAGTCAAAGCTGGCCACGGTTGGACAGCCGAACGCGTATTCGGTTATGACGAAGATACACAGATCGGTTCAGCTCAAATTCTTATCCGTCATCTCCCACTTCCTTTCCGCTCATTTGCTTATATTCCACGTGGACCAATCTCTGACGATGCGTATAAAGACGAGTTCTTGAATGCTCTAGCAATTATGGTTAAAAGAGACTATAAATCAGTGGCTTTATCGATTGAACCAAACAGTTTCGATTACGAGGCGCCTGAAGGTTGGCGTCGGTCTGCAAACCGGGTACTTCCGGCCGAAACAGTGTTACTTGACCTCAGTAAAAGTGAGAGTGATCTTTTGGCTGTTATGGCTAAGAAAACACGTCAGTATATTCGTAAATCTGCTGCTGAAGGGATTACGATTAAAATGGTCAAGACCAAGGAAGATATTGAAAAGTGTCTTCATGTATACCGTCAAACGGCTGAACGAGCCAAATTTAACCTTCACAGTGATCAGTATTACCTCGACGTTCATCATTTGATGAACGACCACTCCCCTATTTTTGCTGCTTACCTTGAAGATCAGCCAATCGCATTTTTATGGCTCGCCATTAGTGCCGATCATGCGTATGAATTGTACGGTGGAATGAATGAGGATGGACAACGACTCCGTGCGAATTACGCGCTCAAATGGCATGCTATTCGAAAAGTGAAGGAATGGGGCATTACCTCATATGACTTCGGCGGTTTGGTTGTTGGCGGAGTGTCGATCTTTAAACAGGGGTGGACCGAAGAAGAAACCGTCTTCGCTGGTACTTTTGATAAGCCGCTCTCACCCGCCTACGCTCTCTGGAGTAAGGGCTTACCTGCAGCTAAAAAGATACTACAAAAACTACGTCGATAGTTACAAGAACATAATAATATATTTATGTCAAATACAGTCTGTTAAGCCCAGGCTGTTTTTGTCATTGAAAGACTTGGTATCACTTCAAGGTTAAGAGGTGAGGTTGCTTCTTTTTTAGATGCGTAAAAATAACCGAGTGTGGCAATCATGGCCGCGTTGTCAGTACAGAGACTCATTGGTGCATATTCGATGTGAAGAGGGAGGCGAGCAGAGAGTTGACGGCGTAGTTCTTGGTTTGCGGCCACACCTCCGGCGATGACGACAGAAGCAGGGGAGTAGTCCTTAAAAGCAGCCTCTGCTTTATCGACAAGTGTTTCAATTGCGGTGTGTTGGAAACTAGCAGCGAAGTTCGCCTTCTGTACGTCGTTGAGACGGGCTGCAAGCTCTCTCGAGGGGAAAGATGTCTCAACACCCACTTCACGCTGCACGGCGCGCAGAACGGCTGTCTTAAGGCCTGAGAAACTGAAGTCGTAGGCGCCTTTTAGTTTTGCTTTAGGAAGTATATACGCTTTGGGGTTACCTTCGAGTGCAGCTTGGGCGATTGAGGGACCACCGGGGTAGGGGAGACCGAGAACTTTAGCAACCTTGTCAAAGGCTTCACCAACGGCGTCATCTTGGGTCTGTCCGAGTAGTTCGTAATCACCATGGTCTTTAAAGAGAACGAGCTGTGAGTGTCCACCACTAACGATTAAGGCAAGCATGGGGAATGTTGGTTGTTTTTTAGGAAGTTGAAGGTCGAGTCCCTGTGCCTGATCTGTTATGAAGTTAGCATACACATGGGCTTCGACGTGATGGATAGGGTAGAGGGGTTTATTCTTCGTCATCGCAAGCGTTCGAGCGGCAAGTGTGCCAATGAGGAGTGAGCCGATAAGTCCAGGCGCGTAGGTGACGGCAATTGCATCGATATCATCCCATGTAAGGTTGGCATCGGTGAGCGCTTGGTTGATAACAGGGTTAATGACTTCAATATGACTACGAGCAGCAATCTCAGGGACGACACCCCCGTAGATTTTGTGGATATCAATCTGAGAATTAATGACGTTACTCAGCAAGAGGTGTCCATCTTCAACGATAGACGCCGCTGTTTCGTCACAACTGCTTTCGATTCCTAGGACTCTCATCTGTAAATATTTTATCATGGTTAACTTTTTGCGATGAGCATTGCTCGTTGCTGAGGACGAGCTTAAAATAGGTATAGATACAGTGAATGATTGGAGGTGGCATGAAGACCCTTATTGCAGGGAGCATTTTGATATGCTCAATATTTCTAAATGTTGCTCTCGGAGCGACCAGTTTTGCCGATAGTGGAAATGACTGGGGGAGAGGGGTACCCATAGTAGTGAATATACAACCATTTAGCTATGATCCGGACCCAGTATGCCCTCGTTTATACGAACGCCGTGTGGTGGAAGGGTACGTTCAGTCACAAAATCTTTGCCTTTTTGACGGGAGGCATATTTCAGCGGCAAGTTTTTTCGCGGATGGTGCACGACCACGGTTTGCAATTGCGTATCCGTTCGATCAGAAATTCTATCCTTTAGATGGTGCGTGTTCAGATATGACAGGGTGTCTATATGCGCCAGAGCAAGATACCTTGGTAGTGCGTTATGAATCCGCCCCGAATCGTATGGGAGTTGCTATCTACCGGCATTTCTCACAGAGAGTCCATCGACAGTATGATCTGTTAACAGGAGAGGTGAGTCACTCATTCGATAATCAGCATCCAGATTTTGTTTTTGACAAATTGAGAGTTGGTGGAATTGGTATGTCCCGCAATGGTCGTTGGGTAGCGATGGAGTTTGTTGGAAGCGGGACGGGAATGATTGATCTTGAGAATCTTGAAACACGACAGATACGTGATGCAGGAATTCCTTATGGGTATGGAGTTGATCCAACTGAAGAATTGGCAGTGAGTAATGATGGCAGCACGGTTGTTATCACCGGTATTCGTGCAGATTTTTCTATTATCCGAGTGAATCCTACTTGTGGATTTCCACTCTCTCAAACAGCAGCGACTGAGCATACTCCCTGTCCCGTTATTGTTTTTACGACAAATGGTTTCATTGCGTCATTTAAATTTGGGACACACCCTCAATTTGAAGAGAGTGGTGGTCAGCTGAAACTAGATGTGATGACATACACGGATGGTGCAAAACGGGTGATGATTCGTGCAGCTGGTTACCGTACTATTTCAGAATTGCCGTTTCTGGCGTTAGGAGACTCCTTTAGCAGTGGTGAGGGGGAGAGTGATGATAGATTTTATCTACCCGCGAGCAACAATGGCGTTCATCTCTGTCATATCAGTCGACGTTCGTATCCGTTTTTACTGGCTTCCTACATGATGATCCCACTTGATGGGGTGAAAAGTATTGCTTGTGCAGGAGCTCGGATCGACGATATTGTCGGTACGAGTAAAGAGTATAACGGTCAAAACAATCGACTAAGGGGAACGGATGTTTTGAAGAGTCAGGCCAATGCGCTCGTTGATTTCTTGCCGGGGCGTATTTATCAGGCACTGTTTGTTGAGCAGTATCATCCCAAATTAATAACGATGAGCGTTGGGGGTAATGATGCTGGTTTTTCAGCCAAACTCAAAACATGTGCGATGCCAGGAACCTGTGAATGGGCCAAAAGGGGGATAGAACGTTCTCTGACAGGTATTGAAATTCGAGACCTTTTTGACAAATTGGTGACAACATACAAACAGCTGACTGAATCGTCGCCTTGGAGTCGCATCTACGCTGTGGGCTACCCGAAAATTACTGCTATTCATGGGGTTTGTGACCCGCTAACGAACGTATTGCTTGATGAAGACGAGAGAACGTTCATTAGTGAAGGAGTGAGGTACCTTAACAGTGTGATACGTGCTGCTGTAGAGGCCGCGCATATCTCGTATCTCGATGTTGAAGATAGCCTTACGGGTCGACAGCTCTGTAGCACCTCTTCTTTACCGAGTGCAGTGAATGGGATTCGAGTGGGTGATGACATTGCGCCACTGGGGGTATTACCGACACTCAAGATTATTGGGAACGAATCCTTTCATCCGAATCCGATCGGTCACGAGCTCGAAGCCTTAGCGATTAACCGTATGTATGGAGATCTTAATCTTCCGCACACATGTAATAGTTGCTCTGCTACTGTGCCCGAACCGCCAGCTTACTGGGGTGTCGTCACTGGTGATAAACGGCAATATTACGCGTCGTTCTTGCGCTCAGAACATCTGACGCCACTTTCAAAGCTGAGTATTGAACTTCCGTCGCATACTTTTCAACCTGATACTGAAGTGCGTGTTGAGATTCATTCTGATCTCAAGGAAGTGGGTCGAGTAAGAGCGAGTTCTGAAGGAGGTCTTGCTGTTGAGCTACCTTTGCCAAACAATATTGTGGAAGGTTTTCATTCTATTCATCTTTACGGAACATCATATGCACGTCACTCTATCGATCTGTATGAGGTAATTTCGTATGGAAATAATATTGAAAAGAGTGTTGAGCGGGTGAGTGCCACTGTACCGCGCACAACAGGTGATGATCGTTCGCCTGGAGCTGTATTGGGCGTCAGCGATATTCCACAGATACGCGCAGTACAGAGAGTGTCAAAGAGTGTAATGGAACAAAAAGATTCTAAGAAAGACACCTTACTATTCGAAGTAGCTGTCATTTCAGCCACGCTTTTAGGGGTAATTCTTCTCAGTATCATCGCTATCGAAAGATACACCCGCAAGAATTCGCCGCAAGATCGAGGCGGGTAGGTATAATGGCTATATGACTAGTATTCGTACCCTTGTAAAGAAATTGATCCCTCGAGGTATCTTCAAAAAAATTGAACCAACGGGACATCTTCTCGAAGCAGTTCTGATGAACGTTCGATTTGGCTTCCCTGGACGTAAGATGCACGTTATTGGTGTGACGGGGACGAATGGTAAGACGACAACATCGTTTATGATTCATCGTTTGCTCCAGGATTCTGGTTTGAAAGTTGGACTTATGACGACTGTCGCCAATGGTATTGGGGACGATATCATTTTGACGAAAGAACATATGACAACAACCAAGGCGAGTATCTTGCAGCGACGGCTTCGTGACTATGCAGCGGCTGGTGTCGAGTGGGTCGTGATTGAAACCTCAAGTCACTCTTTGGCTCAGCATCGTGTCTGGGGAATTCCTTATGAAATTGCCGTGATGACGAACATTACACACGACCACTTGGACTACCACCATACCTTTCATAACTATGTTGAAGCCAAACGTCGCCTCTTTAAGATTGCCAACAAGCACGGACTCCGTTTTGGTGTCACCAATGCTCAAGACCCAAACGGAGCTAAGTTTGCAAAGACTGTTGCAAACTCGACAACATATGGTATTGGGAAGGGTGAACTTGTCGCAAGTGACGTGACGCTTGATTCGGACCACTCAACATACACGGCGAAGATTGACGGTGATACGTACAAGATTCGAGTGAACATTCCTGGTGAATTTAACGTTTCAAACAGTTTAGCAGCGATTGCAGTGGGTCGAAAACTTGGTCTTACGAAAGTACAGATTGAAAAAGGCATCGCTGCGCTTGATGGCGTGGCCGGGCGCATGAATATCATCGACGAAGGCCAGAAATTTAAGGTCATTGTTGACTTTGCAAGTACCCCAGATGGTTTCGAGAAGTTCTTTGAAAGCGTTCGACCGCTTACGAAAGGTAAACTGATTAGTGTCTTTGGTTCAGCTGGACGTCGTGACGAATCAAAACGTGCCGGACAAGGTGCGATTGCGGGAAAAAGTTCTGATATTGTTATTGCAACAGAAGAAGATAACCGTGATATTGATGGACAACTCATCTTGAATCAGATTGCGAAGGGTGCAAAGAAATCAGGCAAAGTCGAAGGCAAAGACTTGTTCTTGATCGCCAACCGTGAAGAAGCAATTGGCTTTGCGATGACGCAAGCGACTGGCCCGAACGATGTTGTTGTCCTGCTTGGAAAAGGACATGAACAGACGATTGAGCGTGCTGATGGCGTTCACCCTTGGAATGAAGCTGAAGTTGCCAGAGCGGCGCTACAAGAACTAAAGAAGAGTCACTAGTTTAACGTCAGAGTGGTGCAACGAATATACCCGCCACCTTTGGCGAGTTCTGAAATTTCTGGAGTTATGACTTTGAGTCCAAGTGCTTCAAACTTTGCTTTGAGCTCGGGTGCGTGGGCACTCATGATAACTGTTTCACCGGTAGACACAAGATTTCCAGCAAAAGCATGTTGTGCCTCATCGAGTGATAATTCAATCTTGTTGACGCCATCAAAAGCGGCGAGTAGTTCGCGACTTTCAGGCATAAATGCATCAGGACAGTAGGCAATAAGACCTTTTTGGTCACCTTCTGGCGCTTTGATGATAGAAAGTGCCAGGTCGATGTCGTAGAAAAAGCTATCTGCCCAACCAGAGACTTTGTTAGTCATAGCGAGACCGTTTTCATCTAGTTCTGGGATGGTTTGTAATTGAATTCGTTCGTATCCCAATATGTCTGCGGCAAATTTTTGGGCTGCCTCGTCGCTGCGATAGTCTCTTCCGCAGAAGAGGTAGTTACCGCAAGCTAAGGCGTCACCTTGGCCACTAAATTTGAGCCCTTCGGGCACGCGAATTACTTCTTTTCCGAGTTTTGTAAGAACTGTCTCGGCGTAGGCCTCTTCGGCCTTACGGACGTCAGGGAGCCTGGCAAGAATAGCCTTGTCACCCCGAACGAGCGCCCAGTTTGCTGTGTACACACCATCTTGGCTATCGGTAGGTGAGGGAACGCTGATGATTTCAATACCGGCGCTCGAGAGTGCTGAGGCAATCGATTGGTGTTCCTCGACTGCTACTGATTGATCGACAGCCTCGGCGCCATAATAAGGGTTAATGGCTTGGAGTGCGCTAAAGTGCAGGGCGTCAGACATCAGAACAGTGCGGTTTATACGTGGCATTAAGGACTCCTTAGTAGTAATAATCTTTGGTGCGTTTGTAGTAATAGTGACGGTAGATTCGTTCACCGAATTTTACCCAAGCTTTGTGTTTGAAGGGGCTAATGACGACATCATAACAGCCGATGAAATCGACAACGTTCTTACTGAATGAGGTCTTGAAAAGGCCGATTCCATAGTGCGGATGATCGGGATTATTGAGCTCATCACTAGGTGGTGATCCGCAAAAGTCGTGGACGAGAGCACCGTGAGACTTAGCCCATTTGATGACATGCCACTGGAGAAGGTGACTCGCACCATACGCAGTGCGTTTTCGAACCGAAGCACCATCTTTATAGGTACTTTTTTTGCCGAGGACCATGGCGTAGGCACCGGCGACGATTGCCCCTTCAAAATGAGCAAAGAAAAGTTGACCAAGATCTGCTTCTGAGAACTGTTGCCAGTATTCTTTGTAGTAATTATAACTACGGATGCCGAATTGTCCTTTGGCGGTTTCTGAGAGAAGTTTGTACATGATTTTACAGTTCTTCTCAGAGGTTTCAGCCTGTTCGATGGTGACGCCGTCGCGTTCAGCTCGGCGGATCGCGTGACGACCTTTTTGAGGTAAGTTCACGATGATTTCATCTAAATTTGGTGAAATATCTAGTGTGATGGTTGAAGGATTCGGAATGATAGGCGCCGCTTTCTTGAGACCGTGACGTGTGAGGGTGGGCTGGAGTTCTCGTGGGAGTTCTGACTCAATGCGTATAACGAAGGCCCCGTGTGATCGGGCAAATGGCTCAAGTTGTTTGAGTGTGTCGAAGAGTTGCTTTGTGGTGACAACGTTCGGGCCTTTTGGGAGGTACCAAAATTTACCAAGTGGGGGAGTCTTCTTTTCGAGAACAGTAATTGCGAGTGTGTCGACGATGACGAATAAGGGTTTATATTCACCTAATTTCTTTTGCTCGGCGTATTCGATGCTCGAAAAGATGTTTCCACCATCGGGGTTGGCGATGATTAATTTGTCCCAGCGGGAGATTTCATCTGTTGTGGCAAAGCGAGCGGTCATTACATCTATTGTACAGTAGGGTCGACATAAAAAACGAACCCCGCGCTCGGTGAGGAGCGCGGGGTGATAAAGACTGGTTGTCCCCGCATTCTTTCGAACACGGGGGCATCGGGGATTTCCCGACGACTTTGAGAGCATTGCTGCCCTTTATTTATGGTTCTACTCTGCATGAGGAGAACCACTGGCGAGGTCGTAGATGTGAGCGAAAACCTTCGCGTCATCCTGGTTGGGAATATGCATGATGACGAACATTTCGTCATTGGTCAGTCTCACGACAATCTCATTGCGGTGTGGGGGATTCCTGTGGCCCGTTATGCGGGCCGTAATCATCCTGTCGGACGACACCAGGAAAAAGGACATGTCCTCATTCTTGGCGACGCTCTCCAGAAATAGACTACGTACAGTCACTGCGGAACCAACGATCTCCTCCATAGCGGGTGTACCCGATGGTGGGGAGCTCATATCAGTTCCTCCTCTCTCGATGCGAATTGAACTGTATTATAATAGCACAAAATGACTATAAATGCAAGTAGCGCTTGAAGTATTCAATGTCTTCGCTGATCTGTTGAGCGCGATCGACGAGTGAATCTTCCTTCAGTTTGAAGGTACCATCGGCATAATCACGGTCAGTTTCGTATGGATAATAGATACATTTGCCATTTTTAAAGAGAAACGGCTTATCCTGATCTTCTGGTTTACCCTCTTCAAGCATCTTGAAAAGAGATGATTTTACATCAATCGGTACGCCTTCAACGATATAATCAATTCCTTTCACGTCGTCCTGGGTCGTTCCACGTCGATATCTGATACCCGCTGCACTGAGTTTTTGTTCAAACCCAAGTTCTGTACGCACGCCGGAGACCGTACCGCTCATAAGTTCAGCTGATTTTTGTACAAAATTACGGTCGAGACCGAGGTTGGCTGATTCGGTAAGAAGTGTCGTAAATGTCGAGGACTGCATATCAATTCGTGATTCAATGAAATCACGAATCATACCGTTAAAATTACTCGCCGACTCGACGTACTGGTCTTTTACACCTCTCGTTAAGAGGTGGTCACCCTCACGGTTACCGGGTTTTCGTGTCGCTTTTGCATGTTCTTGATCGGCTGCAAGGGCAAGTTGTTTAAACATGAAACTAGGTGCTCGAGCGGCGAGTGCAAATGCTTTTGCTTCAGGACCATTTGGGTCACCTTGGGCACCGAGTTCGATTGAACGATTAGCGACGAAACTAACTGCGTCCCAGTACGCCTCCTGGGTATCATCGAAAGCAATATTATGTTGTGTCATATATCCGATAAAGCCGGGATTATCTTGCAAGGCATCAACGGCATCGGAAGCGCCTCGAAAGAAATTAACAACTTCGCTTGTTGTTTGATTGTTTTCGGGAAAGGTGGTTTCTTCGGAGGTCATATTTTTTGTTTTTGAGGTGTTATTACCTCTAAAATTACCATACACTTCGTAAAAATGTCAATTTTAAGCATTAGCACTCAACGTCCACAAGTGCTAGATTTTTTAAGATTTTCTGACTAGAATAAGAGTATAAGAACTCGGAGGAAATATGATGAAGACCCCAATTAAGCCTTTGGCCGATCGTGTCGTTGCGGTACGAACTGAGACTAGTTCGCAGACGGCAAGCGGACTCTATTTACCCGACACTACTCAAGAAAAACCGGTCACAGCGACAGTTGTGGCTGTTGGACCAACCGTGAAGACCGTTAAAGTAGGCGATACGATTCTCTACAAAGAATACTCAACGACTGAAGTAAAAATTGATACTACCCAATACTTAATTGTCCGTGAAGAGGACATTTTGGCGACGGTTTAGGAGACGATATGGCGAAGAAAGTATTTTATGACGATGATGCACGAGCCCGCGTACTCGGTGGTGCCAAAGCACTATACGATGCAGTCAAAGTAACCTATGGACCAAAGGGTCGAAACGTTGTTATTGGTAAAGGGTACGGAGGCCCAACAGTAACACATGATGGGGTAACTGTCGCTGAAGCAATTGATTTACCTGAAATCGATGATGAAACGTTGGGCTATAAGGTTGGCGCAGAACTAATTAAAGAAGCAGCCAAAAATCTTAATAAGTTGGCCGGTGACGGGACGACAACCGTAACTGTGTTGACCTACAGTATCTTGAAAGAAGCGCATAAACTTATTGCTGCTGGACACAATGCGCAGGAACTCCGTCGGGGAATCGAATCGGCGGGTGATGAAGTTGTCGTTGCACTGGGGAAACTTGCCGAAACAATCGAAGGTAAGTCTGATCGAGTGGCAGAAGTCGCGACGATTAGCGCCGGTGATGCTGAGATTGGGAAGCTGATTGCTGATGTGATCGGAAAAGTGGGCAAGGAAGGCGTGGTGACGGTTGAAGCGAGCCAGGGACTCGAACTTTCCTCAGAAGTTGTTGAAGGATTTACTTTTGATAAGGGTTTTGTCAGCCAATTCTTTGTAACTGATGTCGGGCGCCAAGAAGCGATTTATGAACGGCCGGCGATCATTGTAACCGATAAAAAAGTCAGTAGTATCCAAGAATTTTTGCCATTACTAGAAAAACTTGCCGCTGCGGGTAAGAAAGATGTCGTTTTGATTGCTGATGAAATTGAGGGTGAAGCACTGTCGGTGCTTGTTCTCAATAAAATTAAAGGTGTTTTCAATACAGTCGCGATTAACGCACCGTCATTTGGTGATCGTCGTAAAGACATGTTGTCAGACATCGCGATCTTAACAGGTGCTCAAGTCATAAGTGATGAGATAGGTTTGACGTTCGAGAACGCAGAACTTGATGTTATCGGCACCGCGCGTAAAGTTATTGTGACGAAAGAAAATACGACGATTATTGAGGGTGCCGGCAAGCCGGCACGCATCAAGGCGCGTATCGAAGAGATTCATGCAGCCACAGAACGCGCGACTGGGAACTATGATAAAGACCAACTTGAAACTCGCGCTGCGAGTTTGAGCGGTAAGGTTGCGATCATTAAAGTCGGTGGAGCGACTGAAACTGAAATTGATGAGAAGAAATTCCGTGTCGACGATGCGGTTGCTGCAACGAAAGCGGCACTAGCAGAAGGTATCGTTGCTGGCGGAGGGGTCACATTGGTGAATATCGCCGGTAAGATAAAAGCAGACGGCTCAGATTCAATTAATGCGGGCCGTCAAATCTTAAAGGACGCCTTAAAGCAGCCGTTTATTCAGATTACATTGAACGCTGGACTCAACGCCGAGGCACTACTGGCTCAAGTTGAAGCAGGCAAGCCTGGTCAAGGTGTCGATGTCATGCAAGCGGATGCGGGACTTATTGATATGAAGAAAGCCGGTGTTATCGACCCAGCTCGGGTCACGAAAGAAGCGGTTCAAAACGCCGTCTCAATTGCCGCAACTGCAGCGACTATGGGCGCACTGGTTGTGGACATTCCAGAAAAAGAACCAGGTATATCGCCACAAGGTTACTAAAATAAAAACCGGTCCTTGTGGGCCGGATTTTTGTTAAACTGCTTTATTATCTCGCGATAAGTAGTCAATTTCCTTCACGATGTCGAGAAGCGCTTCGGCTTTTCTTTTTTCATCGGTAATTGCTTGAGCAGATGCGTAGGCAGGTGCAACCAATGTTTGGTCATCGGTGCTACGAATGAGCATAAGATAGGTGTCGAATTTTTCTTCAGCTGGGAGGTCGACACGGTCAATCAATGGACGAAGTTCGCCAAGGGCGCCCTTCTTGATGCTTTCGAGGTCAGTTGCAGCAACGGGAGCTGGAGTAAGCGGTGCGACAACAGGAGGCACGCTCGGTGTCGGAAGCGGGTCAGCAGTAGGAACAACCGGGGGGAGAATAGTTCCAACAATTTCAGGGGTACCAGGAGCTTCTTGGATCACTGGTTCTGGGACGTCTGGCATGACGCCAGCAAGAGCTTTCGCAAGATCTTGGTCATCACTAATTGGTTGTTGCGTGTTTTCTTGCGGAGTAATATCCATGCCCACCCTTTATACTACTTATGCTTCGTTTAAAAATACTGTATCATAGTCACATATGAGTGGGCAATACTGATGAGCGATGTGCTCGACAATCCAAACGTGCTGCAGCAACGCGATCCTGAAGGTGCGTTGAAGGTCTCAGCTGAGCAATATAAACAAGCGGCTTTTGACGCACAACTTCATGAAGAAGATCACGACGGTCGTGACATTACTTCTATTGTCCTGACCGGCATGGGCGGATCTGCCTTGGCAGCTTTGATCGCGAAGGTGTGGCTGAAAGATGACTTGAAAGTTCCTTTTGAAATTATTCGCGGCTACGATTTGCCGGAATACATCGACGAACACACGTTGGTGATCGCCAGTAGCTATTCGGGTAATACCGAAGAAACGTTGAGCGCATTAGAGCAAGCAAAACAAAAGGGTGCACAGATCGGCATCATCGCTTCGGGTGGTCAGTTGATTGAACACGCTGAAGATCAGACGATCGCGCATGCACATGCCACGCTGGAAGAGATTCCATCTGGACTACAACCGCGCATGGCAATGATTTACAATCTAAAAGCTTTAATCGCGCTATTTGAAAACTTCGGTCTCGTTGAAGGTAAATCTCAAGAAATTACTGAACTGAGTGACTGGCTTGAAGCAGAAAGCGCGCAGTGGCACGCCGATGTTCCAACTGAACATAACTATGCCAAACAACTTGCCGAAACAGCTGTCGGTAAAACACCAGTATTCTATGGCGGCCCATTGACTGCACCTTTGGCGTATAAATGGAAAATTAGCTGGAACGAAACAGCGAAGAATCTCGCTTTTTGGAATGAGTTCTCTGAATTCAATCACAACGAGTTTATGGGTTGGACCTCACACCCAGTTGAAAAACCATTTGTCGTCTTTGATCTCATTAGTCCACTTGAGCACCCGCAAATCTTAAAACGATTTGAACTGTCTGACCGTCTTCTGAGTGGCATGCGACCAAAAGCGAACACAATCACACTCAAGGGCGATTCAATCATCGCACAGCTGCTCTGGGGCTGTATCTTGGCTGATTTCTCAAGTATTTACACTGCTGTTTTGAACGGCGTTGATCCTACACCAGTTGCATTGATCGAAAAACTTAAAAAAGAACTTTAATCGTATTGGCGAAGTGCTGAGATAGGGTCTTTTTTCGATGCCCGAACTGCTGGGTAGATGCCGAAAATAGTGCCGATGAATAATGACACGCCGATAGCGATAGCGGCGATTTGCCAGCTGAACACAGGATCGAATGTGAGGAATGTGCTAATACCAAAAGCTAATAAATAACCAATGACATAGCCAAGGATACCACCACCAATACTGAGAGCGAGGGATTCAATAAGGAACTGCGCAACAATATCGCCGTTGCTGGCGCCGAGCGCTTTTCGAATGCCGATTTCACGGGTTCGTTCGGCAACACTCACTAACATGATATTCATAATACCAATACCGCCAACGAGAAGTGAGATAGCTGCGACGGCAGTAGTGGTGCCGGCAATTGCGTTGAAGAGGCGATTGGTTGGCTGGGCGATCTGATCACCTGATAAGACAGTGAAATCGGCTTGGTTGAGGTGATTCTTTAGCAGCGCTTTATTGGTATCGATAATAACCTGCGACAAGCTATCAACGGTGTCACTGCGCACATTTATTTGTTGGATCTGTAGCGAGCCTTGGTTCATAATGCGACCATTTTCTTGATTGATGATAACTGAGTTATCGAAATCGACACCGTTGTAGTTGATCGGGTTGTTCGTTCGTTTCAGGATGCCAATAACAGTGAAGGGTTTGTTACGAATGGTGATGGTCTTGCCGATTGATTCTTCTGTTCCGTAGACATCAACCGAAAGCTGAGGCCCAATAACGGCAGTATCGGGGCTGAGGTCTGGGTCGAGGAACTGACCTACGCGAACTGCTAAGTTATTGGTAACAGCGAGATCGGGAGTCGTTGCAACAATGGGTGTGCCGGCTGGCGCATCAGAGTCGGCCTTGACGCCACCGGTGAGGACCATGATAGGCGCGGCTGCTTGGACGTGTGCCAGTGTACGAACGGTGGTGAGATCATTCTCAGATAATGTGCTGGCGGCGAAGTTTTGACGGCCAGGGAATTGAGCGAGGTCTTCTAAAGGCTTATCTGATTGCTGGCCAGGACGAATCACCGCAATGTTGCCACCGAGGGCATCGACTTGATCGCTGACAATCTTACTCGCGCCACTGCTCAGTGCCAATATTGTTGTAATGCTCGCAACACCAATCGTGATGCCGAACATCGTCAACGCACTTCGCAGCTGATTACTCTTTAATGATTGGCGAGCATTGCCGATGTGGGTAAAGAGAAGAGAGCGCATTATGCTGCTACCGCTTCTTTCTTCCTTTTACCAAGTGGTTTCTTACCCGACTTTCGAACGCGTGGTTGTTTCTTGGTATCTTTGGCGATCTTACCATCGAGCATCAAGATGACGCGACTGGCATACGAGACAAGTTCAGGGTTGTGAGTGACCATGATAATCGTGTTGCCACGACGATGGAGGTCTGACAACTCTTCCATGATGATGTGACTGGCGCGAGTATCGAGGTTACCAGTTGGTTCGTCGGCCAAGATGATTGAAGGGTCGTTTACCAATGCGCGCGCAATCGCCACACGTTGGGTTTGGCCACCGGACAGTTGATGTGGCATATAAAATTCCCGTTCGCCAAGATGGAAGTTGTGTAGGATTTTGCTTGCGAGCTTGGTACGTGTCAGGCGGGGGAGACCTTTGTAGGTCAAAGGTAACGCGACGTTTTCGATGACATTTAATCGTGAAATAAGATTGAAACTTTGGAAAATAAAGCCGATTTGCTGTGAACGAATGCGGGCTTGCTTGCGTGAACTCAGTGCCGCGACGTGCTTGCCATCGAGTTCATACTCACCCTCGATATCGCTATCGAGCAAGCCTAATATATTGAGAAGTGTCGTCTTGCCGCAACCGCTCGGACCCATGATCGCGATAAACTCACCCCTTTTAATCGTCAAATCGATGCCATCGATGGCATAGTGTTCGGCATCACCAAGCCCAAACCGCTTTTTGAGGTCTTTGAGTAAGATGACAGTAGGGGCAGGAGTCTTAGCCATTGCCTCTATTATGCGAGGCAACGCTATCAGATACAACGGTAATTGTGGCGTGGAAATGACAATAGTATACTAATGGACGAATGGAGAGGTGGCCGAGTGGTTGAAGGCGCACGCTTGGAAAGCGTGTGTGGCAGCAATGTCACCGCAGGTTCGAATCCTGTTCTCTCCGCCACAAGACCTATATTTGAACCCCCGACGACAGACAATTCTGCGGGGGTTTTCCTTTGGGCCGAATCCACACCGATCGTCGTCTGCACGTAAACCTGTAGCGCTTTCAGGGTTAGAAGTACGGGCCGACGGGGACACTGTGAGAGTGGCGGTCGGTTGCCCGATCGGACTATCGACTGCACAAATTATCTGGCTGACTCCGGGCTGTTATCACTACTGTTAATTTGAGTATATATTGTGTTTACTAGGTTATAACGAAGTAAAGAAGGCAAAACATGGCGGCTAACTCGTGTTTGTGCGGCTAAAAATCTTCCTGGTTCAATTTGCCTATTGTTTTTTCATGGGCTATTTATTCAAAATTCCAAACAGCCTGTATTAAACTCAAAATATTATTGATTTTTGTTCATTTATGTGATTAAATGGAGGTAAATTCAAAATAAATGAGGAAAATTACAAAATGGAAAAAAGTGAAAACACAACTCCACAAATCAAATCAACCCGAGGAAAGGGATTTCCTGGGCTCTCGTTGCCTGAAGCAGTAAAGATCGTAAAATCGGCCGGACAGGTTTCGCGCAGTCTCACGCTTGACTCCTTAGCCAGCTACGCAAATCACTCTACACCGAACAGCGGTGCGTTTCGAGCTAAATTATCTGCGCTCCGTGATTGGGGCTTCGTCACCAAGACTGGTGACTTGAGTCTTACTGATCTGGCGATGACGATTGCGCTCCCCCAAAGTGACGAGGAAGAACAGCAAGCACTTCGTGACGCCTTTCTAGGTTTCGATCTCTTCGGCACCTTCTATAAGGACAGCGCGAAGAATGTAGAGCTAATTCGTAACAACATGGCTAACTCGGCAGTGCACACTTATGGGGTGGGTATTCCATCGAAAACTGCCTTCATCAAGTCCTTCGTTACGAGCGCGATTTCTGTCGAGCTTGCAGAAGCTATTGGAAAAGACAAAGTCGTTCTGAAACCGATGGCCGTTAATAGGGAGACGGGTGATACAAAGGAAGGTCAAGTCGCACGCACTCCATCTACCTCAACTCAACCGGTTTCTGCGGCACAGTCATTTACTGCTCCAGTAATGCAGCAGTCTTGGGATCACGCAAATGGGAAAGTGCATCTAGTTATCGAGTCGACTTCTCCGCTCTCACTCGAGGTTTTCCAGCAGCTGCCAAAAGTAATCGGGTCTGTTCAGGAGCTGATTCAAGTGCTGGGACCAAAGGATGATAGCAACGGTGTTTCCGAATAGATCTTGGGACAGCTATCAAGAGGCACTTGGTAGTAGTGGCCTACGCAATCTTCCTGATGCCGGCGCTAATTCGTTTCTTGTCGATATTGGTTTGATCGATGAATCAGGACTGTTGACAGCGACAGGTTCTGCCTACTTCCAAGCACAGTTCATTCGTCGGTTGGAAGATGATGCGGATCAAATTGTGCGCGACGCCCTTCTCACCAACCGTCCTGTCCAAGCGATCCTTCAACATCAGTTTGGTGTTCAGGGTGCGGATAAAGATTCGGCCGAGGCAGCGCTCAGATTTCATGAGCTCGATATGGGTCTCAATGCCCGGACTCTTGGAAGTCTACTTACTCTTATGGCTCGATTTGGGCTCATTCGCTATGTGCGCGGATCGATAGACGTAATCGAATCTCCAATTGAAGACGGCACAGTACCTTCGTCGATGTTTATTAGTCGAGACACACCCTTTTCGAATGGTGTATGGCTGAAACGGGCACTAAGAGAGCTACGCGGTTTCGTATTTTGGCTCGATAAGAACTTCATTCCAGCCGGGTTGGAGTCAATTTGGGAAGCCGCCGATGGTAACAAGATTGGCCGAGTTCATATCCTGTCGATTCCGATGCCTGCTTCGCTCGGTAGGAAACCAAAGGCACGGTACCTGGCTCTCAAAACAGAGTTGCAGAGCCGAGGCATCGAACTTGAATGGCGATTTATCGATTCCACACAGATTCGCGATACTCATGACCGCTGGATTATAGGCAACAACATGGCGTGGAACGTGCCGGACGTGAACACCCTGCTATCGGGTAATAATTCGGAGATCAGTCAGTCTTCAAATGCAGGCAAGCTGGTTGAGGTCTTTAGTAAGTATTGGGATCTTGGCGTAGCTATGAATGAGTACATCCCGAGCAAGTAGAGTACACGTTCTCGAATAGTTAGACACCACATATAGCGTTGTAAATAACAAACACCACACCACAAGGTGTTAAATTCTCCTGATACTGCTTGTGGTCAAAAAAACCCGTTAAAACGCTTGAAAAACTATATGTAGGGGCTTATAGTCTAACGTAAGCACTACATATGTAGTACTGACATGAAAATACACATTTAGCAAGATTATTAACAAACGGATACTCTATCCATGTTATATTTTCGCTCAAAAATGGAGTTTGCCTGGGGAGGTGAGCGCGTATTGAAACAGATCATTCAGTAACATAATAAAAGTATAGGGGAACAGTACATGAGCGCAATCACAGTGGTAAAACGCGATGGCACACGCGAACCATTTGACGCGAACGCGATCAACCTGGCATTGGTAGAGGCAAGTGAGGGCCTTCCTGACCAAATTAGCAAGGTAGTTCAAGTCGCATCAGAACTTTCATTGACACTATTTGATGGCATTACAACGACACAACTCAATGAAGCCGTCATTCATACTGCGCTTCAAAACGTAAAAGACGATCCTGATTTTGATATTATTGCGACGCGTCTTTTACTCAAGAACATTTACCGCAAGATCTTAGGTGAATACAAAAACCCAGAGGAACTCAAGAAACTGCACGAAACATCGTTTGCCGATTACCTCAAAGACGGTGTTGCGGATGGGCTTCTCGACAAGCGTATGACGAGCAAGATCTTTGATATTAAGAAGCTTGCAAAGGCGCTTGATCCTTCTAAGGATAACTTGAGTAAATACCTTGGTGTTGTGACGAATAAGAACCGTTATGCACTTCGTAAGCAATCTGGTGAACCACTCGAAGTTCCACAGTTCACGCATATGCGTATCGCTATGGGTTTGAGCTTCAACGCTGAAGATCCGACTGCTTCTGCACTCGATTTCTACGAACATATGAGCGCACTTGATTATGTTCCTGGAGGTTCAACTCGTGTGAACGCTGGGGGGTCATTCCCGCAACTATCGAACTGTTTCCTTATTGAGATCCAAGACGACATGGATTCTATCGCCAAAGGTATTCGCGATGTTATGTTCATCGCCAAGGGTACCGGCGGTATTGGTATCAGCTTGAACAAGCTTCGTGCCGCAGGGAGTCCTGTAAAGACGACCAACACCGAATCAACAGGCCCTATTCCATTCATGAAGATGATCGACACCGCACTCTTCGCCGTCAGTCGTAAGGGTAAAAAAGCTGGTGCAGCCGCTCTCTACATGGAGAACTGGCACATGAACTTCCCAGAGTTCCTCGATCTCAAGCAAAACTCTGGTGATCCTTACCTTCGTACTCGTCTCGCAAACACCGCTGTGTTTATTAGTGATGAATTCATGAAGCGTGTCCAAAAAGACCAAGACTGGTACCTGTTTGACCCATCAGAAGTGAAGGACCTTCCTGAGCTCTATGGTGCAGAATTTAGTACTGCCTACCAAGGCTATATCAAGAAGGCTGAAGCTGGTGAAATGCGTGACTTTATTAAATTGAAGGCCCGTGACCAATTCCGCCAAATCTTGATTACACTTCAAGCGACAAGCCACCCATGGTTGACCTGGAAAGATACCATTAACGTCCGTGCGCTCAATAACAACACGTCAACAATTCACTTGTCGAACCTCTGTACTGAGATTACGTTGCCACAAGACGCTGATAATACTGCTGTTTGTAACCTTGTGAGTATCAACCTCTCGGCTCACTTGACCGCTGATAAGAAGTGGGACTGGGATCGTCTTGCTGAAAGTACTCGCAGCGCAATTCGTCAGCTCGACAACCTTGTCGATATCACGAACACACCAATCCCTGAAGCAATGAACAGTAACGTTCAGAACCGCGCACTTGGTCTTGGATTGATGGGCTTTACCGATATCATCGAAAAGCTTGGCTTTAGCTACGAATCTGAAGAAGCCTACGACACGATGGACCAGCTGACTGAATTCATTAGCTTCAACGCGATCGATGAATCAGCTGAACTTGCAAAGAAGTACGGCAGCTACCCAGCATACAAGGGAAGTGGGTGGAGTAAGGGAGTTCTTCCTTTTGACACTATCGACCAATTGGCTGAAGACCGTAAAGTAAAAGTTGAAGTGAACCGTAAGTCACGTCTTGACTGGACCAAACTTCGCGCCAAGGTCAAAAAAGGTATGCGTAACGCAACATTGATGGCGATTGCACCAACGGCCAACATTGCACACATTGCCGGCACGACCCCTGGTCTCGACCCTCAATTCGCACAAATTTTCTCTCGTGCAACATTGAACGGTAAGTTCCTTGAAGTGAACACTAATCTTGTTCGCGACTTGAAAGAACTTAACCTGTGGGACCAAGTCAAAGAAGACATTCTTCGTGCACAGGGTGATGTCCAAGGCATCGAAGCCATTCCACAAAAAATCCGCGACGTCTACAAGACAAGCTTCCAACTTAGTCCGTACAGCTTCATCGAAGTTGCGGCCCGAGCACAAAAGTGGGTAGACCAAGCGATCAGCCGTAACATGTACCTTGAGACCCGTGACATTGACGAAATGGTAGAGATCTACACGGCTGCATGGAAGCGTGGACTGAAAACAACCTATTACCTCCACGTTAAACCGCGACACACTGCTGAACAAAGCACCGTCAAGGTGAACAAAGCCGAATCGACCGACGGAACAGCTCGAAAGACAGGATTTGGATTTGCAAAAAAGCAAGAGGTCGGCGTATGATAAGTCACAACTGAAGTAAACATAAACACTAAATAACAGCATCATCAATAAGGGGTAAACACAATGAACGCATCAACAATCATCAACGACACAATGTCACTCGACGAAAAACTAGCCGCAATCGACGCAGCGATGGCTAATGCTCAAGCGCAAGCAAACGACGACGCACGAAACCAAGGTTTCACCGCCGCACCACTCGATCCAGCAGATCTCACCATGTGTGAAGGTTGCCAGTAATTTAATCTTTAGGAGAATACAATGTCAGGAATCTTAGGAACCGGAATTCAAGACGGGCTTTTGCTCAAACCCGTAAAATACAAGTGGGCAATGGATCTTTATAATCAAGCAGTGGCGAATACCTGGTTTCCAAATGAAATCCAACTTGGACAAGATTTGTCTGACTGGAAGAAGATGAGCGAAGAAGAACGCCACGCGGTGACGTTCCTGATGAGCTATTTCAACCCGAACGAACTTTTGGTTAACAAAGCCCTGGCTTTCGGCGTCTACCCATATGTGAATGCTGCTGAGTGTCACCTCTATTTGGCAAAACAAATGTGGGAAGAAGCCAATCACTGTATGAGTTTCGAATATGTTCTTGAGACATTCCCGATTGATCGTGAAGAGGCCTATGCTGCACACGTTGAAACTCCTTCAATGGCACGTAAGGAAGACTTTGAAACTAAGTATATTAAGCGAATGACCGAGCAAACGCTCGATATTACGACAACTGAAGGTAAAAAAGATTTCGTTCGTAACCTTGTTGCGTACAACGTTATCCTCGAAGGCATCTGGTTCTACAGTGGTTTCATGGTTGCGCTCAGTTTCCGTCAACGAAACCTGCTTCGTAACTTTGCTAGCTTGATCGACTGGGTCGTTCGTGACGAGAGTCTTCACCTCAAGTTCGGCATTAACCTTATTTTGACCGTTCTTGAAGAGAATGAAGACCTGCAGACTGATGAATTTGCTACTGAAATCAAACAAATGATTCTCGATGGTGTTGAAATGGAAGAAGCCTACAACAAGGACTTGCTGCCAAACGGTATCTTGGGCCTGAATGCTGATTACATCAACCAATATGTGAAGTATCTGGCTGATCGTCGTCTTGAAGAGCTCGGTTTCGAAGCACATTACAAGGTTTCGAACCCTGCGAAGTGGATGGCAGGCGCTAACGATACATTGCAGTTGGTTAATTTCTTTGAAGCGACCAATACCAGCTACGAAGTAAATTCTGGTGCAAAATAACAACTAACTCTTTGAATAGAGGAGTTACTCATGAAGACTGAAATTGAGGTTAAGTTTCTCCACGTCGATCACGATGATGTTCGGACAAAACTCGAAGCGATCGGCGGTGTCTGTGACCAGCCGATGCGACTGATGCGCCGAGTGCTCATCGAACCAGACTTTATCAATAAAGCTGGTCGCGACGCCTTCATTCGAATTCGTGACGAAGGTCACCAGGTAACAGTGACGTTTAAAGAGTTCAAAAACGAATCTCTTACCGGTGCTGAAGAACGCGAAATTGTCGTCAGTGATTTCGACGAAGCGGTTGCTATTTTCGGTGAAGCCGGACTACACTACCGAACATTCCAAGAATCAAAACGTGAAACCTGGAACGTTGGTGACGTCGAAGTAGTTCTCGATGAGTGGCCATGGCTTGAGACATACATCGAAGTAGAGGGCCCAAGTGAAGCCCGCGTTCGAGAAGTCTCTGCTGAACTCGGTTTTTCATGGGATGATGCCGTCTTTGGTTCGGTAGATCGTGCTTACAAACTTCAGTATCCAGAACTAGGTGGACGTGGCGTTATTGATGTCAAAGAAGTCCGTTTTGATGATCCTGTCCCTGAACACTTCGGTAAAAGCGTATAATAACGGTATGAAAACAAAACTCGTTATCTTTGGCATTACCGGTGATTTGAGTCGTCGGAAGCTTTTGCCGGCGCTGACAGAGATTGCCAATACTGGCGATTATGATGATTTGTCGATTGTCGGTGTGTCTCGTCGTGAAGTCGACGTCAAAGAACTTTTGGGCGACAGTGTGTTACTTGATCGCACTTCTGTGCACACTATGAATTTAGCCGAAGCGGGGGATTACCGCGGACTGAGTGATTATTTAGCACTACAGTCCGATGAACAAGCACTTATATATTTGTCTGTGCCACCTAGTGCCGCAGCAGATATCGTTGATTTTCTTGGTCAAGCGGGCGTGAACACACCAAATGTAAAGATTTTATTTGAAAAGCCATTCGGCTTTGACTTGGTTTCTGCCCAAGATTTCTTAGAGCGTACTGGTCACTATTTTGCAGAAGAACAGCTCTATCGTATCGATCATTATATGGCGAAAGAGGTGACTCAGTACCTCTTGAAGCTGCGTGCTAATGCAGAAAATCACCACCATGCATGGGATAGTGAAACTGTCGCGGCGATTGAAGTCGTTGCAAGTGAAAAAATTGGTGTCGAGGGTCGTGGAACTTTCTATGAAGAGACCGGTGCCTTGCGTGATTTCATCCAAGGTCACTTAATGCAGCTTCTCTCACTCGTTCTTATGGAGATCCCTACCGATCTTGACCTTGAGAAGCTCGCACAGTACCGTCTGAAAGCATTGGAGGCTCTGATGCCTGCTAATGCTGATCTTGCCAGGCGCGGTCAGTACGAAGGCTATCAGGCCGAAGTAGAGAACAAGGGAAGCTTGACTGAAACCTTCGCGAGTATCGAACTCTTTAGTGATGACGAACGATGGGAAGGCGTGCCGCTGCGACTCAGTACCGGTAAGGCGCTGGATGAAAAGCGTTCATATGTTACTGTTTCGTATAGAGATGGTTCAAGCGACACTTTTGAAGAAGGAAAAACACCGATCGAAGGTCGTTTGGCCGATGCCTACGAACGTGTGCTTGTCGAAGCCATTAATGGTCGAAAAGCCATCTTTACCACTGGCCCAGAAGTCCTCAGGTCATGGGAAATTGTCGCACCTGTGCAGCAAGCATGGGGCATGGACAATGCGCCGCTTGAGTTATACGCCCCTGGTACATCTCTTGATAACCTCTTATCCTAAGCGCTATATCTAGCGTAGTACAATACTACAACGTCGTAGGGCTAGCGTTTGAAATAGACGTGGTGCTACAATAAAGTCCCATGGAGGTGCAGACAAACATGGGGGCAAAACAAAAATTTATCTTTGTAACTGGAGGTGTACTGTCAGGCGTCGGTAAGGGTATTACCGCGGCCAGCATTGGGGCTATTTTGCAGGCCCAAGGCAGCACCGTTTCGATTCAAAAATGTGACCCGTATCTCAATGTAGATGCGGGCCTTTTAAATCCTAAAGAACACGGCGAATGTTTCGTCACCAAAGATGGTGCTGAAACCGACTTAGACCTTGGGCACTACGAACGTTTCTTGGACGTCGAATTAACACAAAAAAGCGCCACGCTTTCCGGTCGACTCTTGAGTCAGCTGATTGCCGATGAACGTGCCGGTAAATTTAATGGTCAGACGATTCAACTCGTTCCGCATCTCACCTCAGCTATTCAAGACGCGATTCAACTGGCAGCCAATGGATCTGATGTTCATATCGTTGAAATTGGTGGAACAGTTGGAGACTACGAAGGGTTGAGTTACGTTGAAGCAATCCGTGAGTTTGCCTCACGTGTTGGTCGCGAGAACTGTCTATACGTGCACGTTGTCTATGTACCATTTATTCAAACGAGTAAAGAATTCAAATCAAAACCTGCACAAAATGCGCTGAATGATTTGCGGGGCTTCGGTATTGTGCCAGACTGTGTCGTGGTTCGTACTGATGACCCTGCACCAACGAGCATTGCTGAAAAAATCGCTCAGTTTAGTGGCGTGACGAAAGATGCAGTGATCTTACTTTCAAACGCTAAAACTGTTTATGAAGTGCCGTTGACTATCGACGCGAGTGGTATCAACACTGTCTTGAGTCGTTTTACTGGCAACACAAAAAAAGCCGATCTTACGAAGTGGAAGAAACTCGCTGAAGCGCAGGCAAAGGACTATACCAAGACAGTTCGTATCGGAATGATTGCTAAATATATGGACAATGAAGATACATATATCTCTGTGATTGAAGCGTTGAAGGCCGCTGCCTGGCACGAAGGAGTGGGGCTTCAACTTGATTGGATCAACGCAGAAGATGTGAGTGCAGAAGACATGAAAGATCTCGATGGTATCTTAGTTCCTGGCGGTTTCGGCAAGCGGGGTATTGAAGGCAAGGTCGCTGCAGCAACATATGCATTGGAGCACAAGGTTCCGTATCTTGGTCTCTGTTTGGGGTTGCAGGTTGCGGTCATTGCAGCGGCTCGACGAGCTGGTCTTGACGATGCCAATAGCACTGAATTTGATGCTGATACCACACATGACGTCGTCTATATTATGGAAGGTCAAGCTGGCAAAGAATCAACCGGCGGAACACTGCGTCTCGGCGATTACACGGCGAAATTAACGCCTGGTTCAAAAGTCGAAGCAGCCTACGGGAGTAACGAAATTGTTGAACGACATCGTCACCGCTACGAAGTGAATCAAAAATTTCTTCCGGAGATTAACAAAGGCGGACTCGAGATTACTGGATTGTCACCTGATGGCAAACTTGTTGAATATATTGAAGCAACGGACAATCCGTACTTTGTTGCGACCCAAGCGCACCCAGAATTCAAGAGCCGTCCGTTCCGACCACACGCTCTGTTCATTGGCTTGATTAAAGCCGCTGCACGTTCATAACCGTCTCTGTTATAATGAACACAAATGGAAGCAAACCTCGCTCAGATTATTCGTGAATTGTACGACGTCGATACCGACGTCAAGTTGACGCGCCCCGATCCTGAGTTTGGTGACTACGCCACGAACGTTGCTCTGCAGATTGCAAATAAGCTTGGTCGTAACCCACGAGACGTTGCAGAAGAAATCGCTGCAAAGCTTCGTGAGTTTGCACACCTGAGTGAAGTGACAGTTGCGGGACCAGGTTTTATTAATATGAAACTTACCGCCAGTGTCTTACTCGACAATCTCGAAGAAGTGTGGGGACCGACCTACGGTAATAATCAAGACGGTCACGGTAAAACCGTCGTTGTTGAGTATCCCAGTCCGAACATGGCTAAGCCATATAGTGTCGGGCACCTTCGTCCAGGCAACCAAGGCTGGGCTGCCAAGCAACTCATGGAAGCGACAGGTTGGAAAGTTATCACGGATAACCACTTGGGCGACTATGGTGCACCACTCGGCATCTGGATTGCCGGATTCTTAAAATATTCAAACGACGAAGCATTGGAAAAAGATGGCGTCTACGAACTCGGTCGTGTCTACATCGCAATGAAAAAAGCCTTGAAGGAAGAAAAAGAGCAAGATGGTCATGAACTTGCTGATGAAGTACAAGATTGGCTCTTAAAATTTGAAGCAGGTGACGGACAAGCCCAACTTTTCTCAAAACGTTTTAATCAGATCTCACTCGACCATATTCACGCTGTTATGAGTCGTCTCAATATCTCAACTGAATATGAACTTGGTGAGGCATTCTTTGCCCCACGTGGTAAAGAAGCGGTACAACGACTACTCGAAAGTGGTGTTGCGATTCAGAACGAAGATAATTCGATTATTGTGCCTCTTGATGACATGGGTTTTGATGTTCCATTGCTGGTTCAGAAGAGCAACGGTGCTGCGCTCTATGCGACGAGTGATCTCGCGACCATTTTGTATCGTGAAAGCGAATGGCACCCTGACAAAGTTATTTATGCAGTTGGTGCTGAGCAACAATTTTACTTTGCTCAACTTTTTGCCATGGCTAAGAAGCTCGGTATTGGAACAGAATTAATTCATCTCTGGTTTGGAACGATTGACCAAGTCAATGAAGACGGCAGCCGCGAAAAAATGAGCAGCCGTAAAGGCGTCATCTTGATGGAAGAGCTACTTAATCAAGCTGAAGCAAAAGCACATCAAGTTGTTGAAGGTCGCGATGTCAGCGAAGACGACGTCAAAAAAATCGCGCTCGGCGCAGTGAAGTTTAGTGATTTTACGTCAGACCGACGAACGAATATCTTGTTTGACTGGGATAATATCTTTGCTCTCACAGGATTTAGTGGACCGTATGTTCAGTACGCTGCGGTTCGTTTAAATAAAATAGTAAAAGAATATGGGCAGGGAAGTGCGCGCGTTGAAGGCTATGACTACGAAGCCGAAAAAGCGATTATTGCGAAGCTGCTCGATTATCCATCTGTTGTCACGCTGGCTGCACGTGATCTTGAACCACACCGTATTGCGAATTACCTCTATGAACTAGCGCGTGACATGAACCGCTACTACGAAAGTACGCAGATTGCGACCGGTGAAGTTAATGATGATGAAAAAGCTGCTCGCCTCGGTATTCTTTCGAAGGTAAGCCAGGTGTTTGACCATGGACTTAACCTCCTTGGCATCCAAGTTCCTTCGCAAATGTAGGGACAACACCCGTCTTCCTGCTGAATGATCAAAAATGATATAATTACCCCATAAGAGGAGTTGATATGGCTGAAACAAAACGTACTTCGCGTGCTGCGAGAGTGAAAATAGTTGCCGCACCTGCGAAAGCAATCGTGACGGTTACCGGTGGACCTGTTCGTGGATTTGTTGATTTTATTCGAACACAAGGCGTCGTTGGACTGGCTGTTGGTTTAGTCTTGGGTGGCGCAGTAAGCATTCTTGTTAAATCGTTAGTTGATAATGTCGTTATGCCACCAGTAGGTCTATTGCTTGGTTCAGCCGATGGTCTTAAGGGTCTTTCAGTCACGATTGGAAAAGCGAGTGGTAATCCAGCGGTTATTCACTACGGAACATTTCTTAATGACCTTATAAACTTCTTGGTTATTGCGCTTGTTGTCTACCTGGTCTTCAACCTGCTTGGCCTGACCAAACTTGATAAGAAGAAAGACTAGTATGGCTGACGGCGCTCCGTATAAGGCGACACTCACCGACGAACAATACGACGTACTGTTTAACAAAGCGACCGAATCACCATTTAGTGGTGAGTACGATGAATTCACCGAAAAGGGAAGTTACGCCTGCGCTGCCTGCGGGACGGTTTTATTTGAGAGCGACAAAAAATTTGACGCACACTGTGGCTGGCCAAGTTTTTACGATGCTAAAAAAGGTGCAGTTATTTTTACACCCGATAATAGCGGATTGATGAAGCGAACAGAAGTAACCTGCGCGACATGTGGTGGCCACTTAGGACATGTATTTGAAGGCGAAGGCTTCGATGTGCCAACTGACCAGCGCTACTGCATCAACTCACTGAGTCTGACTTTTACCCCAGCAAAGAAAGAGAAATAATCATGGATAAAAAACTCCGAAACTCGCGTCAAAAACACCTCCTATGGGTCGACCTTGAAATGACCAGTCTTGACCCGATCAAAGACCGCATCATGGAAGTTGCAGCCATCGTGACTGATTGGGATTTTAATGAAATTGCGACCTATGAAGGTGTCGTAAAGGTGAGTTCTCGACTAGCCGATCGTCAAATGAATACACCGTTTTGGGATACTTTTCCTGAAGTCCGTTCGGCCTTAAAAAAGCAGAACGTTGAGAAGGGGAAACCTAGTCGTACGATTGAAAATGAACTCCTCGCGTTTATTGACGTACACTTCGAAAAAGACATACCAGTTATTCTTGCCGGCAACTCGATCCATATGGACCGTCGTTTTATCATCAACGAGTGGAAGAAATTTGATGCGCGTCTACACTACCGCATGCTCGATGTCAGTGCGTGGAAAGTGGTCTTCGATGGAAAGTATGGTAAGAAATTTGCCAAACCCGAAGAGCACCGCGCACTCGATGATATTCGTGGGAGCATCATGGAACTGAAATATTACTTAGCAAAAGTAAAAATTTAAAGGGTGTACAATTAAATTATCATGAAGATTCAAGAGAAGCGTCGACGTCGAATGGGAGTATGGCTGATTGTCATTGGGTCAGTGATTATTCTCGCGACGGCTGCCGGGCTCATCTTTACTCGAACTGTGAAGACTCCTGATACGACGCAAAAAGAAACGGTGAAGCCAGTCGCTAAACCAGTCGGCGTGACGGCAAATGATTTGTTTTTCGGTAACATGTACTGGGGTCGTTACATGAATGATTGGTCAAATGCCAGTCCACTCAAGACAGCCTATCCATTTTCTCGATTGAACGAATTCCAACGTGAAAATTATGATGCCTGGATCACAGGACTTGAATGTCCAACCGTTGCTGGATTCTCGCAAACATCAGCTCAAGAAGATTCCACACTTTCGTTCAATTGTTCACCGGATTATTTACCAGAAGCAGCCAAATGGTTCACGGCTGTAACACTCGCAAATAACCACACCGACAATAGGGGACCTGAAGGATTTGCTGAAACAAAGCAACATCTCGATGACAACAAGATCCAATATTTCGGACACTATGATCCAGACCAACTCAATGATGTCTGTGAAGTTGTGACATTGCCTGTGAAGGTTCAATACGATGACAAGAGTGTAAAGACTCAGGCTCTCCCATTTGCAATGTGTGGCTACCACGGCGTCTTCAAGATTCCATCACAAGAGTCACTTGCTGTTATGGAACAGTACAGCAAGTACATGCCGGTCATTGCGATGCCGCACATGGGTGTTGAATATAAACCTGCACCAGATGAACTCAAAACCTCAACGTACCGCTCAATGATCGATCATGGCGCTGACATGGTCATTGGCGATCACCCTCACTGGATCCAAAACACAGAAGCATATAACGGTCACTTGATTGTGTACTCGATGGGGAACTTCATGTTTGACCAACAAGATACTGCCGAAGTTGTTCGCTCAGCAGGAATTAACGTAAAGATCACACTCAAGGATGCTGACTCTGCAATGTTGAACAAATGGCTGGCACTCGCCGATAGCTGTAAAGCATTCCACGATACCTGTCTTGAGAAAATTAAAGACCAAGATGTATCGAAATTAGACTTTACGTATCAGTTTGGTGTTGTTGGTACGAACGACTCTGGCAAGATTACAAAACCTGCAACAGCCGACCAACAAGCAAGTATTTTGCAACGTCTCGATTGGACAAAAACAATGAGTCTGTTGCAAGCACCCTACAGTAGTCTGTAGTATAGAAGTAATGACACACAAAGAATTAGAAGAATATCTGCTCAGCTATCCGAACACATGGCTCGACTTTCCATTTGGAGAAGGTTCGTCAGTCTATAAAATTGGTCACAAAGAAACCGGTGAAGGTAAGATGTTTGCCATCATCAGCGACGGTACAAAACCACTCCGAGTGAGTTTGAAATGTGACCCGAATCTCGCTGAAACACTGCGTGAAAAGTACGAGTCTGTTGTTCCTGGATATCATTTGAACAAGAAGCACTGGAATACGCTTATCTTAACTGGACAATTAACTGACGATGAAGTGCACGATCTTGTTCGACTCAGCTACAATCTTGTAGCTGGCATTGCTTAGCCGTTGGCGGCGTTGAAATCAGAGAACGCTTTTTGCGTTGGCGCAAGATTATCAAATGTTGTCTGTAAGAATGCTTTCAACGATGCACTGTGTGTGGTGCTATAAATTTGTTTCATTAGCGAAATTAGTGTCTCGAGTTGATACGCCATTTCACGGGCGTAGGTACGGTCATACACAGCGTTTAAGCGAGCATCTTCAAGACGAGCGTTAATTGCATCGGGTGACTCAGCTTTAAGCACCGACTTACTCAGCTTTGCAGTGTCGATACCTGCTGTCTTGAGCGGAGTTGCCGCGTCTCGGTTGGTGTTGGTCATGTAGATTGCTAGGTTGCTATTAAGTGTGCGAAGGGCACTACTTTTAATATTAGGCTTCGCAGCTGTGACGATTGCTTCAGTTGACGTTAAACGAGCTGATAATGTTTCGAGAGGCTTCTTTGCATTAGTTGTGGCCGTGTTAATCACGAGAGAGATACCTCCAACGATAACGATAAGGGCGACTGCGACAATCGCGACCAGTTTTGGCCCCAAAACGAAGAGAGGTTTTTTCGGTGTTTGTGGTGCGATAGAGTTCAAATAATCCACTTGCGGTGGTGTCGGTGTTGGAGTGACGGGAGGTTGCGGTTGATTGGGATACATCTGCCCCCATTTAACCATAAACAATAACAGAGGTAAAGAGTGCTATAATCAAGACATGCAAGACGTGAAAGAAGAAGTTCGCGCTCGACTCAATATTGAGGACGTAGTTGGCGAGTACGTACAGCTCAAACGAGCAGGACGTAACTTCAAAGGACTGAGTCCATTCAGTGGTGAAAAAACACCAAGCTTTTACGTTAGTCCTGATAAAAATATCTGGCACGATTTTTCCTCAAATAAAGGCGGCGACGTCTTTAGTTTCGTTATGGAAGTGGAGGGGATCGATTTCCGGGCTGCGCTTGAACTTCTCGCTAACCGTGTCGGTGTCGACCTATCGATCTACGATACAAAAGGTGCACAAGAAATTGCGAAACGAAAAAAACGTGCACTTGGAGCGCATGATTTAGCAGCTAACTATTACCAGCAATCTTTGATCCAGAATCCGCATGCAGTCGAATATGTTTTTAAAAAACGGGGACTGAGTAAAGAGATTGTCACGACCTTCCGGATCGGGTATGCGCCAGCAACCGGTGATGCGTTGGTAAAGTTCTTAACTAAAAAAGGTTTCAGCCCGCGTGAACTCGATGATGCGGGACTCGTTAATCGCTACGGCGGTGATTTATTCCGCGGTCGCATGATGGTCGCGCTGATGGATGGTTCAGGGCAGGTGATCGGCTTTACTGGGCGTATCTTAGCTGATGAACCGAACGCGCCGAAATATCTGAACACCCCACAAACGATTCTCTATGACAAAAGTCGTCATGTCTTCGGACTCAGCCAAGCCAAGGAATCGATCCGCAGTTATGATTACGCGGTGATTGTTGAAGGTAATCTCGATGTTGTGAGTAGCCATCAAGTTGGCATCAAACAAGTCGTCGCGACGGCAGGAACAGCGATGACTGAATCACACCTGAAGGCATTGGTACGACTGAGTCCGAACGCAAAATTGGCATTCGATGGTGATGCAGCGGGACTTGCCGCGACCGAACGTGCAATCCCGATTGCTCAAAATGTTGGTATCGACCTCACGATCATTAGTTTGCCTGACGATGTCAAAGACCCCGACGAATTAATCCAAAAAGATATTTCTTTGTGGCAAAAGGCAATCGATGGCTCAGAAGCAGTGCTCGATTGGGTACTCAAACAATATTCAAAACGCGAAGACTTAACGACATCGATTGGTAAGCGAAACTTTACGACTGCCGCACTCCGCGTCGTTCGTACATTGAAAGATGGTGTTGAACAAGAACACTATTTGCAACAAATTGCAGCGTATACGAATTCTTCAATTGAAACGTTGAAAGAGAAACTGACCAAAACTGAAGGACCAGTTGAAAAGGAACTCAAAAAAGTTGTTCAGTCAGGTGAGGTTCACGCTGATCCTGCGAGCTATCAAGATAATTTGCTTGCGGTCAGTCTTATTGATCCAGCAGTTCGTGAGCTTATGGCTGAAGTCACTGTCGATATGATTCCGACTGACGAACGAAGAGCTGTGCTTGAATACATACGTTCGACCTCTGATGGAATCTTACAGAATGTCCCTGAGGATTTGAAAGATTATGATACGTATGTTAAAATATTACTATTAAAGGCCGACGCGCGATATGGGGAGTGGAGTGACGAAGATCGTTATTTCGAAACTGCCCGCCTCGTCCGCCAACTGATAACAGAACACAAGAAAAACCAAAAGACCGCCCTGACTGTGTCGCTCCGTGCGGCAGAAGAAACTGGCGATGATGACACCGCCAACCAGATCAGGCAACAACTTAATGAATTGATAAAGGAGATGCCTCGTGCCCAGAAGTAAGAAAAACGTTGATCCAATTGTTGAAGAAGACCTCGTCACTGACGAAGCCGCTGAAAACACAAAAATCGCTAACCCACTGGTTACTGATATTGAAGAACCAGCAGCAGAAGACCTCGAAGAGGAAGAAGATACTGATACAGACCTTCTGAGCCAAGACCAATATTTTGATGATGCCAGCGACGACAGTGTCCGTTTGTACTTACGCGAAATTGGTAAAATTCCACTTTTGAATGCTGAAGAAGAACTTGCCCTCGCACAGCGCGTGGTTGCCGGTGAAAAGAAAGCCAAAGACAAGATGGCAGAAGCCAACATGCGCCTCGTCGTTTCAATCGCGAAACGCTACAGTGGACGTGGTCTCGATTTCCTCGATCTTATCCAAGAAGGTAACACCGGACTTCTCCGTGCCGTCGAAAAATTCGACCCGGACAAGGGGTTTAAATTCTCAACATATGCTACTTGGTGGATTCGCCAAGCAATCACTCGTGCGATCGCTGACCAAGCGCGTACTATCCGTATTCCTGTTCACATGGTGGAAACCATTAACAAGCTTCTTCGTACGCAACGTCGTATGACACAGGAGCTGAACCGCGAACCAACTATTGAAGAGCTCGGCAAAGAACTCGAAATGGAACCGGAAAAAGTTGAATACGTCATGAAGATCAAACAAGATATCACGTCACTCGACGCTGGTGTTGGCCGTGATGGTGATGACGAAGACTCAGTGCTTCGTGACTTTATTGAAGATGAAGACAGTGCAACTCCAGAAGAGTCGGCTGCATCCCAACTCCTCAAAGAACAAGTACAAGCGATTCTTTCGACATTGTCTGATCGTGAACAAAAGATTATCAAGATGCGTTTTGGTCTTGAAAATGGTAAGAGCCACACGCTCGAAGAAGTCGGTCAAGAATTTGCTGTTACACGCGAACGTATTCGCCAAATTGAAGCCAAAGCACTCGCCAAGCTTCGCAAGCACAAAGACTCAAAGAAACTTCACGAATACCTAAATTAAGCCCGTTACGGTAATGGTATAGTTGGTATATATGACTGAACAGTTTACGACCAAAGAACCTCAACGGTATGAAGACATTACCGTCAAAAACGCAGAATCATTATATATGACAGATGTGCATCGACCTTTCGATGTCTATATGTCATTTGCGAGTATTGGTGATGAGCGAACCATGTACAACAAATTTAATGATGATCCTGAGATAGTTGAAGCGGGCAAAGCGGCAAACCGGTTAGTACGATTTGTTATCGGCGGAAATACAAGCACTGCTGTTAATAAAGAAACCGGCGAAGCATTATATGGCCCAAAAGAATTTTCAAGTGATGAGAAGTTAGCTGATGCTCGAGCGAACATGCGCAAGTTTGAAAATTCAGTTGAAATTGATCAGGCTAAAGTACTCATTCTTAACCCGGACCGCGATTATACGACACCACTTCAGGTGGTGAATGTGGATAAAGACCCTGCTCGATACCAGGGTGCCGAAGCAGCAAAACTCGACGGAATGGGCGATATGATTTTCACTTACGACCCAAATGTTGTGTTAGGTGTGCGTCCGGCTGATTGTCCTTTGGTGATAGTTTCTGCTGAAACGCCGAAGGGTCGTATTTACATAATGACTCATTTTGCTTGGCAAGGAGCTGCGACGAATCAGATTAAAGATATGGAGCATGAGTTCGATATACTCGGTGTCGATCTATCTACCGCGACCGTTTATGTGACGCCGGGCGGACAAGCCGAGAGTTTTCCATTCGAGAATGCACCATATGATCCAGACGAGAAGTATCCCTATGCTGAGGGCTTATTCCAAGATGTTGCCGCACATAGCGATAGTGGAGAAACGAAATATAATTTCAAGATTGATACACCACACTTCGTGTATCAACAACTTCTTAGTATAGGTTTTACTGAAGAGCAAATTTTTCTTGATACAACTGATACAACTTCACCCTCAGCCGGGACCTCTTCACATAGTCGTTCGTCGCGTCTCGATGACGATAACGGTCGTGATTATGTCCTTGTGAAACTAAACAAAGTTGAAAGTCCTATTGGCTCGAATCCAAACAAGCCAACGCCGCCAGAAATTGAATGGCAGATCACTCCACTTGAAGTTGAATATATCGATTTCAATGGTGAGAAACAGCAGGGAACTATTGAAGTAAATCGTGATGTATATGACGACGTCAAAGAGTTCTTTGCAAGTGCGTTGGAACTCGGTTTCCCGATAGAGAAAGTCGTACGCAGCAGTGATTCTGATTATGCCTGGGACGACGATAAGCTCATGGCAGCTAATACGAGTTCAAGTTTCAACTACAGGCTCATCAAAGGAACTGATACGCCATCATTGCATGGATTAGGTCTGGCCTTCGATGTAAATACGCGCCTTAATCCTTACGTTCGATATAACGATGATGGTACGGAATCGATTGATCCTCAAGGTGCCGCCTATGAACCTGATGAATTAGGTGTGTTAACAGCAGATCATCCACTGGTGCTATTTATGAAAGTGCGTGGTTGGGAATGGGGCGGTGATTGGACAAAAGAATCAGGACGGACAGATTATCAACATTTTCAAAAAAGTCTTAAGGCGGAATAATGAAATTACCTGAAATTGTTGGAGTTGCAGGCACAAACGCAGCGGGCAAAGATACGCTGGGTGATTTGCGTTCGAAATTACAGCATGCTAAGTTTGTCAGCCTTAGCGATATTCTTCGTCGCGAACTCGACGTCCGGGGTTTGCCACACGAACGTGAAAACCTTCGTTCAGTCAGTCTTGAGTTTCGTACCGCCGATGGCCCGGGTGTGATGAGCGCAAAAACGATCGCTTTGTATGAGTCTGAAAAAGCGGATAAACAGTACAGCGGACTTACGATTACCAGTATTCGAACTCCAGAAGAAGCGAAGACAATTCAGAATGCCGGCGGAGTGATTATTTGGATTGATGCTGATCGTCATATTCGTTACGACCGAACACAAAAACGAGCGCAAGGTCGTCCTGAAGATCAAAAAACTTTTGAACAATTCGTTTCTGAAGAAGACGCAGAAATGACACCAAGTGTCGAAGGCGGGGGACTCAATATGAGCGGTGTCCGTGACGTTGCAGATATTACTGTTATCAATGACTTTGATTCTGTCGAAGCCTACGAATCGTATTTGAAAAAAGAATTCGAAATCAATTAATTTATAAAGTTAAGTTCTTCGAAAAGCTCATGTATGTGAGTATACATTTTTTCGTGCCCGTCAGACTCGATGTAATACTGCGCGAGTTCAAGGAGACGAGTATGACCAGTTCGTTTTTGTTCATCCCAGTTTTGGATTTCGTGACTGGCGCTTTCTTTGTACTGAGCGATGTCTGCGCTTGGGAGTATAGCGATTAAAAACAACTCACCAGGAAATGTGTGACGGAGTTGGTGATACATTTCGAAATCAGTAATCTCATCGGTAACAATGTGGTGTTGCCCAGCTTCAGATAGGTTGGTTATTTGTGTCGCCATATCTTCATGGCTGACTTTCGGATAGCCTTTTTCAGTGTAGTGATCCATGACAGTTTGAACGGTTGCAGGATCAGATCCTACGAAGGCGATAATTTTGAGGGTAGGATGGTGGGTCATGTTTCTATTCTATCAAAGATACACCTTATGTTTGTGTATTCATGACGACACATTAGGGGCGTAGGGAAAGCTTCCCTCCGCTGGTATACTAGAGATATGAAACGGCTGGCAGTTATCGATGGAAAGTCTATATTTTACCGCGGGTATTATGCGATGCCTAGCTTGTCGTTACCTGACGGCACACCAACTGGTGGGGTCTATGGATTCGCATCGATCGCAATTGAACTGATTAAAAAACTTGAACCCGATTACGTCGCAGTGGCATGGGACAAACCAAAAACGAACATTCGCAAACGCCGCGAAATTTACCCTGAGTACAAAGCTGGCCGCAAACCAGCACCAGCTGATTTCTATGCACAAGTGCCGATCTTGCACGAACTCCTTGATGCCTTTGGTTGGCCATTTTACGAACTCGATGACTATGAAGCTGATGATATTCTTGGGGCTTTTGCAAAGCAGGCAACCGATAAAGGAATTGAGACGTGTTTACTGACGAGCGATCTCGATGCACTACAACTTATCGGCCCTCTGACAAAAGTGTATGCCATTAAAAACGGCCTTTCGAATCTTGAAGAATTTGATATTGATCATTTTGAAACAAAATACGGTATCGAAGTGGAGCAATTCTTAGATCTGAAATCATTAAAAGGGGATTCTTCGGATAATCTCCCAGGTGTTCCTGGTATTGGCGAAAAAGGTGCAATCGCACTGCTTCAAGAATTTAAAACGCTCGATAATATCTATGCCAATATCGACAACATCAAACCATCACTTGCAAAGAAGTTGGAAGCCGGCAAAGACCTCGCTTACATGAGTAAAGAAGTGGGGCGTATTTGGGTTGATGCTCCCGTTACGCTCGACTGGGACGTTGCAAGTATCGATGATATCGACCTTGGTAAAGTCGAAGAAGTCTTGAAGCGACTCGAGTTTACCTCACTGGCAAAACGATTACCGAAACACATGCAGCAAGTGACACATACGGAAGCACCTGCTATTTCAGACATCACCCCACTGACAAAAGTTGATTGGCCCGACACGGTACATATCGACGGACCCGTCTTCATTGAAATTATTGACGATGAAATCTGGTTATCGACTGATCGAAAAACAGTTGCATCACAACCAATTAAGAAAGTTGATGCATCAGTGTGGAGTGTCCTGCAGATGGCGACAGTTGTTAGTTATGATATCAAGCAAATCTATCACACGTTGGCTGATCATAACGTCTTTGTCCGTTTTTCTGATGTTCACGATATTCGCCAAGGAGCATTTTTGATTGACCCGTTGCGCCGTGACCGTTCACCGGCTGGACTTGTTGGAGTAGAGGAGCCTGAGACGGTAATTCTTATGGCAGGATTGTGGTCGGTATACGACGATCAGCTAAAAGCTTTTGAAGCTGAGCCAAAAGTTGCTCGTATTGCTCATGAGTTCGATTTCCCTCTGACGTATACGCTATTTCGCATCGAACACAGAGGAGTATTAATCGATCCGAAAGTTCTCGAAAAGATGAGCGATGACTTAGGGAAAGAACACAAACGTCTCGAACAAGAAATGTATTCGATGGTTGGATACGAATTTAATATCGGCAGCCCTGCGCAATTATCTGAAGTCTTATTTACAAAGTTGCAACTCCCTACAGCAGGCGTGAAAAGAGGTAAGACTGGCTTTAGTACCGGTCAAGCGGAACTCGATAAACTCAAAGGTCAACATCCGATCATTGAGTTGATTGAGAAGACACGAGAACTCGCAAAACTCAAAAATACCTATACTGATTCGTTACCAAAACTTGTTGACGAACATAACCGTATCCACACAACGTTCAACCAAGACGTTGCCGCCACGGGTCGTCTCAGTAGTACTAATCCAAACTTGCAAAATATTCCTATCCGCACAGATCTTGGTAAAAAAATTCGCGAAGCTTTTATTAGTGATGGAGATAAAGTTCTTGTGAGTGCTGATTACTCGCAGTTTGAGCTGCGCCTTGCTGCTGTTCTTGCAGGAGACACGGAGCTTATTAATGACTTTAACGGTGACGTCGACATTCATACTAAGACTGCCAGTGACGTTTACGGTATTCCAATGGACGAGGTCACGAAGAACCAACGCCGTGATGCCAAGGTGATCAACTTTGGTGTCTTGTATGGAATGAGTCCGCATGGACTCGCTGCAAATACGGGTATGAGTTTTATCCAAGCCAAAGAATTCATCGATCAATACTTTGAGCTTCGTGCACCGATTCGAAAATTTATCGACGACACGCTCAATAAGGCCCGCACTGAAGGCTACGTTGAAACGCACGATGGTCGCCGCCGCCCGACACCTGATGTGACGAGTTCAAACTTTATGGTTCGTGCTGGTGCAGAACGTGCTGCGGCTAATATGCCGATTCAAGGCACCGAAGCAGATCTCATGAAACTCGCGATGCTTCGTGTCGATGAACAACTGGGAGATTTGGGTGAGCAAGTTTTGCAAATTCATGACAGTATTCTCGTTGAGTGTCCGACCGAAAACGCTGATAAGGTTGCAGAGATTTTGAAAAATACCATGGAAAATATTGCTCCTGACTTGGGTATTAAACTGCGAGTTGATGTGAGTACTGGTAAAAACTGGGGAGAACTTTAGATGATAAAGGCAATTGTGTTTGATTGTTTTGGTGTACTCATTGCCAATGATCTCCATGGCAGGGTTGAAGCCATTAATAATGAAAACCCCGAAGCTGGACAAGCACTTCGCGACGTCATGAAAGCTCGCGATAGGGGAATGTTAAGTCGCACAGAATCAACGAAATTGATGAGCGACATCATGGGAGTTGATCCAACATCTCTCCGTGAGTCGATTGATAAGGGTATGTCGAAAAACACAGCTCTCATAACTATTATTCGATCACTAAAGTCGACGTATAAAATTGCACTACTCAGTAATGTGAGTGGTCGTGATCGACTCGATGAATTATTTGATCCAGGTGAACTCGACGAAGTTTTCGAGACTGTGGTGGCATCGGGTGATGAGGGAATTATTAAACCCGAACGTGAGATATATGAACTCACAGCTGAACGACTCGGTGTCGCACCCGAGGTCTGTGTCATGATCGATGATATTCCCGAATATTGTCAGGGTGCGAATGCTGCCGGTATGCAAGCAATTCAGTTTTTCAGTACTGAACAATTCGAAAAAGATTTCGCAGCACTCATTGACAGCGAAGGTCAAACGGACTAAGGTTAATTCATGGCTAATTACCGAACTTCACGAATCCTTCCTATCATTTTGGTTATCGTTATTATCATCATCGCAATCGCTGCGTTGGTTTCATTGGCACGCGTTGTGTTCTTCTCTGGCTCAACAACATCGAAAACAGCCGCTGCTGACGTGAGTCGTGATGCGCTCTTGAACACATCAGTAGGACGAAGTGTGAGTATGACTGTTCGTGGACCGATCGTTGCTGATGAGGAATTCCAATCGTATCGCATCAACATTTCACCGAACACTCGTGAAGTCACAACGTATAAAGGCTACCTCGATACGGTCGTAAATACCGAAGCACTGACTAATAATGTTGCGAGCTATGAGCAATTTGTCTATGCACTCGATAAAGCAAACTTTCCAACAGGCAAAGAGTTATCTGGTGATAAGAATGACGTCCGTGGTATTTGCGCAACTGGCCGTGTCTATGAATTTAAGATCTTAAATAATGGGACATCAGTGAAATCACTTTGGACCTCAACCTGCAAAGGTTCATCGGGCTCACTGAACGCCAGTACAACACAGCTGACGAGCTTATTCGTCGCTCAGATACCTGACGCTGACAAGTTGATCAAAAAAGTTAATCTTTAGAAGGTTCCGACATGCCTGAGTTACCTGAAGTCGAAACAGTTCGTCGCGGTCTTCAAGCACTTATCGTCGGAAAGATTGTCCGATCTGTTTCACACGATACACCTAAGAGCTTTCCTAACGCCGAAGCCGACGTCACGAACTTTCTTCTAGGTTCATCAATCAAGGCCGTGAGACGGCGCGCTAAAGTGCTTATTATTGATTTAAATAATGACTATTCATTGTTGATTCATTTGAAGATGACTGGTCAGTTGGTATTCATGGGAGATGTGCGTTTTGGGGCAGGGCACCCAAATGATAGTTTAGTGAACGCATTGCCTGACAAATCGACCCGTGCTTCGTTTATATTCGACGACGGCTCACAACTTTATTTTAATGATCAACGAAAATTTGGCTGGATCAAACTCATCCCAACCGTTCTTATTGCTGAGACTGATTTTATGAAAAAAGTAGGACCAGAACCGCTCGAAGATTCATTCACTGCGAAAGATTTTGCTGAACGATTTACGCGCCGCGCTCGGACGAATATCAAAGCTGCAATTCTTGATCAGTCAGTTGTTGCAGGAGTTGGGAATATCTACGCCGATGAATCATTATGGGGCGCGAAGATCCACCCGAAACGATTAGTCTCGTCAATCACGCCAAAAGAATTTGGATTACTTTATACAGAGCTTCGTACAGTCATGAACCTCGCCATCGAAAAAGGCGGTTCGTCGAATCATACCTATGTGAATGCTGAAGGTAAAAAGGGAAGTTATATGGATTTTGCACGCGTGTTTCGGCGTGAGGGATTGCCTTGTCCACGTTGTGGAACAACGATTGAAAAGTTGCGCGTTGCTGGTCGTGGGACACACATCTGCCCGCACTGTCAGACGCTCTAAGGTATACTGAACGTAATGATTACACTACTGACGGGAGACAATAGTTTTGAGCTCAACGAAGCGCTTACGAGTATTGTTGCTGGTTTTGCTGGCCGTGCCGAAAAAGTAGATGGCTCTGAACTCGAATTTAAAAACTTACCCGATCTTCTCATGGGCGGTACTTTGTTTGCTGAAAAGCGTCTTGTCATTATTAAAGAACTTTCACAGAACAAATCAGTCTGGGAGCGATTACCCGAATGGCTTCCTCGGATCTCTGACGATATTCAGCTGGTTCTGATTGATAAAAAGCCCGATAAGCGGACAGTTGCCTATAAAGAACTCAAAAAATATGCGACCGTCCAAGAGTTTTTTGGTTGGGGAGATCGTGATAGAGGACTCGCTGAAAACTGGGTGGCAAAGCGCGCTGAATCGCTGAGCCTCAGATTAGATAAAAAGTTAGTACATCAAGTTGTGGAACGGGTTGGACTCGACCAATGGCAACTTGCCAGTGCCTTGGATAAGCTTTCTCTCATTGATGATATTACTGCCGATTCAATCGAAACCACAATCGATGCGTCACCGTCAGAAAACGTGTTTCAATTATTTGAAACGGCTCTCGAAGGTCACCCGCAAAAAGTACACACAATGTTACAGACCCTTGAACTCACTGAAGATCCGTATAAATTATTTGCACTCCTTTCTTCACAAGTATTTCAGCTCGCTGGTGTCGCAAATGCAGGGCAGGGTGATAACGCAGCTAAAGATCTCGCCATTCATCCTTACGTTGCTTCAAAACTTACGCGTCATGCAACACGAGTTGGTAAAGTGGGGAGCCTCCGTATCTTAAAGGCTTTTGCTCAAGCGGATGCCGATATGAAGCGGTCAAAAGCTGATCCGTGGATATTAATTGAACGCGCGCTCATCGAAGCAAGTCGTTAAAAAAAGAGCCCCCAGAGGCTCTTTTTAAATAGAGAAGTGAATTTACTTCTTTGCAGCAGGTTTTTTAGCCGGTGCTTTCTTGGTGGCAGGAGCTTTAGTAGCAGCTGGCTTCTTTGCAGTAGCAGGTTTTGCAGCAGCAGCTTTAGGAGCAGCTTTTGGTGCCGCTTTTTTCGCAGTACCGATTTTAACACCAGCTTCTTTTGCGAATTTCGCAAGGTTAGCTTTACGGCGAGAAGCAGTGTTCTTGTTCAGAAGCTTCTTTTTCACTGCAGTATCAATCTCGCTTTGTGCAGCTGAGAGTGTTGCAGCAGTAGGGGTCGTCATGAAAGTCTTAACGGCTTCCTTGATTTCACGCTTAATACCAACGTTACGGTCTCGTCGTTTGATAGTTTGTTTTGCTCGCTTGATAGCGGATTTGATGATCGGCATGGATGTCCTTTATCTCTTAAAAATGTTTTGTCTAGTCAAAGGGTGATTATAGAGGAAAATAGATGAAATGTAAAGGGTAGAGAGTTGTTTTGTTGACGGGGTGAAAACCCTTATGGTATAGTGAAGCAAAAGCGTTAATAGCTAATAAAAGAAACAAAAACTACCACAATGGACGACATCAAAGCTAAACAAGAAATAGTTGAGAAGATCACCAGCTCGACTAATATTCTTGTTACCGTCTCAAATAGCCCTTCAGTTGATGCTTTATCGGCTGCTTTAGGTCTGACTCTCCTCTTGGATAAACTCGAAAAGCACCCCACTGCTGTCTTCAGTGGGGCAGTGCCACCAGCAATCTCTTTCCTTGAGCCAGAGAAGACATTTGATAGCACTACGGACAGTTTGCGTGATTTTATTATCGCCCTTGATAAAGAAAAAGCCGACCACCTTAAATACAAGGTGGAAGGTGACTCTGTTAAGATTTTCATTACACCGTACCGTACAACCATTACAAGTAAAGACCTGGACTTTAGCCAAGGTGATTACAACGTTGAGTTAGTTATTGCTCTTGGCGTCGACAACCAAGACCACTTGGACGCTGCACTTGAATCTCACGGACAGATCTTACATGATGCAACCATCATTACTGTGACCGCAGGTGACCAGACGAGTACCCTTGGTGGTATCGATTGGAACGACCCACAAGCGAGCAGTATGAGTGAGATGGTTGCTGGTCTCGCTGAGGCTTTGAAAACTGACCCAGAACAATCACTGCTCGATAGTTCGATTGCGACCGCTTTTTTGACCGGTATCGTCGCACAAACAGATCGTTTTAGTAATACTCACACGACTTCTCGTGTTATGACAATTGCTGCACAATTGATGTCGGCTGGAGCTGATCAACAATTGATTGCTTCAAAACTCGAAGAATCACACGAAATCGGCGAAACGAGTAAACAGAAGTCAGCACCTGCTAAAAATGAGTCGAAAGACAGCATTAGTATTGAACACGATCCAAACGAAACGCTCGAACAGATGGACAAGCGCGTCAAAGCAGCCGAAAAGGATGAAACACCTGAAACTGAAACGACGACTGACGCCTATGGCCCTGACGCTGAAGCAGATAATGAAGATATCCCCGCGTCAACTGAAGTGGGGTCGGCCTACGGACTCGATCCAGAAGATTCTGGTCAAGAACCTTCACTTGGTGGTTCACTCAGCGCGACAACCGAGCAAGCCTCTGACGATGCTCGCCACGAAGCCGAAAGTGATCAAAATAAAACAATTTTGAGCCATGCATATGTAGGAACCACACCGACTGCACCGATCGATGCCCCTAGTGTTGATCCTGGACATGATTTCCTTGGAAGTAATGTACCCGCTGGTTCAAGTAGTGTTAACTCTGGCGCCGGTGCCGCCGCACCCGCAATTGGTGACTTAGTTCATTCTGCCTACGGACTTGATACGCCATCAACACCAGAACCTGCCGCACCTACACCAGCTTCATCGGTCATGCCGGCTGCACCAATAATGATTGAACCAATAGCTCCACCGGTCACGCAGAATCCCGGCCTACCACCAATGCCACCTGCACCAGCCGACCTCGGTTTACCGATGCCGCCTGCTGTACCGGACTTCTCGCAACCACCAGTTATGCCAAGTACTGCGTACACTACGCCACCAGCACCGAAACCAGAAATTCTTGGTGATATTTTAGCACCAGAACCAGCTCAACCAGCGGCCGTTCCTTTCATGCCAACACCTGCGGGCGGCATGACAGTACTTCAACCATTACCTCCGCAACCTATAGCGTCGCCAATACTAGGACCAACTGATCCTGGACAGTTTAAAATCCCTGGCCAACAGTAAATAGACCCCAGTAGGGTATAATTGCTTGGATATGAATGAAGACAGTGTCTTATTAATCGATAAACCAGCTGGGATTACCAGTTTTGGTGTTGTGGCGCGTGTCCGTCGCCGTTTATCCCAAGAACTCGGTAAAAAGGCAAAGGTCGGCCACACTGGAACACTCGATCCATTTGCGACGGGGTTAATGATTATTGTCACTGGCAAAGAATGTCGCAACGCTGGTGATTATTCAAAACTTGATAAGGAATACGAAGCAGTCATTCGTCTCGGACAAACGAGCACAACAGGTGACCCGGAAGGTGAATTGACGGACATTTCCTCAAAAGAACCAACTCAAGAACATGTAGAATCTGCTTTAAAGCAATTCGTTGGTGAGATTAAACAACGACCTCCGATCTATAGTGCGATCAAGATCAACGGTCAACGCGCCTATAAACTTGCCCGTGAAGGTCAATCAATAGAAATGCCAGAACGAACCGTGACGATCTTCAGTCTCGATCTTATGTCGTATACCTATCCAGACGTCGCGGTTCGCGTTCACGTCAGCAGTGGAACCTATATCAGAACGCTTGCAGAGGACGTTGGAAAAGTCCTTGAAACAGGAGCCTATTGCTCAGAGCTGCGCCGTACCGAGATTGCTCAGTGGTCTGTTGAAGACGCTGAACCCATTGCTGTTTAGAAGTGGAAGCTTGCCGTGTTGCCTTTTTCAAGGTCGAGCAAGGCACGCTTGGTTGATTCGGATGCGTTGGCACCAATTTCGTTATTAGGGTCAAGGATAGTATGAGCAGTTGCCTTAAGGGCAGCCACGTTCTTGTTGAAGATTGCGAGTTCACCTGTTTTGACGTAGCCACGAGAGACAGCGGTGCGGACGGCCATGTTATAGATATCGACAGCGCCTGCATCGTTATTCGCCAAGTCTTCAGCTTTAATCTTACCTTCGATGATGCTCTTAGCAGCCCATGAGACAAGGTTTTCTTTGAAACTTCCAGGGTTAAGTGGATCAGGAATGTCTTCGTCAAGGCCGGCAATTCTACCTTGGCTCACAGCGTTGATGAACTTACCGCCAAAGAAGATTGCTTTGCTTGGGAGTCCATTAGCGAAGATAGCATCGGAAATGGTTGTACGGTGTTCGTACCCACTGGTACCAGAACCAGCAATCAATTCGGCTTGTTCGATGAATGAACCAGTCTTCATCTGCATTTCGTATGCAGCCTCACGCGCCCATATATCGCCACCATGGAAGGTGTAGAGAACCTGTTTCGTGACATCGTCCAGAACATCGACATCGAGTCCCTTAGCAACTCGTTGACGCTGACCACCATCAATCTTGTAGTGCTTGATGAGCTGTGTACGTTCGCCGATGAGCTTGTTCTCAGCTTCACGTTGCAAGTTGATTGCATAGGTGAGGGCTGAGTCAGCACCATTGTCGACACCGTTCTTCAGGTCAACATCCAAGCGTCCACCAGCCCAGGTACGGACGTTTTGACCATTGATACGGTCGGTATTGTCAGCCAGTGATTTAGAAAGTTGAGCTTGTTGTACGCGCTTGGCTGTTTGAATGGTAATCGCACTGAGCGAGAGATCGCGAGTTGCGCGTTGTGAACGAACCGCCAGGTGGCCGAGTGATTGACCAGTACTCAGGTCACTACCCGCACGCAAGGCTTCTTGTACGCGGTTAAGCTGCTCGGCGTTAGATGAGACTTCATCTGCAATGACACGACTTTCCATCTCTTCATTCAGAAGGTGAGGAGTAGCGAGCATCTTTGACTTAAAGTTACGGTCGAGCTGGCCGCTAATAATATTCTTTTGGGTTTCAGCTTCGTGACCAAGTTCGTAGAGACGACCACGACGAGAAGTACGAGAGTAGCGGTTCTCGCTGAGCTGAGTATAGTGTTCGGTTGCTTCTTTGACACCGCGGTTACGGTTGTCCATAAATTGACCCCAACGGCGCAGTCCATTGACACCACCTGGTTTCGAGAGTGATTTTTGACGGTGCATTTCAGCACGTTCGTTTGACCAGTTGCGGGTGCGGTCCATGATACCCTTGCGAGGATCGTTGATAATACCAGCAACACGACCCAGAAGGCTGCCTGAGAGCTTGAGTAGGAGTGGAGTGATAACAAGTGGAGCAACTTGTACGGCTAGTCCAAAGATGAGCGTTACGATGTTGCCATTTGAGTTCTGGATGATAATACCACCAGCGAGTTGTGAACCACCGAAGACCAGTGAGAACGCAGGGAAGAATACCAACATAGTGAGGAAAACTTCGCGCCATTTTTCAAACCATTTCTCAGTGTTCGGTAATAGATACGCCACGAAGGCGAGTGGTGCGATGATGATCAAACAGATAATAATCGCTTGGCGAGCAGCCAGAACGAGAAGGACGAAGAGAATAGTAAGCAAGAGACCAAGTAACAGTGGGAGGAGAAGGAATATAGCTGATCCGGCAGAACCGGCGGTTGCCGCTGCTAATGAACCCAAGCCGGCTGCTCCACCTGAGAGAACAAAGGCGGTTACTGCGGTCCAGTTGGTATTTGTCGCATCGATTGATGTATCGGTGTTATCGATATTAAAGGTATTGTCCCTGATTCCCGCCAGCATATCTTGGAGTGAATACCCGAGGATATTTGAAAAGTCGACAGCGATCGCACATATATAAAAGGATAGGTTTACGAGGATTGCACCGATGATGAGGCGAGGGATGAGCTTTTTGAGGCCATAGTTAGTCACACCAAGGTTGGTGAGTTGTGAATAAATAATAATCAAAAAGACGATAATAAATGCCACATTGGCGATACTGCGCATGATGTTCCATGCCACATACAGGTCGCTGTGAGTATCACCAGTCGTAGGGGGTTGTACAGCGATAAGATCACTGACAATACCGAATAGCCAGTCCATGGCACCAGCGATGGTGACGCTGACAGGACAGATTACCCAGCCAATACCACCGTCGATGGTACATTGTTCGTAACTTTGGGTCACTTGGGTCTGAGGGGTAACCTCAATACTTTTTTGATCTGTTGGGTGTGAAAATGTCTTGTTGTTGCTCGAGAGGTCATAAGTGACGTACTGAGCGGCTTTTGCTGTCGGAGGGTCAGTTCCGGGTGTGAAATAGATAATATGAGCCTTTTGCTGTAATGGGCGGTCGTTAATTTTCTCAACGCGCATATAGTAGTGGACACCTTGAGCGAGGCCGTGGCTTTCGTTGGCATTCTTTACCTCTGTTGGACCGTAGTAGAGATTGCCATCATAGACAATAGAATCACCTTTCCAGGTACCAGTTTGTGTCTCAGCGTGAATAGATGGGGTAACAAAGAGTACCCATAAAAGTGCCGCGATAATGGCGGTTAGGACAAAAGTAAAAATACTTCGTACGGAGAACCCTCCGCGCAAAGTGGACCTCGCAAGTTCCATAGCTACACTAATATATCATTTAACAGATAAAAAGTCAATGCTTACGCTAAAATTACTACGTTAATATATATCGCCTCAGATAGCCCCTTGAAACAGATAGGATTTTCTGCTACAATACACATTCGATGATAACTGCAGATAACAAAGCGAAGGCATTTACCCTTACGCAGACACACAAGAACGACGTTGGAAGCCCACAAGCCCAATCGTCTGTGCTGACGACTCGTATTAAAGAAGTCACTGCACACCTACAGACTAACAAGCACGACAACATGGCGCGCCGCGGTCTGATTCAAATGGTTGCACGGCGCAAGAAGCTTCTGAAATACTTAGAAGCAAGCGACTTCGAAGTCTACAAGGCAACGGTCGCAAAACTCGGACTCCGCAAATAGCGGAGTTCTTTTTTTTATTCGACGCCTAATTCAGCTCGACGTTTAATTGTTTGAGCTATTTTCTCTGGTGCGATAACAAGGTGTTGCGCTGCGACATGAGCGATAGCAAGTCGTATTGATTTCTCAATACCTGCACGTTTATATTCGTCATAGTCTTCCTTAATAGGAGGACGTTTTGTCCAGTCATGAGCGACTGATCCTGTTTCGTAGCTCATTTCAGCGAATAGCTTTGTCATTTCTATGTCACCATCAAAGGCATTAATAGTAATAGAGCTTTCATCTTTCCACGGTGCTTCTCGACGAGGTTTTTGGTCTCGTTTTACTCCGAAGGCGCGACCGAGGGTGTCATGCATATCCTCTGCATTAGTTCGCGGAGGCCAAGGCATATCCTCTTCTGAAAGGGGTTCTCGAGATAGAGAGTGAACATCAGTAGGAAGGATTACTTGGGCTGGCTCGTCGAATTCGTCTCTAACATAATCAACAGGTGGTCGCTGCGAGAAGAATTTAAGATGAATATCTGAATTGTCTTCAGCACTGGGACTAAGAAGGAGGGTGTGGCGCTGCGCTGGTGCATAACGAGTATTTTGCCAATCAAGAAGCTGCCACCCTTCAGCAGCAATCCCTTGAGCAATTATATCGTGCCCAAAAAGTCTTCGTTTTTGTACGTAATCATAGGTCCAAAGAGTTGGCACCACTTTTGACTCCTTGAGAAGACCGGCTGCTACCCACGCCCAATCAAGAGTGATTTTCCGCTCGGCGATTGCTTTTTGCTTTGCTTCTTCATTGTCTTGCTCGAAGTCGAGTCTGGCTTTTTCAGCAGCGACAGCATCACGATGCTCATCTGCTTCTCGTCTTCGAGTGGATGCGGCATCTGCATTAGTCTGTTTTTCGAAATCGCCTATGAAATCTGACATGTACACCATTGTCTTCAGAGGGTAACTAAATTGCAAGCATAAAGGGTTCTTGGAAAGAGAGGTATTTACTTAAAAGGGGTATAGTCATTCCAGATGAACACGGGACGATCGTCTTTTATGTAGTCTTCAATATCGATAGTCTGTAAAAAGGCAGGTAGGATTGGATTCGAAGCAGGACTGAGGAATTCATGCCGAGACATCTCGATATGTCCATGGGTCGTGTCTTCAAATTGAATATGTTCATAATCGTCGGGGTTTTCGATATGAAAGAAGAACTCCAGGTTTTCCTTATCCTCATCTTTAAATTGTTGAATAAAGAGTAATTTGCCGATTTTTGGCTCAATTCCAGTTTCTTCGATCATTTCACGGTGGAGTCCGTCGATGAGTGTTTCGCCAAGATCAAGGCCACCACCGAAAGTTCCCCAGTATTTACTCTCACTTCCATCACCTTGGATAAATTTAGCTACGAGTAATGTATTGTCCTTAAAAATAATACCGCGGATTGCAATGCGTCGTGTTTCCATAGACTCTCCTTATAGAGTAATAGTTAATTAAGATTACGTGAGCGGTTCGGCTCGTCCGAACGTCGGCGCGTAGCGGATCCCTTTACCTGATAATAACAGGGATCATAGTACCCAAATAGTAACACCTTGAGGTATAATGGACAAGTAACCACACAAGGACGAGGTGGTGGATGCAGACAGTCTTTATCAAGAATAAAGAATGTATACACCCGTTACCATCGTCTGTGGACTTAAAAGGAGGCGCCATATGGCAACAATCAACCCTTACGGCAAGGAAATTATTAAAGTAAGCACTGAGTTCGAGGGTCGTCCGCTGACACTCGAAGTTAACCGCGTTGGTTTCCGTACCACCGGAAGTGTCTTGGTCACCTACGGTGACACCGTTGTTCTCGGTTCGGTGCAAGTAGGGTCTCGACCAGTCGTACTGGATTATTTCCCACTCAGCATCGATTACGAAGAAAAAATGTATGCAGCTGGTAAGATCAGCGGTAGTCGTTTCATTAAACGTGAAGGTCGTCCAAGTGATGAGGCGATCCTTATCGGTCGTATTATTGACCGTCCAATCCGTCCATTGTTTCCAAAAGGCTATCGCCAGGAAGTCCAAGTTGTTGCCAGTGTTCTGAGCTTCGACCCAACCTTCCGTCCTGACATGATCGGTATGATCGCTGCGAGTGCAGCTTTAATGCTCACAGGAACACCATTTGATGGTCCTGTTGCCGGTCTTCGAATTGGTCGTGTTAACGGCGAATTCAAGGCTTTCTTGAGCCCTGAAGAACGCGAAAAGAGTGACCTTGACCTCGTTGTCGCTGGTATTGAAAGCGGTATCACTATGGTGGAAGCCGGTGCTAACGAAGTTCCTGAGGAAGTTGTCGCTGACGCTTTGGCATGGGCATTTGAGCACTACCAACCAGCTATTAAACTTCAAAAGGAACTGGCTGCAAAGATTGCTCCAACTCCTCAAGAATATACACTCGTTCTCCCAGATGAAAACGTCCAAGAAGTCGTCAACGATTGGGTAAAAGACAAGCTTGGTGAAGCTGTTCGTAAACCATACCCAGAACGAAATGAAATGGTAAACCAACTTCGTTGGGCATTCCATCAAGAAATGGCTGAAAAGCTCGACGAGGGTTACAAAGCGGTTCGTGATGAATATGACGAAGCCTTTACTTCTGCACTTCACAAAGATGTCCGTCGCGGTATTGTCGAAGACAACCTTCGTCCAGACGGTCGTACGTTTGAAGAAATCCGCCCACTCTCAAGTGAAGTTGGTATATTGCCTCGGACACACGGTTCATCGCTCTTTACTCGTGGTATGACTCAAGGTATGAATATCATTACACTGGCACCTCTCAGCTACTCACAGATGGTTGATACCATGGAAGTCACTGACGGCGACCGCCGTTACATGCACCACTACAATGCGCCAGGCTACACTGTTGGTGAAGTGCAGCGTCTCGGTGGTCCAGGCCGACGCGAAATTGGTCACGGCTACCTTGCAGAGCGTGCTATTTTGCCAATTCTGCCATCTGAAGAAGATTTCCCGTATGCGATTCGAAGTGTCACCGAGATCATGAGCCAGAACGGCTCAACCTCAATGGCCGCTACTTGTAGTAGTGTTTTGGCACTCATGGATGCTGGAGTGCCAATTAAGGCTCCAGTCAGCGGTATTGCTATGGGACTGATCATGGAAGGTACCAAGCCTCACATTCTTTCAGATATCGCTGATTCTGAAGACTTTGCAGGTGACATGGACTTTAAGTCTGCTGGTACTGCTGCGGGTATTACTGCGCTCCAAATGGACATGAAAGTTCACGGACTCCCTGTTGAGATTCTCCGCGAAGCATTGTTAGCTGCCAAAGTAGGCCGTGAACATATCTTGAAGCACATGCTTGAGACACTGGCTGAACCCCGCACATCACTCAGTCCATTTGCACCACGTATCGAGAAGATTAAGATTAATCCAGAGAAGATCGGTGCAGTTATTGGTAAGGGTGGCGAAGTCATCAACAAGATTACCGCTGAAACTGGTGCCATGATTGATATCAAGGACGACGGTTTAATTACTGTTGCAGGAACTGACCCAGAAGGTATCATGAGAGCAATTGAATGGATCAAGGGTCTCACTGAAGAAGCCGAAGTAGGAAAGATCTACGAAGGTAAAGTGGTGAGTATCAAAGACTTTGGTGCTTTCATTAACATCATGCCAGGTACTGATGGGATGGTTCACATCTCTGAACTTTCACACGAACGTGTCGAAAAAGTTGAAGATGTCATTCACGAAGGCCAAATGGTCAAAGCGAAGCTCATCGGCATCGACGAACGTGGTCGCCTCAGTTTGAGTCTTAAAGACGTCGAACAATAGGAACATGCGTGGACAAGCAATCTCAGCTTGACCAGCTCGCGGCAGATATTCGGAACAAGAATATCTGCCCAGATTTGGCCGAGCAGGCAACCAACCTCGTCATAGGGGAGGGTAACCTGGACACCGACATCGTCTTTATTGGTGAGGCGCCGGGAAAAAAAGAAGATCTGGAAGGCATTCCGTTTATTGGTGCGTCGGGGAAATTTTTGAACGACATGTTGACCGCTGCGGGTATGCAACGAAGCGATGTCTATATTACGAACATCGTCAAATACCGTCCTCCAAAGAATCGTGATCCGTCACCAGAGGAAAAAGCTGCTTTTTGGCCGTACCTTTTAAAACAATTGGAAATTATCAGTCCCAAGGTTATTATCACCTTGGGTCGCCACAGTATGGAATATTTCTTACCTGGTATGAAAATAGGGGAGGTCCACGGCGAACCAAAACGCATTCAACTAGGTGATCACGAAATCATCATTATCCCACTATTTCACCCCGCTGCTGCGCTCTATAACGGCAGTCTTCGCCAGACATTGATTGACGATTTTTTAAAGGTTCCAGCCATCATCTCAACGTCAGAGACATTGCCAAAAGAGGGATAGTTTGCTATACTAAGGTCACTTGATACAGAGAAGGCAGAGGAATAATCCCGCATATGCACCCTTCTCAACCTCGAATTCGTTATAAATTAATAAAGAAATTTTTTCATAAATAAGGAGAAAATATAACTTATGGGTCAACAAAGACTCTCATCACCACAAGGTGATGAAAATTCAAAAAAGCCACGTCCACAAGGACAAGGTGGCAACAACAATGGGAATACCCAACGTCCAAAACAAAGTAATACGGTTCTTGCGAACACGCAGACTCGCCGCGGCGAAGTATTTCGTGCGCAGCGTCGTACCAGCGAAGATGTGAATCTTCGCGCCTCACAACATATCATTAACGTCCCTGTAAACAAGTCAATTTTTAACGGCTTGGGTGGTCGTCAATTTAGCGTTGTCGAGAACAAAAAACTACCAAAGACTAACGGCCCGAAACTGAGAGTTATCCCACTAGGTGGTCTCGGTGAAATGGGTATTGGTAAAAACATGATGGCACTCGAATACGATAATGACATCGTCGTTATCGACATGGGATTCTTGTTCCCAGGTGCTGATTATCCAGGCATTAACTACATCGTGCCAGATATTTCATACCTCCTCGAGAACAAGCACAAGATTCGTGGTGTTGTTTTCACGCACGGACACCTTGACCACATCGGTGCAGCACGTCACCTGCTCGCACAACTTGAAGCACCAGTATTCGCGAGTAAATTTACCCTCGCAATGGTTCAGCGGACAATGGAAGAGTCAACTGATGGCTTTGTTCCTGAATACAACGAAATTAATCCAGAAACTCACGACAAGGTGAAACTTGGGGACAGCTTCGAAATCGAACTTGTTCGCGTGTGTCACTCGATCCCTGACGCTTCGGCAGTCGTTATTCGTACACCAGTCGGTAACGTCCTCGATACCGGTGACTGGCGATTCGAAGATAACCCTGTCGATGGTGTAAAATTCGACCTCGAACGGCTCACGGAAATTGCCACTAAAGAAGGCTTCGTGCTCATGATGAACGAAAGTACCAACTGTGAAGACGAAGGAACCCACCAGCACGGCGAGTTTGATGTCAAAGCAAGTATGGGACAAATCATGGATGGTCATCCAGAGAGCCGTATTATTATTTCGACTTTCTCATCTCAGCTTCATCGCCTTCAGATTATTATGGAAGAAGCTGCGGCCCACGGCCGTAAGGTTGCGATCGCTGGATACAGTATGATTCAAAACGTTGAAGTCGCGCTTCGTACAGGAACGATCAAGGTACCAAAAGACACTATCATAAAGATGGAAGATGTCGTGAAACTCCCAGATAGCAAGGTTATCGTGCTTTGTACTGGTTCTCAAGGCGAGTTCAACGCTGTCCTTAACCGAATGGCCAGCGGCTCACACCGTTTCCTTAAAGTGAAAAACACTGACATTATCGTGTTTAGCTCAAGTAGCATCCCGGGTAATGAGAAATACATTGTTCGTACTGTCGATGGTCTGATGCGAGAGGGAAGCGAAGTGATTCAAGACCGTAAGACTCACCTCTATGGTATCGGACGTATTCACCTTTCAGGTCACGGCTACTATGATGACCACGTCAAATTGATTAGTGCGCTTAATCCGAAATACTACCTCCCAATTCACGGTGAGTTCCATATGTTGGTTCACAACGCTGAACTCGCTGAGAAAGAGTGTGGTATCAAACGTGAAAACATCTTCGTCTGTGATAGCGGTGATGTCATCGAAATTACTCCTGACGGCGTTGCAAAACGTGCGGGACGCGTCCAAGTTGGCGGTGTCATGTACGATGATTCAGGCGCAATCGTCTCAGAAGTTGTCTTGAAGGACCGTATCCACATGGCGAGCGAAGGTATGTTTGTCGTCATCCTGACGGTATCAAAGGGAAGTGGTCGTTTACTGACGAGCCCTGATATCATCTCTCGTGGATTTATCTATCTTCGTGATAGTGAAGAGCTCATGGGTATCATTCGCCAGTATCTGAAGCAAAAAGTTGCTCGTTCATTCGGCGGACGTCGTGTTGATCTTGATGTCATTAAAAAAGAGATCAAAGATGAACTCACGCACGTTCTGTATGACCAAACTCGCCGTACTCCAATCGTGATCCCTGTGATCAACGAAATTGGTGGCGGTGGTAAGCCACAAAACGAAGGCCAAGAGGGTCCTCGTGAACAACGTTCAGGTGGTCAACGCTTCCAACGTCCACAACCAAAGACGTTCCCAGCACCAGCCGTCCCTGATGTTGAGACTGTTGAGCCGAAAGCGCAGACCGAAACTCGCGGCTACTAGTCCGATTCGGCATAGGAGAGGCCCTTTCGAGGGTCTCTTTTTTGTCTAACCATAAGCCCTATTGCAAAATGTAGTAAATTTTGCTATAATATAAATATTAATCGGCGACAAAACCGCCTATAATAAATAAAGATTATGGCAAAAAGAAAAAGACGAAGTTCAAGCAAGAAGAAGCAAGCAGCAGTTGCACCGCAACATATGCTGCCCGTAGGCTTCTGGTCCCAAGTAGGCGCTCTTTTCTTGATCGCGTTCTCTTTCTTGCTCGTTCTCGGCTGGTTCCACATAGGTGGTCCAATTCTTGATTGGCTCTACCAAGCAGCACTCAGCACTGTTGGCTATGCCGTCTATGTATTGCCAGTTATCTTTATCTACGTTGCGGTTGAAGTGTTCCGCGCTGAAGAAAACAAACTTCCATTTGTGATGAAAGCGGCAACTATCTTCTCGCTCGTCTTCTTTGCGGGACTGTTTGGACTCCTCACAAACGCTGCCGGGACGACAACTGGTGGATTCGTCGGCGACCTCGCTAATAGTGGACTGCTAATGCTCGTCAACAAGGGAGTTGCCGCCTTTGTTTATATTCTGCTCATTATTATTACGGCGCTGTTTATTATCCGTGTCTCTCCATTCACGATTATTAAAAAGATCTGGCAACTCCTCCGTCGTGATACAAGCGAACAAGAAGCTAATGTCAAGGTGATGCGTAACGCAGCCGCGCTTGATACACCAAAAACAACGATTGCTGACTTTAAACTTAACGCTGGTGTTCCAACGCTCGATGGAGAAGAGAAGTCGTCTCGTCGTGCGAGTTTCCGTGACTCAACACCTCGTGACCAAGCGGCTGAAGAAAAAGCCGCTCTGGTTACCATCAGTGATCCAAACTGGAAAGCGCCAGGCTTCGATCTCCTTGAAAAGAAACAATCGCCCGCTGATGCCGGTGATGTTCAGCAAAATGCCCAAATTATTAAAGACACTCTCGGTGAATTCGGTATTGATGTTGATATGGAAGGGGCGAATATTGGTCCAAAGGTGACTCAATATACACTGCGTCCACCAAGTGGTGTGAAGCTTGGTCGTATTACGGCGCTCGAGACAAACATTGCTCTCAATCTTGCGGCACAGAGTTTGCGTATGGAAGCACCGATTCCGGGCCAAAAAGCCGTCGGTATCGAAGTACCGAACCGTAAAGCTGCTGATGTTCGCTTGCACTCGATCCTCACCAGTCCACAATGGGGTAAAAGCGGAGAACCGCTTGAGTTCGCGATTGGTAAAGACATTGCTGGTCAACCAACGCTTGGTGAGCTTAACAAAATGCCCCACCTTTTGATTGCTGGTCAAACTGGGTCTGGTAAATCAGTCATGATTAATACACTTCTCACGAGCTTGCTGTATCACAACAGCCCAAGTGAAATGAAGTTGATTCTTGTCGACCCGAAGCAAGTTGAAATGGCACCATACGAAGATATTCCGCACCTTTTGACTCCTGTTATTACAGAGCCAGAGAAAACGATTAGCGCCCTCAAATGGGCCGTCAACGAGATGGAGCGTCGCTATAAACTGCTAGCTGAACACAAAGTTCGCGATATCCAAACGTATAACAAATTGATGCAATCTGCTGGTCAAAAAATTATGGTTGCCGATGAAGATGGTCACCAACAACAACACGAGAACGGCGCTATGCCATATATCGTGATTGTGATCGACGAGTTGGCCGATCTTATGATGGCCGCGGCGCGCGACGTTGAAGCGTTGATTGTTCGTCTGGCACAAAAAGCCCGTGCCGTCGGTGTTCACTTAGTCCTTGCGACTCAGCGTCCGTCAGTCGATGTCATTACCGGTCTGATCAAGGCCAACGTACCAGCTCGTATTGCCTTTACGGTTGCTTCACAAATCGATAGTCGCACTATCCTTGACCAAATGGGAGCTGAGAAGCTGCTTGGTCAAGGTGACATGTTGCTTTTGACCCCAAGTATGAGCAAACCGAAACGTATCCAAGGTGCATGGGTCACTGATGAAGAAGTCGTGAAGATTACTGATCACCTTCGTGCACAATCACCACCACAATATAACAACGAAGTAGTCAGCCAACCCGTTCAGCTGAACGGTAAGGGTGGAGTGGTCATGGACTTCAACGATACGGGTGATGACGATATGTACCGCGACGCTGTCCGTGTTGTTGTTGACGCCGGCAAAGCCAGTGCTAGTCTTCTGCAACGTCGTCTGCGTGTCGGCTACGCCCGCGCAGCTCGCTTGATTGAGACAATGGAAGAACAGGGTATTATTGGTCCTGCTGACGGTGCACGGCCTCGTGACGTCCTTGTGAGTAGCCTTGATGATGTATTCGGTAGTAGTGATACTGGTGAAGACGAAGCGCTCGGGTAATCTTAACAGCTCATTAACCAACAATTGATTCATATTGCGCGTCCGTCTGGGCGCGCTTATAGTAAGGGGTGGAGCAGTTGCAATAACAGATGAGGTAGGGTATAATAACAGGGTTATATTAACTCAAGCCCATAGGTTACTCACGTAACGCATGGGCATCCGGTCACACGGATTCCAAAAGGAGAGCCTAGTGAAAGAATATGAACTCACCGTTCTGATTCACCCTGATCTGGAAGCAGATCTCGAAACGCCACTCACAAAAGTGCGCGATATCATCAAAAATGCTGGTGGAAACATCATCCGCGAAGACAACTGGGGCAAGAAAAAACTTGCGTACAGTATTCGCCGTGAAGAATTCGCCGTGTACGTCTACATGGACGTTGCACTGCCAGCAGATGCACCTTTGAAGATTAGCAATATCTTCAATATTACCGACGAAGTACTTCGCTACTTACTGGTCACAGTAAATGAGAAGGCTCGCCGCGCTCTCGAAGAGCAAGCAAAACAAGTCGACAGCCGCGAGGAAGTCAAAGAGGAGGAGTAGGGACCATGGCAAAGAGTATCAACCAAGTCATTTTGATGGGTCGTCTCACACGAGACCCAGAACAGCGCACGACATCAACCGGTAAAGTGATCGCGAACTTTAGTATCGCTGTCGACCGTGGTGGTCAAGACGACGCTGCGGACTTTTTTGAAATCACTGCCTGGGAAAAACTCGGCGAACTCGTGATGCAGTACCTTGGAAAAGGTCGCCGTGTTCTCGTTCAAGGCCGACTCCGCCAAGATAGCTGGGACGACAAAGAAACCGGTAAAAAACGCTCACGCGTTGAAGTAACCGCAACTGACGTTACCTTCCTGGACGGACCATCTGGCGATAACGCTGGCGGTGCCGGTCAGAGCTCAGCTCCTCGTTCGGCAAGTCCGAAAAAATCTGAAGATGTCGTTATTGAAGACATTGACGACAAACCAATTGATTTAAGTGAAATTCCATTCTAGCAGCGCTAGATCCATATAATTTAGGAGAATAAGATAATGATGCAAAAACGATCAAAGAAAGACTTTCCTGCGTATTTTGACTACAAAGATGTCAAAACGCTGCAACGTTTTATTAACATTTACGGACAGATCGAACCAATCGGTAAGACTGGCCTCAGTGCAAAGCAACAACGCCAACTTGCGACCGCTATCAAGCGTGCTCGTCACCTCGCGTTACTACCATTCGTCTCACAGGGTTAATCCGGCATGGCGTATTACCAGCCAACTGATTTAAAAAAAGGTGTTGTCCTTCAAATCGATAACAAGCCTTTTAAAGTCATCGATTACAACCAGAAGGTGATGGGTCGTGGTGGCAGTATTGTAAACGTCAAACTCAAGAACCTTATCGATGGATCAGTCATTCCGAAGACCTTTAAAGGCCAAGAAAAAATTGATTCAGCCGAAGTAAATAATCAAACTGTTCAGTATCTCTATAATGACGGTGCAGATTTTTACTTTATGGATCCAGGAACGTTTGAACAATTCCAGCTTCCTGCTGAAGTTGTCGAAGACGTCAAAGGATATCTCAAAGAAGGTGATGAACTCAGCTTACAATTCTTCGATGGTCGCGTGATTACCGTTGAACTGCCAAAGAATGTTCATCTTACAGTGACGTATTCTGAAGACGTCGTAAAAGGGGATACTACCAGTAGTGTTCTCAAAGACGCGACCATGGAAACTGGCCTTATCGTTAAAGTTCCTTCTTTCATCAAAACCGGTGATATCATCTCGATCGATACATCGACTGGTGAATACCGCGAACGAAAGAAAGACTAATCTTTTCATGGATAAGCGACGTCTCGATGCTGAACTAGCACGTCGCGGCATGACGACGACCCGTTCTCAAGCCGAAAGCTTAATTAAGCTCGGTAAAGTGTCGGTAAATGGCAAAGTTATTACCAAACCTGGTCACTTTGTGACGAGTATTATGGAACTTTCTATCGAAGGCAACGAACGCTATGTGAGCCGCGCAGGTTTAAAACTTGCCAGCGTCGCACAGTTACTGAATCTGGACTTTAGAAATAAAGTCGTGCTCGATGTTGGAAGTAGCACCGGCGGTTTTACTGATTATGCGTTGCAACACGAGGCCAAGAACGTCTTTGCTGTTGATGTGGGTACCGATCAACTTCACCCAAGCCTACACAGACACCCACGGATTGAGCTTCATGAAAAAACTGATATTCGTGATTTTCATCTCGATGTAAAACCAGACATTACGGTCATCGATGTGTCGTTCATTAGCTTACGTGACATCTTGCCACACATTGCTCGATCCTTATCTGGACCAGACACGCAGATTGTCGCCATGGTGAAGCCACAATTTGAAGCAGGTCGTGAGCAAATTAACAAAGGTGTCATTAAAAACGATGCAATTCGTCGTCAGATCTTAAAAGATTTTGAGGTATGGGCGAAGGATTGGTTCGTGATCAATGACAAAAGGGATAGTGAAGTCGCCGGTGCGAAGGGGAATCAAGAACGGTTCTATTTGCTGACGTTGAATCGGAACTCGACTACGTCACCAGGACGCATCACATAGTCGCGACCTTCAGTGCGAATCTTACCAGCGCTCTTGGCTGCTACTTCGCTCCCAGCCTCAATTAAATCATCAAAGTCGACGATTTGGGCGGCGATAAAGCCTTTCTCAAAATCAGTATGAATGACTCCAGCGGCTTGCGGGGCAGTATTACCTTGGCGAATAGTCCAAGCACGAACTTCTTTTGGTCCAGCGGTGAGGTAGCTTTGTAGCTTTAACGTCGCGTACGCCACGCGGGCGAGTTGGGCGAGACCTGATTCAGACACATCATATGCAGAGAGTAATTCTTCGGCATCTGACTTTGTGAGACCGCGGAGGTCTTGTTCGAGCTTAGCGCAGATGAAGATACTCTCAGCAGGCGCAACCAACGCAGCGAGTGATACCTTCTTCTCTGTATTACCAAGGGTATGCTCGTCGACATTGAAGACGTAGATGACTGGTTTGGCACTCAGTAGTTGTAGTTCTTGAATAAGTTCTGTGTTCACGCTACCAAGTTCTGAGATAAGTGTTCCTTGCTCGAGAGAGTTTTGGAGCGCCTTCACTTGATCAACAGCAGCGCGAGCGGTGGCATTAGCCTTTGCTTCTCGCTCAATTTTCGGCAGGTGACGTTCCAGAGATTGAAGGTCGGCCAAGATAAGCTCAGTGTTGATTGTCTCGATATCGTGCTTTGGATTGATTTGATCAGAGGTATGGATAACATCTGGATCTTCAAAGGCGCGCACCACGTGCACGATAGCATCACACTCACGAATGTTCGCGAGGAACTTATTACCGAGTCCTTCGCCTTTACTCGCACCAGCAACGAGGCCCGCGATATCAACAAACGTCACTGTCGCAGGGATGACTTTCTCTGCTTTATACATATCTTCAAGCACACCAAGACGTGTGTCAGGCACGGCAATAATGCCGGTATTCGGTTCGATTGTCGCGAATGGATAATTAGCCGCTAGGATGTTGTTATCCGTGAGAGCGTTAAAGAGGGTAGACTTACCAACGTTTGGGAGACCGACGATGCCAATAGAGAGACTCATATGGTTCTTATTTTAACAGATGTCAGTTGTATTCGCATAAGCGGTATATTATACTCAAGCTTAAGATAACACGGGGTACGCATGGCCATTAGAATCGCTCGCAAAAAGATTATTATCACGGCAATCGTCGTGGTTGTTCTTCTTGGAGGCGGTGGTGCGTATGCCTATTATGCAGGCTATTTTACTGCTCCAGCCAAGGATACATCGACTGGGACAACCGATCCGACTAAAACAAGCACGACGTATAAGAAGAGCTTGAATCAAAATCAAACTCAGGTCACAACGTTAGTAACTGCTGGTGACGAGAAATCGATTCAACAGGCGACGGCGATCGTTGATTCTCAGATCGCTTCAGCCGACAGAAGTGGAAACGACAGCTACAGTGTCGACGCGTATTTGGCAAAGGCTAGTTTATATATTGATACCAATCGATCACAGGAGGCAATTGATACTATTCTGACACCGCTTGATCAGAAGTATGGTGACAATGAATCTTATAAATATAATATTTACGGTTATTTTAGCCGAGCTTACGAAGTTTTGGGTAACACTGAGAAATCAGCAGAATACTTTAACAAGATACCAGTAAAAGGATTTGATTGATGCGTCTTCGTATCCGCTCTGTGTCGATGTACTCAATAGTCATTGGGCTTTTTGCTATATTGGCGGTTTTATTAACACCTCACTCTGCGTCAGCGGGTGCTGGGCCAGGCGGTGGCGGTGGGTCAAACGGTTGTGCGGCGTATAATTACAGCACTTGTACCGGGGCAGTTTGGCGATATTACCGGACAAGCTCCAATGCGTACAATATTAGGAATGTTGGTTCAGGATATACGACAGTCACAGGTTGTGGATCAACCGGTGGATTCTTTGCTTATGTCTTGGTGAATCGATATTCACCTAACGACGGCTCACTAGTGAGGTCATGGAAAATTGGTCCAGTTGATGGGGACTCAGGTAACCGAAGTAAGTTTTTTGGCGGTTGGACAAAATACTACCTCTACAGCGATCCTGGTGATGCGCTTCCTGTTAACCCTGGCGACGGAATGTACAGTTGGTTCTCTGCCCAAAAGGCATTTGAGCAAACTAAATCTCTGGGACAAAACGCAGGGTATTCATGGGATGGTGGGAGTTCACTCGGATGGTTCTGTTATCGAGGGCTTGATTTCAATCTCACGCCTTTAATCACGGGGACACCAAAAGACGTTGATGGTAGTACGAATGACATTACTGTAACGCCGACGGTAAAGAACGCGGGACCAACGAATAGTAGCTCCATTGAATGGCGTATTACGAAATTTCGAGTTGAACCAGGGATAGCAGTTCCCGGAGGCAGTACTGGAAGTGGTACTCCGATAAGTTTTTATGGCAATAAAGACGGGACTGACGTGAAGGTCGTGACAGGAAGAACGTTTGGGGTGACGACGACGAATCTTGCTGGTGAAGTCGCGAAACAGTCAGTCGGTGACTATCCACTGGGGACGAGGATATGCTTTGGGCTTTCGGTAAAACCCTATTCTCAGTCGTCGGGGAATTGGCGCTACAGTCCACCATTTTGCGTGACGATTACGAAAAAACCAAAAATTCAAGTCTGGGGGAGTGATGTACTTGTGGGGAGACCTTTCCCAGGTTCAACTGCTCTTACCTCGCTGATTTCAGTCGGCGTCACAAACCAAATCACAAAACAATACGGCTCATGGAGTGAGTACGGCGTCGCGGCGAGCGGGGCTGTTAACGGACTTGCTTCAGCTTCAGGCTACGCTGGGGGAGTATCGACGACGACCGATTGCGCTGTTGCGTTGCTGACATTTTCAAATACAGTGACCACAAGTCCAGGTGGTCGGTGTACAAATCAATCAAGCCTTGGCAAGTTTGATACGAAAAGAACCATTCCTGATATCTCAACCCGATTTCCGACGACCGCAACGACACCAAAACTAACAGGAACAATTGATCTTGGCGCATCGAACCGACAGGGTGTGTATACAAGTGATGGTACGACGACGATTACACTGAGTGCAACAACGCTCGCGAAAAAACAGTGGGTGGTGATCAACGCACCAAAAGCAACTGTCGTTATTTCAGGAGACATCAAGTACTCACCCGTAACGTTGAATTCAATCGATGATATTCCACAACTTGTCATTATTGCTAGTCGCATTAACATTGAAAGTACGGTTACAAATATCGATGCGTGGTTAGTTGCGAACGGCACTGAAGGGGTAGTAAACACCTGTCGAAATGTGGTTGATACCATCGACATGATTAATCTAAGTTCCGTCACGTGTAATAAACAATTGTTTATTAACGGTCCTGTCATGGCGAAGAAGCTCTATCTCCATCGAACAGTCGGAGCAACACAAGGTGCTGGGGCAGGTGACCCTGCAGAGATATTTAACCTTCGACCAGACGCCTATCTATGGGCTACAGCGCGCGCTTCAGCTACTGGACGTGTGCAAACGGTGTACTCTCAAGAATTACCACCACGATTTTAATGACTATGAATATGCGTATTACCCATAAAAAAACCATTATCGCGAGCATCATTCTTATTGTACTGGTGGTCGGAGGTGCAACCTATGCGTACTTTGCTGGGTATTTTAGCTCAACCAAGGAAGATCAAGGTACGACAAATATTGAAAAGTCGGGCACGGCATATCGAGATACATTTAATAAGACGCAAGATCAAGTCGCAAAACTTCTCTCGGCCGACGATACACAATCAACGCAGCAAGCAATAAAAATTATTGATTCTCAGATTACTGAAGCCGACAAGAGCGGGAACGAAAGCTATAGTGTTGATGCCCGTCTTGCGAAAGCAATATTGCTTATTAATACCGACAAACCGCAAGAAGCAATTGATACAATTCTCATTCCTCTCGAAGCGAAATATGGAGATAGTGACGCATATAAGTATAAAATCGATACCCATTTCGCTCGTGCCTATGACGTTATTGGCGATACAATAAAGGCCGATGAATATTATAAGAAGGTACCGATAAAGGTGTTTGAATGATACAAGGGTATCGGGTTAGGCCGCTTTTCTATTCACTAGCTGTCGTATTATTCGCAGTATTTGCTGTTGTTTTGATGCCTCGTTTTGCCTCTGCCGGAGCAGGTGATTCTCCGACCGGCGGAAGTCCGGGGTGTGGTGACGGTTTTAGTACTTGTTATGGCGCGACGTGGCGCTACTATACGACCAATTCTGACGACGTTCCTATTTGGAATGTTTTTAAACAGACACAAACACACGTACGAGGTTGTGCTACTGCTGGGGGATTCTTTGCGTACGTACTGGTCGCAACCGACGGTTCGCGCGACACGAGGTCTTGGACGATCGGTTCGAGTAGTGGTGATAACGATGACATTAGCCGCTATTTTGGAGGCGGTACTAATTATTATCCCGCTCAAGATGCATCTAACCCTCTGCCAAGTACACTAGTGAACGATCGAGGCTATTCATGGCCAGCTGTACACACTGCCTTTAATGAAGCAGCCGCTCTTGGGCAAAATAACGGCTACACATGGTCCGGAAGTAGTAACCTTTCGTGGTTCTGTTACACGCGCTACAATTTTAATCTTACGCCGAGTATTACGGGTACCCCGAGTGTGAGCGATGCAGCAACAGATAATGTAAAGCTTACTCCAACGGTGAAGAACGACGGCCCAACGAGTAGTAATGGTGTTGAGTGGCGTGTCACGAAATTCCGTGTCGATCCAGGTGGTTCTGTTCCTCTCACAGGAACTGGAGGCATTGCGCCAGTGACATATTACGGTAATAAAGACGCTGTGGACGTAAAAACTGCAACGGGAACAATCTTTGGCGTCGGCACATCAAACTTGACGAATAACGTGGGCACACAATCAATCGCCGACTGGCCAGTGGGGACAAGAATATGTTTCGGACTTTCAGTTAAAACGTATAGTTTTGAAACGACAGATTGGCGCTATAGCGCACCGTTCTGTATTACGGTGACCAAAAAGCCGAAGATCCAAGTATTGGGGAGTGATGTATTAGTGGGAAGGCCTTTTGCTGGTTCCGTCTCTATGGTTTCATTGATTTCAGTTGGTGTCACAAATCAAATCACAAAACAATACGGCTCATGGGCCGAATATGGCGTCGTCGCAAGCGGAGCGATTAAGGGCTTAGCCTCAGGTTCTGGATATGCGGGAGGTATATCCAAAACAACCGATTGCGCAGTCTCACTTTTGACATTTGCGAACACAAAAGCAAAAAGCCCGGGTGGAAAGTGTGTGGATCAATCGAGCCTCGGCAACTTTGATACCAATCGAACTATTCCTGATATCTCAAATCGTTTTCTCACTAGCGCTGCGCCAAAGCTAACAGGAACAGTTGATCTTGGCGCGTCTGGTAAACAGGGCGTATATAAAACTGACACCAACGCAGTTATTAATCTGACCACAACAGGACTAGGCAAGGGTCAATGGATCGTGATTAATGCACCGACAGCAACGGTCAATATTCTTGGAAATATCACCTACGACAATGGTCCATTCACGGCACTTAGTGACATTCCGCAGCTTGTTATTATTGCCAATCACATCAACATTCGAAGTAATGTGACGCGAGTCGACGCATGGCTCATCGCGAATGGCGCCGAGGGAACTCTTAATACGTGTCGAGATGCTGCTGATTCAGGAGATATGATCAATCTCAGTTCGGCACTATGTACGAATACACTGACTATTAACGGCCCTGTTATGGCAAAAAAAGTATACTTGCACCGAACAGCTGGAGCAACTCAAGGGGCTGGGGCAGGCGATCCAGCAGAGGTGTTCAATCTTCGACCAGATGCATATTTCTGGGCAATAAATCGTGCTTCAACGACCGGCCGGGTCCAAACGGTGTACTCTCAAGAATTACCACCACGCTATTAGAGTAAATGACCTTGCTTTTACGCTTATGCTTTGCGTATAATAAGGGACAATATGGCATTACGTGGCGTGGGCGACTTCTTTGCGCTAGATATAGGAACAAATGCTGTGCGAGTGGTACAGCTTTCTTCGACAGGTCCTAACAGTTGGGTCCTCCAACACTTTGGATATGCGCCTTTAGACGAAAAAACCGCAAGCAGTGCCTCACCTGAAAGCCAACGTCGACTTGGTGAAGTGATCATGACTGCTGTTGGCCAAAGTGGCATTAAAGCCAAGAATGTCGTCATCGGATTACCTTCAAGTAAAACTTTTACAACAGTTATCGAAATGCCAGCAATGCCAGAAGCAGAGCTACGCAGTACTTTGAAGTACCAAGCTGACCAGTATATTCCAATGGCGGTCAACGAAGCAAAAGTCGACTGGGCGCTCCTTGGCACCTCTTTACATGATCCAAAACAAGTCGAAGTTTTGCTGGCAAGTACAGCTAATGCCTACGCTGAAGAGCGACTCGAATTTATTGAAGGCCTCGGTCTCAACGTTATCGCTGCCGAACCAGACCCTCTGGCGATGGTTCGTTCACTGTTACCCGAAGGTATTCCTGACGGTCGTCTCATCATTGATGTCGGTGAACAATCAACTGATCTGGCGATTACTTTTGGTGGCAGTCCTCGATTGGTTCGTACGATCCCGACAGGCATTCGTTCACTCATCAAAGCTGCAGTCCAGAACTTGAACGTTCAAGAAGACCAAGCGCGTCAATTCATCTTGAAATTTGGTCTGGCGCCAGACCGTCTCGAAGGACAAGTTTACCGTGCGATTGAATCAACCCTTGATAACTTTGCAACCGAGCTGACCAAGTCAGTGAAATTCTTCCAAACTCGTTACCCAAATACTCCTGTCGGTGGCATCTTGTTGTCTGGCTTTAGTGCGATTGTTCCACAATTTGGTGAATACGTGACTGCTAAGACGGGTATTCCTTCAAGCATTGCGAACCCGTGGCAAAAAGTGAACGTCTCTCAACAAGACCAACAGCAGCTCCTGACCGTTGCCTCTGAATTCGCCACTGTTATCGGTCTCGCGCAAAGGGAAAACCGATCATGATTGAAATTAACCTTGTCCCTGACGTCAAGCAAGAGCTGATCAAGGCTGAACGGGTTCGAGCTGTCGTTATTTCAACCTCCATTGTTGTTGGTATCGTCGCTATCGCGATCGTCGTTATATTGTCAGTCTATGTCTTTGGTGTCCAGACCGTTCGTGGTGTTGTGGACGACGACAATATCAAGAAGGGAAGTACTCAACTTTCAGGCGTTGAAGATCTTTCAAAAGTGCTGACGATTCAAAATCAGTTGACGAAGATTTCTGCGCTGAACGACGAGAAAAAACTTGATTCACGTTTATTCGATATGTTGCTCGCGATTCTACCCGTTGCTGAAAACCAAGTACAAGTTTCAGGTGTCTCTATCGATGCGTCGACTAAAAAGATTTCAATCGAAGGTCAAACCAGTGGGTACGACTCACTCGAAGTCTTCAAGAAGACGATTAACAATGCCGTGATCAATTACAAACTAAACAAAGATGACAAAGAAGATCAAACAGTCGCACTCGGCAGTGAAATTAGCACTTCAGACGTGAGCTTTGGTGAAAACACCAGCGGCACAAAAGTTCTGCGTTTCACGATGACCTTTACCTACGCTGAAGAGCTCTTCTCACCGAAAATCGACGGCCTGACTATAAAGATTTCAGGTCAAGGTAATGCAACTGACTCGTATATCGGAATTCCACGAAGCATCTTTACTGATGCGGCCAAAGATTTGGAGAGCAATTAGTATGGAACCACAAAAAGAAACCGCACTACGCAAGCGCACACAGATTAGTAAAACTAATCGAATGATGCTCCTTTGGATTGCTGCTGCATCCGTCATCGTCGGAAGCGCTTTGGTTGTGTCTTATTTCTTGGCGCAAAAATTGTTCTTCAATGAAAAGGTACTATCTGAGAAAGAGAAGACCGTTGCAACCTTGCAGGCTAACAATAGTGTCGTCAGTGCCTTAAAAGATCAAGTCCGAGTACTTGATGCCAATGCAGCTCTTGCAAAGGTAAAGGCAAACCCTGATGACCAAGCACTTCAGGTAATTCTTGACGCACTTCCAGCAGATGCTAACTCGTTAGCGCTCGGTGCATCGTTACAGAATAAATTACTTGCTGGTATTCCTGGGCTATCACTCGAATCACTTCAGGTTGATCCAGTGGTGGGAGTTGAAGTGTCTGGTGATGCGGCTGTTCAAGACGCTTCACTCAGCGACTCAGTAAGTTCTAACCAGATTACTTTCCAGTTCTCAGTTATCGGTGACCAAGCAGCCCTAAAGCAGGTTCTGAATAACCTTGAGCGTTCGATCCGCGCTATCGACATTACGTCACTTCGTATTGAAAACCAAGGCTCACAACAACTCATGAGTGTGCAGGGACGTGCTTTCTATGAGCCAGCCAAGACGGTTGAATTACATGATAAGGCGGTGAAACCATAATGAAACGAAGTGATATTGCGATGATTGTTCTCATTGCCTCAGTAGGCATTCTTGTCGCTTTCTTTGTCACGAAGTCTATCTTCGGTGAAGGGACGACCGAATCCGTGAATGTTCAGACGATTGACCCAATTAGCTCGACCATCGAAGAACCGAGTCCAACTATCTTCAATGAGAATGCTATCAACCCAACCTGGAGTATTTCGCTTGGTTCAGAATCGACCCAAACGACAACTCCACCGACAGGTCAGTAAGGATTGATCCATGGCTTTATTGACTGATGACATCCAAGGGAAGCTCATCAAGTTACTCGTTGACGAGGGACTAGTGTCTTCAAGTGTCCTTCAGGCAGTCGAAGCTGAGGCAATCAAAAACAGCAAACCACTCTTTAGTCTGCTCACTGAACAAGCAATCGTCGATGATGAATTGTTGACCCACGCAATTGCTCAAGTCTCAGGCGTTCCTTACGTTAACTTAACGAACACATTAATTGATCAAAACATCCTCGGACTATTACCGGAAGATATCGCTGAACGCTTCATGGCAGTCCCTCTTGCAGAGGTACAGAACCGTCTTGCGGTTGCAATGATCGATGCTAACAACGTACAGGCAGTCGATTATTTGGCCAATCGTATTCAACGTCCGCTCAAGGTGTTTATGGCCTCAGAGGCCGGTGTCCGCCATGTATTGGATCAATATCGTACCGACCTTTCGAGCGTCGACAAAGCCGCTGAAGTTTCAGTCGAAGAAGCGAAAGCCGAAGAGGCCAGTGATGTTAAAACGATTGTTCAAGATTCGCCGATCAGTCAGGCACTGAGCAAAATTTTGGAATACGCTATCAAGTCTCGTGCCAGTGATATCCACATCGAACCACTCGAAAATGCACTCAAAATTCGTTGTCGCGTCGACGGTGTGTTGCGTGAGATTATGCAGCTACCAAAGAGTATTGAACCAGCGCTTGTGAGTCGTGTAAAAATTCTTGCGAACCTAAAAATTGACGAACACCGTGTCCCTCAGGATGGTCAATTTACCGTTAAAATCGCCAACAAAGAAGTTGACCTTCGTATTGCCATCAGTCCAGTTGTTTGGGGTGAACAAATTGTCATTCGTCTACTTGATAAAACGGGTAACTCATTTGATATTGAAGAAATGGGCTACGCGGGACGCGCGCTCCGTGTCATTCGTCGCGGTGTGAAACGACCAAACGGAATGGTGCTGACGTCTGGACCAACTGGATCAGGTAAGTCGACAAGTCTCTACGCGTTGATCAAAGAAATTAAGAATGACACCGTCAATATCGTCACACTCGAAGACCCAGTTGAGTACAAAATGGAAGGCGTCAATCAAATTCAGGTCAACGCCGACGTTGGATTAACGTTCGCCAATGGTCTTCGTTCAATTCTGCGTCAGGACCCTGACGTCGTGATGGTAGGAGAGATCCGTGACGGCGAGACCGCAGCACTGGCAGTCCAGGCCGCCCTGACGGGACACCTTGTCTTTAGTACACTTCACACCAATAGCGCTGCCGGTGTCTTGCCGCGTTTGCTCGATATGGATATTGAACCATTCTTGATCGCAAGTACGGTTAATACGATTATTGGTCAGCGTTTGGTGCGTCGCGTTTCAAATAAACGGGAGACCTATCAGTCAACACCGATTGAAACACAGAACATTAAGGCAACTATTGGTCATCTTTTGCCGAAAACTGCAGCAGACGTTGCGAAGGTTTCACAAGATTTAGGCTACAAAGACCTTCCCCTGGCGGACCAAAGCGCTTATACTTTGGTAAGAGGTATTGATACTCCTCAAACTCCTCATGGTTACAGCGGTCGTGCCGGTATCTACGAAGTCATGGATGTGAACACTGATATTCAAAAACTTATCATTGATCACGCCACAAGCGGACAGATTCAGCGACTTGCAGTGTCACAAGGAATGATTACGATGCGTCAGGATGGGTACCTTAAGGCACTCTCCGGACTCACGACAATAGAGGAAGTTAACCGCGTCACGTCAGATACGGCATAAGGTGGAGAGATAAATATGCAACCGCAACAACTCAGAATTGAAGTCCTACTCGAAGAAGTCGTGCGCCGACGCGCATCCGACCTTCACTTACAAGTCGGTTTGCCACCAATGCTCCGTATTGATGGCTCTTTAGTGCCGGTTGCTGGCTTTAATCCTCTCGACGAAGCCTCTGTCGAAACGCTTATTTTTGCTATTTTGGACCAGGATCAACGTCAGATTCTTTTGAAAGATAAAGAATTCGACTTTAGCTTCGCCTTCGGTACACTCGGTCGTTTCCGTGTGAACGCCTTTCACGAACGTGGTAACCTTGCCGCTGCACTTCGTTTGATTCCGAATGAAATTAAGTCAATCACCGAACTCGGTATGCCAAATGTCGTGCTTGGTTTTGCTGATTTCCCACGAGGACTCGTGCTTGTTACCGGACCAACTGGGTCAGGTAAGTCGACCACACTGGCTGCGCTTGTCGACAAGATTAATACTGAAAAAGCGAACCACATTATTACGATTGAAGACCCGATCGAGTTTACTCACAAGTCAAAGAAATCAGTGGTTGTCCAACGTGAAGTTCACTATGACACCTATAGCTTCTCGGCTGCACTCCGTTCAAGCCTACGTCAGGACCCCGATGTTGTCTTGATTGGTGAGATGCGTGACCTAGAGACGATCTCAGCAGCAATTACGATTGCTGAAACGGGACACCTTGTCTTTGCGACACTCCATACCAACTCAGCCGCACAATCAATCGACCGTATGATCGACGTTTTCCCGCCACACCAACAACCGCAAATTCGTGCGCAGCTTTCGAACATTTTGATGGCCATTGTGTCACAGCGCCTCGTGCCATCTATCGGTGGAGGACGTGTTGCCGCTGCCGAAATTCTGGTCGCCAACTCTGCTGTCCGTAACATTATTCGTGAAGGAAAGGCTCACCAACTCGATGCCATCATCCAAACGGGTGCCGACCAAGGAATGCAGACGATGGACCGTACACTCGTGAGTCTTGTTCAAGCCGGTACGATCACCTACGATAGTGCGCGTGAGTACGCTGTCGACTTGGCTGAATTCGAAAGGTTAATGCGAGGCTAACGCGTGAAGAAATTTGCTTACGAAGCCCGTGATCAGGCAACCAACAAAATCGTCAAAGCGACACTTCAGGCTGAATCTGAAAACTCAGCTGCTCGTTTACTGATCAAGCAAGGGTTTGTGCCACTATCGATCCATGAACAAATCGGTGACGGCAGTCTTTTCGCTCGTATCACAGGACGCATTACGACGAAAGATAAAGTCGTCTTTACTCGTCAACTCGCAACACTGATTGGTGCAGGATTGCCACTGAGTCAGAGTCTTCACACGGTCTTGGAGCAGACTCAGAACAAGCAGTTACAATCAATTGTCCAAGACATCTCTGGTGCAGTTGAAGGTGGTAAATCGCTGTCTGAATCATTCGCCAAACACCCGAACGTCTTTAACGAAGTCTTTATTTCACTCGTCTCGGCAGGTGAGTTATCGGGAACGCTTGATGACTCATTGGTCCGCGTTGCTAACCAACAAGAAAAAGATGCCGCCATTGCGAGTAAGATTAAAGGTGCATTAACGTATCCAGTTATCGTGTTGGTCGTCATCTTTGGTGTGATGGCCTTTATGTTGTTCACCGTCGTTCCACAAGTTGAAAAACTGTATAAAGATCTTGATAAACAACTTCCGTGGATTACTCAGGTTATGGTGACGGCCGCGAACTTCCTGACCAATTTCTGGTGGATCGTTATTATCGTTGTTGTGGCCGGAGTGTACTTTATTAATCAGTATCGAAAGACTGATGCGGGGATTCGTCTCTGGGATACGGTCAAACTTCGCGCACCTGTCTTTGGCCCAATGTTCCGCAAACTATACATGGCTCGTTTTGCCCGTACCGGTCAAACCTTGCTCAGTACTGGGGTGAGTATGATTGATATGCTCAAGGTGACTGGTCACGCTATCAACAACCGTTTGGTTGAAGAGAGTCTTGTCCGTGCAACCGACAAAGTTCAATCAGGAAAAGCGCTCTCAGCTGCTCTCGAAGTAGAGAATACAATTACGCCGCTCGTTCCACAGATGATTAAGATTGGTGAACAATCTGGTCGTATTGACGAAATGATGGGAAAAGTCGCCCAAATCTATGAAGATGAGCTTGACGAACAGATTCGTACCATTTCAACTGCAATCGAACCGATCCTGATGGTGGTACTCGCTGTTGTTGCTGGTGGAATGGTCGGAGCAGTGCTGCTTCCGATCTACGGCCTCGTAAACGGCATCAACGTCGGGTAAATGACTAGACAATTATTATTCCCTGGGCTACTATTAACATAAGCAGTAAAAATCTGTTCATACGAAAGGTGGAAAAAGTTCCTATGAACGTTCAACAAAAAGCAAAAGGTTTCACCATCATCGAAGTCGTGTTGGTACTCGCGATTGCTGGTCTTATCTTCCTCATGGTCTTCATCGCGTTGCCATCTCTGCAGCGCAGTCAACGTGACTCAGCTCGTAAGAACGAAGCCAGTGCCGTTGGTTCAGCAATTGGAAGTTTCATGAGCAATAACCGTAACGCGCAACCAACCGCAGCTGACATTATGCAGTACGTGACCGGCACAACCGGCGCAACAACACTCGATAGCGGTACGAAAGTCATTGTCGCAGCTACGTCATATGCCAATGGTGGTGGCGCAAGTCCTGTTGCAATCACCGCAGCACTTGGAACAAGTGGCGCGAGCGGAAAAACATTGTACGATGATGAAATCAAAGTCTGGTACGGATTTAAATGTGGTACCGCTAACAACCAAATTGTGAAGGGTACGACAAAGCAAGCAGCGATCTTGGTAGCGCTTGAAAGTGGACCAAGCACTGGTAGTCCATACTGTCAGACCAACTAGGTGAGATAGTTTTTAAAAAAGCTCCTTCCGGAGCTTTTTTGTTTTCGTCGGTAATCTTGCTATGATAGTGCTTATGGAATTTGTTATCTATTTTGCACTGATCATTCTTGGTGCTACGTTTGGGAGTTTCGCTGGCGCGACAGTATGGCGTTTGCGTGCACGTCAATTGAAGCATGATAAGAAACTCGGTGAAAAAGTTGATGAGAAGGAATATAAAAAACTTCTTCCTCTTGCAAAGGTGAAGCTGTCGAAAGACCATTCGCATTGTTTGCACTGTGATTATCAGTTGAAATGGTATGACCTCGTGCCGATTGTGAGCTGGCTAAGCCTGAAAGGGAAGTGTCGCCACTGTCGTAAACCAATCGGTTACTTTGAACTATTGATTGAGCTCTCAGTCGCAGCGTTCTTCGTCGTTTCCTATGCACTTTGGCCATTCGATCTCAATACATCACTCGAAACTGCTCGATTCTTTATCTGGTTAGCCTCAGGTGTGGTGTTGGCAATGTTAGCAGCCTATGACATTAAGTGGTTCTTACTTCCTGATAAGCTGAATATTGTTCTCGCAGGTCTAGGAGTTGCGACAGTTGTTATTGCAACTCAGCAGTCACACGATGCCCTTGCGACAGTACTCAGCGCAGCTGGTGGCGTTGGTATCCTCAGCGGCTTGTATCTTGTCTTGTACGTCGTCTCGAAGGGCCGTTGGGTGGGACTGGGTGACGTAAAGCTTGGTATCGGCTTAGCACTGCTCTTAATTGATTGGCAGCTTGCGTTAGTAGCCCTCTTTATGGCTAATCTGATCGGTTGTTTTATCGTGATACCACTGTTAGTCACTAAAAAATTGAAACGCAACTCGCGCGTTCCATTCGGTCCTTTGCTCATTGCTGGCACAATCGTTGCTCAGCTCATTGGCACGGGAATCGTGAGCCTCTATCTTTCGACACTCATCTAGCACTTTTACAGTAGTGCTTATGCTATAATGAAGCTCAAATGGGCAATCGTTCACACGGCTTCACGATCATCGAAACAATGCTGTTTCTAGGAATCAGCGGTATTTTGATTGTCTCTCTCTTGGCGGGGACTGGCGCTACTATCGGAATTCAGCGGTACAAAGACTCAGTCGAAACCTTTAAGTCATTTCTTCAAGGTCAATATGCTGAACTTTCCAGTGTCCGAAATGGTCGTGACAGTGGTTGGACCTGTGATGCGAATGGATCAACGATAGCGACGTCGATTCCAACGGATGGTGTGCCTGTCGGGCAAAGTGATTGTGAACTAGTCGGTCGCTATGTGACGATCGTTGATTCTGACATTACCGCGTATAGTGTGACCGCAAGAAAGCTATCTAACCCACCGGCAGCTGTTCCTGGTGATACTGATGTCTCGAAAATGGCGAATAGTTATAATTATAATCTCGCGAGCGACACGAAAGACGATTCACAACTTGAATGGGGTGCACGCATTGCGTGGCCAACGCTGGGCCAAGGCAGTAAACCTTCAGGAAGTTCCCGTTCAATTGCTATGCTTTTCATACGTTCACCAGAAACTGGGGTGACCTACACTTTTACGAGCGACATTGTGCCAGCTGACCCAAGCCCGACAACATTGAAAGCGATGATCGTTGCTGGTGTGACCGCACCGGGTAAACAGGGTTCAAGGACGCTCTGCATTGATTCAAACGGTTCAATTCTCGGATCAGATCAGTCAATCTATATCTACGCGGCCGCATCAGGACCAAGTTCTGTCGAAACCAGGTCTAATGCATATATCGATGGGTTGACCGGTACTCGCGGAGATGGGCAGTATTCACTCCAATGTTAAAACGTCTAAAAAATGAACGCGGCGACACACTTATTGAAGTGCTGTTTGCCGTCGCAGTCTTTAGTTCAGTTGTTGTTGGTTCACTGGCGATCATGAACCAGGGAACTGCTGCTTCACAACGTTCACTTGAAATCTCATTAGTCCGTCAGCAAATCGATGCTCAGGCTGAAACACTTCGATTTATGCACGACTCATACGTCAACGTCTATCAACCAGGCATTACTTTTGACGAAACAGATAACGTCACTTCTCCAGCCGAAGAGTGGAACAAGATGCACCGTGATATTGTCACTATCAATAACACCAACACATCTGATTTCAATGTTGGGGCGACCTGCCCGACAACTCACCAGAACGGTGCATTTGCTGTTGACCCACGTAATGCCGTGTATTACAAAGCAGTATCCTCTCTCAAGTTAGCCACTAGTTTCTCGCAACTGACCTACGGTACTGGAAATACTTTCCAATCTGCTGATGGTATCTGGGTTGAAGCGCTCAAGTCATCAAGTGGCTATATTGATTTTCATATCCGTGCTTGTTGGGACAGTGTGGGACTGAGCGTCCCAATGACGTTAGGAACAATCGTGAGGTTATATGAACCACAAGGCTAATAAACAAGAGGGATTTACTCTCATTGAACTCGTGCTAGCGATGTCATTTATCGCGGTGCTATTGCTCGCGATCGCGATGACGATTATTCAAATTGGAAACATCTACAACCGTGGCACGACACTCAAAGAGGTAAATGAAGCTGGCCGAACACTTAGCACTGAATTTAGCCGTGACTTTACTTCGAGCGAATCATTCTCATTGGTCGCAACAGACCAGCGCTACGTCACGAGTGCTAATGGTGGTCGAGCAACGGGGGGCCAACTGTGTATGGGTCAGTATTCATACATTTGGAATTATGGAAAAGATATTGTCGCGAATGGGGCGACTCTCGCAAAATTAGCTGACGGCACTGTCGTTCACTTTGTTCGGGTTAATGATAGTGGTGGAAATTATTGTCTCAATCCGAATGCTTATAAAACGATCGCAGTCGCCGACGCACCATATGAACTATTGAAAGTAGGTGATCGCAATCTCACGATTCACCAATTTGATGTATCGTCAGGAGCGAATGCCTACGATGCGAGTACGGGCCAACGTCTCTACAGCGTCACGTACACAATTGGGACGAACGATTTGACTGCATTGAACGCCACACAAACCGCGTGTCGTCCTCCTGGAGATCTCCAAGCTGATCTGGCATATTGTTCAATTCAACAATTTACTCTTGTCCTAAGGGCAGGGAATAGGGTTAACTAGTACTATGAAAAGCATAAGCGCAACCAATCGTCAGTCCGGAGCCGTCTCATTGTTCGTCGTTTTGTTCGCAACACTTCTCATTACAATTGTTACCGTTAGTTTCCTGCGTCTTATGATTAAAGATCAGACCCAGGCCAGCAATGCTGACCTTTCGCAGAGTGCTTACGACTCGTCTCAAGCTGGTGTCGAGGATGCCAAGCGTGCACTTTTGAATTATCAAAATGTTTGTGCCACTGGAGCTGGCGCCTGTACAGCATTGGCTGCCCAAATCAATGCCGCTGCCTGTAACGACGCGCTCCGCCTAGGTAATGTCGTGACCGACCCTGCGGGAGAAGTGTCGATTCAGCAAACAAGTAACGGCACGACCGACGCTAAATTAGACCAAGCCTATACGTGTGTAAAAATTGCACTTGATACACCTGACTATCTCGGAACATTGAGTGCCTACCAATCGCGTATCGTGCCGTTGTATGCCGGTGGCGCAACTTTTGATACGGTGACCGTCGAATGGTATAGTCTCGATGACATCAGTACAACTAATACCACGAAAACAGTGAGTCTCGAGGGTGTGAGTACTGGCCAGTCATTATATAAGACGACTACTTGGCCATCGGGTCGTCCTGCAGTTATGCGTGCGCAGTTTATGCAATTTGGTTCATCGTTTACACTCGATCAATTTAACAGCAATGTTAACTCAGGTGGCGATGTGCTAAGTAATGCAAACACTTTGTTCTTATATCCAACATCGAATGTGACCGCGTTGAGCCGTTCATTTACCACGTATGACAAACGTCAAACCGCTAAGGTTGCTGCTGATGCACCATTGCCAATTCATTGTGAAGACACTTTGGCTGCTGGTGGTTTCGCATGTAGTGCCAAGCTGACACTACCAAACCCTGTGACGGGTGGCGACCGAACTGCATATCTCCGCTTGACGCCATTTTATAGTGCAACTCACTTTCGTGTCACTATGACGAACGGTGCATCGAGTACGGTTCCAGTGCCATTCCACGGTGTCCAACCAGAGATTGATTCAACAGGTCGTGCGAACGACTTATTTCGCCGTGTGAAGACTCGCGTCGAATTGATCGACACGACGTTCCCATACCCAGATGCTGAAATTGATACTACTGGTAACTTGTGTAAAGACTTCTCGTTGACTGACGTAGCAGCCGACTATCCAACATATAATCCCGTTCCGTGCACGCCCTAATTAATCGTCAGCTTCGCTATGAAACTTTTCGTAGACCTCTCTAAGGTGCTCATCGGTCACGTGTGTGTACACTTGGGTAGTACTAATATTGCTATGACCAAGCATGCTTTGAACACTGCGAATGTCGGCACCATTCATAAGTAAATCTGTTGCAAAGCTGTGACGCATGGTGTGTGGGCTAACATGCTTTGTGATACCAGCCAAGCGTGCATATTGTGAGACCATGCGCTGTACGCTACGGGCAGTGAGTCGTCGATAATCACCACTGGTACTGGCGATATTATTTTTACTGTAGCTCAAAAATAGGGGAGGCAAGGTATCTTGACGAGCGTCGAGGTAACGGTCAACCCAGCTAGCGGCCGATTCGCTAATAAAGATTGGGCGGTCCTTTTGTCCTTTACCGCGGACCATAAACTCGCGTCGTTTTGTGTTGACGTGATCTCGATTGAGATTGATTAATTCAGAGACACGGAGGCCACTCGAGAATAACAATTCAATGATCGAGCGGTCACGTAAACCCGGTTCGCTAGCTATATCAATAACGCCAATGAGGCGCTGCACTTCGTCGTAGTGAAGGAAGGTAACTTGTTTTCGAGAGACTTTCGGTAAGGTAATCTTGTTTGGTGCGAGCGTCGGAATATCTCGTTGTGATAAATAGCCAAGGAAGCCACGAAGTGCGATGAGATGATAGGATTGGGTGATTGTCGCGAGCTCGCCATCACTGTCGTTTTTGTAGCGATTGAGCCACAAACGATATTTACGAATAACTTCGCTGGTGATGTTTTCAACTTTAATATCTTCAGTAAATTCAACAAAACGTTCAAGATAAAGACGATAGTTCTCGGCAGTTTTCGCAGACCGACCACCTTCAACTTCAAGGTGTTCGATGTAATCCAGGATTAATTCGGACATATACATACCCTAAGCATAGCCTAAAACCTGACGGGACGGTACAATAGTAGCAATGCAATGGCTCGACGCACTGATATTAGGACTCGTCCAAGGTCTGACTGAATTTATTCCGATTAGTAGTTCGGGGCACTTGGTGATCGTTCAAACACTCTTGTCAGGCGCATCTGACCATCTCTTTTTAGAGTTTATTAATGTCGGTACGCTCGCTGCACTATTGGTTTTCTTTCGTGCAAAGATTGCCAATATTTTTAAAGATATTTTTGTTGATAAAAAATATCGTTTAGCACGTAACATTCTTATTACTGCTATTCCAGCCGGTGTTATTGGCTACGTTTCTGCAGGCTTTATTGAGCGGACGCCATTTTTTACGAGCGTTTCGGTTGTTGCGGTCGCTCTACTGATCGTTGGTATTGTGATGGTTGTTGCAGAGAAACTGCCACACGCAAAAGAAGTGAAAGACGGCGAACATCTGAGTGGTTGGCGCGCCTTTATTATTGGTCTGGTCCAGATGTTAGCTTTAATCCCTGGAGTCTCACGTTCAGGTGCGACGATTCTCGCTGGACGTTTTAGTGGTTTGAAGCCTGCCGAAGCGGCCGAATATAGTTTCTTGGTTTCGTTACCACTTATGATTGGTGTCACACTCAAAGTTCTCGCGAGCGATCATGCGTATCTTCTCGCACATCTTCCGACGCTCGCATTTTCAAACGCAGTCGCCTTTATGAGCGGACTCTTCGCTGTCGGTTTCTTGATGCGATACCTACAAAAACACTCATTGGCCGCATTCGGTTGGTATCGAATCGCTCTGGCAGTAGTATTGATCATCGTACTTTTGCTACAATAGGCAGAACGAAAGAGGAGAATTATGGCAGAAATTGAACAAACACTTATTATTTTGAAACCCGATACGATTCAGCGTGGACTAGTTGGTGAAATTTTATCCCGCTTTGAACGAGCTGGTCTTAAGATTGTTGCCATGAAAATGGTAAAACCAAGCGAACAGCGTTTTCACGACCACTACGAAGGTATTGGAAAACTCATTAGTCGTTGGGGTGAAGACATCTACAGCGTGACGATGAGTCACATGACGACCACACCGGTGATTGTCTTTGTCCTTGAAGGTGTTGAGGTCGTTTCTTACGTCCGCAAGCTGGTCGGGACGACTGATCCTCAAGATTCTCCTGCAGGTACAATCCGTGGCGATTACACGCACGTAACCCGTGCCTACACTAATCCTGTTGGCCGCACATTGCCGAATATTCTTCACGCCTCAGGTGATGCAGAAGAAGCAGTTCAAGAGATTGCACTCTGGTTTGATAAAGATGAAATCCATTCTGAATACGAAAATGTACACGCAAAAGTCGTTCATGGCCGTATCCCTGAAAAAAAGTAGCCATCTTACCCTATAATAGGGAAGCGCCTCGGTAGCTCAACTGGATAGAGCAGATCCGTCCTAAGGATAAGGTTGTAGGTTCAACTCCTGCCCGGGGTACCAAAGTATTTATGCTTGTAATCGTTTTCTCTGTACATCAGAATAGATTTCATTAACCGAGGGGAGTGTTGTATGGCTGCTGAGTCTGAATTGTTTGGTAAAAGTGAGTATGGTGCATTAAGTACTGTTGATGGACGAGACGCAAGTATGGTCACTGCACTCCGCCCTCATTTGAGTGAATTTGGACTCATGAAAAATCGCACCCGTGTTGAAGCAGCGTGGATGCTTTTTTTATCAGTAAAACTTCCTGAAATTCCTATCTTGCCCGATCAAGCACGTGAGCTTCTCGAAAAACTTTCAACAGGTGAGGCATTTGGTGCCGCCGAAATGGGAGACATTAAAACGCATGAAGCAGTCGTCAATCACGATGTAAAATCAGTTGAATTGATGCTTCGGGACCGATTCGCCGACAACGGCTCATTCGGTGATCATATCGAATTTACCCATTTCGGACTCACGTCAGAAGATGTAAATAACCTTGCCGAAGGCATTGGTCTGGGTGATGCTCGTGAGCAGGTCTTATTGCCAGCAATTGGCGGAGTGGTGAATGATCTTGGAGAAAAAGCGCTCGCATGGGCCGATATTCCTATGCTCGGTCGTACTCATGGACAACCCGCAACGCCAACAACCCTCGGTAAAGAGATTGTTGTATTCAAGGATCGTATTGAAGAAGCAACGGAGCATTTTGCGGCGGTTGCTGCGAAAGGAAAACTCAATGGTGCTACTGGCGGCTACAATGCGTTGGCATATGTATACCCCGATGTAAACTGGGCGCAACTTTCGAAGGAATTCGTTGAATCTCTTGGACTTGAATTTAATCGTGCGACGACTCAAGTTGAACCGCATGACTGGATGGCGCGGTATCTGCATGGTCTGAGCGGTGCACTGTACCCGATGACTGATCTCACAAAGGATATGTGGCTGTATATTTCTCAAGATTATATTAAACAGATTCCAGTAGAGGGTGAAGTGGGATCATCTACTATGCCACAAAAGATTAATCCAATCATGTTTGAAAAAGCTGAGTCTAACTTTGAAACGTTCTATAACGGTGCTGATGGACTTGCTCGTAAGCTCACGCAATCGCGTCTGCAGCGAGACCTGAGTGATTCATCTTCTCGTCGTGCAATGTACCCAGCGATTGGACATGCTCTCATCGGTATTACATCCTTGAAGCGAGGGCTCGCAAAAGTTGATGTAAACGAACCAGTTATTAGTGCTGACCTCGATCAACACTGGGAGGTTCTGACTGAGAATATCCAACAAGTCATGCGTCGCTACAATGCGGTTGGTGGCTATGACAAGATGAAAGAAATTTCTCGTGGAAAGAAGTTTACGAAAGATGTTTATCTTGAAGTCGTTGATGCAATCGCGGCTGAACTTCCGGGTGAAGAAGTAGAACGCTTACGGGCGCAAACTCCTGCAACTAATGTGGGTTACGCTGCAAAAATTGCGCGCGGCACAGAATTAGACGACTAATCTTGCTAGAATAAGACTATGTCTAAAGCAATAACTCCCACACTCCTCAAATCATTCGCTGCACAGTCCCATGATTCGCAACTAACGGTCATGCAACGTGCTGTCACGAAAAATGGTATATACGCCGCCTCTGAAAGCAACATTCTGAGTGCGACCAACACAACAATTTTCTCTGATGAGATTGAAACGGGGAGCGTAACCGACCAAAAACAAAGTGGTCGCTGTTGGCTCTTCGCTGAACTCAATACAATTCGTCATCAGATTGTTAAAGATTTTAAACTCGACGACCTCGAACTCTCACAGAGCTATTCGTACTTCTGGGACAAATTAGAGAAATCAAATAGCTTCTTTGAACGTATTATCGAGACGGCCGACAAGCCAGTCGATGATCGTTGGGTGACGCGATTTTTTGAATGGCCACAAGGTGACGGTGGCTGGTGGGAATATGCTGTCTCAGTTATCGAAAAGTATGGTGTCGTGCCATCGAACGTCATGCCAGAGGCGATTACGACGTCTGAGTCGCATCAACTTAATACAGTATTAGATCTTCATCTTCGTAAGGGCGGCCTCGCACTTCGAAAGCTGGTTGCTGATAAAAAATCTGACGCTGAGATTCAAAAAGCGAAGGAAACAATGCTAGCAGGAGTCTATCGTCTCCTCACAATTGCGATCGGAACACCACCGCAATCATTCGATTTTGTGTACAAAGACAAAGATAAGAAATATCACCGTGACACTGCGACCACGCCAGTTAAATTCTTAAAGAAATATTACAAAAAATCATTCGACGACTACGTCGTGATTTTAAACGACCCAAGTCCAAGCAAAGTGTATCTGCAAACCTATGAATTTCAGCATGGGGGTAACGTCGTCGATGGCCTAGATATTCGTTGGCTCAATCTTGACATGCAATCGCTGAAAGATCTCACGTACGCGCAAATTAAAAAGGGCGAAACTGTTTGGTTTGGCTGTGACGTCGGTACTGACACGAATAAAAAAGGCTTTATGTCACTCGACACCTATGATTTTAATGGCACTTTCGGCATCGACTTCTCGCTATCCAAAGCTGAACGCCTCGAAAGCCGCGATAGCTCTGTCACGCACGCCATGACGATTACCGGTGTTGATGTCGTCGACGATACGCCAGCCCAATGGAAAGTTGAAAACAGCTGGGGAGACGAGCGCGGTTTTAAAGGTTATTACACGATGAGCAACGATTGGTTTGATAAGAACGGCTACGTTGTCGTTATTCGCAAAGAACTTCTCACGGAAACACAACAAAAAGCGCTTGAGAAACCAGCTATCATGATCCCCGAATGGGATCCACTCAACACGATGCCCAACTAGGGACGTATCCTTAGTGAGCGTTTTGGTGTAGGATATAATAAAGGTTATGGCAAAGAAACGAAAACAAAGTCAACATCACAAAATCCCATTCATGGTAGTGATCATCGGGATTGTGCTACTTGCGGTCGCGTCTTTCGGATTCGTCGTGGTGAATTCATACAATCGCCATACTGTCGCACAGCGCCAAGAACGCATCCTTAATATTTACAGCAGTATTCCACTTGGGGATAGCTATGTGCTACAGAGTAGCAATGTTTTTGGTGATAAACGCGTCTATGACTGGGACAAAAGCCGCACGTACGCTTCAGAAGAAACCTTCGTTCACGGTGATACCGTCTCGAACACTATCGCTGATCTTAAGAAAAAAATTGGCAACGCCGGCTATATCTTGTTTGATGAGCCGTACAATGGGGGACAGCAACATTTTAAGTCATCAAATAATGAGTACGTCCGCCTCTCGGTGACGAGCAAATTACGCGACGATGCATTCCGAAATGCGCTTTTAATGAACCAGTCAACTGATGCAGCACTTGCAATCGACCAGAACGCTGGTCCATCGAATGTGACGATCAAAGTAAACCTCGACGATAACAACGAGTAGATCATGGCAAAAGATAAGGAATCGGCACAGTTAGACTTTGAAGGACAACGACCTGGCGAAGAAGTATTGTTCGTCTTTCGTCGTCATATCATCGCCATGCGCAAAGGTTTTTACCTGCTTCTTATTCCCTTAGTCATCACAGCGATTCCGCCGCTTATTTGGCAATCAAATCTTGAACTCTTTTTCTTACCACTCGGTGGGTTTATCCTTGGCCTCATTTTGTTCTTCTACCATCTGATGATGTGGTATTTCACGATATATTTGGTGACCAATCAACGCATCCGACAAGTGACTCAAAGGGGGGTATTTGGTAAAGATGTCGTGGAGTTGCGACTGTCAAAGATCCAGAACATAAGCTATAATATACCAGGATTCTCTGGAGAGATTTTTGGTTTTGGAACCATCGTTATCCAGACGTTCGTAGGGGACTTAGTCATTCGCTACGTTGAGCACCCCGAGAAGACTTACAACAAGCTACAAGACGCTGTCAGCAGCGCTATTGAGAGCCAAGGAGATCATGAAGAAGTTACTGAATAAAGTTCGTCGTAAATCGACCGTCGATGAGTCGGCACGTATTACCACCGAAACTATCGCCGAACACCGCGAGAGCATCTTGGCTGGGGGTCGCCGATTTAAATATCCTGTCCAGTACGCTCGTCACCGTTTAGTCATCAACGCAATCGTCATTGCAGTCGTCGTCGTTATTCTGTTGATCGTTGGCCTCTGGTGGCAGTTATATTCTGTGCAAAATACCAGTGACTTCATGTACCGAGTGACAAAGGTAATCCCGCTGCCTGTCGCGAAAGTTGATGGCCAGGACGTTGCGTACAGTGATTATTTGATGAAGTACCGTAGCTCAATCCATTATTTACAGGAAAAAGAACAGGTAAATCTCAATTCAGATGGCGGGAAGCGCCAGTCTGATTATGTGAAACAGCAGGCGATGGAAGATGCTATTGCTGATGCCTATGCGGCGAAGCTCGCTAAAGAGAATAACGTGTCTGTTTCAGCCGTTGAACTCGAGACGTTTTTGAAATTACAACGAAATTCAACCGATGGAGAAGTCTCAGTAGCAACCTATGATGCCGTCATTCTTGATTACTATGGTTGGTCACCAGCAGAGTATCGCCAAACAATGGAAAATAAACTACTTCGTCAGAAGGTTGCTTATGCAATTGACACACAGGCAAAAAATACAGCAGATGCTGTCGGGAAAGCTATCAGTGGTGGTAATGTTGATCTTGTCGCAATTACTGCTGCTCAAAATAATACAACGACCGGAAGTGTGAGCTACGCGACGCAAGGCTGGGTACCAAAGACCAATCAAGACGGTGGACTGGCAATCGCTGCTGCCAAACTTCAAAAAGGTGGCATTTCATCTGTCGTTAAGTCAACAACAGGGGATGGCTACTACTTTGTCCGACTTCTCGACATCAACGACACGCAGGTGAACTACGATTTCATTCACATATCGTTAACGGCATTTACGGCACAACTCGATAAAATCGAAAAGTCGGCTGATGGCGTAAAGAAATATATTACGATCCCTGACACAACGACGACTAAAGAATAGGAGGAATTATGTTCACACTTCCAAATCTCGGCTACGACTACGATAGTCTGGGCGATTACATCAGTAAAGACATTATGCAATTGCACCATGACAAGCATCACCAAACATATGTCGATAAATTAAATGCTGCCGTCGAGGGTCACACTGATCTTGCGGGCAAAGAGGTAAGTGAACTCCTCACACAACTCGACTCATTACCCGAAGATATCCGCACTGCGGTTCGTAATCACGGTGGCGGTCATTTTAATCACAGTCTATTCTGGCAATGGATGTCACCACAAGGTGGCGGACAACCTGGTGGTGAGCTTGAGAAAGCCATTATTGAAAAATATGGCGACTTTCAAACGTTTATTGATCAATTCAATACCAAAGCACTTGGTGTTTTCGGGAGCGGATGGGTATGGTTACAGTCTGATTTAGAAATTATCACCTCACCGAACCAAGATTCACCGCTATTGACGGGGCAGCCAGCGCCACTGCTCGGACTCGACGTCTGGGAACACGCGTATTACTTAGATTACAAAAACAAGCGCGACGATTACGTCAACGCGTGGTGGAATGTGGTCAACTGGGACTTTGTCGCACAACGTTTCAACGATAAATAATTTGTTCAGCTACTAGCTAATTCGAACATCTGGCCAGTCCGCATAAGGAAGTCCCAGACGAACGGCTTTATCTTGAGATGACATTGCACCTAGGAGCGTTGCGACTTTTGCCTTTCGAGCTTCCGGGTTACCAATTACAAATTGGATCGCATCGATGGGGAGAATCTTTTTATAGTTTCTTACCATGCTTTCGGCAATCGTGTCACGAAAGGTTGCATCGTCGAGCCGTGTCTCGTCGTGTTCGAATTCAACTTCGGTGTGATCGGCAATAATTACGAGATTCACAAAGCTACGCATCCAGTGAGCATGGAAGCCGGCACGTGCAAAACCATCAATAATATCTGTCTCTTGGTCGCTGATTCGCTCGTGACTATAGATCAGTCCGTCAAAAGAGCTACGATCAGACAACACGATAGGGAGTGTCGCTTGAACAGTATCTGAAACTTTTCCTAACTCCCTAAGTTTGGCAGCAACGAGACCCGTACTTCCGACAGCTGCTTGCACGCGGTCTATGGCGAGAAAATCAATATCTAATTGAAACGGCAAATTGTAATTTTCGCCCAAAAAATCTGGACGACCGAGTTCATCGGCGTACCAACGGGCTGTCTCTGGGACGATAATCAATGGGCGTTCGCCCGTAGGGGTATCAATAACCCCAAAGCCCAGATCAGGATATTCCCGATTCTCCAGTCCCAGATCAGACAGCTTGCCTTGCTCAAAGTCACCAACCAGCGTCGACTTACCGGCCGAGTGAGTGCCAGTGATAACGGCGATAGACGTTTCGAGAGGGAAGTTTTGGATCATTACATAACATTATACAATAAATGCAATACTAAATCAATCTGTGAGAGTGGTAAAATAGAGATATGAAAAAGATTCCAGAAAAAGTTCCGAAGAAGAATAAAGTTGTTCAATACATCGTACTTGGAGTGGCCCTCCTCCTGATAGGATTTTTGATTTGGGCATCAATTGAAAAAGTTGATCTTATACGACATGGTGCGTATCCGAATATAAGGGGTGATCTTCCCGCTAAACAGCAATAATTGAAGACGCCCCTGGGGCATCCTCGGTCTCCGGAGAGATAAGGACGCCGCCAAGGGGCGGGGTGCGGCGAGGCCGCTAGCCAGTTGTCGGTGATGCTGGTGGGGGAGGATCCTTGCGCCTGAAAATGAGACTCAAGACCCCACGCCCCACGAAGGTGATGAGAACTCCACCACCAATGGCTGCGATCAGAAACGGAATACCAACGATCCATGGCAAAATTGCCTTGGGGAACGGAGGAACGTCCCATCGCCACTGGTCGTGGTGAGGGTTCATCGGCATGATCTGCCAAGCGAACCATCCCATCAGGGTGATACCGATCAGGACTGCAAGTACGACTCCGACGATCTTCGACACGCGAAGGATCATCATGAGCACACGAACAACGACTTTTGAAACGCTTTTCATGACACTTCCTTCGCTAGGGGGGAAGAGGGGAGCGGATGCTCACCTCCGTGAAAAGACTTGTGTATTATAACAGATACGAATGATTAACTGTGAGAGGTCGAAAATAACCACTTAAGTAGCCCGTGTTTTCGGGCAATCTTCGACTCCGCCTGCCTTGCTTCGCGTGATCGATCGTATTCTCGAACGTTGACCGTATATTGAGTAACAGAAAGACTCGGTTCAAAAAAACGACCCAATCCCAGCGACGCCATTCGTATCGCGACGTCTTGAATCTCATGTTCCCGAAGTGTTTCGTCGAAGCCACCCATAGCTTTAAAGACCCGAGAATTAATAATCATATTACTTTCTATACCCCAGTAAATGGGTCGTGGGATTGGTGGAGACAGTGGATCGGGCCACGGTGATAAAAGCTGTATGTGCTGCTCCCTGATGTTTCGAGCTTCATCAGGATTATGTGAGAGCAGTGCACCAATTTGCCCCTGGAAGCCAGCACCACGTCCGGAGTAAAGCGACTGTCGAGGACCATAGTTCCACACACTTTGGAAACCATCAGGTGTTTTGACGAGTCCGGTGATAAAGCCAAAATCCTCTTTCGACAGAACCTTACGAATAGCGTCAGCCATGTGAGGAGTATTGAGGACGACATCCGCATCAAGGAAGTGAACGATTGATTCTTGGGAGAGAGCAGTAAGTATTCGATTACGATTTGCGCCGGCACCCTTGTTTTCTCCCCCAGAGACGATATGGATATCAGGACTGATTGAGTGAGTGATAGCCAGGCTGCCGTCTGAAGAGTTGTCGTCTAGAAGGAAGACATCGTCGTAGCCAGCTTTTAATACCTCAGGAAGTAGGGTCCGTAGTTGCTCGCCCATATTGTAGTTGGGGATAGCGGCGACGATTGGAAGTCGAGAAGTCATCTAATAAAAAGAATACCACTTTTGGTGGTATCTATAAATTCTTGGCGGGCCCGACCGGATTCGAACCGGCGATCTTCTCCGTGACAGGGAGACGTGATAGGCCAGCTTCACTACGAGCCCTCGTATGTGCTTTTTTGCCTAAGCTCTACGGATTTTAGCAGTTTTTCCTCTTTCAAGCAACCTCTGGGGGCGTTTGTTTTCCCTTTAGCGAATGCTATAATGGCAGAGAAGCGGAGCTCGCCGCTGTAGCTCAGTTGGTAGAGCGGCGCTTTCGTAAAGCGTAGGTCTCCGGTTCAAATCCGGACAGCGGCTCCATATATATGATTATTACTACTATTCAAACCTCTCTCAAGCAACTCATCACGAACCGTTATTTAACGGTGCTCTCAGTGGTGACTGTGCTCCTCATGGTGTCATTCATTGCCTATATCTTGCTGGCGGTTCGCCCGAGTGAGTTACAACTGGTCACCCATTACACCGCGTACGGTGTGACCCACTTATACCGAAATCAGTGGTTTTACCTCTTAGGTTTCGCGGCTTTTGCCGTCCTTGTCGCTGTATTTCATATTTCACTCGCCATCAAACTCTACATCATCAAAGGACACCCTTTGGCGATTATGTTTGCCTGGCTTGGTATCGGTATTATTGTCTTTGCGTGGGTGACAAGCTTTTCGATTATCAATGTCTGGTCACCAATCTAAGATGATTGACCTCGAGATTCCGCTCGGTAAACGCACGAAGGCGTATCGTTTCTTTGAAATGTTGCCAGCACTCTTGAGCTATAGTGCAATAATTCTCCTCGTTGTCTTATCTCTCGTGTCGCCACTATTTGCCGCGATATATCTGATGTTTATCGTTATAACACTGTTAGTTAAGGCGGTGGGGATCGCATACCATACTATCGGTGGTCGAAATCGTCTCGATAAGGCGCAAAAGATCGACTGGCACGAGCGTTTGCATGACTTCGAGAATCCAACTGAATCATACGAGCTTCGTTCTCGCACCCGATCAAAGGCATACGGGGTTGCGGCGCACGTCGATAACCTTCGGCTTGCTGTGGCTGATCCACCAGCATTTCCAAAACCATCTGACATCTATAACTTAGCGATTATTACCGAATATAACGAATCGTACGAAATTATTGCTGAAACACTCGACGTCATGACACAGGTCACGTACGACAAAGACCATCTCATCGTCGTACTCGCGTACGAAGAAAGAGGCGGAGAGGCGATTGAAGCGACCGTGAAGCGCCTCGAAAAAGACTATGCTGGCAAATTCGGTGAGCTTATTTTGATTAAACACCCGAGAGATCTCCCTGGTGAAGTCGTTGGTAAGGGTGGAAACATTACTCACGCCGGACGTGAGATGCAAAAATGGTTCGATAAAAAGGGGATTGAGTACAAAAACGTCCTCGTTACCACTCTTGATGCCGACAACCGTCCGCACAAAACCTATTTTGATTATGTGACCTACGAATTTATTGTTCACGAAGATCGCAAACATCTCGCGTTCCAGCCAATTGCGATGTTTATGAACAATATCTGGGATGTACCGGCCCCAATGCGTGTTTTAGCCACTGGTAACTCATTCTGGAACATTATTAGTTCAATGCGGCCACATACACTTCGGAACTTTGCGTCGCACTCACAACCAATGGAGGCGCTGGTAGAAATGGATTTCTGGAGTGTACGCACGATTGTAGAAGACGGACACCAGTATTGGCGCAGTTTCTTCTATTTCAATGGAAATTATGAAGTCGTCCCGATCTATGTCCCGATCGGCCAAGATGCTGTTCTCGATGTGACATACCGCAAAACTTTGAAAGCACAGTTCATCCAGCTTCGTCGCTGGGCATATGGAGCGTCAGATGTGCCATATGTCGCCACAAGAGTGTTTACCTCGAAGCGTAATGTGCCATTTTGGTCTGGATTCGTTCGTTTTGTACGCCTACTTGATGGTCACGTCACCTTGGCGAGCGTCTCTGTTCTGGTAGCCGTTGGTGGCTGGGTGCCGCTTTTGATCAATCCACACGCCTATAGCAACGTGGTTGCACACCAGTTACCAGACGTGATTAGTAGTTTAATGCAAGTTGCACTGGTTGGGCTGTTTATAACCGTGTTCTTGGCCTTCAAGTTGCTCCCACCACGCCCAGAACGGTATAAACGCCACCGGACCATTGGGATGCTCCTACAGTGGTTCCTGATGCCTATAACGGCAATCATCTATAGCTCAGCCTCTGCAATGTACTCCCAGAGCCGATTACTGTTTGGAAACTATCTGGTGAAGTTTGACGTCACCAATAAAGAAACACACGCCTCACGCGAAGCTGCCCGTAAGAAATAACCCCTGTATATAACGATTATATAAAGAAAGAGCCTCCATTGCTGGGGGCTCTTTTCGGAGAGAGAACTATTAAATGGTGCGAACTCGGACGTCGCGTTTGATCTCTTGCAGTGTCTTATCGTACTCAAATGAGAGCGAGAAGCGGTCTAAAGCTGAGGTGTTTGTGTTGGTTGTGATCTGTTGTTTCTTAACCATGCACTCATATTAGCATAAAGGGCATACAATGTCAATGGTACAAGAGTTCACGTGTGATACCGCCTATGATATACAGTTGATCAAATATGGTATATCACCCAGGTGGATAAGTCCCAAAAAGTGTGGGGAAACAAAAACCACCCCTGTAAATAGGGGTGGTTGAATAATCGATCTGGTGGGTCCTAGAGGATTCGAACCTCTCACCTCCTCAACGTCAATGAGGCGCTCTAGCCAAATGAGCTAAGGACCCGTGAGCCTTATAATGGTATCAGAATAGGGGTGGCAAAGCAATAAACGTGCTACAATATCCCTAGAGTGATGACGAAGTCCAACCATCTTCCGAACTCCGCGGGTGTGCAACGTGCGTAACGTTACTCATAAGTAAAAGTCCGGTGGAACCGTCTAGCATAGAGCTGGACCCGAGACATACGATGAATGGATATATATCAATATGCCTGATCATTGTATGTTTTTTATTATTTTAAGGGAGAAATAAAATGAACGACGAACAGCTCCATGCAATGCGACACAGCCTTGCGCACATTACTGCCGCAGCGGTGAAACGTATCTGGCCAGAAGCAAAATTTGGTGTCGGACCAGTGGTCCAAGACGGTTTTTATTACGATATTGACCTCGGTGAGAAGAAGATTTCAGAAGCTAATTTCGAGAAGATCGAAAAGCAGATGCGCGGCATTATTGAATACGGTGATGATTTCGAACGATTCGAGATGCCAATCGACCAAGCGATCGACTGGGCAAAAGAGAACAATCAGCCCTATAAAGAAGAACTTCTGAACGATTTGAAGCGTTCGGGCACGACTGTCGCTAAAGATCTTGATACTGCAGAACTTGGTCTCGCGACTGATGGTGATGCAGCTATCGAAAACGTTTCATTTTATAAGAATGGCGCTTTTGTCGACCTCTGTCGTGGACCACATGTTGCCAACACAAGAGATGTTGGTGCGTTCAAACTTCTTCGCGTCGCCGGTGCCTACTGGCGCGGTAAAGAGGGGAATCCTCAGATGCAACGTCTCTACGGTGTTGCGTTTGCCACTCAAGAAGAACTCGATCAGTATCTTGAACGTCTCGAACAGGCGAAACTCCGTGACCACCGAAAACTCGGTAAGGAACTTGATCTCTATACGATTTCGAGCCTGGTTGGTCCTGGATTACCACTGTTTACCCCTCGTGGAACCGTCCTTCGTGAGCTCATGGCCCAGTATTCAAACCAACTTCGCCAAGCTTTCGGCTTCCAAAAGGTGTGGACGCCACACATTACCAAGAAAGAACTCTACGAAACCTCTGGCCACTGGGCAAAATTCGGTGATGAGCTTTTCCTTGTTACCAGCCAAGAAACCAGTGATAACTTCGCATTGAAGCCGATGAACTGTCCGCATCACACCCAAATCTACGCTTCGCAACCACGAAGTTACAAAGATATGCCAGTTCGTTTTCTCGAAACAACGACTGATTACCGCGATGAAAAAACCGGTGAACTAGGTGGTTTGAACCGCGTGCGTTCTTTGACTCAAGACGACAGCCACGTGTTTGCACGACCTGATCAGATTGAACAAGAGATCAACAACTTACTTTCGAGCGCGCGTGAACTATACGCAACGATTGGGATGAGCCTTCGGGTTCGCTTGTCGTACCGCGACGAGGGAGAAGGCTACTTAGGTGAGACGAACCTCTGGGAAACAGCCCAAGCGCAGCTCAAACAAGCAGTCATCACCAATGAGCTCGATTATTTTGAACAAGACGGCGAAGCTGCCTTTTACGGTCCAAAAATCGACTTCATGGCAACTGATGCTATTGGTCGCGAACATCAAGTGGCAACCGTCCAACTCGACTTCGTGCAACCGTCACGCTTCGGCCTGACCTACACCGATAACGAAGGTAACGCGCAAACTCCCGTCATGATCCACTGTGCACTCCTCGGATCGATTGAGCGCTTCCTCAGTGTCTTTATTGAGCACACCGGTGGATGGTTCCCATTCTGGGTTGCCCCTGAACAGCTGCGCATTCTGACGATTAACGACACGATTGGTGACTATGTTGATGAGATTCGCGCCGTTCTCGATGAGGTTGTTCTTATGAAGCCAGTGAAATACAACGAACTTCGCTATACTGTTGACGATCGCAACGAATCACTCGGTAAAAAAATTGGACAAGCGTCACTTATGAAGATTCCAGTCCAGCTTATCGTTGGTCCAAAGGATAAAGAAGCGCGCGAAGTCAGTGTTCGCACGCAGGCAGGTGAAGAAAAGGTGTCACTTAACGGGTTGGGAGAATATTTAAGAGGAATTTCGTAGATGTCTTTAAACCTTGAAGCACCCAAAATGAAGCTAGGGAGCGATGTTGATGATGTTCTGCTCGATACCGCTCCGCTTACTATACAAATGCACAATGAGCAGTATGGAACACGGTTGACGCTCGAAGAATGGTATAACGCTGAGCATACTCTCGATTTATGGAAAACGGACACGCTGCAACAAGCTTTTGACCAGGTAAATGTGATTCTTGGAAGCGATGAGTTTATTGAACGAGTCGAGCCTGTCAAAGGAGTCATGGGCGTTATTGAAGAAGCGGGCGATATTGATGGCGTCACTGGAAGACCTCATTGGTTGAAGGATGCGACGTTTCGTTCGTTGGCACGGCATATTCCTGGTCAATTTGGACGCGGTAATATTGATTTCACTGATTTTGGTGGCTCACGCCATGTATCAAAAGTAGTTATTGCGCAAAGAGAAGGCTTTACTAACTTTGTTGAGGATCTTCCCAAACATGCTAATGAGTTGGCTGTGGCGGGCTTCCGCACCGTTCTCTTTGGTAAAAATCCGTGGACTCGTCCAGGGGTCTATCACGGCATTAGTCGAGAAATCCATCCTGATCTTATTACAGCAGGTGATCATGATGCGTTGAGAGAGTTTTTGGTAGATGAAAAAGCTCGTTTAGCCTCATTAGCGCCTGGTGAAAAGATTCCTATGAATGCTGGAAAGCGTCACTACTAGGAGACTTCAATGGTAGATAGCGCATTCCGTAAAAAAATCGAAGAACTGATGGCGCAGGTTCCAAAAGGCAACGTCACGACCTATGGTGACCTTGCGGCTTTGGCTGGTCATCCTTACGCAGCACGCGTGGTTGGCGGAATAGCTCATTTCGGCAATGAAGAATTACCGTGGCATCGATTAGTAAATCGCTTCGGTGGCCTCGCAGCCGGGTATTATGGTGGACGTGAAGTACAGGTGGAGCATTTAGCGGCTGAAGGTATTAGTTGCACTGAGTTTATTGTTGATGATTTTAAGGAACATCGATGGCGCCCTTAATCGTTATTGTTGGCCCAACGGCGAGCGGCAAATCGAGTCTCGCCGTCACACTTGCTGAGCAATTCGGCGGTGAAATTATTTGTGCAGACTCACGCACTGTCTATACACACATGGACATCGGGACTGCTAAACCTTCAAAAGAAGATCGGGCTCGTGTGCCGCACTGGGGGCTCGATTTAGTTGAGCCAAATAAGTCATTTACGGTCGCAGATTTCCAAACATACGCCTACGAAATGATCGCTGATATACGCGCACGCGGTAAAATTCCGTTCTTAGTCGGCGGCACTGGACTGTACATTGATGCAGTTGTCTTTGAATACGAGTTTGGTCCTGTTGATATCTCACTGAGGGAAAAATTAGAGAGTTTATCCCTAGAGCAATTACAAGAGTATTGTATTGAAAACAACATAAAGTTGCCAGAAAATGATAAAAATCGTCGCTATGTCATGCGTGCAATTGAACGAAAAAACACAAACGGTAAGAGGTTGTTAGAACCACATCACAATACAATCATTGTTGGAATTACTACGAAAAAAGAAATATTACGGAAACGGATTCATGAGCGGAGTGAACACTTATTTGATGACGGAGTTGTGGAAGAAGCAAAGTCATTGGGCGAAAAGTATGGCTGGAAAAGTGAAGCAATGACCGGAAATATCTATCGCTTGATTCATAATTTTTTGGACGGCGCGATGACTGAAGCTGAATTGAAACAACTCAACGAAACGGCTGACTGGCAACTCGCCAAAAGACAACTCACATGGCTCAAACGAAACCCATTTATTAAATGGTTAGACCTTGATTATGCGCAAAAATACATCGCCCGCCGACTCGCCGAATCAGTCGAGCCGTGATATTATAGGACACGAAAGTTATACGAGGGGAGACACACGTGATTGATAAATTGTTCGGGTCAAAGACAAGGGTGAAACTACTGCACCTTTTTTTGAATCACCCTGGACAATCTTTTTATGTCCGTGAGATCACTCGACTTATTGATGAGCAAATTAATTCCGTTCGTCGTGAATTATCAAACATGCTCGAAGTCGGGGTCATCACCAGTGACAGCGCGGATAACAAACTTTATTATGCAGTCAATCAACGCTATGAGTACTATGCGGCGCTGCGCGCAATTTTTGCCGGCGAAACGATCGAAGCGAGTAAATCGTCAGTTGCTTCTGAAGAACAAGTTGTCAGCGATCAGTATCTAAGCGCTATCGCTGGTATTTCAGCACTTCGCTTGGCAATTGTTGCCGGCGTCTTAGTAAGCGGTTCAACCAGCACTGTTGACGTGTTGCTTGTTGGGACATTGCCAAAGGCGAAGGTGAAGGCTGCAATGGCCATCATTGAGAAGTTGGAAGGTCGCGAGATCAACTATACGGTGATTCCGTACGAAGACTTCTATTATCGTTTGAGCGTTCGTGATAAATTTATTACCGAGATTTTAAATAGCAAACATACCGTGGCGATCGATAAAGATCATGTCCTCAGTCAGTAATTAAAGGAGAAATATATGTTTGAAATTGAATATAAAGGTGGCAACTGTGTCGTTCTGACGACCAAAAGCGCAAGTATCGTTGTTGACCCAAAGCTTTCTATTGTGGGATTAAAAGATTACAACTTGAAGGGCGATATCGAACTTGCAACTGAAGCTCGTTTTGCACTGAACTCTGAAAATGCACGACTCAGTATCGAAGGTCCGGGTGAGTACGGTGTGGCTGATTTTGATATCCACGGTATTGCCGCACAACGACACCTCGATACTGATAAAGATCCACTTATTTCGACGATCTACCGTATCGAAATTGGTGAGTTGCGTGTTGCGGTCCTTGGCAACATTTATGAAAAGCTATCCGACGAGCAACTCGAAGAGATTGGTTTAATCGACATCTTGATTTTGCCCGTTGGCGGCAACGGTTACACACTTGATGCGACTGGCGCAGCGACCATTACTCGTCAAATTGATCCAAAAGCGGTTTTCCCGATTCATTATGCAGATAGTACCTTGAAGTACGAAGTCCACCAAGACCCACTCGACATTTTCATTAAAGAACTTGGTGCGCCGGTCGAAGAAGTAGTGAAGTTTAAATTGAAACAAGCAACAGCACTCCCTCCAGCACTCACACTGTTCAATCTTGAACGAAGCTAGAAGTAGGCGACATATAAAAAAACCTCCGATTTCTCGGAGGTTTTTCTTTTAACCGGTTGGGTTAGGCACTGACGTCGTGTTTTGTAAGGATGCCTTTTTTCTTTAGCGTGCGAATAGTACTCGCTGCAATCACAAGAGTGACTTTTTGACCATCAACAGTGAAGGTCTTCTTCTGAAGGTTAGGCTTGAAAACACGGTTTGTGCGTCGCAAAGAGAAGCTAACATTGTTGCCAAATTGCTTTCCTTTACCGGTGAGTTCATCTCGTGCTGTCATAATAGTTTTTCTCCGCCTTGATTTTCCAAGGACATTGCTACTCATTCTACCGTTTTTTACCCTTAGAGTCAAGAGGTGAAGCTGGTATAATGAAAGGAATGGATATAAATCTCATCACCATTGCTATCACCCTAGGTGTCATCTTGATATCTATGACACTTCACGAGGCGATGCACGCCTTCGTGGGCTATTGGTTGGGCGACGACACCGCCAAGAGGGAAGGACGGCTCACGCTGAACCCTATTAAGCATATAGACCCTTTCTTAACGATCATCTTGCCACTGGGACTTGCGATCGTCGGCGCGCCAATCTTTGGTGGAGCAAAACCGGTGCCCTTTAACCCGGATAGGGTTAAGTTCGGTGACTGGGGTGCAGCATTGGTGGCTATCGGTGGGCCATTAACTAACTTTGTGTTTGCTTTCGTGAGCTTTGGTATCTGGGCTATTATCGGTATGCCAACTCTCGGTATCGGTGCGCAGATCCTCATGACCTTTATTAGTGTGAATCTTGGGTTCTTCGTCTTTAATATTCTGCCGATTCCACCACTTGATGGCTCGCGTGTGCTCTACGCCGTGGCACCAGAGATTGTCCGACAGGGGATGCGCTGGATTGAGCGCTATGGCATCATGTTTATCTTCCTTTTGATCATCCTCTTCAGTAGTCAACTCGGTGACTTTATGCGTATAGCCATAAGTTTTTTCTTAGATGTTTTCAGCGCAGTGTTTCGAGTATAGGAGTATAATAAGAAGTACCCAGGGGGTTTACAACCTAGGTGCATATGATTTTCCGATATCATAGATGAGGGTAACCAAATGGTTCATTTCCGTGGAAGTGAATTGCGGCCACCCACCTTGCATATACGCGGGGAATATCATCATGCCTAGGACGCCTCTGGGTACCATGTATCTCACCTGTAGGTGAGTTTTTTTATTTCTGCTTATGCTATATACTTTAAGTACTATCCAAAAGGTAATACAAACATGAAGCAAAGATTATCAGTTCGAGCAATTATCAATGACAGCGGCAAGGCACTTGTCTTACAACGTGCCAATGGACGGCCAACTATTTTGGGCAAGTATGAATTACCTGGCGGTAAGCTCGCGTACAACGAGCAGCCAGAAGACGCACTTCGTCGTTACTTACATGACGATGCTGGTATTCATATTAAGTCAGCACAGCTCTTCGACGCAGTGACGTATATTGATCATGATGACAGCGGAATCCAATATGTCGTGATCGTATACTTAGTGACAAAAACTGAAGATGGACGACCACTTTCGCTCAGTGGAAACTACTCGAAGTATAAATGGAAATCGATGTCAGATAAGCAACAATCAGAGTTGACTGATTTAACACAATTATTGTTGGGAATTATACAACAAGAAGAAATAACAGATGAAACACTTCGAGTTGAAAAGGCTAATGATGTAAAAACTTCATCAGAAAATACAGTAACTATTTATTCTGATGGAGGATCACGCGGTAATCCTGGACCATCAGCGGCCGGTTTTGTCATTCTCAATAGCAACCAAGAAGTAATTGCTGAGGGCGGTGAATACCTGGGTATCACGACTAATAACCAAGCTGAATATCAAGGCGTTCGTATTGGACTCGAGAAAGCTTTTGAGTTGAAATTCAAACACGTCGACTTCAAAATTGATAGTATGCTGGTCGTCAATCAAATGAAGGGTTTTTACAAAATTAAAAATCGCGAGTTGTGGCCGATCCATGAGCGCATCCATGAACTTATGAAGTTGTTTGATAAAGTTACCTTTACTCACGTATCTCGCGAGTTTAACCAGTTGGCTGACGGCATGGTTAATAAGACTCTCGATGCTCATTCTAGAGAAAAAGATGATGCTCGTGTATAATATCGGCTAGGCAGTTCGTTAGACGACCGCTTGCTCTCACAAGGAGTAAGAGGAAAGTCCGGGCAGCATAGGATACAGGCAGTTGTTAACGGCAACCGGGGGCAACCCTAGGGAAAGTGCCACAGAAACAAAACCGCCTCTTAGGAGGTAAGGGTGAAATGAGTGGGGTAAGAGCCCACAGCGTCATATGGCGACATATGGAGAAGGTAAACCCTGCCTGCTGCAAGGAGATCAACATAAAGGGCTATCCGTCCGTTGGTCGCTACCCGCTCGATCTTGTGAGCAATCACAAGGCTAGATAGATGGTCGTCCTCGACAAAACCCGGCTTACAGACGATCTGCCTACTATGAGTCCCTCGTAAAGAGGGACTTTTTGTATCTCAAAATTGGTGAACTATAACAAAACCACCCCGAGATGAGGTGGTTTTGCAGCTAAAGATCCTGTAACTTATTTTGCGCTTTTAACGATTTCTGCAAATGCAGCAGGTTCGTTGACAACGATCTCAGCAAGAACCTTACGGTCCAGCTCGATCTTTGCAGCTTTGAGGCCAGCAATAAGCTTGCCGTAAGTGGTGCCTTGTTCGCGTGCGCCAGCGTTGATACGAGTGATCCAAAGACCACGGAGATCACGCTTACGGTTACGACGGTCACGGTAGGCGTACTCAAGCGCACGAGTGACCGCTTGCTTTGCAAGACGGAAACTACGGGTGCGGTTGTGTTGCATACCCTTAGCGGCTTTTAAAATCTTTTTGTGGCGGTTGCGTGCGGGGACGCTTCGTTTAACTCGCATAATTAAATTCCTAGTGCTCGTTTAATATTTCGTGCGGTGTGACCAGTCACGAGCGCAGTCGTGTTGATCCTTCGTTTGCGGCCCTTACTCTTCTTTGCAAGAAGGTGAGCGCCAAAAGCACGGCGACGAGTCAATTTACCAGTACTGGTAATCTTGATCCGCTTAGCGGTACCTTTATGGGTCTTTAGCTTTGGCATTATTTACTCCTTATTACGACGCTTAGATTGCGCCCGGCCATTGTTGGCTCATGCTCGAAAACAGCTTCTTCTTCCAGTAGGCCTCTGATCCGATCGATCATGACGTACCCGAGGTCTCGGTGAGCGTTTTCACGTCCACGGAAGAATACTTGGATACGGACCTTGTGGCCCTCGGCGAGGAACTCGCGGATCTTGCGGAGCTTGATGTCGAGGTCACCTTGACCGATCTTCATCCCGAAACGCATTTGCTTGAGTTCGTTTGCCTTGTTGCTACGGCGATTTTTTTGCGCCTCTTTCATCTTTGAATACTGGTATTTACCCCAGTCGACGATTTTTGCAACGGGTGGTGCAGCGTTAGGTGAGATCTCAACCAGATCAAGTCCAGCTTCAGCGGCGGCTTTGAGTGCATCGCTGCGGCTCAAAATACCAAGCTGTTCGCCTTCCGCTCCAATAACACGCAGCTCGGTTGCCCGGATTGCCTCATTGATGCGAATTGACTGATTGATGGTGCTCTCCCTAATTCCGTTATTACCTAGAGTACTGTTTTCTTGCTTTACTCATCGACTATTCTAACAAAATAACCAAGGTAATACAAGGGGTGGGGATGGTTATGTTGGTAGGTTGGCACGAAATTGCAATGCTTCGGACACGTGGGGCGGCTCAATGAGGGGGCATTTTGAGAGATCAGCAATGGTTTGGGCGACTTTGATAACTTTAAAATAGCTCCGTGCGGTAAGGTCCAAGCGTTCCGCTGCAGTGTTCAGTAAATCACGTGCCGAGTCTGTCATAGCGAGTTTTTTTCGAACCTCTGGTGAAGACAATGAACCGTTGTAAATCGTGCTACTATTAAATCTATATTTTTGTTGTACAAGTGCGGATTCTATTAACTTGACCACTATTGACTGTTGAGTTTTATGCAACGTATTAGTGGTTAATAACGTTTCGTTTTTGACCTTTGAGACATTCACAAAAAGGTCAATTCGGTCTAAGAGTGGACCAGAAAGACGTTTTTGATAAGCTAAAATTTGGGTGGCTGAACACATACATTCGTGACGTTCGTCACCCAAATATCCGCAAGGACATGGGTTCATTGTAGCCACTAACATGAAGTCTGCTGGGTAAGTAACTCGTCCATGTGTTCGGGCAATTGAGACACTTTTGTCTTCAAGTGGCTGACGCAGTGCTTCGAGCGATGAACGTGAATATTCAGGTAGTTCGTCTAAGAATAAGACGCCGAGATGGGCGAGACTAATTTCACCTGGGCGTGGTCGGGCACCACCACCGATAAGCGCAATCGAACTAGTGGTGTGGTGAGGTGCCCGAAATGGTCGGTCGGTCTGGATAAGGGGTGACGCGTCACCTGTTAGGCTATGAATTTTTGTCACGGCGATTTGCTCATCAGGGGTGAGGGGAGGAAGGAGACCGACGAGCGCCTTGGCGAGCATCGTCTTACCCGCACCAGGCGGCCCGCTCAGTAACAGATTGTGCCGACCAGAGACGGCGATAGTGAGGGCTCGCTTGGCTTGGTCTTGACCTTTGATATCATCGATCGGTGTCGTATCGGGATGAATAACAGAGGCGATAAGAGGGGTGGTTGTTGGCTTAATCACTGTTGCCTGCTTGAGGTGCTGGTAGAGAGACGTCAGGTCTCGAATGCCAATGACGGTGATTCCTGAGATCAGGACTGCTTGAGATGCGTTCTCAAGGGGGACGTAGAGAGTATTAAGCCCTGCTTTGTGGGCGGTTTCGGCCAGGGTAATCGCACCTCGAATCGGCCGTAGTTCACCAGTCAACGCAAGTTCACCTGCAAAAGCGGCACCGTTCACCTCTGTTTGTTTCAACTGACCACTGGCGATTAATATAGAAATAGCAATCGGGAGATCAAAATGGGCACCTTCTTTTGGTAGTTCCGCAGGAGCGAGGTTAATAGTGAGCTTCCGGGGTGGAAAGGTGAGAAGTGAATTGGAGATTGCGCTCCGTACCCTTTCTCTCGCTTCATCAATGGCTTTACTTCCCATGCCAACGATCTGGATACCCGGTAGTCCTTGCTTTATGTCAGCCTCGACCTCTATTAGGGCTCCGTCAAAGCCAATTAATGCTACTGTATTTACCTTCGCAACCATATCTGCTGTTTAGCGTACGCTCCACTGGTAAAATCGGTCTTAAATTGTTATAATACAGAGGTCGTGGGGCTGATATAGCTTCGACGAGAGGACTTTAACAGGTTATTTTGCAAACCGACCGCACACGTACAGTGCACTTTTTAACTGCAAACACATTTGCAACAGCAAAAGCTAAGGTAGTAGCGTTCGTTAACTCGTTCACTGCTCCTGTTTTTGCGCCAGCTTTCGCCTACAACGCCTAAGCCATTGATTTTCTCGAGGTAGCATAGAGGAAACAGTGTTATAAATATGCCACTTACCCTTGATCCGGGCAGCTGCGGATCATAGGGGACACCTTTCAGCGCGACTTATGAGCCATTTCTGTTTGAACTTCAGGCTCGGCAGTCGTTAACCCTCAGTTCAGACTATGTTTGTAGACGAATAGCAGGTTACCTTTCGGACCCGGGGGCAGTACCCGGCAGCTCCACCAGACTGATTTTAAAAAGTCGCCCTTCAATGGGCGACTTTTTGTATAGCGAGATAGAAAATAGGGCAAAATAAAACAACCGCCTGCGAGGAACGGTTGTTTTCGTGGAGTTTTTTCGTAATTTTTGTTTTTGGTCACTGTATAATTTATTTATTCAGTAACTACCCCTAATAATAGGACTTCATTGCGCTTGTGTCAATAACTTTATTGAAGATTTTTTAGTAAAAAACACTACGTGTTTTTGAGTGTTCAGGCCAATACTATAGTTACTCAACCCGAACAGGGGATATATGTCTATGGATGGTGGTTCTCGACCTAGACGTGACCCTATTTTATAATGAAATGACAATGAACGGAGAGCTTCCTATTATTCATTTCGACGATCGGTCCACGTTTCGGGCTTGGTTGAGTGAATACCATAATCGTTCGGCTGGACTGTGGGTGCAGTTGAATAAGAAACGGCCCGGTCTTCATGGACTGACATTTCAGGATGTGTTGGAAGAAACCTTATGTTTTGGTTGGAGCGAAAGTGTGCGTCGAAGCCATGATGAGCATAGCTATATTCAAAAATGCACACCACGCCGCATGCCAGGTACACAGTCCGTACGTAACCGGCTGTTGGTTGAGCGACTCATCGCGGACGGGCTAATGACACCAGCGGGACTTGCCGTGTTCGGTCGGTAAACGATACGCGAGAGTGTACATACGGGATTGTCTCTCATGTAGTGCCTCGTGTTGTTTGATGTATAGACGTATATAACAACGATGTGTACATTACATCAATATGAATATAACAGTAGTGAGAACAAAGAAATAAAACTATTGATGTATATATTACATATAAATATGTTCCCAGAGTATTGACCAAGCATCATGTTTATGCTAGATTAGAAATAGCTTTTAAAACAAAACAAACAAAAGCACCGTTCAAAGTTCAACACCTTAACATCATAAACTCTTGTATCCACTGACCCTCATTTGACGGAAAGTTGGCGTTGCCATTAGGCAGCAAGGAACAATCAAATATCCTCCTATATGGAGATTCGTACTTTTTTGATTATCTTGCCTGCGGTGGCGCCGATGCTCCGCCAAAGGCGTTTGCGCTGTGTAGTACCGGCACACGCCAAGTAAAATCCTTACTCTTACAAAGAAGAGCAAAGAAACTACTTGGCGTGTGCAATAGGGAATACAGACTGAGCACACGGTTGCCTTAGGTTTCCTAGGGCGGTCAGATAGCCTCGTAGTGATACGTCGTTCTTGGTTCACACGCCTAATATTTAATATTTAGCGGCGTCTGCTGCAATCTTGAACACATGGCGTGTCACTCGGGCTCCATATTTTAAAACTCTTATGCTTCGTATATAGTAAAGCTATTATGTTACAAAGAGTTATCGCACTTATTACCGTCGCAAGCCTCTGCTTGCTCTCGCTGATGCTGGTTTTCACAACGCCAGCTTCGGCCGGTCCATTCGGACTTTTGGTAATTTTCATATCAGCTTATCTCACCTCACTCGGTTTGATGAGCTTTTTTTTGTATGGTGGCTCACGACTTTTTGCGTATGCGTCATCTGGCTTCACGATGAAGAAGCCAATCCAACCGTTGTCGTTTCGCCGTTCGTACTATTATTCAACAGTCCTGGCGGCTGCACCAGTGATGCTGATTGGTCTACAATCAGTCGGAGCAGTCGGTATATATGAGTTGCTTCTTGTGGTCGTTTTTGAGGTGATCGGCTGCCTCTATGTGACGAAAAGAATTTATTAAAAACACCCACTCTCGCTCATGGTCGTTATGCTATAATTACAGATATGCAGCCCGAAAACTCTCGGGCCCCTATTGGGCCAGAACAACTACCTGTTACGCCAGCGAACAACGCTGAACGTATTCCGGTCTTACCGACCCCTGAAAGTGGACTTGAAACTGGTCTCGAGCGCACCAAACAAGCCGCCGAAGCGAATGCAGCAGTCGCGGACGCTGCCTCATATGCTGCACCAATTATGGTGCCAGTTACGCCAACGATTGACCCGACGACACCAACATCTGTTGGTCCATTGGTAGCCGAAGACCAAGACGTCATCGAAAAGGAATGGGTCGATAAAGCCAAGCAAATTATTGGCTCAACCAAGGACGATCCGCACGGACGGACGGCTCGGGTGAACGACCTGCAGAAAGAATATCTGCAAAAACGATTCGGGAAAGTGCTTGGTGCCAGCGGCGAATAAGCGCGAACACTAGGGGAGATAAGAAGAGGTAATGGGAACAATCATAACGGTTTTGGTCATAATCCTGCTGGTAGCCGGTGTCTTAACCTTTGTCTTACTTCAATACCGTCGTGTACTGCGTGAAGCGAAGAACTACGAACGTGGTCTCAAGATGGTGCCACTCTATATTCATATTCCACCAGCCGGCGATGACCTTGAAAGTAATGGGCGTGACGAACGTGACCTCACCGAAGAAGTCTTGTCGCAGGCTCAAGTGATGTATAACATCATTGCTAGTACGGCGACCAAGGGTTTCAAGAGTCGTGTATATGGTCAGCGCCATGTCTCATTTGAAGTAGTCGCGCACGGCGGCTTGGTTCACTATTATGTTGTCGTTCCGACTTCAATGATTGAAATGATGACTCAGGCAGTTGCCGCAGCTTATCCAACTGCTCGGCTCGAAGAAGTCGAAGAGCGAAATATCTTTAATCCAGCTGGACGCATGAGCGGTACAGTCGGGGGCGAGTTTACCTTGAAGAAGAACTTCGCCTATCCGATCGCAACATTCCAAGAGAGTAAACGCGATGCAGCTCGCGCAATGTTGAATGCTTTATCTGCAGCGACAAAAGAGGACGGTGTCGGTATCCAATTCTTAATTCGTCCGGCCAGCTCGGGTTGGACTCGCAGCTCGGTGTATACGGCCGACCTTATTCGCAAGAACAAGAGCAAACACGGACTGAGTACGAACCACTTTAACGTACGAGGCGTCATGGAGGCTCTTTGGAAACCACCCGAAGTTCATGAAGTGAAGCAAGAAGAGAAACAACTCAGTTCACTTGAGCAAGGGATTGTCGACGCGATTGAAGAGAAGACTCGCTATCCGGGCTACGAGACGTTGATTCGTGTCGTCGCTTCATCAAGTACTGCTGGACGCTCACAGACACTTATGAATAGTGTTGTGTCGGCCTTTTCGTTATTTGATTCATCATCTAATAACGGGTTTAAATTTACGATCAGCAAAAATATCGACGAATTCGTCACGGCATATATATTCAGGTTCTTCCCACAAGAGGTAGCTTCGAACATTCTCAATACCGTTGAGCTGGCGACTATTTTTCACTTACCAAATCAGAGTTCAATTCCGACGTCACAGGTTCATCGCCAAATGGACAAGCAGGTCGATGGTCCGACAGAAGCAATGGACGAAGGTTTCCTTCTTGGAGTCAATGAATTCCGCGGTGTGAAGAAACCGATTCGTCTTGCAACCAATGATCGTCGTCGTCACACCTATGTGATTGGTCAGACGGGTACTGGTAAATCGAAGTTGCTCGAAAATCTTGCGTACCAAGACATGATGGACGGTAAAGGCTTTGCCTTTATTGACCCGCACGGTGACTCAGCTGAAGAGCTACTCGGTATGGTACCGAAAGAGCGTGTCGAAGATGTTATTTACTTTAGTCCAAGCGACATGGAAATGCCGATCGGGTTGAACTTATTTGAATTTGAAACCCAAGACCAACAAGACTTCTTGATCCAAGAATCGATTGCTATGATCTATAAGTTGTATGACCCAGGCCACACAGGTATTGTCGGTCCACGGTTTGAGTCGTGGTTCCGTAACGCGGCACTCACCGTCATGGCTGATCCAGCCGGCTCATCTTTCCTTGATGTTCAACAAGTGTTCATCGACCAAGCGTTTGCTGACGAGAAGATTAAATACCTGACGAACCGAACAGTTCTTGATTTCTGGAACAAAGAAATGGCTCAAACAAGCGAATCATCAAAGGGTGAGATGCTGGGGTGGTTTGCCAGTAAGTTCGGTGCCTTCCTCGGTAACGACATGATGCGTAACATTATTGGTCAGACCAAGAGTGGATTCGATCTTCGTGAAATTATGGATAACAAAAAAATCCTCCTAGTGAACCTTTCAAAGGGACGAACAGGTGAGTTGAACTCACAATTACTGGGTATGATCTTCATTATGAAGTTCCAAGCTGCTGCTATGGGTCGTGCTGATATACCAGAGAACGAACGTGAAGATTTTTCACTCTACGTTGATGAGTTCCAGAACTTCGCCACTGATAGCTTCGAGAGTATTTTGTCTGAAGCTCGTAAGTATCGTCTTAGTTTGATCCTTGCTAACCAGTTCATGACTCAGCTTACTGATAAGATCCGCGAAGCAATCATCGGAAACATCGGGACGGTGATCGCAGGACGTATCGGTATTACTGATGCCGAGTTGCTGCAAAAGAAGTTTGCACCAACCTTTGACGCTGAAGATCTGACCAAACTGCCAAACTTTAAAACGATCGCCTCAGTCATGATTAATAACGTGCCGTCTGCGGCCTTTAGTATGTCACTGGTGCCAGCAATGGGCCAAAGTAACCCACAACTCAGAGATGCACTCAAGAAGCTCTCTGGGGCTAAGTACGGCCGTCCTAGGGCTGAAGTTGATCGTGATATCTTCGGTCGCCTCGGTGCGGGCGATGCTGCTCGTAAGGCCAAGATGGATGCACTCAAGAAAGCACAACAAGATCGTATGGCGACCTTCCAAAATGCCGGCGCACCAACAGGTGTCCCAGGCACTGCTCCAGCACCTGCAGCTCCGGTCCCGGCTGGTGGGGGATCATCGTTCCTTGATGATTGGCTTGCCAAGCGTCAACAGATCGCTGATACACCGAGGCAACCACTCGCACCTGCCGTCGCACATCCGAATCCTGCCTATGGTCCAACTGTGGCTGCGCCTGTTGCACCAGCTCCGATGCCAGCTCCTGAAGTAAAAGAAGCTCCAGTAGAACCACTGAAGCCTGTTGAAAAACCAATGAGCAAACCTGCCGAAAAGCCTATAGAAAAACCTGTAGAGAAACCGGTAACACACGAGCCGCACAAGCTACACGTCCGCGACCAAGTCGAAGGTGCGGCGGATGAGGTTCACGTTAAACTACGATAATTAAGATTTTTTGCCGGTGATCATCACGCGGAAGAAGTCATAGAGAAGACCGATAATCCAACCGACTGCGAAGGCAGCGATGGTTTCAAAGCCTGATAAGACATAGCCAAGGTGTTTTGCAATCAAGTAGACAGCTAACACAAGAACAAAGGCGACGATAGCGCCAGAGAGAATAGCATTTGGACGAGCGATCGTACCACCAACGACTTCGCTGGTACGCTCGATAGCCTTTGCATGGATAAACTTACTGAAGGCACGTTGGACAGGAGGCATTTCTGCTTGAACGTTTTTCATATGACGCTTAAAGCTTGCTTCTTTTTCTTTCTTTGAGATTGTTCCACGGCGTTTCGCTGGTGCAGCAGACTTCGGCTCTTTACGAGCTTTCTCTGCACTTCCTGCTTCAATACTGATGGCAGTTTCGAGTGCTTCAATCTTCGCTTTTTCAGCGGTCTTTTCAGCGTTCTCGATGCCGATCTCAGCGCCAGCTTCAATCTTATCGCGCAGAGCTTCGTACTGCTCTGCAGAGGCTTCTGGTGTCTTTAATGACTCGTTACCTTTTGGTGCTTCTTCGGGTGTTGTACTCATATTAGATGTTTCCTGCGTTAAGGTCGCGACGAATCAAGCGAACTTCTTTATTCATTTGTTTTGATCGGAAGTAGAAGAAGGTGACGACGCCGAGGACAATGCCCGCGAAGATCATATTCTCAGTTGGACCAGTGTGTGGCAATTCAGTCGTGATTTTTTCAATCACCTTCGGTGGTGCACAGCTGACAGGGACCTGAATCGTATTACCAAATGTATTCACCATAATACAGTCGAACGAGGTTGCATCGCTTTGACCTGTTGGTGTGGTCGGAATAGTTGATGCCATTTGAATCGCAAAGGTGCGCGATTGGGTTTCATTTGGCGCCAGAGTTACCTTTGGCCATGATAATGTTTGCGTTGTTTCGTTGAAGGTACCGCCTCCAAGATCAATGAGCTTCGAGTATTCAAGGGTGTCTTTCAAGATATCGTCGATATCTGCGACAATAGCGAGTCCGCCAGTGTTTTTCACAGTGATAGTGAATGAAATGCGATCATCTTGTTTGGCGGCTACTGTCGAAGCAGCAACGTTGCCTTGACTCAGGTTGGTACCGGTTTTACTTTGAACCACTTTACCTGGTGCTGGCGGTGCCGGAACGTTATCTATCACTAAATTACCGCAAGCTTGCATAACGGCGAACCACCCAGCCTTAGCTGAGTGACCAATCCATGCATATATACGTGCGTTTGTTCCGTTAGCAAGAGACAGGGGACGAGAATAGAGTGTCGTCACCTGAACACCAGAGGCATTATATACCGGCATCGCTACTTCACCTTGTGCGGGGCTGTATTTTGCATCGTGACCGAATGAACGGTGAACTGAACCAGTAATGAATGAACTATATTGTGCGTTGGCGATTTCGTCGCGCGTCAGACCAAGTGTGGTCGCGATGTCTTTCAAATTGCGTGTGTTCGCATCGTATGGTGCGAGGAAGTTGTTCAGCGAACGGTTAGCGCCTAAGCCGAGCCCACCGGGGACAAGGTCGTTATCGCTTGCCGCGTTAGCTGATTCGGGTGGCTGGAATACCGCCACACTTTGTACGACTAATGCGAGTGCAACGAAAATTAACCCGAGTCGACGGGTTGTTTGTTCCTTTCGAAGCCGTTTTGCGTAGAAGCCGAGTTGACCGACTAGTGCGGGGCTGAAAGACAGGTGAGAGACAATTTTCCTGAACATATTTTTTGTTTTTTAGGGACCTCTTGTGCATAAGATTAGCATAACTAATATGTTCAGTGCAAGTACCCTTGAGTGAATACTTTTTTTTCGTTATAATAGTGGGAGTCACACGACCGAAAAGGCCGAAAATATAGGGGAAAACGGGATTAGGAACATTACATATGGCTCAACAAAAAACTGACAATTCTTATGACGGTTCGCAGATTCAGGTCCTTGAGGGCCTCGAACCAGTCCGTAAACGACCAGGTATGTACATCGGAAGCACTGGCTTCGACGGTGTACATCATCTTATTAAAGAAATCGCTGATAACTCGATTGACGAAGCCATTGCTGGCTATGCAACCAAAGTATTAGTTACAATTCTGGACGACGGGGGCATTACTATCTCTGATGATGGTCGTGGTATTCCTGTCGATAAACACCCAAAAACAGGTTTAAGTAGTCTTGAGACTGTCCTAACCGTTCTCCACGCCGGTGGTAAGTTCGGTGGCGGCGGCTACAAGGTCTCATCTGGTCTTCACGGTGTTGGATCAAGTGTGGTAAATGCACTTTCAAGCTTGATGGTCGCTGAAGTTGTCCAAAAAGGTCAGCTCTACCGCATCGAATTCGAACGTGGTGGCGTCAAAGTTCCGTTCAAGAAGGTCGGTGCAACCGATCGTCAAAATGGAACAACCATCACTTTTTATCCAGACGACACTATCTTTAAAGAAACAGTCGAATTCGACTACGAATGGGTCGTTGATTATCTTCGTCACCAGGCATACCTCACCAAGGGTGTCTATGTCTCAGTGGTTGATAACCGCACTGGCAAACGCGAAGCATTTTACTTCGAGGGTGGTATCCAAAGCTACGTCAAACACCTAAATATTGGTAAAGACGTCGTCACAGACAGTATCTTCTATGTTGAGAAGCAAGTTGAAGAGACAATGGTTGAAATCGCCATTCAATATAATGAGACCTTCGTCGAAATAGTGAAGCCTTTTGCCAACAACGTCTTAACACCTGACGGTGGAACTCACATAATCGGATTCCGTTCTGCATTGACCCGTGTTATCAACGAATACGCCCGTAAAGCCAGTCTTCTCAAAGAAAAAGAGGACAATCTTACCGGTGATGATATTCGTGAAGGACTCACTGCGATTATCCTTGTGAAAATGCCTGACCCTCAATTTGAAGGTCAAACCAAGAATAAACTCGGTAACCCTGAAGTTCGTCGCTACGTCGAACAAGTAATGAATGAGTATTTCTCATACTATCTCGATGAAAATCCTGCAGTTGCGAAGAAAATCGTTGGAAAAGCACTGCTGGCAGCCCGTGCTCGTCAAGCAGCCCGTGCAGCACGCGATAATGTCATCCGTAAGGGTGCACTCGATGGTTTAAGCTTGCCAGGTAAACTATCTGACTGTTCGAGCAAAGATCCTTCAGAGTCAGAAATCTACATTGTAGAGGGTGACTCAGCGGGTGGATCAGCGAAATCTGGTCGCGACAGCAAAACTCAGGCAATTTTGCCACTTCGTGGTAAGGTTCTTAACACAGAACGCGCACGTCTCGATCGTATGCTGGGAAACAACGAAATTGTGAGCCTCATCAAAGCTCTTGGCGTGGGCATTAGCGATCAATTTGACATTAATGGCCTCCGTTATCACCGTATTGTGATCATGACCGACGCCGATGTTGACGGAAGTCACATTTCAACACTACTTTTGACCTTCTTCTTCCGCTACATGCCAGAAGTCATTAGTGGGGGACATATCTATTTGGCAAAACCACCACTCTTCTTGCTCCGCCAAGGAACAAAGAAAGAGTATGCCTACAGTGATGAAGAGCGTGATACAATTTTGGCTCGTATGATCCAAGAACGAAAAGATAAGGGTGTGGTCGTTGATACTGACACTGACATTAACAAGCAAGCCGGCATTACATTACTGCAACGCTACAAGGGTCTTGGTGAAATGGACGCTGAACAGCTCTGGGATACCACGATGAATCCTGAAAATCGTGTATTGATTCAAGTACGAGTTGAAGATGCCGAAAAGAGCGACGCGATCTTCACCAAATTGATGGGTGATCAAGTCGATCTTCGTAAAAGCTTTATTCAAAGCCGCGCAAAGTCATTAAGTATAGAGGATTTGGATATTTAGTATGGACGACGAACAGATTTTTGACTCAGCAAACGCAGCCGAAGAACTTCTTCCGGTAAACGCAGACGGCGATGTTATCATCGCACCACAAACACACTCTCGATTAGTTGAAAAACAATCAGTTGAAGACGTGATGGAAGATAGCTTCCTGAAGTATTCGATGAGTGTCATCATTGACCGTGCACTACCAGATGTTCGTGATGGTATGAAGCCGGTTCACCGACGTATTCTCTATACGATGGGTGAGCAAAACCTTCGTCCAACTGGCCGTTTTCTAAAAAGCGCCCGTATTATCGGTGACGTTATGGGTAAATATCACCCACACGGTGACTCATCTATCTATATGGCAATGGTTCGTCTCGCCCAAGACTGGGTGATGCGGTATCCACTCGTCAACGGACAGGGTAACTTTGGTTCAATGGACGGAGATCCACCAGCTGCCAACCGTTACACCGAGGCTCGTTTGGGCCGCGTTGGTAACGAACTGCTGACTGACCTTGATAAAGACACCGTAGATTTCCGCGATAACTACGATGGCTCAGAACAAGAACCATCAGTATTGCCTGCGCGTTTGCCAAACCTGCTCCTCAACGGACAAGTTGGTATCGCGGTTGGTATGGCGACCAGTATTCCACCGCACAACTTAGGGGAATTGGTTGATGCAACAATCGCTTTGATTGATAATCCTGAATCATCTGTCGATGATCTCCTCCAATTCGTGAAGGGTCCTGATTTTCCAACCGGTGGTGTTGTCTATGGTGGTGCGCCAATGAAGCAGGCCTATCAGACCGGACGTGGTAGCGTCACAATTCGCGCTGTCACTGAAATTGAAGAGACTAAGAAGGGTCGCAGTCAAATCGTAGTGACTGAAATGCCATATGGTGTAAATAAAGCAACGCTCATCGAGCGTATTGCCGAGCTTCACAAAGAGAAGAAGATTGTCATTAGCGACCTGCGAGACGAAAGTGCTCGTGGTGCCGTTCGTGTTGTCATCGAACTTCGTAAAGACTCTTACCCGAAGAAAATTTTAAACCAACTGTTCAAGATGACTGCGCTACAGACGAGCTTCCACTTCAACATGTTGGCTTTGATCGATGGTATTCAACCACGTATTCTTGGCATCGTTGAGATCTTGAATGAGTTCATTAAACACCGTCAAGTTGTCATTCGACGCCGAACTGAGTTTGAACTTAAGGCCGCTAAAGCCCGTGCTCATATCTTGGAAGGTTACAAAATTGCGCTTGATCATATTGATGAAGTGATTCGTATTATTCGTGCCAGCAAAACCAGTGACATCGCTGAAGCGAGTTTGATTGAAGCCTTTAAACTGAGTGAGATTCAAGCCAAGGCTATCCTTGCGATGCAACTACGTCGTTTGGTTGGACTTGAACGCCAAGCAATTGAGGACGAACTCAATGAACTTCTCGCACTCATCAAGAAACTCGAAGGCATTTTGTCTGACGAAAAAGAGATTTTGAGAATCATCAAAGAAGAACTACTCGAAATGAAAGAGAAGTACGGCGACGAACGACGCTCGAAACTCATCAACCACGAACTCGGTAAATTCAGTGATGAAGAACTCATTCCGGAAGAAGATTCTGTTATTCTTTTGACAACAGAAAACTACATCAAGCGTACATTAGTGAGTGAATATCGCCGTCAGAATCGTGGTGGCAAAGGCAAACGGGGCATGACGACAAAAGAAGAGGACGTCATCGACCAACTCATCCCAGCCAGCACTCACGACTACCTATTGTTCTTCACGAACAAGGGCCGCATTTTCCGCCTGAAAGCATACGAAGTTCCAGCCGCCTCTCTGGCAGCAAAGGGTGTCGCAGCAGTTAACCTTCTGGCGTTACAACCAGAAGAGAAGATCACCTCTATCATCAAACACGAGAAAGATGCTAAAGATGATGGCTATCTCTTCATGGCGACCATCAAGGGAACCGTCAAGAAAACACCATTCAAGGACTACGCAAATATTCGTACGAACGGCCTGATTGCGATCAAGCTCGATGATGGTGATGAACTACGTTGGATTAAGAAAACAACAGGTGAAAATGATGTAATCATTTCAACATCTGCTGGTCAGGCGATTCGATTTGGTGAAGCAGACGCTCGCCCAATGGGCCGTGCAGCTCGTGGTGTTCGTGGTGTTCGCTTACGACCAAATGATAGTGTTGTCGGTATGGACATTGTCGCCAACAACGAAGGTAATCTCCTCGTTATTAGCCAAAGTGGTTACGGAAAAATCACCAAAGCAGCCAACTTCCCGTCACACAAACGTGGAGGTGTCGGAATTAAAGCAGCTATCGTGACCGCCAAGACGGGTCCAATCGTTGCCGTTCGTTCACTCGATGCCGATACTGCCGAAATCCTGTTGATTTCAAGCAAGGGTCAAGCGATTCGTGTTGGGCTTAAGGACGTTCCGGTACTTGGGCGCACCACGCAAGGTGTCCGCATCATGCGAACCGGTGAAGGGGACAAAGTTTCATCATTCGGATTCGTTCCTGAACAAGCTATTGAAGAGCCTGAAGAAGACGTAAAGGAAGCATAGAAATGGATATCTTTTCACCCTACATAATTGCCGCTGCATTAGCATGGTTAGTTGCGCAGGGTGCGAAGTATCTCGTCGCAAGTATTCGCGGACGATCGTTTAAAAACCTTCGTCAGCTGTATTTATCAGGGAGTATGCCAAGCGCACATAGTGCCAGCGTCGTTGCCTTGGTGATGGTGATTGGTGTGAGGGACGGAGGAGACTCTGGGCTCTTCGGTCTCGCCATCTTATTTGCCGCTATCGTTATGTACGATGCTGTTATGGTCCGCCGCTCATCTGGTGAACAAGGTAAAGCTTTGACAGAACTTATCAAAGAAAAAGACAGTAAAGTTGCACTTCCACGTGTCGCCAAAGGTCACACTCCTCAAGAAGTTATGGTCGGCGCGCTCGTCGGTATGGTTGTTGGAGTTGTTGTTGCACTTGCAACACTTTAGAAATCTTCATTTAACACCAAAGATTCTCTCGTTTACGTATTGACTGATTAACAGATAGCGTGTAAGATTGGGAGAGTCTGGTTGCTAGGCAACCTCTTTCCAACGTGGAGTTGTGAAGTGAAAAGAGACAATGATCTTTGACAATTTAGTAGTGCAAATCTGAATCTATCTTTTGATAGATTCAATCATCGTCAGTTTATTATGTATATGAGTCTTATGTTTTGAAATAGAAACATTTTAAATGGAGAGTTTGATCCTGGCTCAGGATGAATGCTGGCGGCGTGCCTAACACATGCAAGTCGAGCGGTAAGGCCCTTTCGGGGGTACACGAGCGGCGAACGG